>NZ_JBVJRP010000003.1:292905-539853 GCF_055607525.1 Kitasatospora sp. NPDC036993 | reverse complement strand
ACACAAAACCGACACCCCAACCAGAACAAAACCTTTCTCCAGCAGACCCCCCCCCCCTACCTCCTCCAGAAACTGACAGAACCCCCCCGCCTGTTCCCTCTCCGGCGGCGCCAAGCCGCCACCGGGCTGGTGGTGGGCCATAGGAGGTCGATTCGGCAGACTTCCTACGCGCTCTACGAATTAGAGCGTCGAACTCGACTGCTGCGCTTCGCCCTGGCGACCTCGCTCGCCCCGGGCGAGGGTGCCAGACACCTCTCATGCCTTTCGAGGACCGCCTTCACGATGTCGGGCCCGTGCACCATCAGGTTGTGCGGGACGCTGACCTGCCGGGCACTGGCCCACACTCCCGCGGTCGGTGCGCCGAACTGCCGCAGTTCGACCCGCTCGGCCGTGAACAGGTTCGGCTCGATGTATCTACTGCCGCCCGTGCCGCACAGGTACGTATCCGCGCTGACTGCCCGACACAGGTCCACGAGGCGCTGCGTCCGTCCGGATCCGGCGGACAGGGTGCTACTGCGTACCGCGGCTCCTGACCAGCCAAAGACACGGAGTAGTAGCAGTGTGGAGGCTTCGGCGATCTCCGCCACCCGGTCGGTACGCCTGAAGAGCGTCAGGAGCCCCAGCAGGTCCGCCGCCAGTCGAGGCCAGAAGGGGACCGTCTCCGTAATGCCGGCGAAGGACGTGTTCCACCCGGCGTACGCTGCGCGGGATTTCGACGAGGCGGTCGTCGCGGATCAGCGCCGCTCTTCCAGCCGGAAGATGCGTGGGGACGGACAGCCACGGGTCCGGTCCGGTACCGTCGACCGGCCCCAGCCGGGCCCGGAGCTGGTAGTCACGGCGGCTGAACTGGACATCGTCGAGGACCACCCAGACGTCCGCGGCGGCCTGCTTCGCGACGGTGGACAGTCGGGGGAGGAAGTCGGGCTGGTGGACAGCGCACACCACCCCGGAGGGCGGCGCCGCGTCGGCTGAGGATCTTGCTGTCGAATCCGTCGGCCAGAAGCCGCTGGTACGCACCATGGACCGTCTCCGGAACATCCTGGGCGGCGGCGAACCCGAGCCTCGGGTACTCGATCACCCTCTGGAGGTCGCCCACGAGGCTTTGCGGCATGCTCACGAGTAGCACCGACCGCGTCTCGACGCCGGCCGCCTCCAGGACCTCACGGGAGAACCGGATGTTCGGCCCGGTGTTACGGGCGCGGGGCTCCTGGTGGATCGCATGTTCGGGGACCGCGAGGGCGATGGCGTGCCCACCACGTTCTTCTCCCGCTCACTGAAGGCACCGTGCCCGCTGGAATCCAGATCGGATGCCGCGGATGCTCCTTCGCTGGTGGGTCATACCGTACTTGTCCGCCATCACCTCGGCCCTGTCCAGCAGAGCGAGCCCTTCCCTGGCGGTCCGCGCGGCCGGTCAGCAGGATGTGCCCGTGCGCGGTGGTGAGCCGCAGGTCCTGCATGGGCGCCGAACCGTTGGTGTTCGTCCTCGCCACCTCGATCAACCGGAGGGGGTAGGTCCGGCACTGCATCGGATGGTGCGTGGGAGGTCGGTCCGACCAACGTCCCATGCCCGGAGGACCGGGCCGATGGCGTCGAGGAGGCAGCCCCAGGTGGGTGGCGTCGGGAGAGGACCGTCGGGGTTCGGGGCCTGATGTCGGTGCGGAGCCGTTCCTCCTCGTGGCCCGGGAATGCCGCCGGGGCCATCGGAGTGCCACGGTTCCCCGTGCCCGCCGCGGCGGGCACGGGGAACCGTGGCATCAATGAGCGCCGCGGCGGAACCGGCGCTGTGCGGGAGGCGAACGATCATGCACGCGCCTTCTCAAAACGCGAACGCTTCCTGGACGGGCTCTGCCGACGGGGCGAACTCCACGGAGTAGACCGGGTGCTCGTCCACCCCGAGCACGCGCATCAGCTCGATCGTCGGGATCCGGTAGCGCCCACCCACGCGCAGCACGGGGCACGGGAAGGCGCGACGCTGGAGCAGCCGGTAGACGGTGCCGGGGCAGACGTTGAGTGCGCGGGCGGCCGTTCGCACGTCGACCACGGTCGGGAGGTCGAACATCTCTACGAAGCGGAGAGGGTCTCGGGGGGTCAGGCTCACCGGGTCCTCCCGGTGTGGTGCATAGGCGCGGGCTGCGGTGCCCGGGCCCCGTGCTCACCGCCGCGCGGGACGGCTCCACCTGTGAGGCGACGCAAAGCCTCCTTGCCCAGACGGTTCACCGGAAGGGTGATACGCAGTGGCGTGCGCAAGCCGTCGGGCCCGTCCGGGCGGCTGAGCTCCACTTCCATGCCGCGTTGCCGCTTCGGGAGCTCGGGCTCGTTGTAAGGGATCAGCTGGGAGTCATTCCCGTGGTTCTCCAGGAACGCGGATGAGGTTTCCTTGAGGCCGGCGCGCGCGAACCGCCACGCACTGTTGCGCGCAGCCTTCATCAATTCGTCAGCGAGCGGCAGTGCCCCGGGGTCAGCGGTTCGCAGTTCGGCGAGGAGTGCGAGCGTCATCTCCGCCTCGGCGTCGGCTCGGTCCACGCGCAGCCGCTTGCAGATGCGGAAGGCGGTGGAGGAGAGCCGGGGCGCTGCCAGCCAGATCAGCAGGAGCTGGTGGCTGTCCGACGCCCCGGAGCCGGCGGCCGCCGCCAGCACGGCCTCCCGCCAGATCGCGGCGGCCAGCTCGGGTTCCCTGTCCGGCCCGTAGAGGGCCTCGCGGGCATCGTCGGGAGTGAGGGAGATCGATTGTCCGTCGGTATCGGCCGGCGGCACCGTCAACCGCACGTCCCCCTGAACCCGAGGATCGGCGAAGTGCCTTTCTACGGCAGCGAATACGCTGCTGGAACCGGCATCCTTCATGGCTGTCCTTTCTTGGTCACCGAGCGTGATGGAAGCTGGAAGAGAGGGGAGGGCCCACTTGGAGGGGCACGGGCGAGCAATTCGGGCATATCGGGAATGCGCCCCATGCGCCCCACTTTTAGACGGGCTTGCTGAGCCTTGGGTGTACCGCGTACTACGCGGACTCGCCCGGGGGTGCCCGGACTCGGCCGGCCCGCGGGGTGGCCCGCCAAGCGCGGGCACCCCGCGGGCCTGGAGGTTCAGTCGGCGACGGGCGGCGGCGTCTCCGGATCGACCTCGGGCAGGTCCGGGGTGACCTCCGGCTGTGCCGCCCCGGTCGAGCGACGCCTGGTGGACGGGTAGTCGGAGGAACGCTTGCGGCGGACCGGACGGCGGTTGCGCTGGCGCTTGCTCATGAACTCGCTTTCTTTCATGGGTAGTTGAGTCACCATCGGATCTTCTGGTCGGCGACGGATGTAATCGTGCCCGGAAGTCGAGTGCCGCGAAGGATTCGGATCTGAGGAATATCTGAGGCGGAACTGAGGGGGCGTAAAAGAGCGAAGTCGCGTGGATCGGGTGCCGAGTGTGCAGAATTCGACGGGTGGAGCGGATACAGCTGTCGTCGCCGTGCGGCGAAGAGGGGACGGGTGTGGACGGGCGCGTGCTTGGCGTGATCAACCTTGAAGTTCCGGGCGCCAAAAGGATCTTCGGCCCGACGAAGCCGGCGGCCCTGTTCGGACTGCTGGTCACGTCACCGGACTGCCGGCGCAGCCTCAACGAGGTCTTCGGGTATCTGTGGCCGGGGCAGAAGTTCGACCGACGGCTGGTCGACCGGGCGATGGCCGACCTGCGGCGGGTCCTGGGGGAGGAATGCGTGCCGCGCACCAGCTCCGGCTTCTGCATCCTCCGCGTGCCGCACCAGAGTGTGGACTACCTTCGGTTCCTCGAAGCGCTGCAGCGGGCCGAGCGGCTTCCCTGGCCGGAGCAGGTCGAGGTGCTGACCGGTGCACTGTCGGAGTTCTCGGAGGAGGAGCCGCTCCGGGGGCTGCCCGGCCAGGGGTTCGCCATGCTCAGGCTGAAGTTGCACGAGACCCGGCTGACTGCTGTCCGGCGGCAGCTCGAAGCGGCATGGCACGCGCAGGACGGGAAGCTGCTGAGCAGCGAGGCCGAGCGGTGGTACCAGCGCCTGCCCGATGAGGCCTGGCCGCTTCGCTACTACCTGCTTGCCCGCGGCCCGGAACTGCCGCGGACGGAACTGGAGGAGATCGTCAATAAGTGGAAGAACCGGTTCGGGAGCCCGGACGCTGCTCTGCAGCGGATCATCGGCTGGGCCAGAGGTGATGCGTCCAGCCCGTCGACCACGGCGCTGTCGCCGGTGCCGGACCAGTTGCCGGCGCCCGGACGGCGGGCCCTCGGCCGAAACACGTTGATCCGGTCGCTGGTGGAGTTCGTGCGGGAGCGTCAGGCGTCCGGGCGCGGGACGGTGATCGTGATCAGTGGCATGGCAGGCATCGGAAAGACCACCGTGGCCCTGCAGCTCGCGCAGCGACTGCGGGACCGGTTTCCCGACGGCGTGCTGTACGCCGAGCTGCGTGGGTTCGCCGGCGACGACACGCCGCCGGTCGACCCGGAGCACGTGCTCGACCGGTTCCTGCCGGAGCTGCCGCCGTACTCTTCGGCGGCCGGGCTGGACGAGAAGGCCACCGCGCTGCGGTCGGCCCTCGCCCATCGGTCGGTCCTTGTCCTGCTCGATGACGCACGTGACGCTCGGCAGGTTCTGCCGCTGCTCCCGGGTGCCGGCACCAGTACGGTGATCATCACGAGTCGGAGCAGTCTCCGTGACCTGCGGGCCAAGCACGATGTCCGACTCTGTTCCGTCGAGAGGCTGGATGACGAGGCGGCCATGGCGTTGCTCCAGGAGCGGGTCGCTCCTCAGGACAGGGCGACTCACGCGCAGGCGTTCGACGATCTCGTGAAGTCCTGCGCCGGCCATCCCCTGGCCCTCACTGTGATTGCCGGGCGATTGGAGGGGCGTCCGCTCAGGGCGATCGTCGGCCTGGCGAAGGAACTCAAGGAGGAACAGAGGAGACTGGACGTCCTGGACGACCCGCAGAGTGAACTCTCCGTCGAGACGGCACTGAACCTTTCGGTCAGGGCGCTGTCCGAAGAAGCCAGTCGCCTGCTCTGGCAGCTCGCGATTCATCCCGGCCCCAGCATCGGCTGGGACGCGGTGATGGATCTCGGCGTGGTCGGAGAAGCGATCCGCGCGGACCGGGCCGTCGAGGAACTGGTCGCGGCGAACCTCGCGGAACTGCGCGCCGACCGTTACCGCCTGCACGACCTGGTCAGGAACTTCGCCCACTACCGTGTCCAACCGGTGGCCTCCGGTCCGCACCAGGAGTTCGAGGAGGCGACGGTGCGGCAGATCCTGGAGCACCAGCTGCAGAACGTCCAGGCCTGCGACCGGCTCCTCGACCGGGGACGAACGCTTCCGGTCGGGGAGCCGGACGCCGTCACGGTGGTCGAGCCCGAGACTCTGGACCAAGCCATGGCGTTGCTGGACGCGGAGTACGACACGGTTCGCAGCTGCATCGGACTCGCGACCGCGCGAGGTATGGCGCGCTACATCTGGCTGTTACCGATGGCGCTGATGACCTACCAGTGGCGTCGCCACCACCTCACGGCAGCGCTGGACGGACTCGTCGACGCCCGGGAGGTCGTGGAGGAGGAGGGAGTGGCCACGCTCGTTGACCGGGCGATGGTATACCGGATGCTGGCGGGAACCAACTGGCGACGCGCCGAGTACCACCTCGCCGCGGGGCAACTGCGCAGGGCCGTGCTGCTGAGCTCCCAGGACGACGGCGCGGCCGGTCGGCTGAGCCTAGCCCGTTCCCTGCACGCCCTCGCACTCACTCTGCGCAAGCAGCAGCAGTTGGAGGAGGCCGAGGAGCACCACCGTACGGCCCTGGGCCTGTACCGGGAACTCGCGGATACGGTCGGAGAAGCCGCCGCGCTCAACGGCATCGGTACGATCCACCTCGATCGCGGCGAGCTGGTCGAGGCCCTTGCCGTCTGCTGCGGAGCGCGTCGGGTCGTCGAGCAAGCCTCGGACGAGGCCGGCCTGGCCGACGTGCTGTACACCCTCGCCAAGATCCACCTCGCCAGGCAGGAGCGCCGATTGGCGATCCCGCTGTTCCAGGAGGCCGGCGAGATGTACCGGAGGCAGGAGCACTGGCCGAACGAGGAGAAGGTGCTGTCGATCTACGCCGACGTCCTGGTGGCGGCCGGGCGCAGGGAGGAGGCGGTGGCAGTGCTGGAACGGGTGGTCATGTTGAGGGAGTGCATGGGGGGCGCCGGCGTCCCGGAGGCGCGCCGGCGCATAGAGCCACTGCGATGACTGGAACCGCTCACCACCGGTGCCTGAAAGATCGGTAGTACTCCGCGGGGTCCGGCCGCAAGGGCTTGCGCGGAGCCGGGGAGCGGAACGGAGGCACGAGGCTGCGAAGCCCCTCGTACACCTCTCGGACCGTGGCCGGACGGTTCTCCGGCTTGAGCTCGACCATGGCGAGGGCCAGCTCGGCGAAGGCTTCGGGAATCGCGTCGATCCGATCGCGGGGCAGTACCACCGGGTTCGGCGCTTCGATGCCGCTGCGGGTGCCGTCGTACGGGAGTCGCATGACGGTCATCTCCAGCAGGATGCAGCCCAACGAGAAGATGTCGGCCTGTGCCGTCACGCCGTCGTCCCTCGGGCGGAGTTGCTCAGGGGCCGCGTACCCCATGGTCCCGCAGGCTGACTCGGTCCCTTTCCGGGCACTCGTGGCCAGCCCCAGATCGAGGAGCCGAAGCCGGCCGGAGTGCTCCACCATCACATTGTCTGGTTTGACGTCCCGGTGCACGAAGTCGCGCCGGTGGACGTCGCCCAGGACCTCGCAGAGCTGACCGATGACGGAGGCCACGGTGGCGGTCTCGCGGACCGGACGGAAATCGGAGACCACGTCGGACAGCGGCACGCCGTCCACGTACTCCATGACGAGACACCTTCGGTCGCCGAGCCACCCGGTCGCGATCAACTTCGGGATGCCCGGCACCTTCGACAGCTCGGAGGTATGAGTTCCCTCCGTGGTGAGTTCTTTGCCTGAATCGGTGAAACAGCCGGTTGATTCGAACCCGCGCTCCTTCTGGGCCTTGATCGCCACCTTCTCCCCGGTCATCCGGTCCCTGGCGGTATAGAGGTCACCCTGTCCGGTGTCGAAGCTGATCTGGTCCAACACTTCGTAACGCCGCTCGATGTCGCCGAGATCGTCGAGCTTGTCCGTCATGGCAACTCCTCTGGTCGGGCGTTGGCGTCCCACCGCACGTTTGCTGCGACCGAGTCGGCAACAAGTGCCGACTCCTTTTTCAGGAGGAATGAATGATCGATCCGTGGTTGCCGCCTGACGGTGTCCGTCGGGCCTTTGACGTCATCACAGTATCCGTCGGAATGTTCAAGGGGGGCGGCTTTCGCTGTCCGGCGGCGGATGCCCTCAAAGCGCGGGGATACCGGCCACTCGAGCGTATCGAACAAACGCGTGAATCATTGGAGCATTTCACATTCGGCCCCTTCATGGCCGCCTGTGACGCGCATGCCAGCGACGGAAGGCCGGCAGGACCGGAGGCCAAGCCGGAGCGGCCACTGCACGACGGTCTGCGGCAATGGTCCGCGCATGGGCTGGAGAGGTATCGGACGGCCTTTCCGTCGGACCGGGACGAGCCCTCCCTGAACGAGGTCACCGAACCGTGGATCTACCGCTACCGCCCGCGTGACGACGATCCGTGGCAGGCGCAGGAGTACAGGCTGACGGTGTGGGGCCGGCGTCTGCAGTCCGCCGACGGCAGGACACGCGAACTCCGACTGCCGGTCAACAGACTGCGGACGGACGAACCGCCCGTGGGCTTCGTGGCCGCGGCGGCACTGGTGCTTGCGGAGGCCCGGCCCGGCCCCGTGCCGGAGCGTGTGCGGATCGTGGAGTTCCCGCTGCTGGACGGTCCGCCGCGCACCTTGTTCGACGGGAGCGCGGAGGAAGCCCGGGCCCTGTACCGGGCCAGCGGCCGCGCGGCACTCGCCTCCGTGCTGAATGGCCAGGAGTACCGCCCGGGCTCCGCTTGTGTCGAGTGCCCGTTCCTCGCGGTCTGCCCGGCCCTGCAGCGCGCACCGAAGCTGCTGGGAGCCGAACCGGCCGGGAGGCCTCGGCGCAGTTGGTCGGTCACCAACGGTCGCAACTATCGGATCTGTCCGGCCCGGGACCACCTGCGTCGGCTCCACCTGCCGGCTGCGGACGCCGTCGAGCACGATCCGGCCGCCGAACGCGGCCGGGCGCTGCATTCCTACCTGGCCCAGTGCCACGGTGCCGGGTCCGCGCGCCCGTGCACGGTGGACGTGCCCGAATCGTGGGTGCCACCCGGATACGACCTCCCGGCGGACGAGCGCGCACTCGGTATCCGGTTGCTGCGCCGGCATGCCGCGGTCTGCCCGTTGAGGCTCGTACGGGACGGCGCCGATGTGCGGACCGAACCCCGGGTGGTGCGTCACGACACCACGGCTGACGTCATCGTCATCGCCGCACCTGACCTGCTCTACCGGGACGCCGGCTCCTGGGTGTGGCGAGAGACCAAGACGTCGTCGTACCGCCATGGTGCGAATCGCTCGCTACTGGAGCGGTTCCCGCAACTGGCCCTCGCGACCCTGCTGTTGGCCCGCGGTGACCTGGGCGGATCGCCGGACCGGGCGAGGATCGAACTGGAGGTGCTGCGACCGGGCGGAGCGGACCTGGAAGTGATCGATCCCTTCGCTGCCGGTACTCGCGGCGAGGCGGAGCGGATCGTGCGGGATCTGGTGGACGGGTGGCTCCAGGACGACCACTACCCGGCGCGTCCCGGCAACGCGTGCACGCGCTGCGAGATGGCGCGCTGGTGTTCGAAGTCGGCTGCTCGGCAGGTGGCATGATGACTACCGAAGATGCCGCCGTGTACCGGCAGCTCGCCTCGATGATCGCCTCATCGAGTGAGCTGGGCAGCCTCCGCTCGTTCACGCTGCCGTATCCGACGCTCGTGCAATGGTCGCTCGACCGAATGGTTCTGCGCTGTCTCGACCTGGGCGAAGAGCCGCCGTTCAGCGTCCCCGGGCTGCTGGAGTGGTGCCGCCGCCGTCCGGCAGGGGACCGGGTCTTCGGAGTGCCCGCCGGTCTGCTCGACGCCGACGCGACGCTGGTCCACCCGGTAGGGCTGATGCCCACCCGTACCTGTCTGGAACTCACCTCCCATGAGCAGCGAGGGGGAGTGGAGCAGGAGGCCCGGGCCCTGCTGGCCGATCTGGCAGGGCGCTGCAAGGACACCGAACAGTACTCCCGAAGCCGGCAGTTCCTGGCCCAGCACGTCGTGGTCCGTCGGCAGGACCGGTTCGGCCGGGGGTGGAGCAAGGCGGTCTGGACACGGGTGCGGGACCTGTACCAGCCGGTGCCCGAATCCCTGGTGGTCTCGGGGAAGTTCCTGCGCTGTGGTACCTGCCGGCTGCCGGCTTTGATCGGCGGACGTCGGGCCCCGGAGTACGGGGCACCGATCGCAGGACCGCAGACATGGTGCGAGGGAGAGCTCTGCCCGGGGGGAGAGCGGATGGAACTGATCCGCGATCCGGAGCGGGTGCTGCTGCTGCGGAGGCCGTTGCGCGCGTTCCTCGCGCTTCCGTTCGCCGTCGAGCGTGCGGGCCTGGCGAACCTGGCGGCCCTCGGGATCGGGTGCGAGGTGATGCCGAGGGAGCTCGGCGCGTACCGGTTGCGGGGCCCGGGGTTGAGGGTTCACTCGGCCCAGTTCTACGACCGCGTCCAACCGGTGCTACTGGCCGGCCGTTGTGCCGAGTCGGCAGGCCGTCTGCCGGGGCCGGCTGTGGTGGTCGTTCCCGAGCGGTCGGCCGGGTCCGTCGACTTCCGCAGGGCGTTCGAGGCGGCACTCCCCGAAGAACTGAGGGCGCGAGTCCTGCTCTGCGGCCCGCAGGACCTGGCGCGACAGATCCACGAACACCTCACTGACGATCGGGAGGATGCCCATGCGTAGCCTGACTTCACCTCTGCACGGACTGGTCAGCGAGCTTCAACAGTTCGCCGGGGAGCGAATGCGCGGGCCCGCCGCGGAGTACTTCTGCCAGATCGAGCTCGGCCTGTACCTCCAGCAGCGCCTGATGCCGGACGCCCCGGCAGCGCACGCCTGGGTGCTCTTCAGCGGGTACGGCTTCGCGAAGGCGTACCTCGCCGAGCTGCCCGAGGGCGCGGAGCGGACCCTACGGGTCGCCCGCTACTCGCTCTGGGCCCTGGGTCGGAGCCGGACCTGGCGGGAAGCCCTGGAGCACTACCAGCGCATCGACCCTGCGCTTCGCGGCTACGAGGTACGGGACCCCGAGCGGCCGTCCGCGCAGCGCGAGGTCGAGATCGGGAGGCAACGCTGGCAGGTCTTCGACGGTCTGTTGCGAACGGCGCCGCCACTGGCGGGCTCTCGGCAGAAGGCGGCTGGTCCCGGCCGCTTCGGTTTCCCGGTCAGCCGTGCGATGGCAGTGGTCGAACTGCCCGAGGTACCCAAGGGTCCGATGGTCGCCCACGACGTGGACCTCTCCCCGGCCGGCGGCGGCGAGCGCCTGACCTTCCGTATGGAGGACCTGAGGCGCACCGCTGCGGAGATGGACGCCATCCATGCGCGGCGTGGATCCGGGAAGGCGCCGGAATGGGAGCGGCGGCTCCGGAACTTCGAACTGTCCACCGCGGAGGCCGGCACGTTCCGGGCGGCCTCCGAGTTCACAGTGGACGGCATTCAGCACCTGCTCGGCATCGTCGGAGCGGGCAAGAGCACGCTGCGCGACGTGATCGCGGTTCACCTTGCCCGACTGGGGAAGCGGACCACGGTCGCGGTGCCCGACGTCGCCGAAGTCCTGAAGCTGGTCGAGCTGTACAACCTGTACATCGACGGCGCGGCGGCTCCCGTGCTCGGCGCCAACGGGCGCGAACGTCATGCGCAGGGACTGCACCGCAGATGGGCGGGGCGGGGCGAGCAACGGCTCCTGGCCCACGACGACCCGGCCTTCGCCTACCTGGGAACGTCGTGCATCCTGAACACCAGGCTCAACGGAACTGCCGGGGAGCCCCTGGCCTTCGGCGAGGCCCCCTGCTCCCGGTTGCGCCCCCCGACCCTGTCCAGGCGCGGCCCAGAGCGTTCACTGAGGCCGGAATGGCAGAAGCAGACGCTCGCCTGCCCCTACTGGTCCGTCTGTCCGCGGCACCACGCGTCCCGGGTGCTGGTCGATGCGCTCATCTGGGTGGCGACGCTGCCCAGCCTGATCGATTCCGCTCCGCCGCGTCCGCAGAACGGGGAGCGCATCCGCTACCTCGAACTCGCGTGCCGACGGAGTGACCTGGTGATCATCGACGAAGCTGACCGGGTGCAGATGCAGTTGGACCAGATCTTCGCCCCGGCCGTGCTGCTCGCCGCGGACGAGAAGCGTGGGTTCATCGACTGGCTCAACGGGCACAAGATCCGCGAGCTCGCGGCCAGCGGCCGGACCCAGCTCTCCGACCGGGACGTGGCAGTCTTCTGCGGCGCGCTCAACACCGCCGTGGCGGCCACGGACAAGCTGCACACCATGCTCGTCGCTCAGTATCGGTTGCGCCAGTGGGTGCGCTTCGGTTTCTTCAGCGCCTGGACCCTTCAACTCGGTCTGCTCGAAGAGCGTTATCCACTCGATGAGGGCGACGGAGCGGAACAGTCCGGCCAGACCCAGAGAAAGGCCCTGGGGGACCTCTTCGACGCGTTCCGGGACAATCCCTTCGGCGACCGCACACGACACACCGAGGAGGACTTTGCCGATCTCACGGCTTTGCTCAACGAGCTCCTGAACACCGGGAATCCGGAGAAGACCAGGGAACTGCTACTGAAGGTGATGGAGGAGCGCTTCCGACTCGACGAGGACTTCAGGGCCAGGCACCGGGAGCAGTACGAGGAGCGCCTGACGAATTGGCAGGAGGAGGCCGCGGAGCGCAAGCGAAGGAACCAGAACCGCAAGAAGGCCGCCGACGGACCGCCGCCGCCACAGACCCCCGAGCAGTGGTTCGAGGAGCTGGCCGACCGGTTTGAGTTCACGTTGCTCCTGAGCGCTCTCGAACGGCGACTCGCAGTCATCAACACCATGTGGCCCCGGGTCCAGGCGGCGCTCAGCCTGAGCTTCAACGACATGTACCGCAGGCCATTCGACTACGGACCGATGGTTCCCGAAGCGCCGATGGGAAACGTGCTGGGCTTCCAGTTCCGGGTCCCCGGGGAGGACTGCGAAGGCGTGCGCAGTGGCGACCTGCTCTTTTTCCGGTGCAGTGGCGTCGGACGGGAACTCCTGCGGGCGATGCCCGGACTGTCTTCGGTCGATGGCCGGCCGGGCGCCCATGTGCTCCTGATGTCCGGCAGCAGTTGGGCGGGCAGGTCCAGCCGGTACCACGTCGCGGTGCCCGTCGGCGTGATCATCGAGCCGGAGCCGACGGTGATGGAACGGATCGCCGACGAGAGCGAGATGCGTTTCGAGTTCATCGAGGACGGTGACGAGAGGATGCGGATCTCCGGGACCGTCCCCGAGGACCGGCCGGCCAAACTGCGGCGCCTGGTCGGTTGGCTCGGTGCCGGGGCCGACGAGGCGGAGAACGGTGGGCCGCTGGAAGAGGAACTGATGTCGCTGCCGCCGGGACGCGATCAGATCCTGCTGCTGGTCGGCAGCTACGAGGAGGCCCGAGTGGTCGCCGATGCCCTGCACAACCTCAACCGCCGCTGGCGGGACCGGGTGTTGTGCCTGGTCTCGGACGACCAGGAGATCGACGAGGACGACGAGGCCCCGTTCGCGCACCGGGCGCGAGTCCTGAGGCGAGGGGATGTTGAGCACCTCAAGGACCTGCGGGCGGATGTGCTGGTCGCACCGCTGCTGGCTGTCGAACGTGGCCACAACATCCTCAACGACGACGCGGTGGCGGCGATCGGGGCCGTCTACTTCCTCGCCCGGCCCAACCCGCACCCCGATGACCTTTCCCTCGCGGTGCACGCTGTCAACGACTGGATCGTGCGGGCGCAGCAGGACGGTGACTTCGCACGTTGGGTGGCAGCAGGTGCGACGATCGAGGCGGGTGCCGAGGAGGTGCGCCGTCGCGCGAGGTCGTGCTGGTACCGACTGCTGCGCCGGTCGACGGCCTGGAGCCGTCTGGGCGACGACCGGGAACAGATCACCTGGGACATCCTGGTGCTGATGTGGCAGGTGATCGGCCGCCTGGTCCGCGGTGGAGTGCCGGCCCGTGTGGTCCTCGTCGACGCGGCCTTCGCGCCCGGCCGTGCCGCCAATCCTCCGGTCGCGGACACCCGGGAGACCAGCCTCCTGTACAGCATCCTCGACGTGCTCAACCCCTATTTCGAGGACGGTGCACGGCCCGAGAACGAGCAATTCATCGCACGCGCCCTCTATGCGCCGCTGCGGAGCATGCTCGGTCGCTGTCTGGAAGGGGCCTCGCTCGCGGCGTGACCCGTGAGCCGCACTCCCGATCAGTAGAGAAAGGACACCGATGTACCAAACGATCCGTGCCGTGGCATACGAACCGGACCCCGCACACGGGGCATGGCAGGAACACCTGCAGGTGCTTCGACTCGGCGACGATCTCCACGCCGAGCTCGTCCGCCGTCGGCGGCAGGCCTGTGGTCAGGACGGTCAGGTCGGCCTTCCTGTGTACCGGCTCAACTCCCTGCTGCGGGCAACCGTTCCTGGCGTTCTCGCCACCGGGCGCAACGCCGGCGTCGACGGTCGGCTGCCGTGGCTGTACGCCCGGGAGACCGTGCCGCAGGAGGTTCTGGCACCGGTGCTCGGCGCCTGGGCCGCCGGGCTGGCCGGCCCCGACGACGGTGACGAAGACGACCTGGAGGGAGAGTTGCTCGCCGATCCCGCGGTTGCCGCGGTGTCGCTCCCGACCTGGGAGGCCGAGCGCGTGGACCTCACCGAGACCGTGACCTCGGCAGGGGGGACCGCGGAGCCCCTGCAACGGCTCTACAACCTGCTCCCGGAAGCCGTCGCCTTCCGTCTCTCCGGCAGTCCGTACCGGACTCGTGACGCCTCACTGGACTTCCGCGTCGTGAGCTCGGGAAACGGCGTCGAACTGGTCTCCTGGCCGCCGCGGCAGTACGAGCGCCGTGGACGGACCTGGTACTACTCGGCCTGTCTGACCATCACGGTGCAGACCGTGCCGTTCGCCCCGCGGTTCCGCGTGCACGTTGCCACAGGCGTGCGTCGGTGGGCCACCTGTCTCGAAGTGGCGCCCCGCGCGCTCAGCGGTGCGACGGTGCTGCTCGATGCCCCGCTACCGTGGCCCGAGAGCCAGGGGCACGGCTACCGGATTGCCGAGAACACCCTGGGATTCGACCGGCAGGCCAAGCAACTTGTCTGGCGTCGGCGCAGCCCCGCACTACTGCTGCCCGAGCTGGACATCGTCCGGCAGTACCCGGAGCCGGCCGAGCTGTTCGACTCACCCGAGAAGTGGTTGCGCGGACAGCGCGGACTGGCCGCCGGAATCGTCTACCACCCGGTGCTCGGCCCGCACGAGGTCGGCCCCGGACTCATGCCGCGGGAACGGTCCGAGCTGGCCGCTTGGGTGGAGGAGCGGTTGCGGCCGGTGCTTCGCCGGGTGGGCGACCTCGCTCGGGTCACCCGACACAACACTCCCTCGTTGCTACCGCGTTCGGTCAAGGCGACCGAGCCGGACACCCGAGAGGCTCAGAAGGCCATGCTGCGTCGGACAGCCCTCGTCCGCGCACTCGACGGCCGTCCGCTGGAGGTCGAGATCGTCTGGCAGACGCCGCAGACCAGGGACGCCCTGCTCGCGGCCTTGCCGGGCGTCATCGGGCTGCCTCCGGGGAGCGGGGTCGGTACGGATGACAGCCGGCAGTGGCAGGTCGACGGAATCCAGCTCACGGTTCGGACCCGCCCTGCCGAAGGGCTGGCCCAGGCCCTGCCGATCTCCGGGAACCGGAAGCGGCGTCGCGCCGTCCGGCTGGCCGAGGCGATCGCCGATCGCTGCGCACTGGTGGCCGGCTCGGCCGGTTCACCATCGGCCGACGTCGGCATCGTGATCGCCGAAATCGCGGGGAAGGACCGGTTCGCGGCCGCACCGGACTCGGACCCCAAGCATGCGCTGCGGCTCGCCTGGGCCCGCCAAGGGCGCCTGGTCCAATTCGTCAACCTGCCGGGCGACGACGGAGCCGGCCTGGAGCACCGGGCGAAGTGGACCTGGCTGGACGCGTTCCGCCAACTCGGCGCGATCAGCCCGCCCGCGCACCGCGTGGGATCCGGAATTCCGGGGAACCTCCAATATGCCGCGCTCTGGATGGTCCGCTACACCAGGAAGGGACCGACCCGGTGTCCGGTCCGCCGGATCGTGGCCGTGCGGATGAGGCCCGGCGCCGAGGCCGGATCCGTGGAGGGCTGGGACGCCGAGCGAGCCGAGTGGGTGCCGTACCCGCAGTTGCTGCTGGCACTCGCCAACTCTTCCCACGAGGCCACGGCGCAGACCGGGGAGACTGATCGGGAGGGCGGTGACCAGGGTACCGAGCGGCAGTGGCAGGCCGAGGCGGAGCGCCAGATCCGCGAGGTGCTCTTCCAGCTCCGTGAGCGGCCGACGCTGCTACTGGCCAGCGCCGGAAATCTCCGCCAGTGCTGGCCGCGGTTGCGCAACGGTGCGCTGATTCGCGACATGCTGGGATTCGGGAACGGGCCGGACCAGCGGATCACTGCCTACGGGCCCGACCTGCGAGTGGTGCTCGTACGGGACGCCAATGGACGGGGCGAGGTGGCCGACTGGTACGCGCACGAGTCGTCCGAGAAGGTCGGCTTCTCGGAGGGGGTCTGGGCGTCCGACGCTCCGGACAACCGGGTCTTCGCCAGCACGGCCAGTAGGCCGCACACGGCGGCAGGCGTGTCGAAGGACCTGATGAAGCTGGTCCCGACCGCCGAGTGCCGAACCGCGCCCGGAAAGGCCGCCTGGAATCCGGTGTTGCTGGAGATGACGGTGCTCGGCTGTCTGTCGGAGGAAGCCCTGGCGGATTCCGGACGGGCCGGCAGTACAGCGGACCGCCCGGCCGAGTGGGCCACCCTGTCCCACCAGCTTCGCTACCACGATGACTACCCGCCCCTGGCGCGCCCGCTCCCGCTCCACCTCGCGCGCCTGGCCGGAGAGTACGTCCTGCCACTCGCCACGGACGATGAGGGGGCGTCGTAGACCGCCACGAAGCGGGTCTGCTGATTCCGCCACCGAACGGCTGCGGGGGCGACGATGACACGGCGATGCCGACGGCAGCCGGGGACCTGCCGCCGGACCGTCGCAACACCGCTCCGCAGACCAGGGCTCGTTACGACTATCGGGACGAGGTCATCGCCCTCACGATCCTGCGTCATCTGGCGTCGGACCTGGCGGGGGTGCTGATCGAGCACTCGACGGACCTCGTCCTGATCCCTGACCGCGGCCGGCCCGAATTGGTGTCGATCAAGCACCGCGAGCCGCACCATCGGACCGACAGCGGCTGGACCTGGAGCGCGCTGGCGAAGGACGCCGTCCTTGCCGGCCTTTACACCGCCTGGGCCGACTCCGGTCGATCCTGCACGACCGCCTTCCTGAGCAGTGCGGGGATGAGCGGTCCGGCCCAGGACCTGTGGAAGGCGTGCAACGGATCGAGCCGGGAAGCCGGGCGCACGGTCGCTCGGCGAGTCGCGGGGATGCTCAAGCTCGCCGAGTGCGAGGCCGCGGAGTTCCGCTCATCCTTCCGGTTGCCGCAACACCCGCTGCCTCGGCGCAATGAGATCTCGGACGTCGGCGTGTGGCGAACGGCCGGCTACCTGAGCGCACATCATCGCGACGCCCGCCATGCCGACCAGTGTTAACGCGCCCTGGTGGAGCGGATCCGCCAAGCGGGGCACGGACCTGCCGGAGTCGCGTGCGGCGAGGTTGCGCCGGGTGACGGCAACGGTCCGCGAATGCACTGAGCGGAAGAGCTTGATCACCCGGCATGATCGATACCTGAGTGCGGAGGAGATCCGTGCGGTGCTGCTGGAAACGGCGGATGCCCTCGGTGCGCCCGGACTGTCGGTCCTACCGGATCCGGGGTGGGTCACCGATCCGATGTTCACCAGCCGAGCCGCCGAGCTCGACGAACTGACGCGGTTGCTGGCCCCCGGGACGGCCGAGCCGGTCGCACCCGTTGTCATCCACGGTCTGTCGGGTACCGGGAAGACGAGTTTGGCGGTGCACTTCGCGGCGACTATGGCAGGGCGACATCTCATACCCGTGGTGATCGACGGTAATACCAGGGCCGGCCTGATCGCCGGTCTGGAGCACCTGCACGGCGGGACTCGGCCGGCATCCGGTGTGGACCTACCGATGGGGCCCGCTGCGGCGGCCCTGCCCGGGGGCCTGACACCCTGCTCATCATCGACGGCGTGGCCGATCCGGAGGCAGTCAGGGGGCTCGTGCCGCGTCGCTCCGTGTGCCGGGTCGTCATCACCAGCACGAGCAACAACCTCGATGAGGGTTTCCAGAAGGTGTTGCTCACGGTCTGGCCCCGGCAGGAGTCGAGGGATTTCCTCCGGAGGTCCCTGCCCGAGTCCCGGGCAGAGGACGGCGAGCGATTGGCGGAGGCGCTCGGTGATCGCCCGCTTGCGCTGGCCCAGGCGGTGAACTACTGCCAGTCGGTGGGGATCGGGGTGTCGGAGTTCCTGGAGCGTCTGACCCTGGACCCCCTCGGGGTCATGGGCCGGGGACAGGTGAGCGGGCACCCACGGACAGTGGTGAGGACCGTGCAACTGGCGCTCCGGGAAGCGGAGCGCCGTGACGCACTGGCGCTTCGACTGCTGGACATCACTTCGTACTTCGGGAGCGAGCCGTTCCCGCTTCATATCTTCGACACAGCATCGATAAGGCCTTTCGTCACCGAGCGGCATACGGTCCGGCGCGGGCTGCTGCGACGCCGGAGGGACGTGTCCGTCGCGGAGTGGGGACCGATCTCCGACGAGCGCGGCTTGTCGGCGAGAGCCGAACTCGAGAGCCCCGTCAGAAGGGACGGGGCAGTGGCCGTATTGGCCGGGTTGGGACTGATCGGAGTCGACCGTGGCCATGTGAGCGTCCACCCGATCGTCCGACGGGTGGTCCAGGGCGCGCACGATGACGCCCGACCGTGGATCGAGACGGCTGTCGGTCTGTGTGCCGGCTCCTGGCAGGGAAACAGCACGGAAACACGGCCAGCGCTTCCACACCGTCGTCGGGCACGCGCAGGCGGCCCTGGGGCATGCACGCGACGTCGGGTTCGACGGGCCTGCGGTGATTGCCCTGGGTATGGAGCTGGCGCTCAAGCTCTGTGACGTGAAGGGTGCCGAAGGAGGACTGCCCCTCGCGCGTCAGTCCTATGACCTGACGCAGTCCGCTCACCGTCGGGGACTCGCCGATGCGGCGATGCATCTCGCTTCCCGGGCTGTCTACGCCAGGGCTCTGGTGATCTCCGGAGACCAGGACACCGCCGTCACGGTCATTCGCGAGAACGTCGTCCTCGCGTCGGAACGAGGGAGGCCAGGGGACGCGCGTGACTCCTACGCGTGGCTGGGACAGGTCGCGGACTGGTTCTCGTTCGTCCCGCTGGCGGAGGAGGTGTTGGAGAACCTTCCGGATCCGCGGGATCCGCAGGCCGGGTACGGCAGCTCGACAGGGAACGGGATCATCTTCGCCGCACGTGTCCGGGCGAAGCTCTTGATGCTGGTGGGGAGGGCTGCGGAGGCGGTGGACCTTCATGACTGGGCGGTCGCCGAGATCACGGCGGAGCCTTCCTCGGACAGCACGGGCTGGCAGGGGGTGCTGCTCTCGGACGCCGCTGACATCGCTCTCGGCAACGGCGATCCGGAGGCTCGTGTGGAGAGCATGCGAACTCTGGCCGACGCGTTGGCCAAGGGGCGGCAGGACCGCCACGACAGAGTCTATGTGGAGGGTTTGCTCACTGCGGCGGATGCCGAACTGGATCGGCTGAACGCCCCGGAGGCGGTTCCGATCCTCGATCGGGCAGAGGCGATCCTCCGGGAGTACTACAGCTCCGGGAGCGATATCCACGCGTCCTTCCTGGCGATCCGCGGCAGGTGCCGACTCATTGCCGCGGGCTTCTCGCGAACCCGCCTGCAAGAGGCCGGGGACGATCTTCGGTCAGCCCTGGAGGTCCTGCGTCCCCCCGGGGGGTGGTGCCGCAGAAGGGCGCGTCAGCGGCACTCATCCATCTGGCTCAGGTCCATGCTGCTCTGGGGGAGGAGGAGCAGGCCCTCGCGCTGGCCGGGGAAGCGTTGGAGCTGGATGTGGCGCGCTACGGGGAAGGCCATCCCGAGGCCGAGATCGACCGCAGGATCATCAGAGACCTGCCGCTGCAGGTGGCCAGTGCCCGATGGCTCCAGGACCCGTGAGGTGCGGCTGACGTCGAACCCATCCGTGTGCGCAGCGCGTCGAAGTCGGCGTGCGGCGGCTCAGCGTGCGGCGAGGGCCTCCAGGAGGCGGTCCAGGGAGGTGCCGAGGCCCCAGCGGGTGGCGAGGTGCTCCAGGGTCATCGGGTCGAGCGGCTCGGTCGGCAGGGCCGGGTCGAAGGCGGGCAGCGGGGCGTCGTCGGCGACCCGGACGACCGTGGGGGCGACGTCCAGGTAGGCGGCGCCTTCGACGATGTTGCGGCGGCGGGCCGGGGTGAGCCTGGAGCCGGGGTCGAGGGCGGCGGCACGGATCGCCGCGAGGTCGCCGTACTCGTTGATCAGCTGGGCGGCGGTCTTCTCGCCGATGCCCTTGACCCCGGGCAGGCCGTCCGACGGGTCCCCGCGCAGGGCGGCCATGTCGGCGTACCGGTCGCCGCGCACGCCGTACTTCTCCAGCAGCAGCGCGTCGTCGGTGACCTGGAGGTTGCCCATGCCCTTGACCGGGTAGAGCACGGTGATCCCGCGGTCGTCGTCGACCAGCTGGAAGAGGTCGCGGTCGCCGGTGACGATCTGCACCGGCCCGGTGGCGCGGGCGGTGAGGGTGCCGATCACGTCGTCCGCCTCGTAGCCGGGGGAGCCGACCCGGGCGATGCCGAGCGCGTCCAGCACCTGCTCGATCACCGGGACCTGCGGGGCGAGCGTGTCGGGCACCTCCTCCTCGCCGTCCTCGGCCGCCTCGGCGACCCGGTGGGTCTTGTACGAGGGCACCAGGTCCACCCGCCACTGCGGGCGCCAGTCGGCGTCCATGCAGGCGACGAGCTCCTCGGGGCGGTGGTCGTGGACCAGCCGGGCGATGAAGTCCAGCAGCCCGCGGACGGCGTTGACCGGCTCACCCTGCGGCGAGCGCAGGGTGTCCGGTACGCCGAAGTAGGCCCGGAAGTACAGGCTGGCGGAGTCGAGCAGCATCAGTCGCGGTGCGGTCACGTCACAGATCATGCCGCACCGCGACGACAGGAGGGCGACTTCAGTGCTCGTGCGGTCCGGCGCGGTGGACCGGGCCGTGGGCGTCGGCGCAGTGCTCGGCGTCGACGGCGGGATCGCCGGGGCCGGCGATCTGGAGCAGCGCGCCCGCCTCGTCCTCGCCGACGTGGTCGACCTGGAGCGTGCTGTGGGTGATCCCGTACTCGCCGGCCAGCCGCCCCTGGAGCCGGCGCCGGACCGCGTGGCAGTCGCCGCCGGGGGTGACCAGGATGTGCGCGGACAGGGCGGGCTGGCCCGAGGTGATCTCCCAGATGTGCAGGTCGTGGATCTCCTCGACCAGCGGCTCGGTGACCATCCGGTCGGCCACCGCGTCCGGGTCGATCCCGGCCGGGGCGGCCTCCAGGAAGATCCGCCCGGAGTCCCGGACCAGCGCGATGCCGGCCTTGAGCATCAGCGCGACGACGATCAGCGAGGCGATCGCGTCGGCCCGGGCGAAGCCGGTGGTCACCACGACCAGGCCGGCGACGGCGGTGGCGATGAAGGCGTACAGGTCGGTCAGCACGTGCTGGAACGCGCCCTCGACGTTCAGCGAGCTGCGGTTGGCCTTGGACATGCACCAGGTGGCCGCGAGGTTGACCACGATCCCGATCAGCGCGGTGACCAGCACCAGCGAGCCGGTGACCTCCGGCGGCTCGAACAGCCGGGTGATCGCCTCGTAGCCCAGCCAGGCGGACAGCACCAGCAGGGTCACCCCGTTGGCCTGCGCGGAGAGGATCTCGGCGCGCTTGAGGCCGTAGGTGTAGCCGCCCCTGGCCGGGCGGGCGGCGAGCCGCATGGCGATCAGGGCGAGCACGATCGAGGCGGCGTCGGTGAGCATGTGCGCCGCGTCCGAGATCAGTGCCAGGGACTGCGCGGCGAAGCCGACCACGACCTCGCCGGCCATGAAGACGACGATCAGGGCGAGGGCGCTGAGCAGCCAGCGGCGGTCCGCGTCGGCGGAGACCCCGTGCGAGTGGCCGCCGTGCCCGTGCCCGCCGTGTCCGCCGGACCCGTGCGAGTGCTTGTGGTCATGCTCATGATCGTCGTGCGATTGCTCGTGCCCGGCCATGGAAGTCCTCTCTGGGCGCACGGGTGGGAAAGGGGGCGCGTAACGACCGGCCCGCAACCGAAGTGAACCGCAGAATCGACAAAGATCCAAAGGTTGTACTGGTGACCGTTGTCGTTCCCGTTCGGACGGCCGTACCCGATGCAGCCCGCAGCCGCCCGGCGGGCCGAACTCCCGTGCCCCCGCGCCCAGTTGAGCTATCCCAGCGCCAGTGCTTCGAGCGCCGCCGCGGTGGCCGCCCGGACCAGCGCCCGCATCAGCCGCAGGTCGTCCCCCTGCTCCGGGTGCCACTGCACCCCGAGCGCGAAGCCGGGGCCCTCCACCGCCTCCACCGTCCCGTCCGGCGCGTGGGCGCTCACCCGCAGGCCCGCCCCCACCCGGCCGACGGCCTGGTGGTGGAAGGTCGGCACCTCCAGCTCGTGCTCCGGCAGCAGCCCGCCCAGCAGCGTCCCCGGCACCGGCCGTACCGGGTGCGAGCCGTAGCACCCGGGCGATCCGCCGTGCACGTCCACCGGCACCACGTCCGGCAGGTGCTGCACCAGCGTCCCGCCGCACACCACGTTCAGGATCTGCATCCCCCGGCAGACCGCCAGCAGCGGCATCCCCGTCGTCAGCGCCGCCCGCAGCAGCGCGACCTCCCAGGCGTCCCGCTCGGGGGAGTCCAGCTCGGCCGCCGGATGGGCAGGCTCCCCGTAGTACGCCGGGTCGAGGTCGGGACCGCCCGCGATCACCAGGGCGTCCAGCCGGGCCAGCACCTCGGGCGCGCGCTCGGGGGCGTCCGGCGGCAGCAGCACCGCGATCCCGCCGGAGTCCCGGACCTGCGCCGTGTACCGCTCGGGCAGCAGGGCCACCCGGCGGCCCCGCCAGTCGCTCCAACTCGCGTCCACCAGGTAGGTGCTGACGCCGATCAAAGGCCTGCGATCCATGGCGCGCATTCTCCCCCCGAACCACCTGATCAACCGTCAGCCACGCGCGTCGGCGCGCCATACCTGCCCGCCCTCTTCCGCCCCGCGAGTCGCAGGCCGTACGGTTCGCTGTGACCGCTTGATCTCGAAGAGTGATCGAGGAGGAGGGTTCCGCCGTGCCCGAGAACGCCGCGTCCCGGAAGGCAGCAGCGGGTTCGCCGCCCCGGCCTCCGCTGAGTCTGGACGGGTTGCGCACCCTGGTCGACGCCGGTGAGGTGCACACCGTCGCGCTCGCCTTCACCGACATGCAGGGCCGTCTCCAGGGCAAGCGCTTCGCCGCCCGGTTCTTCCTCGACGAGGTCGCCGAGCACGGCGCCGAGGCCTGCGACTACCTGCTCGCCGTCGACGTCGACCTGAACACCGTGGACGGCTACGCCTTCTCCTCCTGGGCCACCGGCTACGGCGACCTCGCCATGCGCCCCGACCTCGGCACCCTGCGGCTGACCCCCTGGCAGCCCGGCACCGCCCAGGTCACCGCCGACCTCGCCCGGCACGGCGGCCACCCGGTGGACGCCGCCCCGCGCCAGCTGCTGCGCCGCCAGATCGCCCGGCTCGCCGAGCACGGCCTGGCCGCCGACATCGGCACCGAACTGGAGTTCCTGGTCTTCCGCGACACCTACGAGCAGGCCTGGCTGGGCGGCTACCGCGGCCTGACCCCGGCGAACCTCTACAACGTGGACTACTCGATGCTGGGCACGGCCAGGGTCGAACCGCTGCTGTCCCGGATCCGCACCGAGATGGCCGGCGCCGGCCTGGTGGTGGAGTCCGCCAAGGGCGAGTGCAACCTCGGCCAGCACGAGATCGCCTTCCGCTACACCGACGCCCTCACCACCTGCGACCAGCACAGCGTCTACAAGACCGGCGCGAAGGAGATCGCCGCCCAACTCGGCTGCGCCCTCACCTTCATGGCCAAGTACGACGAGCGCGAGGGCAACAGCTGCCACATCCACCTCTCGCTGCGCGACGCCGTCGGCGCCCCCGCCTTCGCCGACCGGGACGGCCGGATGACCGACACCATGCGGCACTTCCTGGCCGGCCAGCTGCTCGCGCTGCGCGAGTTCAGCGTGCTGTACGCGCCGAACATCAACTCCTACAAGCGCTACCGCCCAGGCTCCTTCGCCCCGACCGCCGTCGCCTGGGGCCGGGACAACCGCACCTGCGCCTACCGGGTGGTCGGCCACGGCCCCGGCCTGCGGATGGAGAACCGGGTGCCGGGCGGTGACGTCAACCCGTACCTCGCGGTGGCCGGGATGATCGCGGCCGGCCTGCACGGGCTGCAGCGCAAGCTGGAACTGCCCGCGCCCTGCCTCGGCAACGCCTACGCGGTCGACGAGTACGCGCGGGTGCCCGGGTCGCTGCGCGAGGCGGCCGTGCTCTGGGAGGACAGCGAACTGGCCCGCGAGGCCTTCGGCGACGACGTGGTCGAGCACTACCTGAACATGGCCAGGGTCGAACAGGCCGCCTACGACGGGGCGGTCACCGACTGGGAGCGCTACCGATCCTTCGAACGGATGTGACGCATGACCGACGGACGTGAGCCATGACCGAGCCGACCGCGAGCACCGCGCCCGAGGGCGCCGCGAGCGCCGTCCCCGCGAGCACCGTCCGCAACCCCGCCACCGGCGAGGTGATCGCCACCGTCCCCGACACCGCCCCCGACCAGCTGGCCACGGCCGTCCAGCAGGCGCTGAAGGCCCAGACCGGCTGGGCCGCGCTCGCCCCCGGCGAACGCGCCCGGCTGCTGCGCCGGTTCGCCGACCAGGTCGAGGTGCACGTCCCCGAACTGGCCGCCCTGGAGGTGGGCGAGGCCGGCCACACCGTGGCCAACGCCCGCTGGGAGGCCGGCAACGTCCGGGACCTGCTGGAGTACGCGGCCGGGGGAGTGGAGCGGCTCACCGGCCGGCAGATCCCGGTGGCCGGCGGCCTGGACGTCACCTGCCACGAGCCGATCGGCGTGGTCGGGGTGATCGCGCCGTGGAACTTCCCGATGCCGATCGCCGCCTGGGGCTTCGCCCCCGCCCTCGCGGCCGGCAACGCCGTCCTGCTCAAGCCCGCCGAGGCGACCCCGCTGACCGCCCTGCGGCTGGCCGAACTCGCCCTCGCCGCCGGCCTGCCCGAGGGCCTGTTCCAGGTCGTCCCGGGCGCGGGCGCCACCACCGGACGGGCCCTGGTGGACCACCCGGCCGTCCGCAAGATCGTCTTCACCGGCTCGACCGTGGTCGGCAAGGAGGTCGCCGCCCGCTGCGCCGCCCGCGCCAAGCGGGTCACCCTGGAACTCGGCGGCAAGAGCCCCAACATCGTCTTCGCCGACGCCGACCTGGCCCGCGCCGCCGACCCGATGTCCTTCGCCGACAACAGCGGCCAGGACTGCTGCGCCCGCAGCCGGATCCTGGTCCAGCGCGAGGTGTACGAGGACTTCCTCGCCCTGCTGCTGCCCGCCGTCGAGGCCCTGCGCACCGGCGACCCGACCGACCCGGACACCCAGCTCGGCCCGCTGATCTCGGCCGCCCAGGTCCGCCGGGTGGCCTCCTACCTCACCCCCGAACTGCCGGTGCTGGCCCGCGGCGAGGTCCCGGACGGGCCCGGCTACTGGTACCCGCCCACGGTGATCGCCCCCGAGGACCCGCAGGTCCCGGCCGTCGCCGAGGAGATCTTCGGCCCGGTCGCCGCCGTCCTGCCGTTCACCGACGAGGCCGACGCGCTGCGGCTGGCCAACGCCACCCGCTACGGCCTGTCCGGCTCGATCTGGACCAGGGACGTCGGCCGCGCGCTGCGCCTGGCCCGGGGCGTCCGGGCGGGCAACCTGTCGGTCAACTCGCACTCCTCGGTGCGCTACTGGACGCCCTTCGGCGGCTTCGGCGAGTCCGGGGTGGGCCGCGAGCTGGGCCCGGACGCGCTGCGCCACTTCACCGAGACCAAGAACGTCTTCATCCACAGCGAGGAGTGACAGCCCGATGAGCGAGAAGCACGCCGCGCAGGACGGCATCGTCTGCCGCCGCCTGGTCGGTCGCACCGCCGTGGTCACCGGCGCGGGCAGCGGGATCGGCCTGGCCTCGGCCCGCAGGCTCGCCTCGGAGGGGGCGAAGGTGGTCTGCGCCGACCTGGACGAGGAGACCGGGAAGGCCGCCGCCAAGGAGGTCGGCGGGCTGTTCGTGCACACCGACGTCACCGACCCTTACATGGTCGAGGCGCTGTTCGACGAGGCGTACGAGACCTTCGGCAGCGTGGACGTCGCCTTCAACAACGCGGGCATCTCACCGCCCGAGGACGACTCGATCCTGACCACCGGACTGGACGCCTGGCGCAGGGTCCAGGAGGTCAACCTGACCTCGGTCTACCTGTGCTGCAAGGCCGCGCTGCCGTACATGCGCCGGCACGGGCGGGGCTCGATCATCAACACCGCCAGCTTCGTGGCCAGGATGGGCGCGGCCACCTCGCAGATCTCGTACACCGCCTCCAAGGGCGGGGTGCTGGCGATGTCGCGCGAGCTGGGCGTGCAGTTCGCCCGGGAGGGGATCCGGGTCAACGCGCTCTCGCCCGGGCCGGTGGACACCCCGCTGCTGCGCGAACTGTTCGCCGCGGACCCGGAGCGGGCCGCCCGCCGGCTGGTGCACATCCCGCTCGGCCGGTTCGCCAGGGCCGAGGAGATCGCCGCCGCGGTGGCCTTCCTGGCGAGCGACGACTCCTCGTTCGTCACGGCGAGCGAGTTCCTGGTGGACGGCGGCATCTCCGGGGCGTACGTGACCCCGCTGTAGGGCCCGCCGCGAGGCCGGCGGAGGCGCCCGCAGCGGGTTCTCACCGGAATCTCATCGAAAACTGCGGGAATACCCTGCCGCGCTGATTTCGCGTTTATCCGGATGCCTTTAGATTCTTTGTCGTGAGTGAGCAGATTCCCGCCGGGTGGTACCCGGACCCGAAGGACACCACCGGCGACCCGAGGCCGCAGCGGTGGTGGGACGGCAGGGGCTGGACGGCCGACACCAGGCCCGCCCCCTCGGACGCCCCGGCGCCGGACGCCCGGACGTCGGCGCCGGCCACCCCGGGGGCGGAGCCGACGGCCGCCGCGGACCAGGCGCCCGGTACGGCCGAGCAGCCCAGGGTGCTGGAGGGCGAGGTGCTGGAGAACGGCCCGACCGTCCGCTACCCGGAGCCGCCGCCGTTCGGCACCGCCTACGGCTCGCCCGCGCCGCCGCCGCGCAAGGCCTGGCGCAAGCCCTCCAAGCTCGTGCTGGCGACCGCCGTCGCCGCGCTGCTCGGCTTGGGCGCCGGCTCCGGCGTCACCTACCTCGCGATGGACGGCCACGGGGACCACCCGCAGCGCTCCGCCCGCCCGGCCCCGCAGGGCGGCGGCTACGGGCCGTGGGGCGGCTTCCCGGGCTTCGGCGACCCCGGCAACGGGGACGGCGGCAGTAACGGCGGCAGCGGGGACAGCAAGGGCGGCAGCGGGGGGAACGGCAACGGCGGAAACGGAAGCGGCGGCAGCGGGGGCGGCAAGACCCGCCCGAGCGCCGACAAGGCGGTCGACGTGGTGAACCGCCTCACCGTGCCGGCCCCGTCCGGCTGGGAGGCCGGCACCACCAGCGACGGCTACGCCCTGCTCACCGTCGGCTCCTACACCTGCGCGGGCGGCGAGGGCGACTGCTCCCTCGGCGGCGTGAACACCGGCCGCATCGCCGGCGGCGGCACCGACGCCCAGTCGGCGGCCAAGGCCGACGTCGTCGCGGCGGCCAAGACCTCGTACGGCGACATCACCGGGCACGAGGAGCTCAAGTCGGAGGCCGTGAAGGTCAACGGCCAGGACGGCTACCTGGTCCGCTGGAAGGTGGACGCGCCCAAGGGCAACAACGGCTACGTGCAGAGCGTGGTCTTCCCGTCGGCCGACGGCAAGTCGCTGGTCTCGGTGCGTTTCGGCTTCGACATCGCCGACAAGGCGCCGGACGTCGCGGTGATGGACACCATCGTCAAGGGCATCACCGACTACAAGGGCAAGCTGCCGAGCATCCCGGGGCTGCCCGGGACCGGCTCGGGCTCCGGCGGCGCCGGGGGCACCACCACCTGAGCTCGCGCTCACCCGAGCCCCGCGCTCCTCACACGGCGGCGGCCCACCCGGGAGGGAATCCTCCGGGTGGGCCGCCGCCGTTCGCTGTCGCGGGTGGTGCCGCGGGAACCGGACCGGACGGGGGTGTGGCCGGCCCGGTCCCGCGTCCGGCGTCAGGAGTCGTGTCGAACAGCCTCGACGCGACGGCGCCGGAGCACCATGCCGGCCCAGCCGACGCCGATCGCGGCGGCGCCGGCGAGCAGCAGCGGACCGGTGGACGAGGTGCCGCCCACGGCCGCGGAGGCGGTCGGGACCACCTGGCCGGCCGGGGAGTCGGGGTCCCCGCCGTGGCCGTGGTGGGCGACCGTGGACTTGGACGCGTCGGCGGCGATCTGGGCGTCGCTGGGCGCGGCCGGGGCCTGGGCGGCGAGCGCGGACACGGCGGTGGTGGAGGCGCCGAAGTCGACGTCGGAGCAGGCGTAGAAGGCCTCCGGGCTGTCGCTGCGCTGCCACACCGTGTACAGGACCTGGCGGCCGGTGCGCTGCGGCAGGGTGCCGGAGTAGGAGTAGGAGCCGTTGACGGCGTTGCGGTCGACCTGAACCTTGGCCACCGGGGTCGCGTCGAGGTCCGACCACTTGAGCGGCTTGGTCGGGTCGTAGCCCGGCTTGGTGATGTAGACGGTCTGGGTGCCGACGTGCGGCGCGGTGGTGCGGAACTGGAAGGTGAAGGCGCCGGCCTTCACCGCGGTGGCCGGCCAGTCGGTGCGCGGCCAGTCCAGCGCGGCGTACTTGTCGCGGTTGGCCGAGCAGAGCTTGCCGTCCGGGATCACCGCCTGGTGGTTGCCGTTGGCGTTGGCGATGTTGACCTCGTTCCAGTCGTAGAGCGGCTGGGTGCCGCTCGCGGCGACGAGGTCCTTGCAGATCTGGGACACCGGGTGCTCGGGGCCCTCGGCGTAGCAGGCGGCGACCCGGCTCACGGGGTTGGTCATCGTGCCGTGGGCGCTGGCGGTGCCGGCGGTGGCACCGGCCACCGCGAGGACCGCGGCGCCGATCACGCCGACGGACAGGGCACTTCGCTTGATGGACATGGGGTGGGGACTCCTTGACCGTCGTTCCGGGCGTGCGTGGGGGAACGGGCACGCCTGCCCGTTCGGGAGCCGCCGGCCCGGCGCGCGGCCCCCGGCCAGAGCGTAGGATTGGTCTGGACCAGATGGCAATAGCCGCGCGTGCTGTGCTTGTTGACGCACTGTAGGCCCCGGAACAGCGCAAAGGCCCGATGGACGGCAGTGGTTAGCCGTTCCATCGGGCCCAGTTAAGGCTCCGGAAAGGTCAGCTCCCGATGTCGCGGGCCGTGATGGTGCCGGCCTGGATCACGATGCCGCCGCTGACCGTCATGTCCTTGAGCTCGTTGTGCACCACGTTCGGCCGCTCGGCCGGCTTCGGGGCGAACTCGTCGAGGACGGCCTGGAGTTCGGCGACCACGGCCGGGTCGTTGGCCAGCAGCCGGCGCAGCTTCGGCTCCCACTCGCCCTGCACGCTCCGGGCGGCGGACTCGCCGTCGCCCTCCCGCGCCGCGACCAGCTCGGCCCGGGCCTCGTCCAGCTCCTCGGAGACCGAGTCCGCCCTGCGGCCGAACAGCGCGGCGACCCGCGGCCTGACCCGGTCCCAGGCCGAGGTGACCATGAGGCCGGCCAGCGCGGTCGCACCCCTCGTCGCAATCTCCGTGATCTCGGCGTCCATGCCGCTCCCCTCGTCACTGCCGCGGTGTCGGGCACCACGCTAGGGCAGCGGCGGACGAAGCGTCAGAGGAACGTCCTCCCCTCACCCCGGTACGTCGGCACGGTCCGGACGATCCGGTCGCCCTCGACCAGGTGCAGCTCGGCGAAGCGTTCGCACAGCTCGCCCGCCTTGGCGTGCCGGAACCAGACCCGGTCGCCGATCAGCAGGTCGTCCGCGGCCGGGCCGAGCAGCGGGGTCTGCACCTCCCCGGCGCCCTCCATCGGGTCGTAACGCAGCCCGGCCGGCAGGTAGGGGACCGGCGAGCGGTCCGGGCCGGCCGCGCCGGAGGCCGGGTAGCCGCCGCCGAGCACCGTCACCACGCCGAGGCCGGGGCGGCGCACCACGGGCTGGCCGAACAGCGCGGCCGGGCGGCCGCGGAAGGAGCGGTAGTTGTCGAACAGCTGCGGGAGGTACAGCCCGGAGCCGGCCGCCACCTCGGTGACGGCGCGCTCGGCCACGGTGGACTCCACGCTGCCGGTGCCGCCGCCGTTGACGAACTCCAGGTCGGCCACCTGCCGCAGCCGCCGGACCGTCGCCGCCCGCCGCTCGGCCAGCTCGGTCCTCGCCCTGGCCTGCATCAGCCGGATCAGCTGCGAGCGCACCGGCCGTCCCGGCACCCGGTCGCCGACCCCGGCGACGTGCCCCTCGTACGCCATCAGGCCGACCACCCGGAAGCCCCGGCGGCGCTGGACGAGTTCGGCGAAGGCGCCGAGGTCCTCGGGGGTGCGCAGCGGTGAGCGCCGGGCGCCCACCCGGATCCTGCCGCCGAGCAGGTGCAGCGAGGTGTCCAGCTCCAGGCAGACCCGGACCTCGGCGTCGCCGCCCCGGGCCCCGTCGATCAGGTCCAGCTGGGCAGGGTCGTCCAGCACGACGGTGATCTCGCGGGCGGCCTCCGGGTCGGCGGTCAGCTCGGCGAAGCCGGCCCGGTCGGCGGAGGGGTAGGCGAGCAGGACGTCGCGGACGCCGGTGCGGGCCAGCCAGAGCGACTCGTCCAGGGTGAAGCTCATCACCCCGAGGAAGCCGTCCACGGCCAGGGCCCGCTCCAGCAGCGCCCGGCAGCGGACCGACTTGCTGGCCAGCCGGATCGGCTTGCCGCCCGCCCGGCGGACCAGGTCGGCGGCGTTCGCGTCGAACGCGGCGAGGTCCACGACGGCCACCGGACCGTCCAGGTGGGCGGTGGCGCGGTCGTACCGGAGGCGGTCGGAGACCGGGGCGGGCGCGGTCGCGGGCGCGTCGAGGATCACCATGCGCGCAGGGTGCCACACCGCGCTACCGGGGGGTAGGCCCCGCGTGCAGGGAACCGGGGCCGCTCGCGCCCGGTGGCATAGGGTCGGGCGGGTGGACCGCAAAGACTTCTCCAACCCGGCGTTCGTCGGCAAGAGCATCCCGAATCCCGGCTTCTCCGACGACGACGGCACCGCCGACCCGGCGCTCGTCGAGGCGCTCGCCCGCTGGTCGCAGGACCGCGCGGCCGAGCCGGCGGTGCTGGCGGCGCTGACCCCCACCCGGCTGATGGTCCCGATCGTCGCGATCCTCGGCGAGGTCGAGGTGGACGAGCACGGGCACCGGCACGACAAGACCAGCGACATGGCCGTCCCGGTCCTGGAGGCCCCGGACGGGCGCCGCGCGCTGCCGGCCTTCACGTCGCTGGAGGCGCTCGCCCGCTGGCGCGCCGACGCCCGGCCGGCGCCGACGGCGGCCCCGCAGGCCGCGATGGTCGCCTTCTCGGAGCGCGCCGACACCCTGCTGATCGACCCGGCGGGGCCGGTGCCCTTCCAGCTGGGCGGTGCCCGGCTGCGGGCGCTCGCGGAGAACCGCGCGTTCGTGCCGCCGGTCCTGGACCCGGAGGTGCGCGAGGCGGTCCGCGGGCTGCTGGCGGCCGAGCCGCAGGTGGTCAGCGGGCTGCTGGCGGGCTCGGAGGACTCGGACGGGGTGCTCGCGGTGGTGTTCGACCCGGCGCTGGACCAGGCCGGGCTACAGGCGGCCGCGCAGCGGGTCGGGCAGGCGGTGGCCGCCGACCCGGTGCTGCGGGTGCGGCTGGACCGGGGGCTGGACCTCGCGGTGCTGCCGGCGAACGCGGAGCTGCCGGGGGAGCGGCTCTACCAGCGGTAGACGGGAACGGGAGTACCTACTGGCCTAGTAGGTACTCCCGTCCGGAGCCGGCCTCAGGAGTAGACCGGCCCGGTGAACTTCTCGCCCGGTCCGGTGCCCGGCGCGTCCGGGACGATGGAGGCCTCGCGGAACGCGAGCTGGAGCGAGCGCAGCCCGTCGCGCAGCGGGGCGGCGTGGAAGTTGCTGACCTCGGGGGCGCCGGCGGTGACCAGCCCGGCCAGCGCGGTGATCAGCTTGCGGGCCTCGTCCAGGTCCTTGTCCTTCTCGCCGCCCTCGGCGAGACCGCACTTGACGGCGGCGGCGCTCATCAGGTGCACCGCCACGGTGGTGATCACCTCGACGGCCGGGACCTCGGCGATGTCGCGGGTGAGGTCGTCGAAGCCGATCGCGTCGTCGTCCGCGCCGGGGTTCTGGGTGGGCTCGCTGCTCAAGGGGGGCTCGTTCCATCGTGTCGATCGGTCCGTACCCATGGAGCGTACAAGGGGGCCATCCGCACCGGGACACGGCCGTATCCGCGCCGGGAGACGGTCGTGTCCGCGGCCGCGGGGCGGGGCGGAATAGCGTTCGACAGCGTGACCCTGTAAGCTTCGAGACTGACCGGCCGGGATCCCGTATGGGCACCTGGCCAGCAAGTGGAGGCTCCACCGAGGAGGCCCGAGAGGGCAACCGCGAAAGTCTCCCACCTGGTCGGCCTCAGGGTCGACGGGTCCCGGTCCGCGACGGGCGCCTCTGGCGCCGAGTCGCCGCAGCGCCCCTCACCGGGCGTCGCCCCCGGTTGTGTGGAGCCCCGCTTGTACCGAGCGGGGCTTTTTTCGTGTGGCGGTGTACGTACCGGACAGCGCAGCACGAATGAAGCCCCGCCCAGTGGTCGAGTCCACTACGTGCGACCGCCGTCCGACGGCCGCATCGCAGAAGGTGCAACCGAGGAGGCCCCATCAGCACCGAGCCCCGCATCAACGACCGGATTCGCGTCCCCGAGGTGCGACTCGTCGGTCCCAGCGGCGAGCAGGTCGGCATCGTGCCGCTTGCCAAGGCGCTGGAGCTCGCGCAGGAGTACGACCTCGACCTGGTCGAGGTCGCGGCGACCGCCCGGCCGCCGGTGTGCAAGCTCATGGACTACGGCAAGTTCAAGTACGAGTCGGCCATGAAGGCCCGTGAGGCGCGCAAGAACCAGGCGCACACGGTCATCAAGGAGATGAAGCTCCGGCCGAAGATCGACCCGCACGACTATGACACCAAGAAGGGTCACGTCGTTCGGTTCCTCAAGCAGGGCGACAAGGTCAAGATCACGATCATGTTCCGCGGTCGTGAGCAGTCCCGCCCCGAGCTGGGCTTCCGTCTGCTTCAGCGGCTTGCCGACGACGTCCAGGACCTGGGCTTCGTGGAGTCCTCGCCCAAGCAGGACGGCCGCAACATGATCATGGTCCTTGGCCCGCACAAGAAGAAGACCGAGGCGATGGCCGAGGCCCGCGCCCTCGCGGACGCCCGCAAGGCCGAGCGTCAGGGCCGCGTCGCCGGCTCCGACGCCCCTGCGGACGCCGAGGAGGACGACGCCCTGGACGCTGCGATCGAGGCGGATGACGCCCTGGACGCCGCGGCCGAGGCGGACGACGCCGTGACCGAGGCGCAGGACGCCCCGGCCGAGGCGCCGGCCGACGAGGCCGACGCTCCGGTCGAGCAGCCGGCCGCCTCCCAGGGCGCCTGAGCCTTCACCGGCCAGGAGGCCCGGGAGACCGGCCCACAGGGTGACGGGGCGTCCCGCCCGGTCACCGCAGATCCATCCAGTTCGCGCCCGCGTGGCAGCAGCCGCGCGGGCGTGGACGGGACCGACGAGGAGATACGGCGAAATGCCGAAGCAGAAGACGCACAGTGGCGCCAGCAAGCGCTTCAAGATCAGTGGCTCTGGCAAGGTGCTGCGCGAGCGCGCCGGCCGCCGCCACCTCCTGGAGCGCAAGCCCTCGACGCTGACCCGCAAGCTGGCCGGGACCGTCGTGGCCGCCCCCGGTGACGCCAAGAAGATCAAGAAGCTTCTCGGCAAGTGATCGCCCTCCCGCCCGGTGCGAGCCGTCGGCGGGGCAGCTGATCCTTCCCGACCCATTCGAATGACGGACCACGTGAAGTAGTCCGTGGTCCAACCCAAGGAGTAATCAAGTGGCACGCGTCAAGCGGGCAGTCAACGCCCACAAGAAGCGCCGGGTCATCCTGGAGCGCGCCAGCGGCTACCGTGGCCAGCGCTCGCGCCTGTACCGCAAGGCCAAGGAGCAGGTCACCCACTCGCTGGTCTACAACTTCAACGACCGCAAGAAGCGCAAGGGCGACTTCCGTCAGCTGTGGATCCAGCGCATCAACGCTGCGGCCCGTGCCAACGGCATCACCTACAACCGCTTCGTGCAGGGCCTGAAGGCCGCCAGCGTCGAGATCGACCGCAAGATGCTGGCCGACCTGGCCGTCAACGACCCGGGTGCGTTCGCCTCCCTGGTCGAGGTCGCCCAGAAGGCGCTGCCGGCCGACGTGAACGCCCCGAAGGCCGCCGCGGACGCCGCCTGATCTTCCGAGATCGGTTGAGCTCTCACCGGACCCGCAGGCTCTCCTGCGGGTCCGGTTCTGCGTTCTTCCCTCCTCCTCCAGCCTCCGTCAGCTCCAGCCTCCGTCAGCGCCTCCAGAGAACCGAGACCATGCCGAGCACCGAGACCCCCCTGCTCACCTCCCTGCGCTCGCCGCGCGTCGTCGCCGCCCGCCGGCTCGCCAAGCGGAACCAGCGCACCAAGGAGCGCCGCTTCCTGGCCGAGGGCCCGCAGGCCGTCCGGGAGGCCGTCTCCTTCGGCCGGCTGCCGGGGACGGCCGAGCACGCCGTGGTCGAGGTGTACGTGGGCCTGGAGGCCGCCGAGCGGCACGCGGACATCGTCGAGGCCGTCCTGGCCGAGGGGCTGCCGGTGCTGACCGCCACCGACGAGGTGATCGCCGGGATCTGCGACACCGTGACCCCGCAGGGCATCGTGGCGCTCTGCCGCTTCATCGACACTCCGTTCGACGAGGTGCTCAAGGCCCGCCCCAAGCTGGTCGCGATCCTCGCCCACGTGCGCGACCCCGGGAACGCCGGGACGGTGCTGCGCACCGCCGACGCCGCCGGCGCGGACGCCGTGGTGCTCACCGACGCCTCGGTGGACCTCTACAACCCGAAGGCCGTCCGGGCCTCCGTGGGCAGCCTGTTCCACCTGCCGGTGGCGGTCGGCGTGCCGGTCGAGGAGGCCGTCGGCAGGCTGCGCGAGGCCGGTGTCAGGGTGCTCGCCGCGGACGGCGCGGGCGAGCGCGACCTGGACCGGGAGCTGGACGAGGGCACCCTGGGCGCGCCCGGCGCATGGGTGTTCGGCAACGAGGCGTGGGGGCTTCCGGAGGAGACCCGCGCGCTCGCCGACGAGGTCGTGCGCGTCCCGATCCACGGTCACGCCGAGAGCCTCAACCTGGCCACCGCGGCGGCCGTCTGCCTGTACGCCTCGGCGCGTGCGCAGCGTTCGCCCGGCGGCTGCCGCGCGCAGGCCTGACGTACCCGGGGAGGTCGCGGGTGCTCCGCGCCGACCCCGCCTCCGCCAGGCGGCGCACGCGCCCCGGCCGCCCCGGTCCGATCGGACAGGATCCACCCCGCAAGCCCTACTGCGGGCGCCTGGGAGGCGCTAGGGTCTGCCTCTGTGGGGGGAACGGCACGGTGGGTAATCGGGGAGGCAACCCATGGTCGGCAGCGGACCCGAGCTCGACCCGGACGACCTACCGGACGGCCTGGTGGTCGCCGACGCGCTGGGCCGGGTGGTCTGCTTCAACCGGGCCGCGGCCCGGCTCACCGGCGTGCTCCCGAAGGCCGCGCTCGGCGGCGCCCTGGAGGACGTCCTCCCGCTGGAGGACCTGGACGGCCGCCGCTGGTGGCAGCTGACCGACCCGTACGGCGGACTGGCCATCCGCACCCGCCAGCCGGAGCGCAACCTGCTGCTGCCCGGAGGGCGTGAGGTGCTGGTCTCCGCCCGGTACGTCCGCGGCGCGCCCGGCGGGCCGCTGGAGCGCCTGGTGATCGCCCTGCGCGGCACCGAGGCCCGGCGCCGCACCGAGCGCAGCCACGCCGAGCTCATCGCCACCGTGGCGCACGAGCTGCGCTCCCCGCTGACCAGCGTCAAGGGCTTCACGGCGACGCTGCTGGCCAAGTGGGAGCGGTTCACCGACGGGCAGAAGCGGCTGATGCTGGAGACCGTGGACGCCGACGCCGACCGGGTCACCCGGCTGATCGCCGAGCTGCTGGACATCTCCCGGATCGACGCGGGCCGGCTGGAACTGCGCAAGCAGGTGGTCGACCTGGCGGCGGCGGTGCGCCGGCACGTCGAGCGCAAGGTCGCCACCGGCATCCCCGAGGAGCGCTTCGACATCCGGATCGGCGAGCCGCTGACGGTGCTGTGGGCCGACCCGGACAAGGTCGACCAGGTGCTCGCCAACCTGCTGGAAAACGCGGTGCGGCACGGCGAGGGAACTGTCACGATCGAGGTGGCACCGGCCAAGGAGGTCGTCGAGGCGCCCCTCTGGGAGCGCAACGGCACCCCGCCCCGCATCGTGGAAGGCACAGCGGTCACCGTGAGCGACGAAGGCAGTGGCATCCCCGAGGACTCGATGCCGCGCGTCTTCACGCGCTTCTGGCGCGGCTCCAAGCGCGGTGGCACGGGCCTGGGCCTCTACATCGTCAAGGGCATCGTGGAGGCCCACGGCGGCTCGATCCGCGTCGACCGCGCGCCCGGTGGCGGCGCCCGGTTCCGATTTATCCTGCCCGCCGGCGTGCCCGACTTCATGCTCTGAAGGAGCATGAACGACAAGCAGAGCATGTTGTAGGTCGGGGCCGGGCGGGCTTCACGGCAGCCGCGCTACGCGCTGCGACTACACTCGACCTTTGGCGTTGCGCAACGCCCTGCGCGGCTGAGCCGCGGACACCACTCCCGTGAGCCTCCGGCGAACGGCGACCGGCTGCCCGTGCCCCGGCCCCGCCGGGCGTGACGTGAAGGCGACCCCACACCTGAGCACGGACGAGCAGGAGCACGGGAAAGATAGAGATGTCGGCACCCAACAAGTCGTACGACCCGGTCGAGGTCGAGGCACTCAAGCCCGAGGTGGTGGAGCAGGCGCGGGACGAGGCGATCGCCGCGTTCGCCGCCGCCGGCTCCCTGGACGAGCTGAAGCAGGCCAAGGTCGCCCACACCGGCGACCGCTCGGCGCTCTCGCTCGCCAACCGCGAGATCGGCGCCCTCCCCCCGCACGCCAAGGCCGCAGCGGGCAAGCTGATCGGCCAGGCCCGCGGGGCCGTCAACCAGGCCCTCGCCAAGCGGCAGGCCGAACTGGAGGCGGAGCGCGACGCCCGCGTGCTGGTCGAGGAGGCGGTGGACGTCACGCTGCCGTACGACCGCGCCCCGCGCGGCGCCCGGCACCCGCTGACCACCATGGCCGAGCGCATCGAGGACACCTTCGTCGCGATGGGCTACCAGGTGGCCGAGGGCCCCGAGGTCGAGGCCGAGTGGCTGAACTTCGACGCCCTCAACCTGGGCCCGGACCACCCGGCCCGCTCGATGCAGGACACCTTCTTCGTCCAGGCCCCGGACGGCTCCGCCGACTCCGGCGTGGTGCTGCGCACCCAGACCTCCCCGGTCCAGGCCCGCACCATGCTCGACCGCGAGCCCCCCGTCTACGTGGTCTGCCCGGGCCGGGTCTACCGGACGGACGAGCTGGACGCCACCCACACCCCGGTCTTCCGGCAGGTCGAGGGCCTCGCGGTGGACGAGGGCATCACCTTCGCCGACCTCAAGGGCACCATCGAGGTGCTGGTCGAGAAGCTGATCGGCGGCGGCCTGGAACTGCGCTGGCGCCCGTCCTACTTCCCGTTCACCGAGCCGAGCGCGGAGATCGACCTCCAGTGCTTCGTGTGCCGCGGTGCGAGCGTCGGCAACCCGGACCGGCCGTGCCGCACCTGCTCCTCCGAGGGCTGGATCGAGCTCGGCGGCTGCGGCGTGGTCAACCCACGGGTGCTGGTCGCCTGCGGTGTCGACCCCAACCGCTACAGCGGGTTCGCCTTCGGCCTGGGCCTGGAGCGGATCCTGATGAATCGTCACAACGTCGCCGACATGCGCGACATGGTCGAGGGTGACGTCCGCTTCACCCTCCCGTTCGGGATGGAGATCTGATGCGCGTCCCGCTTTCCTGGCTGCGCGAGTACGTCGACCTGCCGGCCGGTGAGACGGGCCGTGACGTCGCGGAGCGCCTGGTCAGGGCCGGCCTGGAGGTCGAGACCGTCGAGCAGCTCGGCACGGACCTCAAGGGCCCGCTGGTGGTCGGCGAGGTGCTCTCCATCGAGGAGCTGGCCGGCTTCAAGAAGCCGATCCGGCACTGCTTCGTCAACGTCGGCGACGCCAACGGCACCGGTGAGCCGCAGGAGATCGTCTGCGGCGCGACCAACTTCGCCGTCGGCGACAAGGTCGTGGTCGTGCTCCCGGGTGCGGTGCTGCCCGGCCCGTTCCCGATCGCGGCCCGCAAGACCTACGGCCACACCTCGGCCGGCATGATCTGCTCCGCCCGCGAGCTGGGCATGGGTGACGACCACGACGGCATCATCGTGCTCCCGCCGGAGTTCGAGCCCGGCACCGACGCCATCGAGCTGCTCCAGCTCGTCGACGAGGTGCTCGACATCGCCGTCACCCCGGACCGCGGCTACTGCCTGTCCATGCGCGGCGTGGCCCGCGAGGCCGCCGCCGCGTACGGGCTGCCGCTGGCCGACCCGGCGCTGCTCGACGTGCCGCCGGCGAACTCCTTCGGCTACCTGGTGAAGGTCAACGACCAGACCGGCTGCGACCGCTTCGTGGCCCGTACGGTCATCGGCGTCGACCCGAACGCCAAGTCCCCGATCTGGCTCCAGCGCAGGCTCCAGAAGTCGGGCATCCGGCCGATCTCGCTGACCGTCGACATCACCAACTACGTGATGCTGGAGGTCGGCCAGCCGCTGCACGCCTACGACAAGCAGCGGGTGGACGGCCCGATCACGGTCCGCCGGGCGGAGCAGGGCGAGACCCTCACCACCCTCGACGGCGTGGAGCGCAAGCTCTCCGCCGAGGACCTGCTGATCTGCGACAACAGCGGCCCGATCGGCCTGGCCGGCGTGATGGGCGGCGCCTCCACCGAGATCCTCGACCCGGCCGCCGGCCCGGGTACCACCGAGGTGATCATCGAGGCGGCGCACTTCGACGCGGTCGCCATCGCCCGCAGCGCCAAGCGGCACAAGCTGCCCTCCGAGGCGTCCAAGCGCTTCGAGCGCGGCGTCGACCCGGACGCCTCCCGCGCCGCCGCGCAGCGCGCCGTCGACCTGCTGGTCCTGATCGCCGGCGGCACCGCCGAGGCCGGGGTCACCGACATCGCGGCCCCGCACCCGGTGCGGACCATCACCATCGCCGCCGACCTGCCCGACCGGGTGGCCGGCACCGGGTACGGCCGCGAGACCGTCACCCGGCGTCTCCAGGAGATCGGCTGTTCGGTCTCCGGTGCCGACGTCCTGGAGGTCACCCCGCCGACCTGGCGTCCCGACCTCACCGACCCGTACGACCTCGCCGAGGAGGTCATCCGGCTGGAGGGCTACGACAACGTCCCCGCCCGGATGCCCGACGTGCCCCCGGGCAAGGGCCTGACCGAGGCCCAGCGGGTGAACCGCCGGATCGGCGTCGCGGTGGCCGGGGCCGGCTACGTCGAGGTCAACAACTACCCGTTCATCGGCGAGGCCGCCTTCGAGGCGCTCGGCCTGGAGGCGGACGACCGGCGCCGTCGCACGGTGAAGCTGGTCAACCCGCTGAACGACGAGGAGCCGGCGCTGCGCACCACGCTGCTGCCGGGCCTGCTCGGCGCGCTGCGCCGCAACGTCGGCCGGGGCAACACCGACCTGGCGGTCTTCGAGACCGGCACGGTCTTCCTGCCCAAGGACGAGCTGTCCGTGGCCCCGCGTCCGGCCGTCGACCACCGGCCCAGCGACGAGGAGCTCGCCGAGCTGGACGCCGCGCTGCCGGACCAGCCGCGCCGGATCGCCGTCGCCCTCGCGGGCGAGCGGCTGCCGTCGGGCTGGTGGGGCAAGGGCGCCCAGGCCTTCTGGGCGGACGCCGTCGAGGCGGCCCGTACGGTGGCCCGCGCGGCCGGCGTCGAGCTGACCGTCCGCCAGGGGCAGCTGGCTCCCTGGCACCCGGGCCGCTGCGCCGAGCTGCTGGTGGCCGGCACCGACCGGGTGGTCGGCCACGCCGGTGAGCTGCACCCGCGGGTGGTCAAGGCGCTCGGGCTGCCGGCCCGCACCGCCGCGATGGAGATCGACATCGACCTGCTCACCGCCGACGGCGCGGCCCGGGTCAACGGCCCGACCGTCTCCGGCTTCCCGGTGGCGACCCAGGACGTCGCGCTGATCGTCGACACCGCCGTCCCGGCCGCCGACGTCGAGGCCGCGCTGCGCTCCGGCGCGGGCGAACTGCTGGAGGCCATCCGGCTGTTCGACGTGTTCACCGGCGAGCAGGTCGGCGAGGGCAAGAAGTCGCTGGCCTACGCGCTGCGCTTCCGCGCGGTCGACCGCACCCTGACCGCCGACGAGGCCACCGCCGCCCGCGAGGCGGCCGTCGCCGAGGCCGTCGCCCGCACCGGCGCGGTGCTGCGCGGCGCCTGACGCGGCAGCGGCTGACGAAGGGCCCCGCCCCGGACCACGAGTCCGGGCCGGGGCCCTTCGTCTTTCCCGGGGTTGACGGATCATCAGTCCGTCGCTTATCTCTTTACCTATGGAAGTAGATAAAGAAGCGGACCAGCCCTCCCCGATCGAGTTCCGCCTGGACCCGGCCTCCGGCGTCCCGACCTACCTGCAACTCGTGCAGCAGGTCGAACAGGCGCTGCGGATGGGCTGGTTGACCGAGGGGGACCGGCTGCCCAGGGTGCGCGAGGCGGTGGCCGCACTGGCGATCAACCCGAACACGGTGCTCAAGGCGTACCGCGAGCTGGAGCACCGCGGCCTCGCGGTCGGCCGCCGGGGCCAGGGCACCTTCGTACGGGGCCTGCCGGCCGGGGTGGTGCCGCTGCGCGAACGGGCCGCGCTGCGCCGGGGGCTGCTGGACTGGATGCGCTCGGCGCGGACCGCCGGGCTGGACGAGGAGGGGATGGCCGCGGTGTTCGAGGACGCGCTGCGCGACCTGCGCGAGGGCCGGGACGGGGTGGTGGCCTGATGGCCGTGGACACGGTGATCGACTGTGCCGGGCTCGGCAAGCGCTACCGCCGCTCCTGGGCGCTGCGGGACTGCCGGCTCGCCGTGCCCGCCGGGCACGTGGTGGCCCTGGTCGGCCCGAACGGCGCCGGCAAGACCACGCTGCTCGGCCTCGCCGCGGGGCTGGCCCTGCCCAGCGAGGGCGCGCTGACCGTCCTCGGCGACCAGGCGCCCGGCTCGCCGCGCGCGTTGGACCGGATCGGCTTCGTCGCCCAGAACGCCGCACTCTATCCGGGCCTGCCCGTCCGCGACCTGCTGGCGATGGGGCGCCACCTCAACCGCCGCTGGGACGGGGGCCGGGCCCGCGCCCACCTGGAGGGCCTCGGCATTCCGCTGGACCGCAGGTACGGCCGCCTCTCCGGCGGGCAGCAGGCCCAGGTGTCGCTCGCCCTGGCCCTCGCCAAGCGCCCCGAACTCCTGCTGCTGGACGAGCCCCTGGCGGCCCTGGACCCGCTCGCCCGGCACGACTTCATGGCCGTGCTGCTGACCGCGGTGGCCGAGGACGGCATGTCGGTGGTGTTCTCCTCGCACGCCGTCAACGAGCTGGAGCAGAGCTGCGACTACCTGGTGGCGCTCGGCGCCGGCCGGGTCCAGGTGGCGGGGGAGGTGGACGACCTGCTGGGCGGCCACCGGATGCTCACCGGTCCCACCGCCGAGGCCGGCGAGGTCGCCGGGCGGCTGCCGGTGGTCCGCGACCGCCGCGCCGGTGCCCAGTCCCACCTGCTGGTCCGTACCGGCGGCGCGGACGCTCCGGTCTCCGGCTCCTGGCGCCAACAGCGTGTCGGGCTGGCGGAGTTGGTGCTCGCCTACCTGCGCGAGCCGGCCGCCTCCGCCCTCCCGGGACCGCGCGGAGCCGTCCCTCCGAACGAGAAGGTGCTGCTGCCGTGACGTCCCCGACCCTCGCGCCGTCCCGCTCCGCCGTGCTGCGGGCGGCCGGGCTGCGCCACCGGCCGGCGCTGGTGACCCTGCTGACGATGATGGCCGTGGTCTCGCTGGCGCTGCTGGCCCACGGCTGGTACCTGCACGACGGCCTGGAGCGCACGGGCGCGAACTCCTGTGACCCGGCCGCCGACGCCTGCACGGCCGCTTACAAGCAGTTCCTGCGCCAGTACGGCGACGGACTGCAGGAATTCGGAGCCGTGCTCTACGTCCTCGGCGGAGCCTTCGGGGCCTTCCTCGGAGGGCCGCTGCTGGCAAGGGAGTTCGAGCACGGCACGGTGCGCTTCGCCTGGACCCAGGGCGCCGGGCGGACCCGCTGGACGGTGGGCGGCCTGGTCGTGGGCGGCGCGGCGCTGACCGTCGTGGCGGCGTTGTTCGGACTGGTGCTGCGCTGGTGGAGCGAGCCGTTGACGCTCAGGGACGGGCGGTTCAGCCCGGAGGTCTTCGTACAGACGCCGCCGGTGCTGGTCGGCCGGGTGCTGGTGGCCTTCGGGGTCGCGGCGCTGGCCGGTGCGGTGCTGCGCCGGACGGTGGCCGCGGTGGGGGCCGGCCTGGCGGCCTCGGTCGCGCTGCCGTTCCTCGCCCACGCCGTGCGCGCCCACTACCTGCCTCCGCTGGAGGAGCCGAGGCACTCCATGGTGCCCATGGCGCTGGACGACCGCTGGGTGCTGAACGTCTGGTTCTCCGACCCGGCCGGGAACCGGATCCCCGGCGACGCGTTCTACGGCCTCGGGGACTTCGCCCGGCTCCAGGCCCTGGTGCGGGACGGCGGCTACACCGCCCACGAGGTGTACCAGCCGGCGGACCGGTTCTGGCCGTTCCAGTTCGTCGAGTCCGGCTGGACGGCGGCCCTGGGCGTGGCCGCGTGCGCGGGGGCGGTCTGGTGGGTGAGGCGCCGGGCGTACTGAGCCGCGCGACGGCGCGGGCCGGTCCGCGGCCCCAAGATCTCTTGAAGAGGTTCCGTCAAAACCCTTGCGGGAGCGCGGCCGAGGGCGTTTCCTTCTTCTTGTTAGGAAAGTTTCCTAACCCATCGAGGAATCGGAGCCGTTCCATGCGTTCGCAGCCCCGTCGTGCCCTCCGCATCGCCCTCGCCGCCGCCCTGGTGGCCGCCCCCCTGACCGTCGCGGCCACCACGGCGGCCCAGGCCGCCCCGTCGCCGGCCGCCGCCGCCGTCCGGCTGGCCGCGGCCGGGCTGGACGACCCGCACAAGAAGGACATCGCCATGCAGCTGGTGTCCAGCGCGGAGAACTCGTCGCTGGACTGGAAGGCCCAGTACAAGTACATCGAGGACATCAAGGACGGCCGGGGCTACACCGCCGGCATCATCGGCTTCTGTTCCGGCACCGGTGACATGCTGGAGCTGGTCCAGCACTACACCGACCTGAAGCCCGGCAACGTCCTGGCCAAGTACCTGCCGGCCCTGAAGAAGGTCAACGGCACCGACTCGCACGCCGGCCTCGGCTCCGCGTTCGAGAAGGACTGGGCCACCGCCGCCAAGGACACCGTCTTCCAGCAGGCCCAGAACGACGAGCGCGACCGGGTGTACTTCAACCCCGCCGTCAGCCAGGGCAAGAGCGACGGCCTGCGCGCGCTCGGCCAGTTCGCCTACTACGACGCCATCGTGATGCACGGCCCGGGCACCAGCTCGGACAGCTTCGGCGGCATCCGCGCCGCCGCGATGAAGAAGGCCAGGACGCCTGCCCAGGGCGGCGACGAGGCCACCTACCTGAAGGCCTTCCTGGACGCCCGCAAGGTGGTCATGAAGAAGGAGGAGGCCCACTCCGACACCAGCCGGGTCGACACCGAGCAGCTGGTCTTCCTCAACGCCAAGAACTTCGACCTCAACCCGCCGCTGAAGTGGAAGGTGTACGGCGACAGCTACACCATCAACAGCTGACGCCAGGTCAAAAACGGGGGCCCGGCGACCGGTTCACGGTCGCCGGGCCCCCGTGCCCGGAGGCGCCGCGGGCGTCAGGCGCTCGCGGTGTAGTCGTAGAAGCCGCGGCCGGACTTGCGGCCCAGCAGGCCCGCGTCGACCATCCGGGAGAGCAGCGGGGGAGCGGCGTACAGCGGCTCCTTGTACTCGTCGTACATCGACTCGGCGATCGAGACGATGGTGTCCAGGCCGATCAGGTCGCACAGCCGCAGCGGGCCCATCGGGTGGGCGCAGCCGGCCTCCATGCCCTTGTCGATGTCGGAGGCGGTGGCCACGCCCGACTCGAACATCCGCACCGCGGACAGCAGGTAGGGCACCAGCAGGGCGTTGACGACGAAGCCGGCCCGGTCGCGGGCGCGGATCGGCTCCTTGTCGAGCACCTGCGAGGCGAAGGCCTCGACCCGCTCGGTGGTGGTCGCCGAGGTGGTCAGGGTCGGGATGACCTCGACCAGCTTCTGGACCGGCGCCGGGTTGAAGAAGTGCAGGCCGATCACCTGCTCGGGGCGGGTGGTGGCGGCGGCCAGCTTCACGATCGGGATCGAGGAGGTGTTGGACGCGAGGATCGCGTCGCGGCGCTCGACCACCCGGTCCAGGGTCTCGAAGATCTTGACCTTGATGTCCGCGCGCTCGGCGACGGCCTCGACCACCAGGTCGCGGTCGGCGAAGTCGGACAGCTCGACGGTGAAGGACAGCCGGGCCAGCGCCTCGTCCCGCTGCTCCGGGGTCAGCTTGCCCCGCTTGACCGCGGTGTCCAGGGAGTTGGTCAGCCGGGTGCGGCCGAACTCCAGCGCCTCGCCACTGGCCTCCGCCACCAGGACGTCCAACCCGGCCCGGGCGAAGACCTCGGCGATGCCCGACCCCATCAGGCCGCAGCCGATCACTCCGACGCGCGCGATGTCACTCACTCAGTTGCCCTTCGGTGGAGCTGGGGGTCGCCCAGCTGCGGGGTGGCCCAGCGAGCCGCTGGACGACGGGGCCGGTGTGCCGGAACGGGTGCACCGGGCACCGCCCCGACGACGTTACTACTCCGTACCGGCCAGTAGGTCACCCCCTCCCCGGCGCGGTGCCAGTGTCAGGATTCCCCCGAACGAGTGAGGCGGCGGCCCCGGCTCCGTGTGCCGGAGCCGGCTCCGCCCGGCGGCCGACAGAATGCCGCAGACGGGGGCCGGGGGCGGAGGACGGCAGGGCCGGGGCGGAATCGGACAGGGCCGGGGACGGCGAAGGGAGCACGCGGTGTCGACGGGATCGCTCGTAGGACAGGTCGCCCTGATCACCGGCGCCGGCCGGGGCATCGGCCGGGAGATCGCCATCGGCCTGGCCGCCGAGGGGATGTCCGTCGGCCTGGTCGGACGCACCCACGAGACGCTGACCGACACCCTCAAGGAGTGCGTCAAGCGCGGCTCCCGGGGTGTCGCCGTGACCGCCGACGTGACCCGCCCCGGTTCGGTGCGCGAGGCGGTCCGGGTGGTCGAGCGCGACCTCGGGCCGACCGACCTGCTGGTCAACAACGCCGGCCTGGTCGACCGCGCCGAGGTGCCGCTCTGGGAGACCGACGCCAACCAGTGGTGGCAGGTGATCGAGACCAACCTGCGCGGCCCCTACAACCTGCTGCGCTGCGTGCTGCCCGGCATGGTCGCCCGGCGGCAGGGCCGGGTGGTCAACCTCAACTCCGGCTTCGCGCTGCGCCCGGACGGCAACTACACCGCGTACGCCACCTCCAAGGGCGCGCTGCTCCAGCTCTCCGACAACATGGCGGACTCACTCGCCCGCAACGGCATCGTCGTCCTCGACATCAGCCCCGGCGCGGTGGCCACCGACATGACCGCGGGGATGCCGATGTTCAGGGACGCCACCGCCTGGGGCTCCATTCCGTACATGGTCGCGGTCACGGTGGACGCCGCCCGGGGCCGCTTCGACGGGCTGCACGGGCGGTTCATCCACGCCGGACGGGACGACCTGGAGGAGCTGGTCAACCGGGCCGACGCGATCCGCGACTCGGACGCCCGTACCCTGCGGCTGCGCCCGTACAAGGACGACGACCCGATGGTCTGATCACCGGCTCACGCGCCCCCACACGTCCTCACGCGCAGAGCCGGCTGGCGGTCACCGGCTTGAGCCCGGCCTTCGCCAGGCCGTCCAGGATGGCGGGCAGCGCGTCCACCGTGCACTGGTGGCCCAGGTGCAGCGCCACCACCGAGCCGCCGCGCGCCGCGTTCAGCACCCGGCGCTGCAGCTCGGCGGCCGGGGGGTCGTTGTAGTCGCGCGGGTCGACGTCGAAGGACAGCACGTGCTCGTACCCGACCGCCCTGGCCTGCTCCCGCACCATCGGGGTGGCGTACTGCGCGGCGGAGGGCCGGAACCAGCGGCCGATCGAGCCGGTGAGCCGCTGGAGGCGCTCCGCGCACTGGGCGATCTCGGCGCGCGCCTGGTCCGGTGTCATGGCGGAGATGTTGAGGTGGTTCTGGGTGTGGTTGCCCAGCTCGTGGCCGCCGTCCAGGATCCGCCGGGCCATCTGCGGCTGCTGGTCGAGCCAGCTGCCGACGGCCATCACGGTCACGTTGACGCCGCGCTGCTCGGCGGCCTCCAGCAGCGCGGTGGCCAGCTTCGGGTCACCGCTGCCGTGGAAGGTGAGCGCCACGTTCCCGCCGGTGCGCGGCCCGTACGCGACCTCGACCGGGGTGCCGGGCGCGAGCGGCGGCAGCGCGGGCGGCGCCGGCGGGGTGGCGGGCTGGGCGGCGGCCGCCGTCGGCCCGTCGGCGGCCCGGGGCTCCGCCGAGGCGGTGGGCGTGGCGGAGGCAGGGCCCTCGCCGCCGTTCCAGGCCGGGTCGGTGGTGTGCTGCGGGTCCACGGTGCCGGGGTGCGCGGCGAGCGCCCCCGGGTCGGCCCGGCGGGGCGTTCCGGTGCCGCAGGAGGTGAGGAGGGCACCGGTGGCGGCGAGGGCGGCGAACCTGGCGGTGGTGCGCAGTACGGTGCGGCGGTCGGCAGTCATCGGCAGCCAGCATAGGGACGACGGCCCCGGCGGGCGATCCGGGAGGGGCGGCCGCTCCGGGCTTGACGTGCACACACCCCGTCACCGGGTGTTGCGTAAACCTGAACTCCCGCTGTTTCCACGGTGTGTCCTTGGATACGATCACCGCGCACCGCGTGGACGGGCGGTAGCCGAACGATTCCGGCATGGCGCATTGGGGGCGGACAGGATGTACGAGGACAGCGCGGCGATCGGCCGGACCGCGGACACCGAGTGGGGCTGGGCCAGAGCCGACGACTGGCGGCCGCCGAGCGAGCTGGACACCGGTGTCCCGCACACCGCCCGGATGTACGACTACTACCTCGGCGGCAAGGACAACTTCGAGGCCGACCGCAAGGCCGCCCAGGCCGCGATATCCGCCTACCCGGCGCTGCCCCTGATGGCCCGCACCAACCGCCAGTTCCTCGGCCGGGCCGTCGAGTTCGCGGCGAGCCGCGGCGTGCGCCAGTTCATCGACATCGGCACCGGCATCCCCGCGGTCGGCTCCACCAGCGAGGTCGCCCAGCGGGTCGCCCCGGACGCCCGGGTGGTGTACGTGGACAACGACCCGATCGTCGCCACCCACGCCCGCGCCCTGCTGGCGAGCCACCCGGCCGGGCACACCTCGGTGATCGAGGCCGATCTGCGCGACCCGGCCACGATCCTCGGCCACCCCGCGCTCGCCGGAGCCGTCGACCTCTCCCGGCCGGTCGCGCTGATGCTGGTCGCCGTCCTGCACTTCATCCGCGACGAGGAGGGGGCCCAGCGGATCGTCGGCACCCTGCGCGACGCGCTCGCCCCGGGCAGCGCGCTGATCCTCTCCCACGGCAGCCCGGACTTCGCCTCCCGTGAGAGCGCCGCCGAGGGCACCCGGATCTACAAGAGCGCGAGCGCCCCGCTCGTGCTGCGGTCGCGGGCCGGCGTCGAGCCCTTCTTCGGCGACTTCGAGTTCACCGGCCCCGGGCTCGTCCAGCTCCCGCTCTGGCGCCCCACCGCGGGCCACGTGCCCACCACCGAACTCCCCGAGGGCTGGCAGGACGTCTCGGCGTACGCCGGTGTCGCCTTCAAGAAGTAGCCCCTCCCGGCTCCGTCGGGCCGGTCCGGCACCCCCCTCCTGCGCCGGGACCGGCCCGTCGAAGCCTACGGACCCCCACTGACAAGCCGTCACCGGGCGGGCTACCCTCCGGCCGTGACCACCACCCTGCCGCCGCTGCCCCCCGATGTCGCCGGCCTGCTGCGGGCCGTCGACGCCCCGCCCCGACTGGTCGCCCACCTCGCGCTGGTGCACCAGGTGGCCGAGGAGATCGCCGACTTCTGCGCCCGCGAGGGCCTGGTCTTCGACGGCGGGGCGGTCCGGTACGGCGCCGCCACCCACGACATCGGCAAGACCGTCCACCCCGAGGAACTCTCCGCCCCCGGCTCCCGGCACGAGGCCGCCGGCCACGCCCTGCTGCTCTCCCACGGCGTGCCCGAGCACCTCGCCCGCTTCGCCCGCAGCCACGCGAGCTGGGGGGAACCCGGCGTCACCGTCGAGGAACTGCTGGTGAGCCTGGCCGACAAGGCCTGGAAGAACAAGCGCGTCCAGGATCTGGAGGACCGCGTGGTCGACCGGCTCGCCGCCGCCGGCGGGCGGGAGCGCTGGGAGGCCTTCCTCGCCCTGGACGACCTGCTCACCCGGATCGGCGAGGACGCCCCGCGGCGGCTCGCGGTCCAGGCCGCCCATCCGGTCCGCACCGGGTGAAATCGGCGCGACACGGCGGGCGGGCCGGTGCTAGTTTCCGCGGCATGGAACCCCTGGGTGAGAACGAGATCCGCGCGTCCTTCGTCAACTGCTCCAAGGGCGAGGCCCGCCGGCTCAACCTGCCCCGGGGGCTTGCCGAACTTCCGTGGGAGCAGTTGGACTTCCTCGGCTGGCGGGACCAGGGCGCGCCCGACCGGGCGTACCTGGTGGCGCCGTACGGGGGCGAGCTCGTCGGGGTGACGCTGCGCTCGCCGGTGATCCGGCGGAGCCTGACCAAGACCAACGTGTGCTCGCTGTGCATCACCGCGCACGCCGGGTCAGGGGTCGCGCTGCTCGCCGCCCGCAGGGCCGGGGCGGCCGGGCGCGAGGGCAACACGGTCGGCACGTACATCTGCGCCGACCTGGCCTGCTCGCTCTACGTGCGCGGGCTGAAGAAGTCCACCCTGGTCACCAGGCCCGACGAGTCGCTGCCGCTGGAGCAGCAGATCGACCGGACGGTGGGCAACCTCGGCGGCTTCCTCGCCAGGGTGCTCACCGCCACCACCGCCACCGCGTAACGGACCACCGCGTAACGGACCGCCGCCGTGTGACGGCTCGGCGTCGCGTGACGGGCCGGTGCCGCTCAGTGCCCGCGCAGCTGGTCCAGGTCGCGGCGCTCCCGCTTGGTGGGGCGCCCCGTCCCGCGGTCCCGTGTCCCGGCCGCCGCGACGAACTCGCGCGGCGGCCGCGGCGGGCTGTTGTCGGCCAGGCACTCCGCCGCGACCGAGGCGCCGACCCGCTTGCGGATCAGCTTCCGCACCACCACGACCCGCTCGTACCCCTCCTCGCGGACCCGGACCTCGTCCCCGGGCTTCAGCGCCTGGGCCGGCTTGGCCCGTTCGCCGTTCACCCGGACGTGCCCGGCCCGGCAGGCGGCGGCCGCCAGCGCCCGCGTCCTGACCAGCCGGACCGACCAGATCCAGCTGTCCACCCGCACGCTTCCCTCGTGTTCAGCCATTCCCGGAGCCTACCCAAGGACTCCTCGGGGACCACCCGAGGACTGCACGGCGGCCGGCGCCTCCTGGACCGCCCAGGCGTTCCCGTCCGGGTCGTTGAAGAACACGAAGTTGTTCCACGCCTCGCCGTGCCCGTTCACCCGGCCCCCCGCCACGAAGTGCTGGACCGGGCTGACCTGTACGCCCCGGGCCAGCAGTTCGGCGTGCGCCTTCTCGATGTCCGGCACCACCAGCTGGAGCCCCTTGACCGATCCGGGCGGAGCTTCGGTCATCCCGGTGCCCACGACGATCGAGCAGGGCGAGCCGGGGGGAGTCAGCTGGACCACCCGGTGGCCGTCCCGCAGCCGGGTGTCGTGGTCGACGGTGAACCCGGCCTGCTCCTCGTAGAAGAGCTTCGAGCGGTCGACGTCCGATACGGGGACCACCACGACTGCGAGTTTCCACTGCATCGCCCTCACCCCTCTCGGTCGGGCTCTTCCAGTATCCGTCCGTAACCGTCTCCCTGGGGTCGTCGGATAGCCTGAGAACACGATGAATCCGCAGACCACGCCCGCCGCGACCCCGCCGGACACCTCCCTGGCCACTCCCTGGGGCACCTTCGAGCTCACCCGTCACCCAGCGGATCCGCGCGAGCGGCTGCGGGCCTGGGACGCCGCCGACGAGTACCTGCTGCGCCACCTCGCCGGGGAGGCGGACAGCGCGGCCGGCGCCGCGACGGAGCTGGCCGGCCGCACGGTCGCCGTCCTCGGCGACCGCTGGGGCGCGCTGACCACCGCGCTCGCCGCGTACCGGCCGGTCCAGATCACCGACTCCCACCTCGGCCGCCTGGCCACCCTGGCCAACCTGGCCCGGGCCGGCGCCGCCGTCGACGAGTCCCGGCTGCTGACCACCAGGGACACCCCGCCGGAGCGGATCGACGTGCTGCTGGTGCGCGTTCCCAAGAGCCTGGCCCTGCTGGAGGATCAGCTGCACCGGCTCGCCCCGGCCGTCCACGCCGGCACCGTGGTGGTCGGCACCGGCATGACCACCGAGATCCACACCTCCACCCTCCGGCTCTTCGAGCGGATCCTCGGCCCGACCCGCACCTCGCTGGCCGTCCGCAAGGCCAGGCTGATCCTCTGCACCCCCGACCCGGCGCTCGACCCCGGCCCCAGTCCGTGGCCGACCCGCTACGCGCTGCCGTCGGACATCGGTCCGGTCTCCGGCCGTACGGTGGTCAACCACGCGGGCACCTTCTGCGCCGACCGGCTCGACATCGGCACCCGCTTCTTCCTCGCCCACCTGCCCGTCCCGGCCCCCGGTGCCCGGGTGGTGGACCTCGGCTGCGGCAACGGCGTGGTCGGTACGGCCGCCGCGCTGGCCGGGCCCGGTGCGGAGCTGGTGTTCGTGGACGAGTCGCACCAGGCGGTGGCCTCCGCCGAGGAGACCTTCCGCGCCAACCTGGGCCCGGACGCCCCGGCCGAGTTCGTGGCCGCCGACGCCCTGGCCGCGGACGTGACCGCCCCCGGCTCGGTGGACCTGGTGCTCAACAACCCGCCGTTCCACTCCCACCAGGCCACCACCGACGCCACCGCCTGGCGGATGTTCACCGACTCGAAGCGGGCGCTGCGGCCGGGCGGCGAACTCTGGGTGGTCGGCAACCGCCACCTCGGTTACCACGTCAAGCTACGCCGCCTCTTCGGCAACTGCCGAGTCGTCGCGGGGAACCCCAAGTTCGTGGTGCTGCGGGCCGTCAAGCGCTGACCGGTTGCACACCCCCGCCACGGCGGGGGTCAGGCGTCGACTCCTTGCATGAATTTTCCGTCACGCGTATATTCATGCCAAGACGAAGGAGGAACGCCATGGCATTGCGAGTCGCCGTCGCCGGCGCGAGCGGGTACGCGGGCGGTGAGGTACTGCGCCTGCTGCTCGGCCACCCCGAGGTGGAGATCGGGGCGCTGACCGGCGGCTCGAACGCGGGCACCAGACTGGGGCTGCTCCAGCCGCACCTGTTCCCGCTCGCCGACCGCGTCCTGGAAGCCACCACCACCGAGGTGCTGGCCGACCACGACGTGGTGTTCCTGGCGCTGCCGCACGGCCAGTCCGCCGCCGTCGCCGAGGAACTCGGCCCGAACGTCCTGGTGATCGACTGCGGCGCCGACTTCCGGCTCAAGGCCGCCGCCGACTGGGAGCAGTTCTACGGCTCCGCGCACGCCGGCACCTGGCCGTACGGCCTGCCCGAACTCCCCGGCCACCGTGCCGCGCTGAAGGGCAGCAACCGGATCGCCGTGCCCGGCTGCTACCCGACGGCCGTCTCCCTGGCACTGTTCCCCGCGTACGCCGCCGGGCTCGCCGAACCGGAGGCCGTGGTGGTCGCCGCCTCCGGCACCTCGGGCGCCGGCAAGGCCGCCAAGCCGCACCTGCTGGGCAGTGAGGTGATGGGCAGCGTCAGCCCGTACGGCGTCGGCGGCGTCCACCGGCACACCCCGGAGATGATGCAGAACCTCACCCCGCTCGCGGGCGAGCCGGTCTCCGTCTCCTTCACCCCCACTCTCGTCCCCATGCCGCGCGGCATCCTCGCCACCTGCTCGGCCAAGGCCAGGCCGGGCGTGACCGCGCAGAGCCTGCGCGCCGCGTACACCGAGGCGTTCGCCGACGAGCCCTTCGTCCACCTGCTGCCCGAGGGGCAGTGGCCGCAGACCAGCAGCGTCTACGGGGCCAACACCGCCCTGGTCCAGGTCGCCCTGGACGCCGCCGCCGGGCGGATCATCGCGATCAGCGCGATCGACAACCTGGTCAAGGGCACCGCCGGCGGTGCGGTGCAGAGCATGAACATCGCCCTCGGACTGCCCGAGGAGCTCGGCCTTCCCGTGAACGGAGTCGCACCGTGAGCAAGAGCACGAACGTCGGAGTGACCGCGGCCAAGGGCTTCCGCGCCGCCGGGGTGACCGCGGGCATCAAGGCCTCCGGCACCCCCGACCTCGCCCTGGTGGTCAACGACGGGCCCTCGCTCGCCGCGGCCGGCGTCTTCACCGCCAACCGGGTCAAGGCCGCGCCGGTGCTCTGGTCCGAGCAGGTCCTCAAGGGCGGCCGGGTCTCCGCCGTCGTCCTCAACTCCGGTGGGGCCAACGCCTGCACCGGCCCGCTGGGCTTCCAGGACACCCACGCCACCGCGGAGCGGGCCGCCGTGGACCTGGGGCTCAACGCGGGCGAGGTCGCCGTCGCCTCCACCGGTCTGATCGGCGTACGGCTGCCGATGGACATCCTGCTGCCCGGGGTCACCCTGGCCGCGGGCGAGCTGAGCGGGACCGGCGGCGAGGCCGCCGCGATCGCCATCAAGACCACCGACACCGTCCACAAGACCGCCCAGTACACCAGCCCGGCCGGCTGGACGGTCGGCGGCATGGCCAAGGGCGCGGGCATGCTCGCCCCGAGCCTCGCCACCATGCTGGTGGTGCTCACCACCGACGCCGACCTGGACAGCGCCGCCCTGGACACCGCGCTGCGCGGCGCCACCCGCACCACCTTCGACCGGATCGACTCCGACGGCTGCATGTCGACCAACGACACCGTGCTGCTGCTCGCCTCCGGCGCCACCGGCACCACCCCGGACGAGGCCGAGTTCGCCGAGGCCGTCCGCCAGGTGAGCGCCGACCTCGCCCGCCAGCTGATCGGCGACGCCGAGGGCGCCGGCAAGGACATCCGGATCGACGTCACCGGCGCCGCCACCGAGGACGAGGCGGTCGAGGTCGCCCGGACGATCAGCCGCAACAACCTGCTCAAGTGCGCCATCCACGGGGAGGACCCCAACTGGGGCCGGGTGCTGGCCGCCATCGGCACCACCTCCGCCGCGTTCGACCCGGACGAGCTGGACGTCGCGATCAACGGCGTCTGGGTCTGCAAGGCCGGCGGCGTGGGCGAGGACCGCGACCTGGTGGACATGGCCGGCCGGGAGGTCGTCATCAGCGCGAACCTCAACGCCGGTACGGCGAGCGCCTCGGTGTGGACCAACGACCTGACGGCCGACTACGTCCACGAGAACAGCGCCTACTCCACGTGATCCGGCCCGGTTCCAGCTGATCGGGCCTCATTCCACCTGATCCGGCCTGACTCCAGCTGATCCGGCCTACCCCACCCGATCCGACAAGGACACCGGAAACCGTGCAGATCGCACCCAAGGGCGAACAGGCCCGCAACAACACCGCGTTGCCCAAGGCCATGACGCTGATCGAGGCGCTGCCGTGGCTGGAGCGCTTCCACGGCAAGACCGTCGTGATCAAGTTCGGCGGCAACGCCATGGTGGACGACAGCCTCAAGGCCGCCTTCGCCCAGGACGTCGTCTTCCTGCGCTACGCCGGCCTGCACCCCGTCGTGGTGCACGGCGGCGGCCCGCAGATCAGCGCCCAACTCGACAAGCTGGGGCTGGAGTCGAGCTTCACCAACGGCCTGCGGGTCACCACCCCGGAGACCATGGACGTGGTCCGGATGGTGCTGGCCGGCCAGGTGCAGCGCGAGCTGGTCGGCCTGCTCAACGGGCACGGCCCGTTCGCGGTCGGCATGACCGGCGAGGACGCGCACACCATGACGGCGGTCAAGCGGTACGCGGTGGTGGACGGCGAGCAGGTCGACATCGGCCTGGTCGGGGACATCGTCAACATCGAGGCCGGCGCGGTGAAGGCGATGATCGCCGACGGCCGCATCCCGGTCATCTCCTCGATCGCCCGCGGCACCGACGGCCACGTCTACAACATCAACGCCGACACCGCGGCCGCCGCCATCGCGGTCGCGCTCGGCGCCGAGATGCTCGTCGTCCTCACCGACGTCGAGGGCCTCTACAAGGACTGGCCGGAGTCCGACGACGTGATCAGCCAGCTCACCGCGAGCGAGCTGGAGGAGCTGCTGCCCGGTCTGGCCAGCGGCATGCTCCCCAAGATGGAGGGCTGCCTGCGCGCCGTCCGCTCCGGCGTGGGCACCGCCCGCGTGCTGGACGGCCGGGTCCAGCACAGCCTGCTGCTGGAGATCTTCACCGACGAGGGCATCGGCACGATGGTCGTGCCGGACGACGAACCGACCGTGACCGGGGGACTGGCATGAACGGCGTGACCGCAGTGACGCACAACGAGCAGCTCGCCGAGCGGTGGCAGCACTCCTTCACCGACAACTACGGCACCCCCCGCGTCCCGCTGGTGCGCGGCGAGGGCAGCACGTTCTGGGACGCCGACGGCAAGGAGTACACCGACCTGCTCGGCGGCATCGCCGTCAATGCCCTCGGCACCGCCCACCCGGCGGTGGTCGAGGCCGTGACCCGGCAGATCGCCACCCTCGGCCACGTCTCCAACCTCTTCATGGCCGAGCCCACCATCGCCCTCGCCGAGCGGCTGCTGCGGCTGGACGGCCGGCCGGGCGGCCGGGTGTTCTTCTGCAACTCCGGCGCCGAGGCCAACGAGGCCGCCTTCAAGATCAGCCGGCTGACCGGCCGCACCCACCTGGTGGCCCTCCAGGGCGGCTTCCACGGCCGCACCATGGGCGCCCTCGCGCTGACCGGCCAGCCCGCCAAGCAGGACCCGTTCCGCCCGCTGCCCGGCGACGTCACCCACGTCCCGTTCGGTGACGTGGAGGCGTTGCGCGCGGCCGTCACCACCGAGACCGCCGCCGTCTTCCTGGAGCCCGTCCAGGGCGAGAACGGCGCGATCCCGCTGCCCGAGGGTTACCTGCGGGCGGCCCGCGAGATCACCCGGGCCACCGGCACCCTGCTGGTCCTGGACGAGATCCAGACCGGCATCGGCCGCACCGGCCACTGGTTCGCCCACCAGGCGGACGAGGGCGTCGAGCCGGACGTCGTCACCCTGGCCAAGGCGCTCGGCGGCGGCCTGCCGATCGGCGCGGTGCTGGCCTTCGGCCCGGCCGCCGACCTGTTCACCCCGGGCCGGCACGGCACCACCTTCGGCGGCAACCCGGTGGCCGCCGCGGCCGGGCTCGCGGTGCTGGACACCATCGAGTCCGAGGGCCTGCTGGAGCACGCCCGCAAGCTCGGCGAGCGGCTGCGCGACGGCGTCGAGGCGCTCGGCGACCCGCTGGTCTCGCACGTGCGCGGGGCGGGTCTGCTGCTCGGCGTCGTGCTCACCGAGCCGGTCGCGGCCGAGGTCCAGGCCGCCGCGCAGGAGGCGGGCTTCCTGGTCAACGCGGCCGTCCCGGACGCCGTCCGGCTGGCCCCGCCGCTGGTGCTGACCGAGCAGGAGGCGGACGCGTTCCTGGCCGCGCTGCCGGGCATCCTCCGGGCGGTGCGCGAAGGCGCCCCGGCCGATGCGAGTTGACCGTTCTCCGGGAGAATAATCACATGACCGCATCCCACTCCGGCCCGTCCGTCACCGGCCCGACGCCGCAGGTCCCGCAGACCCGCACGGCGCGCCACCGGCGGATCGTGGACCTGCTCACCCGCCAGCCCGTGCGTTCGCAGAGCCAGCTCGCCAAGCTGCTCGCCGACGACGGCCTGGTGGTCACCCAGGCCACCCTCTCCCGGGACCTGGACGAGCTGGGCGCGGTCAAGATCCGCAACCGGGACGGCGCGCTGATCTACGCGGTCCCGGCCGAGGGCGGCGACCGCACGCCGCGGGCGCCGATGGGGGAGTCGGCCAGCGAGGGCCGGATGGCCCGGCTGGCCGGCGAACTCATGGTCTCCGCGACGGCCTCGGGCAACCTGGTGGTGCTGCGCACCCCGCCCGGCGCCGCCCAGTTCCTGGCCTCGGCGATCGACCAGGCCGAGGTGTTCGAGATCATCGGCACCATCGCCGGCGACGACACCGTGCTGCTGATCAGCCGTGATCCGGCCGGCGGCCAGGCGCTCGCCGATCACCTCATGCAACTGGCCCAGGCCAAGGCCCAGTAGGGCCTTCCCCGGGACGACCCCGGCCGACGGAGACAGCGATCGGCCGGGGTTTTGTGTTTCATACGGCCTGATGCATACTTATGCCACCTACTGCACATGCATGAAGGAGCCACCGCGATGACCGTCCAGCAGTCCGCCGACGTCCGCCTCTGGGGCGCGCGCTTCGCCGACGGCCCGTCCGAGGCGCTGGCCAAGCTCTCGGCCTCGGTCCACTTCGACTGGCGCCTCGCGCCGTACGACATCGCCGGCTCCAAGGCCCACGCCCGGGTCCTGCACAAGGCCGGCCTGCTCTCCGACGAGGAACTGGCCGGCATGCTGGCCGGCCTGGACCTGCTGCTCGCCGACGTCGAGGCGGGCACCTTCACCGGCACCGTCGCCGACGAGGACGTGCACACCGCGCTGGAGCGCGGCCTGCTGGAGCGCCTCGGCCCCGACCTCGGCGGCAAGCTGCGGGCCGGGCGCTCGCGCAACGACCAGATCGCCACCCTGTTCCGGATGTACCTGCGGGACCACGCCAGGACCATCGGCGGCCTGCTGCTCGACCTCCAGCAGGCCCTGGTCGGCCTCGCCGAGGCGCACCCGGACACCGCGATGCCGGGCCGCACCCACCTCCAGCACGCCCAGCCGGTGCTCTTCGCCCACCACGTCCTCGCGCACGTGCAGGCCATCGGCCGGGACGCCGAGCGGCTGCGCCAGTGGGACGCCCGCACCGCCGTCTCGCCGTACGGCTCCGGGGCGCTGGCCGGCTCCTCGCTCGGCCTCGACCCGCAGGCCGTCGCCGCCGAACTCGGCTTCGAGGGCGGCTCGGTGGGCAACTCCATCGACGGCACCGCCTCGCGCGACTTCGTCGCCGAGTTCGCCTTCGTGACCGCGATGATCGGGATCAACCTCTCCCGGATCGCCGAGGAGGTGATCATCTGGAACACCAAGGAGTTCGGCTTCATCACGCTGCACGACGCCTTCTCCACCGGCTCCTCGATCATGCCGCAGAAGAAGAACCCGGACATCGCCGAGCTGGCCCGCGGCAAGTCCGGCCGGCTGATCGGCAACCTGACCGGCCTGCTGGCCACCCTCAAGGCGCTGCCGCTCGCCTACAACCGGGACCTCCAGGAGGACAAGGAGCCGGTCTTCGACTCCTGCGACACGCTGGAGGTGCTGCTGCCCGCGTTCACCGGGATGATGGCCACCCTCACCGTGCACCGGGAGCGGCTGGAGGAGCTGGCCCCGGCCGGCTTCTCGCTCGCCACCGACATCGCCGAGTGGCTGGTCAAGCAGGGCGTGCCGTTCCGGGTCGCGCACGAGGTGGCCGGCGCCTGCGTCAAGGTCTGCGAGGCCGAGGGCATCGAACTGGCCGACCTGACGGACGAGCAGTTCGCCGCGATCTCGGGGCACCTGACGCCCGAGGTGCGCTCGGTGCTCAGCGTCCACGGCGCCATCGCCTCCCGCGACGGGCGCGGCGGTACGGCCCCCTCGGCGGTCGCGGTCCAGCTCGCCGAGGTGAAGGCGGACCTGGCGCGGCAGCGGGAGTGGGCACAGGGCTGATCCCCGACGGAGGGGCCGGCCCCGGCGAGGGCGTCGATCCCTGACGTCACGGGGGAGGGGCGCGGCGGTCCGACCGGCGCGCCCCTCCCGCGTCCGCGCCCCGGCCCGGGCGTAACCGGCCCCGCCCGGCGCCGTCATGCACGGTGTGTGCACCGCCATCCCACCCGTCCCCTCCGCCGAGGACGTCTACCTCGCCGAGCGCCGCCGCCGTGTGGTCCGCGAGACCGTGGCCGCCCTGCCCGGCCGATGTCCGCAGCTGATCGCCGCCCTCGCCGAGGACCCGCCGCCCACGTACCGTGAGCTGTCCGAGCGGCTCGGCATGCCGCGTGGCTCGATCGGCCCCACCCGCTCCCGCTGCCTGGCCTGCCTGCGGATGCTGCTCCACGCGGAGCGGTACCCCTGAACGGCCCGGGAACGGCCGTACGGAACCCGTGCGGCACCCGGGGTGACCCTCCTCACGTATGCCCCCCGGAAGGTTGAGGGAAGCTGACGCCCGGGTAGAGCGCTGGCGAACGCAGCCCTTGACGGTGACGCGATCACTCGGATACTGAGCGTGAGCGCGCCACCCTCTGCGCGCCGCGCACGACGACTGGGGAGGCCCCTCCACATGGGCAAGAGCGTGATCATCTCGGCCGCGGAGGTCGAGGACGCGGAGCAGATCCTCAAGCTCCAGTACCTCGGCTACCAGCCCGAGGCCGAGCTGTACGGCGACTGGGCGATCGAGCCCCTGACGCAGAGCCTGGAGAGCCTGCGCGCCGAACTGTCCGAGCAGCACGTCCTGGTCGCCCGGCTGGGCGGTGAGGTGGTCGGCACCGTCCGCGGCCACGTCGGCGCCGACGGCGTCGGCCGGATAGGGCGCCTGGTCGTCCATCCGCGGATGCAGCGCCACGGCCTCGGCGGCCGGCTGCTGGACGCGCTGGAGCGTCGGATGGCCCAGGACGGCCCGGTGAACGCCTACGAGCTGTTCACCGGCCACCGCAGCCTCGGCAACCTGCGGCTGTACGCCCGCCAGGGGTACTGTCAGACCCGGGTCGAGCAGGTCGACGGCCGGCTGAGCTTCGTCCACCTCGCGAAGCCCGCCATGACGCCGCTCGCCGCGACGGCCTGAGCCCGCGGTCCCGCGCGCGTTCCCGGTGCCGCCGCCATCCGGACCAACGGTGGCGGCGCCGGGCCGTCTCCGTACTGGTGGCGGCGATGCATGTCCGCATTGCGGACAGCTCCGCCAAATGATTGGGCGGATATCGACCCATCTGTTTTACTGGCTCACATGACTGCGACGACGAACTGGACCCCCACCGGCACCCTGCCGGCAGGTGAGCGTGCCATGTGTCGTCGAATGTGTCACTGCTGAGGGCCACCGCCCCCGGCGCCCCCCTGAGGGCGCCTTCCCCTCGCGCCCCGAAGCGAGAATCCGGCGCCGCTCCCGCCCGTGCGAGCGCGCCCCTCCTCCCGGACTCCTCCCCCTGCCGTGCCCGCGGGCCCGGCCGTCCAACGGCCACGATCAAGGGGTGGCGAGCCCGGATCCCCCCGGCGCAGCGCCGTGACGATGCCGCCGACCGCACCCCGGTCGGGCGGTCGTCCCGCGCCGCCCGCGCCCCCGACCCACGGAAAGCCGCTGTGATCACCACCACGGACCTGACGAAGGTCTACCGTTCCCGAGGCCGCGAGGTGACCGCCCTCGCCGGCGTCGACCTGCACGTCCGCCCGGGCGAGGTCTACGGAGTCGTCGGCACCAGCGGTGCCGGCAAGTCCACCCTCATCCGCTGCGTGAACATGCTGGAGCGCCCGACCTCCGGCACGGTCACCGTGGACGGGGTCGAGCTCACCGCGCTGTCCGGCGGCGAGAACCGGGCCGGCCGCGAGCTGCGGGAGGCCCGCCGCCGGATCGGCATGGTCTTCCAGCACTTCAACCTGCTCTCCTCGCGGACGGTGCAGCAGAACGTCGAGCTCCCGCTGGAGATCATCGGCCTGGACCGCACCGAGCGCCGCCGCAAGGCCGCCGAGCTGCTCGACCTGGTCGGCCTCGGAGACAAGGCCCGCAGCTACCCCACCCAGCTCTCCGGCGGTCAGAAGCAGCGCGTCGGCATCGCCAGGGCACTGGCCGGCGACCCCAAGGTGCTGCTCTCCGACGAGGCCACCTCGGCGCTCGACCCGGAGACCACCCGTTCGATCCTCAAGCTGCTGCGCGACCTCAACCAGCAGCTGGGCCTCACCGTCCTGCTGATCACCCACGAGATGGACGTCATCAAGTCCGTCTGCGACTCCGCCGCCCTGATGCGCGGCGGCCGGGTGGTCGAGTCCGGCGAGCTCACCGACCTGCTGGCGCGGCCCGGGTCGGAGCTGGCCCGCGAGCTGTTCCCGCTCAGCGAGTTCGGCACCGGCCACACCGGCTCCACCGTGCTGGAGATCACCTTCCAGGGCGACAGCTCGGCCCAGCCGTTCGTCTCCCAGCTCGCCCGCACCTACCAGATCGACATCAACATCCTCGGCGCCGCGGTGGAGACCATCGCCGGCCGGATGGTCGGCCGGATGCGGGTCGAACTCCCCGGCAGCCACCAGGACAACGTGGTGCCGATCGGCTACCTGCGCGAGCAGGGCCTCCAGGTGGACGTGGTCGACGCGGCGAACGGAGCGGTGGCATGACCTGGGACCAGATGCAGGAACTGATGTGGCCCGCCACCCAGGAGACCTTCCAGATGGTCGGGGTCTCGACCCTCTGCACCGTCCTCCTCGGGCTGCCCATCGGCATCCTGCTGGTGCTCACCTCCAAGGGCGGGGTGCTCCAGAACCAGCCGGTGAACAAGGTGCTCGGCGCGATCGTGAACCTCACGCGCTCGATGCCGTTCATCATCCTGATGATCGCGCTGATCTCCTTCACCCGCTGGCTGACCGGCAACTCCCTCGGCTGGCAGGCGGCCACCGTGCCGCTGACCGTCGGCGCGATCCCGTTCTTCGCACGGCTGGTCGAGACCTCCGTCCGCGAGGTCGACCGCGGCCTGATCGAGGCCGTCCACGCGATGGGCGGCGGCACCTGGACGCTGGTCCGCAAGGTGCTGGTCCCCGAGGCCCTCCCCGGCATCGTCGCGTCCGTCACCACCACGGTCATCGCGCTGATCGGCTACTCCGCGATGGCCGGCACGGTCGGCGGCGGCGGTCTCGGCGACCTCGCCTACCGGTACGGCTACCTGCGGTTCGAGACCTCCTTCATGTGGATCATCGTGGCGGAGATCGCGATCATCGTCACCGTGATCCAGCTGGCCGGCGACTACGCCGTGCGCCGGCTGGCCGGCCGGGGCCACGGCGGTGGACGCACCCGCCTGCTGCGCCCGCGTCCCGCCACCACCGCCGACGAGGACCTCGGCGCCCACTAGACCTCCCCTCGTCCGACCCCGGACGCGGCTCCCCGTTCGACGCAGAAAGGCACTTTTCGTGCGCAACGCCCTGAAGTTCACCAGCATCCTCGCCACCGCCGGCATCGCCCTCTCGCTCGCCGCCTGCGGCAGTTCCGGGTCCTCCTCCTCGGACCCCAACGCGCCGCTCAAGGTCGCGGCCACCCCCACCCCGCACGGCCAGATCCTGAAGTACGTCAAGGACAACCTCGCGGAGAAGGCGGGCCTCAAGCTCGAGATCAAGGAGGTCACCGACTACGTGACCCCCAACACGGCGGTGCAGGACGGTTCGGCCGACGCCAACTACTTCCAGCACCTGCCGTACCTGGAGGACTTCAACAAGAAGAACGGCACGGACATCGTCTCGGTCGAGACCGTGCACCTGGAGCCGCTGGGCGCCTACTCCAAGAAGGTCAAGTCGCTCGCCGACCTGCCGGACGGCGCCACCGTCGGCCTGCCCAACGACGCCACCAACGAGGGCCGCGCGCTCAAGCTGCTCGCCGACAACAAGCTCATCACCCTCAAGGACGGCGCCGGAACCGCCGCCACCCCGGCCGACGTCACGGGCAACCCGAAGAACCTCAAGTGGAAGGAGCTGGAGGCCGCCCAGCTGCCCCGCTCCATCGCCGACCTGGACGCCGCCGTCATCAACGGCAACTACGCGATCGAGGCCGGCCTGAAGCCGACCACCGACGCCCTGGTGCTGGAGAAGGCCGAGGGCAACCCGTACGCCAACATCCTCGCCGTCAAGAAGGGCAAGGAGAACGACCCGCGGGTCAAGAAGCTGGCCGAGCTGCTGCACTCCGACGAGGTCAAGAAGTACATCGAGGACACCTTCCAGGGTGCGGTCATCCCGGCGTTCTGAGCCGCGCCCCCGCCCGACGCCCCGATCCCGACCGGGCCCCCGCCGCACCTCGGCGGGGGCCCGGTCGGGCAGTATGCACCAGGGACACTCCGGCCGGCCGCGATCTGACGTACCGTCGTGCGGGCGGCGCACCGCGTGGCATCCGGGGCACGACGGAGGCGTACGGTGTTGTGTTCACGACCCGGCGAGGAGAGACGGCATGGCAGCGAGCTTCCCCGAGACCGCCATCAGCACCGAACGGCTGCTGCTGCGCCCCCTGGCGGAGGACGACGCCCCCGGCCTGGCCACGATGATGGCCGACGACCTCGTCCTCGCCTGGACCGACCTGCCGCAGCCCTTCACCGAGGAGTACGCGGCCGAGCTCGCCCGCACCCTCGCCCCCGGCCACCGGGCCGCCGGGCGCGGCATCGTCTTCGCCGTCACCGAGCACCTGACCCAGCGCCTGGTCGGCCTGGTCGAGCTGCGCAACACCGACTGGCGGCTGCGCAGCACCGAGATCTCCTACGTCACCGCCGTCTGGGCGCGCGGCGAGGGCTACGCCCCCGAGGCCGTCCTCGGCGTCGCCCAGTGGCTGTTCGAGGACCGCGGCTTCCTGCGCCTGGAACTGCGCACCGCCGCCGGGAACACGGCCGCCCAGCAGGTCGCCCAGAAGGTCGGCGGCATCAGCGAGGGCGTGCTGCGCAGCGCCTGGATAGTGCGCGGGGAGTCCGGCGAGGTGCCGGCGGCACCTCCCGGCCACCGGACCGGGGGAGAGAGCCGCAGCGACCTCATCCTGTGGAGCCTGCTCCCCGAGGACCTGGAGTCGCCCGAGCTGCACCGCGCGGGCTGGCACGGCGACCACCGCTACGTGCTGCGCGACTGAGGCGCGCGGGCCGTTCACCCAGCGCGGACATGTGTGCGAGTTGTCGGGCTCCGGCCGAACGCACCCGGTAGCCTCGGCTCCGGCACCGCACGACGGCGGATCGAGTGGCGCACCGAGTCGAGGGAGAACGGCCGCAGATGGCTGACCGGATCACGGTCATCGGGTGGGACGGCACCCCGCTGACCGAGGCCGCCGGCGCGGCCCTGGCCGCGGCGACCCTGGTGGCCGGCGCCCCCTACCAACTGAACGCCCTCCCGGTGCCGGAGGCCGCCGAGCGGATCACCCTCGGCAGCATCCGGGAGGCCGCCCGCAGGATCGCCGAGCACCGCGGCGCGGCCGTCGTGGTCGCCGAGGGCGACCCGGGTTTCTTCGGCGTGGTGCGCACCCTGCGCCGCCCCGAGTTCGGCCTCGAACTGGAGGTGCTGCCCGCCGTCTCCTCCGTGGCCACCGCCTTCGCCCGGGCCGGCATGCCCTGGGAGGACGCCCAGGTGGTCAGCGTGCACGGCGGACGGCTGCGCCGCGCGGCCAACATCTGCCGGGCCCACCCCAAGGTCGCGGTGCTCACCGCGCCGGGCGCCGGGCCGGCCGAACTCGCCCTGATGCTGCGCGGGGTGCACCGGACCTTCGTGGTCTGCGAGGCCCTCGGCACGCCGGACGAGGACGTCACCGTCCTCACCTCCGACCGGATCGCCGACCACGTGTGGCGCGACCCCAACGTGGTGCTGGTGATCGGCGGCGCCGCCCAGTCCGCGGTGACCGAGGCGGCCGGCTGGCTCGCCGGGCGCCCGGTCGGCTACCCCGGCGCGGAACGCGGCTGGGCGCTCCCCGGTGACGCCTATGCGGGCGCCGGGCGCGTGGAGGGCGCACCGGGCGCACCGGGCGCGCCGGAGTCGCTCCCCGCCCATGTGCGCGCCCTGGTGCTGGCCCGTCTGGGTGCCCGTCCGGGGGACCTGGTCTGGTCGGTCGGCGCCGGCAGCGGCGCCCTCGCGGTGGAGGCGGCCAGGTTCGGCGCCGCCGTGGTCGCGGTCGAGGGCTCCCGCTCGGCCTGCGCCCGGCTGACCGTCAACGCCCGCCGCTACGGCGTCGAGGTGGAGGCGGTGTACGGGAGCGGCCCCGAGGTGCTGGGCGGCCTGCCGGAGCCGGACGCGGCGGTGGTGGAGTCCGGCGGCCTCGACGTGGTGCGCGCGGTGCTGGCCCGCCGGCCCGAGCGGTTCGTCGCGCTGCCCCGGACCCTCGCCGAGGCGGAGGAGGTCCGCCGGGCGATCGACGGGGCCGGCTACCGGGCGGACGGCGCGCTGCTCCAGGCGACCCCGCTGCGGCCGGTGGGGGAGGGCGACGGGCTGGCGCTGGGAGCGGCCGGAACCGGCGCGCTGGTGCTCTGGGGTGAGCAGATCGTGTGAAGGCCTCGGGCCCGTCCGGCGGATCCCCGGCGGGCGGGCCGGGGGCGTGCACCGGGACCGTCCGCGGGCGTGGACGGTGATCCAGGTCGCATCCGGACACCTATTCGAGAGGTGACCGCGCCGTGCCGGTAGTGTGACGTCCTGGGCGGCTGCATCGGTCGGCGACCCACCCGATTCAGTCGGTTTGTCACCTTTTTGACGCGGTGCAACCCGGTTCCGTTCGGAGTGTGGGCAATTCGACGGGCCTCGTGCCGGACCTGGAGAATGCCGTAGGGTCCGGTGCGGTCGTGCCGGTTGCTCCGGGTTGTCGTTGTTTCAGACGACGTGCCGTCCCGTACGGGAGGTGCACCGGGCCGGGTGCCGCAGTGCGCCGGAAGGACTTGGGCCGCAGCGCCACGGCGCGGCGGCCACATGTAATGAGGGGCGGGTCGGTGCTGGTTCGGCCCGCGCGGATGGGCGCTGCGATCGGTGATCGCGTCGCCGAGGGCGCGGCAGCGGCCTGGAAGGAGCTTTGACAATGACCGATGGCGGCCACGTCCCGGGCGAGGGAATGCCGGAGCACCTGCACGCCGGGCCCGACGGGCTCGGCGGACCGGAGGGCGTCGCGGGCGTTGCACCCCTCCAGGGCCTCGTGACGGACGGCGGTGTGATCCCGAACCCGGCGGCCCCGATCGGCGGCGTGTCCGGTGCGATGCCCCCGGGCGCGGGCGTCATCCCGCCGCAGGGCCAGCACGGCTACGGCGTTCCCGGGATGCCCCAGCCCGGCCACCCCGGCGAGGGCTGGGCCGTCGACCAGGGCGCCCCGCGCCCCGCCTTCCACTTCCTCGACCAGCCCGACACGCCGGACGGCCTGGACGACGATGACGACGTGCTGCTGATGCCGGGACCGCAGGGCTCCTGGGGCGAGCCGCTGGCGGCCGTCCCGGCCGAGCAGGTGCCGCTCGCGCCGCAGCAGGACGGCACGCCGGTCGAGCCGTCCTGGCCGCCGGTGGACCCGCCGGTGCTCGGCGCCGAGCACGGCAGGCATCCCGTCCAGACGCAGCCGCAGGTGCAGCAGCCGATGACGCAGGCTCAGCAGCCGCGCCGCCCGCTGCACGCCGGGCCGCCGATCCCGGACCCGTCGCTGATGACCGGCCAGGTGCCGGTCCGCTCGCTGGCCGACCGCGGCCCCTCGCAGGGCGGCACGCCCGCGCACGGCATCCCGGTGGTCGGCCGTCCGCCGGTGGCCGAGGCCGTCGCCCAGGCTCCGGTCGCCGCGCCGCAGGCCGTCCCGGTGGCGCCGGTCGCTCCGGTGGCCCCGGGCGTTCCCGTCGTGGACGGGCAGCAGCCGGCGCAGGCGCCGGACTTCCACCAGCCCCAGCAGGCGCAGCAGGTCCAGCAGGTGCCGCTGCACGCGTACCCGGTCGAGGCCGTGCCGTCCGTCGAGACGGTCGGGGCGATCGAGGTGATCGAGGTCGTCGAGATGCCGGAGGTCGTCCAGGCCGCCGCGGTTCAGGACGTCCAGGACGTCCAGGACGTCCAGGACGTCCAGGCCGTTCAGGCCGTTCGGGAGGGGACCGTCCCCGAGGCCGTGGTGGAGGCCGTCGCGGTCGCTCCGCAGGCCGTCGTGGCGGAGCCGGCCGAGGCCGTGCCGCCGGTGGCCGAGGCGGCCGGCGTGCCCGCCGTCGAGGCCGTCGTCGTCGAGCCCGCCGTCGCCGAGCCCGTCGTCACGGAGGCCGCCGCGGTCGAGGGCGCTGCCGCCGACGGCGCCGCGCTGCCCGCCGAGCAGCCCGAGGCCGCGGCCCCGGCCGGTCAGCCGCGCCGGATCTCCGCCTTCCTCGCCGCGCCCACCCCGCACGGCCTGCCCAAGGTCCAGGCGCCCGCGCAGGCTCCGGCCGTCGAGGAAGCGGCCCCGCAGCAGCCCGCGCCCATAGCGGCCGCCGACGCGCCGCAGGCCGCCGGGCCGGCCGAGGCCGTCCATGCCGTCGAGGCCGCTCAGCTCGTCGAGGCCGTGGCGGGCGCCGAGTCCGCTCCGGCCGCCGAGCAGGCCCAGCCGGCCGGGACCGCGCCGGAGGCCGTCGAGGAGCCCGTGGTGGAGCCGGTCGCCGAGACCGCCGCCGGCACCGGCGAGATGCCTTCGGGCCAGGCCGTGAACGAGCCCGTCGCCGAGGCCGAGCAGCCGCAGCAGGAGGCCGCGGCCCCGGCCGAGGCGCCCGCCGAGCCGGTCGCGGAGCAGACCGCCGAGGTGCCCGCGGCGGCTGACGCCACCGTCGCCGCCGAGCCCGTCGCGGAGGTGCCGACCGAGGCCGCGACCGAGGCCGCCGCCGGGACGGAGCCGGCGCAGCCCGCCGAAGCCGTCGCGCCGGAGGCCACGGCCGAGCAGCAGCCCGCCGCCGACGCCGCCGCCCCTGCCGAGGCCGCCGAGGCCGTGGTACCCGCCGAGGCCGCCGCCGGGCAGCCGGCCGCCGCTCCGGAGGCCGAGGCCCCCGCCGAGCAGGCGCAGGCCCCGGCCGGGACCGAGCCCGTCGCCGTCGCGGAGCCCGTCGCCGCCGAAGCCGTGCAGGCCGCGGGGCAGGGCGCCGAGGCTCCCGCCGAAGCCACCGAGCAGCCCGCCACCGAGGTCGCCGAAGCCGTCGAGGTCGCCGAGACCGCCGAGGCCGTCGAGCAGCCCGCCGCCGAGCAGCAGGCCCAGCAGCCCGAGCAGCCCGCCGCCGACGAGGCGGGGGAGCAGCCCGAGCCGCAGCCCGAGGAGCCCGCCGAGCCGCGCGGCCCGGCCGCCCCCGGCTACGACGAGGCCGGCCGCGAGGCCGTCCACCAGGTGATCCGCGAGCGCCGCGACGTGCGCAACGGCTTCCGTCCGGACCCGATCCCGCACGAGGTGCTGATCCGCGTCCTGGAGGCCGCCCACACCGCGCCCAGCGTCGGCTACTCGCAGCCCTGGGACTTCGTGGTGATCCGCTCGGCGAAGACCCGCAGGCGGATGCACGCCCTGGCCGAGCACCAGCGCGAGGCGTACGCGGACTCGCTGCCCAAGGGCCGGGCCAAGCAGTTCAAGGAAATCAAGATCGAGGCCATCCTCGAAACCCCGGTCAACATCGTGGTGACCGCCGACCGCACCCGAGGCGGCCGGCACACCCTCGGCCGGCACACCCAGCCGCAGATGGCCCCGTACTCGGCCGCCCTGGCGGTCGAGAACCTCTGGCTGGCCGCCCGCGCCGAGGGCCTGGGCGTCGGCTGGGTGAGCTTCTTCGACGACGAGGCACTGGTCCGCGAGCTCGGCCTGCCCGAGCACCTGGAGGTCGTCGCCTACCTGTGCGTCGGCTTCGTCGACGAGTTCCCGGACGAGCCCGAGCTGGAGCAGCAGGGCTGGGCGAAGAAGCGCCCGCTGTCCTGGGTCGTCCACGAGGAGCAGTACGGCAACCGCGCGCTGCCCGGCGAGGAGCCGCAGAGCCTGCTCGCCGAGACCCTGCGCGGCATCCGCCCGCTGGACGCCAAGGCGCTCGGCGAGGCCTGGGACCGGCAGAAGCGGATGACCAAGCCGGCCGGCTCGCTCGGCATGCTGGAGATCATCTCGGCCCAGCTGTGCGGCCTGTCCCGCAAGTGCCCGCCGCCGATCCCGGAGCCCGCCTGCGTGGCGATCTTCGCGGGTGACCACGGCGTGCACGCCCAGGGCGTCAGCCCCTGGCCGCAGGAGGTGACCGCCCAGATGGTCGACAACTTCCTGGCCGGGGGAGCGGTGGTCAACTCCTTCGCCAAGCAGATCGGCACCGAGGTCTGCGTGGTCGACGTCGGCGTCGCCGCCGAGCTGCCGGACGCCGTCCAGCAGGGGCGCGCCACCGGCCTGCTGCCGCGCAAGGTCCGTCCCGGCACCGCCGACATGACCCAGGGCCCGGCGATGACCCGCGAGGAGGCCCTCAAGGCCATCGAGGTCGGCATCGAGACCGCCCGCGACCTGGTCGCGGCGGGCAACAAGGCGCTGGTCACCGGCGACATGGGCATCGCCAACACCACCGCCTCGGCCGCCCTGATCTCGGTGTTCACCGGCCTCGACCCGGCCGAGGTCACCGGCCGCGGCACCGGCATCGACGACGAGACCCACGCCCGCAAGATCGAGGTCATCCGCGCCGCGCTGGCCCTCCACCGGCCCGACCCGAGCGACCCGGTCGGCGTCCTCGCGGCCGTCGGCGGCCTGGAGCACGCCGCGCTGGCGGGCTTCCTGCTGGGCGCCGCGTCGCTGCGCACCCCCGTGGTCCTGGACGGCGTCATCGCCGGTTCGGCCGCGCTGGCCGCCAAGGCCATCGCCCCCGAGGTGCTGGCCGCCTGCATCGCCGGCCACCGCTCCGCCGAGCCCGGCCACCAGGCCGCGCTGGCGAAGCTCGGCCTGCGTCCGCTGATCGACCTGGACCTGCGGCTCGGCGAGGGCACCGGTGCCCTGCTGGCCCTGCCGCTGGTGCAGAGCGCGGCCCGGGCGATGCACGATGTAGCCACCTTCGACTCCGCCGGGGTCACCGAGAAGGCCTGACGCACCCCGTCACCGCTCCGTGGACCGGCCCGAGGGCGCGCCGGACCGCGGAGCGGTGTCGTGCCGTACCGTCCCCACACCCTCCCCCCGATCCAGGAGCACCGCCGATGACCGCGCCCACCCCGCACCCGAGCACCGAGGGCCGTACCCCCTACCCGGTCGGCCTGCTGCTGGCCGGCCGCCGCGTCGTCGTGGTCGGCGGCGGCCAGGTCGCCCAGCGGCGGCTGCCCGCCCTGATCGCCTCCGGCGCCGAACTGCACCTGATATCGCCGGTCACCACCCCGGCCGTCCAGGCCATGGCCGACACCGGTGAACTCACCTGGCACGCCCGCCCGTACCGGGACGGCGACCTGGCCGGTGCCTGGTACGTCCTGGTCGCCACCGACGACCAGGCCGTCAACACGGCGGTCAGCGCCGAGGCCGAGCGCGAGCGGGTGTTCTGCTCCCGCAGCGACGACGCCGCCGCGGCCACCGCCTGGACCCCGGCCAGCGGCCGCGACGCGGGCGCCACCGTCGCCGTCCTCACCGGCGACCCGCGGCACTCCGCCGCCCTGCGCGACACCATCGTGGACGGCCTGCGGGACGGCTCGCTCGCCGCCCGCCAGTACCGCGCGCACGGCGCCGGCGTGGCCCTGGTCGGCGGCGGCCCCGGCGACCCCGACCTGATCACCGTGCGCGGCCGACGTCTGCTCGCCGACGCCGACGTGGTGGTCGCCGACCGGCTCGCCCCGCGCGAGCTGCTCGCCGAACTGCCCGAGCACGTCGAGGTGATCGACGCCTCCAAGATCCCGTACGGCCGGTTCATGGCCCAGGAGGCGATCAACCGCACCCTGGTCGAGCACGCCAAGGCCGGCAAGTTCGTGGTCCGGCTCAAGGGCGGCGACCCGTACGTCTTCGGCCGCGGCGGCGAGGAGCTGCTGGCCTGCGTCGAGGCCGGACTGCCGGTCACCGTCGTCCCGGGCATCTCCAGCTCGATCAGCGTCCCGGCGGCGGCCGGCGTCCCGGTCACCCACCGCGGCATGACCCACGAGTTCACCGTGATCTCCGGCCACGTCGGCCCGGACGACGAGCGTTCGCTCACCAACTGGGAGGCCGCCGCGAAGATGAGCGGCACCCTGGTGCTGCTGATGGCCGTGGACAAGATCGGCGCGATCGCCGCCCGGCTGGTCGAGTACGGCCGGCCGGCGGACACCCCGGTCGCGGTCGTCCAGGAGGGCACCACCGCGGCCCAGCGCCGGGTGGACGCCACCCTCGGCACCGTCGCCGCCGTGGTCGAGGCCGAGGGCGTGAAGCCCCCGGCGGTCATCGTGGTCGGCGACGTCGTCAACGTGCTGGCCGCCGCCTTCCGGCCGTAGGCCGGCCCGGGGCAGGAGGCCGGCCGGAGCGGGAAGCCCGCCCGGCCGGCCTCCCGCCCCACGGCTACTCCAGCGGCTGCTCCGTCCAGATGACCTTCCCGGTGGCCGTGTAGCGCGTCCCCCAGCGGTCCGCGAACTGCGCGACCAGGAACAGCCCGCGCCCGCCCTCGTCCTCGGTCGCCGCGTACCGCAGGTGCGGCGAGGTGCTGCTGCCGTCCGAGACCTCGCAGATCAGCGAGCGGTCCCGCAGCAGCCGCACCCGGATCGGTCCGGAGCCGTACCGGATCGCGTTGGTCACCAGCTCGCTCAGGATCAGCTCGGTGACGAACGCGGCCTCGGCCAGCCCCCAGGCCGTCAGCCGCTCCGCGACCGCGGCCCTGACCTCGCCGACCGCCGCCGGGTCCGAGGGCACCTCCCACTGCGCCACCTGGTCCGGCGCCAGCACCCTGGTCCGCGCCACCAGCAGCGCGATGTCGTCCTGCTGGTGCACCGGCAGCATCGCCCCGAGCACGTCCGCGCAGGTCTGCTCGGGCGTGCGGGGCGATCCGGCCAGCGCGGCCCGCAGCAGCTCCAGCCCCTCGTCGATGTCCCGCTTCCGGTCCTCCACCAGCCCGTCCGTGTACAGCACCAGCCGGCTGCCCTCGGCCAGCTCCAGCTCGGCGGTCTCGAACGGCAGCACCGCCAGACCCAGCGGCGGCCCGGTCGGCAGCTCCGGGAACACCACCCGGCCCTGCGGGTCCACCACGGCCGGCGGCGGGTGCCCTGCGGTGGCCAGGGTGCAGCGCCGCGACACCGGGTCGTAGATCGCGTACAGGCAGGTCGCCCCGGCCAGCTCCGCGCGCTCGCCGCCCGCCGCCTCGTCCTGGTCGATCCGGTTCACCAGCTCGTCCAGGTGCCCCAGCAGTTCGTCCGGCGGCAGGTCCAGGGTCGAGAAGTTGTGGATCGCCGTGCGCAGCCGGCCCATCGTCGCCGCCGCGTGCAGTCCGTGCCCGACCACGTCCCCGACCACCAGCGCCACCCGCGCGCCCGGCAGCGGGATCACGTCGAACCAGTCCCCGCCCACCCCGGCCTGGGCCGGCAGGTAGCGGTGCGCCACGTCCAGCGCGGTCTGCTCGGGCAGCCTGCGCGGCAGCAGGCTGTGCTGGAGCGTCACCGCCATGGTGTGCTCCCGGGTGTAGCGGCGGGCGTTGTCGATGCACACCGCCGCGTGCGCCACCAGCTCCTCGGCCAGCGCCAGGTCCTCCGGCTCGAACGATTCCGCCCGCTGCGCCCGCCAGAACCTGGCCACCCCCAGCAGCACCCCGCGCGCCCGCAGCGGCACCCGGACCAGCGAGTGCACCCCGTACGCCAGCACCTGCGCCGACCGCTCCGGGTCCTGCTCCCGCCACCGGGTGGCCTCCGCCAGGCGCGGCTCCATGCCGGGCTCCCCGCTGTTCAGCGCCCCGGCCAGGGGGGTCGAGGGCACCACGTCCAGCACCGTGCCGACCGGGTAGAACGGCGCGTCGTCCTGTACGCCGGCCAACGCGGCGCGGCGCATCCGCCCCAGCGAGGGGCCGGGCGGCGGTTCCTCCCCGGCCGGCACCTGGTCCGCCAGGTCCACCGTGACGAAGTCCGCGAACCGCGGCACCGCGACCTGCGCCAGCTCCTCCGCGGTCCGCGTCACGTCCAGCGTGCTGCCCACCGTCACCCCGGCGTCGTACAGCAGCCGCAGCCGGCGCTGGGCGCGATCGGCCCGGCCGGACAGCGCCGCCAGCTCGGTGGAGTCGCGCAGCGTGGCGACGCAGCCGGGCCGGTCGCCGGGCCGGTCGATCAGCCGGACGTTCACCGCCAGCAGCCGCTCCCCGGACGGCACCACCTCGTCGGTCACCGGCCGGCCGGCGGTCAGCAGCTCCAGCGGCGCCTGCTCCAGGCCCAGTCCGGTCACCGGCCTGCCCTCGGCGTCCGGCGGCAGGTCCAGCAGCCGGCGCGCCTCGTCGTTGCAGAGCAGCAGCCGCCCGTCCCCGCCGACGATCATCACGCCCTCGCGCACCGCGTGCAGCACCGCCGCGTGGTGCTCGTACATCCGCGTCATCTCGACCGGTCCGAGCCCGTGCGTCTGGCGCCGCAGCCGCCGGCTGATCAGCGCCGTCCCGAGCGTGGCCAGCCCCACCGCGGCCGCCGCCGCGCCCAGCACCACCGGCAGCTGCCGCTCGCTCGCGCTGCTGACGCTGCTGAGCGTGACACCCGCCGCGACCAGCCCGACCACCGAGCCGTCCGGCGCGTACACCGGCACCACCGCCTGCACGAGCGGACCAAGCGTCCCCGCGACCTCCTCCGACACCACGTGCCCCCGCAGCGCGGGCTGATAGGTGCCGACGAACTTCTGGCCGATCCGCTCCGGGTTCGGGTGGGTGTAGCGGATGCCCTGGTTGTTCAGCACGACGATGAAGTCCACGCCGGCGGAGATCCGGGCGGACTGCGTCCTCGGCTGCAGGATGGCCGTGGGGTCGGGGGAGCGCAGCGCGTCGACGATGCCGGGGGAGCCGGCGAAGGTCTGCGCCACCGCCATCGAACGGTTGCGTGCCTCGTGCTCGGTGTCGTTGCGGGACTGCACCACCAGCGCCACCGCGGCCGCGACCACGAGCAGCAGTACGACCAGGACCTGGAGCGCGAACACCTGCCCCGCCACCGAACGGTGCCACACCGACCACCGCCGCTTCGCGTGCGGCAGCTGCGGCCGACCGTGTGGGCGCCCACCGGAGGAGCCGGCGGTGCCAGTGGCGGCAGAGGCCGACGGAGCCCAGGATCGGCCCGAATTTCGGGCCATACGGTCATATTTGCACTACGGCTAGCCGGGGACCACCCCGCTCCCCGGCCGTTTGGCCTTCCCCGGCAGGGCTTGGCAAGATCACAGGGTGTCCGAACCCCGCACCATCACCGATCCGGCCGACCCGCGCCTCGCCGACTACACCGGCCTCACCGACGTCGAGCTGCGCCGACGCCGCGAGCCCGCCGAAGGCCTCTTCATCGCCGAGGGGGAGAAGGTCATCCGCCGCGCCCTCGCCGCCGGCTACCGGATGCGGTCGATGCTGCTCACCGCCAAGTGGCTGGAGGCGATGGGCGACGTCATCGCCGAGGCCGACGCCCCCGTCCACGTGGTCGAGCCCGGGCTCGCCGAGGCCGTCACCGGCTACCACGTGCACCGCGGCGCCCTCGCCTCGATGGAGCGCAAGCCCCTCCCGGACGCCGCCGACGTGCTCGCCGGGGCCCGCCGGGTCGCCGTGCTGGAAGGGCTGGTCGACCACACCAACCTCGGCGCCATCTTCCGCAGCGCCGCGGCCCTCGGCATGGACGCCGTGCTGCTCTCGCCCGACTGCGCCGACCCGCTCTACCGGCGTGCCGTCAAGGTCTCGATGGGCGCCGTCTTCGCGGTCCCGTACGCCCGTCTGGACCCCTGGCCCGCCGCCCTGGACGCCGTCCGCGAGGCCGGCTTCACCCTGCTCGCCCTCACCCCCGCCGACACCGCCGTCGACCTCCGCACCCTCACCCCGGACCGCCTCCCCAAGGCGGCCCTGATGCTCGGCGCCGAGGGCGACGGCCTCACCCCCCACGCCATCGCCGCGGCCCACCACCCGGTCCGCATCCCGATGGCCCACGGCATCGACTCGCTCAACGTCGGCGCCGCCGCGGCCGTCGCGTTCTACGCCGTCAGTACCGCCACCCCGTAGTCCCTCCACCCGCGCCGGGGCTCGAGAAGTCGGCCGGTCCGACGTCTCGTGCGTGTTCGCTGCGCCTTCGGAACCGCCCCGCGCCGGAAGCGGCCAGCCGGAAACCCGCCAGCCTGAAGCAGGCCTGCCCGACGTCGCGCGGTCAGCCCGTGGGGGCGGTGGGCGGGGCCGGGGCGGCGGCGGGGGGCGGAGTGGTGGCGCCGGGCCAGGATTCGTCGAGGGTGCCGTCGGCGCGGACGGTGTAGCGGGTGGAGGTGACCGCGCCGGTGGCGGCCGCGTGCTCCTCGCGGACGACCGTGCTGCCCTCCAGCCGCCAGCTGGCCGCCGCCTGCGGGTCCGCCACCGAGGTGCGGGAGGCGGCGGCGACCGGGGAGTCCCCGGCGAAGGTGTAGAGCTGGACGAGGTCGACCGGCGCCGAGCCGTCGGCCCGCCGCAGCACGACCACCGCGGCCGGCAGGCCCTTGTACCTCGCCGGCAGCACCGCGCTCAGCGCGACCTGCGGCCCGCCCGCGGCCGAGTGCCCGTTCTGCAGCACGATGGCCGGCCCGCCGGCCCAGTCGGGGTAGCTGCGGTTCGGCCAGTCCACCGCCGGCACCGGCACCTGCGGGGACGTCAGTCCGCCGTCCGCACCCGCGCGGGCGGCGGCCGGGAGCGGCGCGGCCGAGGACTGCGGCACGACGTCGGCGGACGTCCCGGGCACGGCCTGCTCGCCGCCACCCGCGGCGGTCTTCGCGCCGGAACCCGCGCTCGTGACCACGCCGGTGGGCGGCCGCACGCTCTGGTTGCCCCGGTTCTCGCACCCCTGCGCCGCCGCGATGGCCAGCGCCACCCCGATCGTCACCGTGACGAAGACCACCAGCCGCTGCCGCAGCAGCCGCTGCCGCGCGGTGCCGGGCCGACCGCCGGGGGCCGGAGTGTGCTGACGGTCCCGGGGACGCGCCCGGTCGCGGGGACCGGGCCGGGCCGGGGGAGGGGTCTGCGACCGGTCCGGACGGGCCCGCAGCGGGCGGGTCACCGGCGTCGCCTCGGGCCGGGGGAGCGGAGCGGTCGGCCCCTGCGGGCGCCGCCCGGCGGCCCCGGCCGCCTGCGCACCGGGGCGGCCGGCAGCCGCCCGGGGCCGTGCCGCGCCCGGAGGCTCGGGCGAGCGTCCGGGCGCCGGAACACCCTGCCGGCCCCCCTCCTGCCGGGCCGGTGCCTGAGGCGGAGCCGCCGCGGCGCCGCCCCGCCCGGGACGTGCCCCGCGGGCCCCGCCACCGGCGGCTCCCATCGCCGCGCCGCGTGACGCCAGTTCGGTGAGCCGTTCGTGCAGTGCGGCCGCCCCCGGCCGCTCGGCCGGCTCCTTGGCCAGGCAGGCCCGGATCAGCGGCGCGAGCTGCGGCGGCACCGCCGACAGGTCGGGCTCCTCGTGGACGACCCGGTACAGCATCACTTCGGAGGACGCCCCTGACCCGAACGGGGTGTCCCCGGTGAGGGAGTACGCGAGCGTGGCCCCGAAGGCGAAGACGTCGGTGGCGGGGGTGACGGCGGCCCCGCGGACCTGCTCGGGCGCGAGGAAGCCGGGGGAGCCGACCGCGGTGCCCACGTGGGTGAGGGTGCTGGCGCCGCGCGACCACGCGATGCCGAAGTCGATGATCCGCGGACCCCGGGGGGAGAGCAGGATGTTGGAGGGCTTGAGGTCCCGGTGGACCACCCCCGCCTCGTGCACCTTGACCAGCCCGTCGGCCAGCGCGGCCCCGATCCTGGCGGCCTCGGGCCAGCTCATCGGCCCCTCGTCGCCGACCCGCTTGTAGAGCGAGGGGCCCGGCACGTACGCGGTGGCCAGCCAGGGCCGTTCGGTCTCGATGTCCGAGCCGACCACGCGTGCGGTGCAGCCGCCCCGGATCCGGGAGGCGGCGGCGATCTCGCGGGCGAAACGGGTGCGGAACTCCAGGTCCTCGGCGAGTTCGGCGCGGATCAGCTTGAGGGCGACGCGCTGCCCGCGGCGGTCGGACCCGAGGTACACCACGCCCATGCCGCCGGCGCCGAGTCGCCGGTGCAGGCGGTACGGCCCGACGATGCGGGGGTCCTCACGCCTCAGCCGCATCATCGCCATGTTCCGTTCCCCGTCAGCCTGTGGGTGAGGCCCCGTCGGTTGGGCCATCGTCAGTTCCTGTCTGGCACAGCTTACGGACTGCCTGCTGCGGTGTGCTGATACGCAACACCTGAAGCCACCATGCGATTGTCCGATCTTGCACGGTCTCGCAGGTCACGGAGTCGCCGGAGGGTTTCTCGGGGTTGCCCCTCAGGGTTCCCTCGGGGGTCGGATGAGCCTTCCCTCCCCCTGCGGTAGTAGGTCCCGGGACCGCTCGTCATCCTCCGGTACGTCCGAGGAACAGTACGACGGCATGACGCCCGGAAGGCCCCCTGACCAATAGCGTTGTGTTCAGCGGTGGACGGGGAGCTCGTCCCCCGAGGTAAGCCGTTCACCGCGCCAACTCGACCGGATCAGGAGCAAGGACATGCCACCGCAGCTCACGGGAAACCCCCACCGCCGCCGGCAGGCCTTCGTCCAGTCCCGGTCCACCGAGCAGCCCACGCGGCACCCCGCCGTGGCGCTGGCCATGGCCCTGCCGTGCGCCGTGCTCCTGATGCTGCTCTTCGGCGGGTGGGACCAGATGGCGAACCAGGCCCAGGCCGTCGCCGAACTGATCACCCGCTGAGCGGGAGGAGCAGCAGGAAGAAGGAAGGACACCGGCTCGGAGGGGCCGGCCGAAGACTGACACCGAACCCCTGGGGACGGGGAACGGTGTCGCCGGGGAGGGCCGCGGCCGCGACGACTCGCGGACGGGCGAGAGCGGTGCGCAGAGCGCCCCGGCAGGCGGAGATGCCGCGTGCGGACGTCGGTGAGGGCGTCCGTGCGCGGCTCTTCTCCTTTTCCGGCCCTTGCCGGAGAAACGCAAAAGGACCGGGGCCGCGATCCTCACGGATCACGACCCCGGTCCTCACTGTGCGCGATACTGGGATTGAACCAGTGACCCCTACCGTGTCAAGGTAGTGCTCTCCCGCTGAGCTAATCGCGCCTGATGTGGCGGTCTCGCAGCAGGCCTCGAAGGGCCTGACGTGCGCGATACTGGGATTGAACCAGTGACCCCTACCGTGTCAAGGTAGTGCTCTCCCGCTGAGCTAATCGCGCCTGGTGCGGCGGTGTTGCAGCAGACCCCGGAGGATCCGTTACTGTGCGCGATACTGGGATTGAACCAGTGACCCCTACCGTGTCAAGGTAGTGCTCTCCCGCTGAGCTAATCGCGCCTGGTGCGGCGGTGTCGCAGCAGGCCTCGAAGGGCCTGACGTGCGCGATACTGGGATTGAACCAGTGACCCCTACCGTGTCAAGGTAGTGCTCTCCCGCTGAGCTAATCGCGCGGGGAGGCCTCCCGGGCGAACCGGGGGAACCTCTTGGAGGTGGAGACGGGATTTGAACCCGTGTACACGGCTTTGCAGGCCGTTGCCTCGCCTCTCGGCCACTCCACCAGGCAACACATGAAGAACGATCTTACACTGTTCTCCACCGAGCGGACGACGAGATTCGAACTCGCGACCCTCACCTTGGCAAGGTGATGCTCTACCAACTGAGCCACGTCCGCCTGTCTCCCGGGGACCTTCACCGCTTTTCTGCGGCTGCGCTCCCTGGCGACGTGTTGAACTCTAGCGGATTCCCGGGCCAGCTAAAAATCCGTTCCCGCAGCATGCCGAGGGAATGGCCGGTGAGTGCCGTCCCGTCAGCCCTCCCGGGTCACCCGCCACCACCTGCGGCGCTCCCGGACGATCATCCGCAGGTCACCCGGCGCACACCCGCGCGACGCACACAGCTGCTCGCGCGCGGGGGCGTGAGCCGACCCCGACCCACGCCCCCCGACCTACACTTCAGGCACCGCCCCAGCGCCACCGAGCAGGAGAACCGTGTCCGGCCACCCCGACCCCCGCACCCCGCTCGCCCGCTTCGGCGGCCGCCTGGCCACCGGACTGCGTGACGTCACCTCGGACCCGGCCGCCCTGGACTCCGCCGGCCACTGGGCCGTCGCCCACGACTTCGAGGGCCGCCTCACCTGCGCCCGCTTCGACGAGGTCCGCCCGGCCCCCGCCCCGCCCTCCGGCGCCGGCTGGCGCGGGCCGGACGCCGGCAGCTGGCACAGCTCCCTCGACCGTGCCGCCTACACCGCGGGCGTACGCCGCATCCGCGAGCACATAGCCGCCGGCGAGGTCTACCAGGCCAACCTCTGCCGGGTGCTGTCCGCGCCGCTGCCCGACCCGGACCGCAGTGACGTCGACGCCCTCACCGGCCTGCTCGCCCGCGGCAACCCCGCCCCCTACGCCGGCACCATCCGGCTGCCCGGGCACGGCGTCGAGATCGCCACCGCCTCGCCCGAGCTCTACCTGCGCCGCGCCGGCCGCACCGTCTCCTCGGGACCGATCAAGGGCACCGGCCGCACCGAGGACGACCTCCTCGACAAGGACCACGCCGAGAACGTGATGATCGTCGACCTGGTCCGCAACGACCTCGGCCGGGTCTGCGGGACCGGCAGCGTCACCGTCCCCGACCTCTGCGCCGTCGAGAAGCACCCCGGCCTGGTCCACCTGGTCTCCACCGTCGAGGGCACCCTGCGCGAGGGCGCCGGCTGGCCCGAACTCCTCGCCGCCACCTTCCCGCCCGGCTCCGTCACCGGCGCCCCCAAGTCCAGCGCCCTGCGGATCATCGAAGCCCTGGAGACCGCCCCGCGCGGCCCGTACTGCGGAGCCGTCGGCTGGGTCGACGCCGACCGCGGCGAGGCCGAACTCGCCGTCGGCATCCGCACGTTCTGGATCGACCGGGAGGACCCCGGCGCTCCGGTCCTGCGCTTCGGTACCGGCGCCGGCATCACCTGGGGCTCCGACCCCGAGCGGGAGTGGGCCGAGACCGAGCTGAAGGCGGCCCGCCTGGTCGCGATAGCGTCGGGCAGCGAACCCGGCAGCGATTTCGACCCGACCGGGGCCTGAGCCCCACCGCCTAGGAGCAGTACTCGATGCACACCAGCAGCACGAGCTGGGTCAACGGCGCCCTCGTCGACTCGGCCGATGCGGCCGTCTCCGTCCTCGACCACGGCCTCACCACCGGCGACGGCGTCTTCGAGACCCTGAAGACGGTCGACGGCCGGGCCTTCGCGGTCACCCGCCACCTCGACCGGCTCACCCGCTCCGCCCGCGGCCTCGGCCTGGCCGACCCCGACCACGACCTGGTCCGCGAGGCCTGCGCCCGGGTCCTCGCGGCCAACCCCGCGCCGCTCGGCCGGCTGCGCGTCACCTACACCGGCGGCGACAGCCCGCTGGGCTCCGAGCGCGGCACCGCCGGCCCCACCCTGGTCGTCGCCTTCGGCGCGATCGGCCGCCGCCCCGACGAGACCGCCGTCGCCGTCGTCCCCTGGCGCCGCAACGAGCACAGCGCCGTCGCGGGCCTCAAGACCACCTCGTACGCCGAGAACGTCGTCGCCCTGGCCGCCGCCCACCGGGCCGGCGCCTCCGAGGCCCTGTTCGCCAACACCGCCGGCCTGCTCTGCGAGGGCACCGGTTCCAACGTCTTCGTGGTCGTCGACGGACGCCTGCTCACCCCCACCCTCGCCTCCGGCTGCCTGGCCGGCATCACCCGGCAGCTCGTCGTCGACTGGTGCGGCGCCGAGGAGGCCGACCTCCCGCTCGACGTCCTCCGGAACGCCGAGGAGGTCTTCCTGACCTCCACCACCCGCGACGTCCAGGCCGTCACCCGCGTCGACGACCGCGAACTGCCCGGCACCGGCCCGGTCACCGCCAAGGCCATGGCCGTCTTCGCCGAGCGCGGCGGCGACGACCTCGACCCCTGATCCCCCTCCGGGCGGGCCCCGGCCGGGAGAGAGCGCGCCGGCCACGTGGATAACCCTCCGAGCGGCAGGGAAGGGAGCACCACATGACCACCACGCTGCGCCCCGAGGGCCCGGAGACACCCACCGCGGCCGGCGGCCGCACCAGACGCTGGCTGATCCTCTCGAACGGCCGCCAGGTGGGCGCGCTGCGCACCACTGCCGAACCGCAGGCCGACCAACTCTGGGGCGAGATATCCGAGTTGGAGATCACCGAGGGGCGAGGGCGGGGCCGGGGCACGTTCGGCGGGCTGGCTGCCGAGGAGGTGCTGCGCGGCTGGGGCTGCGCCCGGGTCGACGTCGGCGTCCCCGAACGGGCCGGGACGGCCCGCGGGCTCGCCGTCGCCCTCGGCTACACCGAGCGGGCCCTGCTGATGTCCAAGCGGCTGGCCGCCGTCGCGGACCTGCCCGCCGGGGTGAGCGTGCGCCCGTTCGACCCGGCGGACTTCGACGGCTGGCTCGCCCGTTCCACGGTGGACTACCGCCGCTCGCTGGTCGAGTCCGGGCTCACCGAGGAGCAGGCCCGCGCCAGGGCCGGCGGCGGCCGGCCGGCCTCGGTCCCGCAGGGCGCCGAGACCCCCGGTGTGGTCATGCGCAGGCTGTACGGCGCCGAGGGCGAAGGCCCGTACGGATCGGTCTGGGTGCAGCTGCGCCTGTACGACCTGCCGGACGGCGAACCGCTCGCCTGGGTGTGCGGCGTCGAGGTGTCCCCGGCCCACCGGGGCCGGGGACACGGACGCACGCTGATGCTGGTCGCCGAACGCGAGTGCCTGGCCGCCGGGGTCCGTAACCTCGGCCTCAACGTCTTCGCCCGCAACGAGGTCGCCGCCCGGCTCTACGCCTCGCTGGGCTACGAGGTCACCGAGCGCCGCTACGGCAAGCCGCTGTGATCCGACGTGTCGTCAGGAACCCTTCGCCGCCTCGATGACGGCCGTGATCTCCGCGCGCAGCCCGTCCTGGCTCCGGCCACCGTCGAGGCGCCTGCCGCCGATCACGTACGTCGGCGTGCCCGTGACGCCGATCGCCTTGCCCTCGGCCTGGTCGGCGTCGACGGTCAGCATGTGCCGGCCGTCGATCAGCGCGGTGTCCACCTCGTCGACGTCGGCCCCGACCTCCCCGGCCACGTCCAGCAGCACCTGCTGTCCGCGGGTGCCCAGCTCCTCGGTGCGGGCCAGCAGCGCCTCCACGAACGGCCAGCCCAGCCCCTGCGCGAACGCCTCCTCGGCCGCTTCCGCGGCGGCGTAGGCGTGCTTGTGCTTCTCCAGCGGGAAGTGCCGCAGCTCCACGGACAGCGCGTCGCCGTACCGCGCGCGCAGCGCCCGTACGTCGTCCAGCGCGGCGTGGCAGTCCGGGCACTGGAGGTCGCACCAGAACTCGAGGCGGGGGAGGGAACCATCGATCATTCCCCCAGTGTTCCACTAGTGGGCGCCCGCTCCGGCCGGAGGTGCGCCCGAGGGCGGACCGAGAGGAAGAGACCGATGACGAGAACGACCGGACACGAAGGAGCGGCCCCGTGCTGAGCGCGGCGATCAGCTTCATCCTCACGGCGGGCGGGGTGGCCTTCGCGGGGCTGCGGGCCTACCGGCGGCGCTTCCTGTCGGCGACCCGCTGGTTCGCGGTGGCCCTGCTGCCCGCCGGGATCTACCTGACCGGACTCTTCCCGCTGGCGAGCACGATCGCACGGGAGTTCGCGGACTGGGCGACCAAGCTGGTCCTCGACCCCCGGGTGTGGACCGGTATCGCGCTGCTGGGCGTCTCGGCGGTCCTGCTGGTCACCACCCGCTGGGTGAGTCGTCGCGGCACCCCGGTGGAGGGCGCTCAGGAGCGCCCGGCGGCCGCGGCCCCCGAGCGTCCGGCGGTGACGCCGACGCCCAAGGCCGCCCCGAAGAAGCCGGCCGGGGGCAAGCGGGAGGACGCCCTCGGTGACTTCGCCGATGTCGAGGAGATCCTCCGCAAGCGCGGCATCTGAGCCGGCGGTCCGGCGGATCGACCTGGCGGGTCAGGCCGGCGGATCAGGCGGAGGGGACGGCCTCCGCCGACCGCTGGCGCGCCCGGTAGGCGGCGACGTGCAGCCGGTTGCCGCAGGTGCGGCTGTCGCAGTAGCGCCGGGACCGGTTCCGGGAGAGGTCCACGAAGACCCGCGCGCAGTCCGGTGCCTCGCACCGGCGCAGTCGCTCCCGCTCGCCCGCCATCAGGATCAGGGCCAGCGCCATGCCCAGCTCGGCCGCCAGGTGGTCGTCGAGCGCGGCGTGCGGCGCGAAGTAGTGGATGTGCCAGTCGTGGCCGTCGTGGTCGGTCAGCCGGGGCGTCGTCCCGGCGGCCGCGACGATCGAGTTGACCAGCTCGGCGGCCTCCGCGGTGGACTCCGTCCCGAACACCTCGCGCAGCCGGGTGCGCAGGTCGTGTACCCGGCGCAGGTCGTCCTCGGTCAGCGAGTCGATCTCGCTGATCTCCTGGCGGACCACGAAGGCGTCGAGCGCGGCGACGTCCGGCAGCCGCTCGGCGCCGCAGACGTCGGGCGCGGTGTTGAGCAGTTCCACGAGGATGCTCAGCGCGCACTCGGTGTCATGGGTGATCAGCACGGTGGGGGCTCCTCGCGCAGGGGGACTCCGGTGCCCCGCGTCCACGGTCACCCCAGACCATACCGGGCCCGGTGCCGGTAGGGCGGTGCCTTCTTTCGAATACGTGTGCGCAGTCCGGCAAGGCCTCCCAAACCGGGCACCGCCCCCGGCGCACCGGCCTCCGAACCGGCTGGGGCCGAGGCGGGTGCGGCCGCCGGGCGCCTGTGGTGCTGTGGACCCGTTCCGGTGGGAGCGGTCCGCCCGCCGGCCCCGAGGCCGCGTGGTGCGCGGCTGAGTCCGCTGCCGTGCCCCCGAGTAGGACGGCTGCGATGACGGCAGGAGTTACGGCCCCGCCGACGGCGGGGCGTGACCTCCTCCCGGTCGGGGTCAGCTTTCGGCGAGGATGTGGGACAGCTCCCGGTCGAGGTCGAAGTGACGGTGTTCGGTGCCGGGGGGCACCGCGGCGTCCGTCCGCTTGAGGAACGACTCAAGCGCCCGGGCCGGGGCCTCCAGCAGGGCTTCTCCTTCCGGAGAGCTCAGCGCGATGCAGACCACCCCTTGCCCGTGGCTGCGCGACGGCCACACCCGGACGTCGCCGGTACCGGTGGGTCGGTGCAGCCCCTCCGCGAGGAGATCTCGGGCGAACACCCACTCCACGGTCTCGTCGGCGCCCGTGTGGAACGTGGCGTGCACGGCGTAGGGGTCGGCGGTGTCGTAGCGCAGGCCTGCGGGGACAGGCAGTGAGGACTCGCTGGACACGATGAGGCGCAGGTGCAGCTCGCAGCTGACCGTGGTGTTCATAAGCGCCATGGCCTTTCGCTCAGTGTGCGCTCGGGGAATCGCACGTCGGCGAACGGACCATCCCACCCCCACGACCGATGTAAACCCCTCTGTCCCGATTCGGGCGCGAGTCGTACCCCTTACGGCGCATTGCGGAATCGCCTCGGGGCAGCCGGGCCGGGCATTACCCGGGTACTTCTTGGTTAGTTTCCTGGCATGACTGTGCGAAACGACAAGGCGGGCGGGAACACGGGAACGGGTGAAGCGGCCGGGGAGGTTGACGCGGCCGTCGACGGCGGCAGGGCGGTCGGTTCGCGGGCCCCGGCCTTCGTCCGCCGCTCGCGGACGCTGCACCGGGCCTGGCAGGTGGCGATCTTCCTGGCCGGGCTCGCCGTGGTCGTGCTCGGACTGGTCATGCTGCCACTGCCCGGCCCCGGCTGGCTGGTGATCTTCCTCGGCATGGGGATCTGGGCCACCGAGTTCGGCTGGGCCCAGCTGGCCCTGCGCCGGACCCGCCGCAAGGTCGCCGAGGCCGCCCAGCGGGCCATGGACCCGCGGGTGCGCCGCCGCAACCTCACCCTCACCGTGATCGGCCTGGCCGCGATCGCCGGGGCGGGCGGCTGGTACTTCGCCCGCTACGGCCTGGCCGTCCCCTGGTGGCCGGACGGGAGCTGACCTGCCCGGGCGCGCGGCCGAGGGCGGCGACGGTGTTCGGAGCACCCCCTGGGATGCGGTAATGTTTTCCCTGCACCCGGGCGATTAGCTCAGCGGGAGAGCACTTCGTTCACACCGAAGGGGTCACTGGTTCGATCCCAGTATCGCCCACCGGAATGCATTGTGATATGTGAGGCCCAGTCGATTATCGGCTGGGCCTCACATGTATTTCCGGAATCCGCCCGAAGAGCCGTCGGTAATCGGCTGAGGCACAGTCACCTTCCGCGCGGAGCGGGAGTTCTGCGGAGGCGTCGGCGGTGCCCGGAAGTACCCGGAACGGACGAGTTGTACGACCACCCGTGAATGGTGCTAGAGTTCATCTCGTTGCCCGGGCGATTAGCTCAGCGGGAGAGCACTTCGTTCACACCGAAGGGGTCACTGGTTCGATCCCAGTATCGCCCACCGGACAGCACGCAGGCCCTGACCAGGAAACCGGTCAGGGCCTGCGGCGCGTTCGGGACCGAATGCCGGGCCGGCCGCTACGCCGCCGCCTCGCAGCCGTGCTCGGGCTCCAGCCGGCGCCCGCAGCCGCACCGGGCCGGCCGCAGCGGCCAGGACGGGTCCACCCGCTCCGGCGTCCCCGAGCGGTCGAACCAGCGCTGCAGCCCTCGGGCCTGCGCCGCGTGCCAGGCCGCCTGCCGCAGATGCAGCTCCGCCGCCGTCAGCCCGCCGATCGCGGCCGGGTAGCGGGTGCCCATCCGCCGGGTCAGCTCCAGTGCCGCCGTCGCGTCCGCCGCCGCGTCGTGCGCTCCGGCCAGCTCCACGCCGTAGTGGGCGCACAGGTCGGTCAGCGTCCGGCGGCCCTTGCGGTAGCGGTCCACGTGCTTGTCCAGCACCCGCGGATCCAGCACCACCAGCCCGGCCGCGGCCAGCCCGTCGGTCAGCGTCAGGCCGTGGTGACGGCGCGATTCCCGGTCCAGCAGCGTCAGGTCGTAGGGCGCGTTCATCACCACCACCGGACGCCCGGCCAGCGCCTCGGCCGCCAGCGCGCGGACGACCTCCGCCACCACCGTGCGGGCCGGGCGGCCGTGGGCGCGCACCTGCTCGTCGGTGATGCCGTGCACCGCGCGGGCGCCGTCCGGGATCGGCACGCCCGGATCGGCGAGCCAGGTGGTGGTCCGCACCGCTGCGCCCGGCGCGAGCTGGACGACCAGGGCGGCCGAGACGATCCGGTCGTGCTCCACGTCCACGCCGGTGGTCTCGGTGTCGAAGGAGGCGAGCGGGCCGGTGTACCAGAGCTGCTGCATGACTGCCCCTCAGACGAGCGTTGCGCCCGGTTGATACCCGGTCCTGACGCTCCTTCAACCCGTTTGGCCCAAGCCCGACCGGGGATCCTGCCCATGACCGTCCCGTTCGAATCGACTGGCCCGCCCGGACCGGGACGGGCCCGGAACCGGGGGAGGCCACGGGCGATGGCACTGACCCAGCCGCAGCCCGAGGGGGCGGCGGCCGTCCTGCGGGGGAACCTCGCGGTGACCGCCTGCATGGAGACCCTGCAGGTCGGCTACCTGCACGCGGTCGCCGCCGCGGCCGGCTGCTCGCTCTCCCAGCCGTTCCCGGACAACGGCATCGACTGGCACGTCAGCCACGGCTCCCGGACGCACGAGGTGGACGACGAGGTCACCGTCAAGATCCAGCTCAAGGCCACCCAGCAGGTCGCGCCCGACCCGGCCGGGCCGTTCTTCAGCTTCACCCTGGACAACGACCACCTGCGCAAGCTCGCCCGGCCCAGGGTCGCCGTGCCGCGGATCCTGGTCGTGATGCTGCTGCCGCGCCGGGTCGACGACTGGCTGCGGGCCCGCCCGGACGCCCTGGAGCTGCGGCACTGCTGCTACTGGATCAACCTGGCCGGCCACCCGGTCACCGGACAGCGGCGTACCAACGTCAGGGTGCCCACCGGCGAGGTCTTCGACGACCGCGCGCTGTGCGCCATCATGGCCAGGGTCGGCGCGGGCGGCAGCCCGTGACGGCCCGGCCCCGGCAGGGAGGAAGCGGACCCATGACACCGCCGTACGGACCGGGCGAGCCGGCCAGGCCCCTGCCCGATCCGGCCGCCGTCGACCCGACGGTGCTGGCCACCCTGCTCGCCCGGCACGGCTGGGTCCGCCGCGGCGGACCCGCCGCCCGGTACGGACGCTGGACCCCGCCCGACGACGAGCCAGGCACCAGCCTGCTCGTGCCGGCCGGGGACGGCTTCGACGACGCCGTCGAGCTCCTCACCGACGCCGTCACCGCGCTCTCCCGCTCCCGCACCCCCTCCGCCCGCTCGATCCTGCTCGCCCTCGCCGTCCCCGGCGACGAGCTGCGCTGGCAGCGGGAACCGTCCGGCCCCGCCGGGGCCGCTCCCTGGGACGAGGCCGAGCGGCTGCGCCGGGCGGCGCGCGGGATGCTCGCCGCCGGCGCCAAGGCCTCCCGGGCGACGGCCGGCTACTTCGGCGCCCGGCTGGACGGCCTGGCCGGGGACTTCCTGGACCGCGTCCTGCTCGTCGAACAGGGCGCCACCCTCACCGCGTACACCCCCGCCCCGGAGGGCCGGGCCGCCGTCACCACCCTGGTCCGCGCCCTGGAGGCACTGCGCGACGCCGTCGACTACCGGCGGGTCAGCGGCGGGCCCGAGGCGCTCGGGAACGCCGTCCGGGCCGGGGTCAGCAGGGAGCTCGTCCGGTCCGTCGAGGACCTGGTGCGCGGCGCGACCGGCGCCCGGTTCGGCGTCGCCTGGTCGCCCGCCGCGGGGACGCCCGGCGGCTTCGGGGACCGCCGGATCGACCTCGACTTCTCGCCCGGCGACCTGCCCGCCCTGGCGGAGGCCGCCGACCTGCTGGAACGCAGTGAGCCCGCCGTAGCCGTCACCGTGGTCGGCGTGGTCACCCGGCTCAAGCGCGCCGACCCGACGGGCCGGGGCTCGGTACGGCTGCGGGTGCTGGCCGGCGCCGAGGTCCGCGAACTCAGGCTCCGCCTGCCCGACCCCGACTACCGGCTGGCCGCCGAGGCCCACCTCGCGGGCCTGCCGGTCCGGGTCCGCGGCCGGCTGGACCGGAACGACGGCTTCCGCCGACTGGCCGGCCCGCACGGACTGGAGTTCTGCGCCTGGGAGGAAGGGGACCGCGAGCGCCTGCTGAAGTCGCTCGGGGAGAAGGCGGAGGGAGAGCGGGGAGGGGCGTAGGTGGACGGCGGGGGCGGCGCTCTCGGTACCATCGTCACGCGCAGCGCAGTGTTGCGTCCTCTGAAATCCAGCACGTCAGGAGAGACCGGTGACGGACGTCCGGGTAATCATCAGCCGCGAACCCGATCGGGAAGAGCGCGTGGTGACGACGGGCACCACGGCCGCCGAGCTCTTCGCCGACGACCGCTCGATCATCGCCGCCCGCGTCGGCGGCCTGCTCAAGGACCTCGCGTACGCCGTCCAGGACGGCGACGAGGTCGAGCCGGTCGGGATCGGCAGCAAGGACGGCCTGGACATCCTGCGCCACTCCACCGCGCACGTCATGGCCCAGGCCGTGCAGCAGCTCTACCCCGAGGCCAAGCTGGGCATCGGCCCGCCGGTCAAGGACGGCTTCTACTACGACTTCGACGTCGAGAAGCCGTTCCACCCCGATGACCTCAAGGCCATCGAGAAGAAGATGCAGGAGATCATCAAGCGCGGGCAGAAGTTCTCCCGCCGGGTGGTCACCGACGAGGCCGCCGCCGAGGAGCTGGCCGCCGAGCCGTACAAGCTCGAGCTGATCGGCCTCAAGGGCTCCGCCGCGACCGCCGGCGAGGGTGCCGACGTCGAGGTCGGCGCCGGCGAGCTCACCATCTACGACAACCTGGACGCCAAGACCGGCGACCAGTGCTGGGGCGACCTCTGCCGCGGCCCGCACCTGCCCAGCACCCGGCACATCCCGGCGTTCAAGCTGATGCGCAACGCGGCCGCCTACTGGCGCGGCAGCGAGAAGAACCCGATGTTGCAGCGCATCTACGGCACCGCCTGGCCGACCAAGGACGAGCTCAAGGCCCACCTCGACTTCCTCGTCGAGGCCGAGAAGCGCGACCACCGCAAGCTCGGCAACGAACTCGACCTCTTCTCCATCCCGGAGGAGATCGGCTCCGGCCTCGCCGTCTTCCACCCCAAGGGCGGCATCATCCGCCGGGCCATGGAGGACTACTCGCGCAAGCGGCACGAGGAGGAGGGCTACGAGTTCGTCTACACCCCGCACGCCACCAAGGGGAAGCTCTTCGAGAAGAGCGGCCACCTCGACTGGTACGCGGACGGTATGTACCCGCCCATGCAGCTCGACGAGGGCGTGGACTACTACCTCAAGCCGATGAACTGCCCGATGCACAACCTGATCTTCGACGCGCGCGGCCGCTCGTACCGTGAACTGCCGCTGCGCCTCTTCGAGTTCGGGACGGTGTACCGCTACGAGAAGTCCGGCGTGGTGCACGGCCTGACCCGGGCCCGCGGCTTCACGCAGGACGACGCGCACATCTACTGCACCCGCGAGCAGATGGCGGAGGAGCTCGACTCCACGCTGACCTTCGTGCTCAACCTGCTCCGCGACTACGGTCTGACCGACTTCTACCTGGAGCTGTCGACCAAGGACCCGGTGAAGTACGTCGGCAGCGACGAGACCTGGGAGGAGGCCACCGCCGTCCTGGCGAGCGTGGCCGAGAAGCAGGGCCTCCCGCTGGTGCCGGACCCGGGCGGCGCGGCCTTCTACGGCCCGAAGATCTCGGTGCAGGCGCGCGACGCCATCGGCCGGACGTGGCAGATGAGCACGATCCAGCTGGACTTCAACCTGCCCGAGCGCTTCGACCTGGAGTACACGGCGGCGGACGGCTCGCGTCAGCGTCCGGTCATGATCCACCGTGCGCTCTTCGGTTCGATCGAGCGGTTCTTCGCGGTGCTGCTGGAGCACTACGCGGGCGCCATGCCGCCGTGGCTGGCCCCGGTCACCGTGACCGGCATCCCGATCACCGACGAGCACGTGCCGTACCTGCTGGAGGTCGCGGCCAAGCTCAGGAAGCACGGGATCCGGGTCGAGGTGGACACCTCGGACGACCGCATGCAGAAGAAGATCAGGAACGCCCAGAAGACCAAGGTGCCGTTCATGCTGATCGCGGGCAACGACGACGTCGAGGCGGGCGCGGTGTCGTTCCGCTACCGCAACGGTGAGCAGAAGAACGGCGTGCCGGTCGACGAGGCCGTCGCCGAGATCGTGGACGCGGTGAAGAACCGGATCCAGGTGTGACGTAGCCCCCGCCCCGGCGGGGACCGCGCGGGGCAGCCTCTCGAAGAGTCTGCCCCGCGCGGCTTTGCAAGCACCGTCGGGCGAATATGCTGATCAGCATGACGACTGAGCCGGAACTTCAGCGGGGCGTCGGCGAGCCGGACGGCTTCCGCCGCCTGTGGACCCCTCATCGGATGGCCTACATCCAGGGTGAGAACAAGCCCACCGGTCCGGCTCCGGACGACGGTTGTCCCTTCTGCTCGATCCCGTCGCTGAGCGACGAGGACGGGCTGGTCATCGCCCGGGGGAGCGCCGTGTTCGCGGTGCTGAACCTGTACCCGTACAACGGCGGGCACCTGATGGTGGTGCCGTACCGGCACGTGGCCGACTACACCGACCTGGACGAGGCCGAGACGGCCGAGCTGGCGGACTTCACCAAGAAGGCCATGACGGCGCTGCGGGCGGCCTCCGGGGCGCACGGGTTCAACATCGGGATGAACCAGGGCGCGGCGGCCGGGGCCGGGATCGCGGCGCACCTGCACCAGCACGTGGTGCCGCGCTGGGGCGGGGACACCAACTTCATGCCGGTGGTCGGCCATACCAAGGTGCTGCCGCAGCTGCTGGCGGACACCCGGAAGATGCTGGCCGAGGCCTGGCCGCAGGGCTGACCCGGAGCACGCCGGGAGTACGGGGGAGGGCCCCGCCGAGGATCTCGGCGGGGCCCTCCCGTGCCGTTCGGGACATCAGCCGGCGCTGAACTCGTCCACGTTGTACGGGCGGGGGCTCTGCGCCTCGGACTTGATGATCGAGGTGCGGTTCTTGAAGAAGCGGTCGGCGTCCAGGTCGTGCTCCTGGAGGAACTCCAGGGTGGCGGCGTGGACCGCGGCGAGCACCGGGACGGCGGCGTTCTGGGCGTTGTCGACCATGGAGCGGTTCTCCCAGGCCCGGCCGGCCCAGATGTGCCGCAGCCCGAAGGGCTCGGGCAGGCCGAGCCCGCCGCCGAGCCAGCCGAGCAGGCCGGGCATCCGGTAGAAGGGGGCGCGGACGGCCTGGCGGACGACCTCGTCGTTGTCGATCAGGCGGAGCTTGACCGTGCGCTCCTCCCAGAACCTCACGGTCTTGGAGACCGACTTCTCCTTGTCCTTGGGCTTGTCGAAGAAGACGCCCTTGACCGGGCCGAGCGCGTAGCCGGACACCGTGATGTTCAGGACGTTGGCGAGCAGCGTCACGGTGACGGTGAAGGTGAGGACCAGCTTGCCGTCGTGGGTGATGAACTGGGTGGCGAGGTAGTGCCGGGGGCCGCCGGAGAAGGTCTGCTTGTCGGCGACGCTCTGCACGGCGAAGTCGCGCATCCGGTCGCCGTCCATGTCGGCGTTGCCGGGGCGGCTGATCTCGTCGGCGCCCTCGCCGATGTCGAAGACCACCCACTGCTTGATGGCGACGTTGGGCATGCCGCTGTTGGCGACGTGGCTGACGCCGAGCCCCTTGAGGTGGGCGGAGATCCGGCGGATCAGGTCCCAGGGGTGGAAGGCGCGGAAGTCGGCGTGGCCCTCGGCGGGGTGGAGCGTGTCGGCGAGGCGCCACTCGCCCCAGCGGCGGCCGGCACCGAGGATGCCCTTGGGACCGGCGTAGTGGTGGATGTTGGTCTCCTGCTCGGCGTCCAGGCGGCCGAGCTGGTCGCGCAGGTCGTTGGCCTTCTTGTCGAGGTCGTCGCGGGGGACGGCCTTGGCGACGGAGGCGGCCACGACGCTGCCCTCGACCAGCGCCTGCCAGCGGGTGCGCAGGTCCTTGGCGAAGCGCTCGACGATCCGGCGGGCGAGGTACCAGCCGATGATCGGGGCGAGCATGGTGATCCGCAGGTAGATCCCGAGGACGCCCGAGGCCGGCGGGCGCAGCGCGAAGAGGATCGCGAGGCCGGCCGTCAGGAGGAGCACGATGCCGCCGTAGACGTCCGCGTACTTCGGGCTGTCCCGCTTGAGCCAGGCGCGCAGCTGGAAGGCGCCGAGCCAGACCAGGGTGCCGGGCAGGAAGAGCAGCCCGGTGACCACGGAGACGACGCTGAGCCGGCGGTCGCGGGTGGTGCGCAGTTCCTCGGCGGCCAGGCAGTGCTCGACGACCTGGCGGGTGTCGACCCCGAAGGCCGGGACGAGGGGCTTGCGGCCGCCGCCCAGCGCGCGGGAGATCAGTGCCTTGCTGAACGCCTCGCCGAGGTTGGGGCGGAAGAGCGCGAAGCGGCCCTTCTTCTCCTTGGCGTCGGTGACGGCGTTGACGAAGCCCCCGATCTCGCCGTCGCGGTAGGCGGTCGAGGAGAGCCCCTGGGTGATGGCGGTCTGCGGACCGGCGTCGGTCCTGGGTATCTGCGCACCCGGGGTCATGTCGAGTGTGGTCACGGTGGCGTCCCCTCCTCCCCTTGTCAGCGGCAGGTTACCGTGCCGTGGCACCCCCGCGCGGATGATCGTCTGAAGTACCGTCACCGGAGGCCTGAGGGGCATGATGCCCAGCTTCGGACGGGTCGATACCCGTCGCGGTGCGCTTGGTGGCGGTGGGGCAGGATGGAGGGTGGAAGTACGGAGAGGGGAGCGGTCGTGAAGGATCCGGTGCTGGTCTTCGACGGGGACTGCGCGTTCTGCTCGTCCTGCGTGCGCTGGGCGGAGCGGTACCTGCGGCAGACGCTGGCGTCCGGGGGCTGGGAGGTGGTGGCGTTCCAGTGGGCGGACCTCTCGGGGCTGGACGGGCACGCGGGTGCCCGGGGTGAGGTCTCGGCGGAGCGGGCGGAGCGGGAGGTGCTCTGGGTGACGCCGTCCGGGCGGGTGTACGGGGGCGCGCAGGCGGTCGCGCGGTTGCTGATGCGCTCCGGCGGGGTGTGGGCGTACCTGGGCGCGGTGTTGACGGCGGCGCCGGTGCGTCCGCTGGCGGGGCTCGCCTACCGCTGGGTGGCGCGCAACCGGCACCGGCTGCCGGGGGGTACGGCGGCCTGCGCGCTGCCGGCCCGCAAGCCCGCCGTCCGGCCGGAGTAGCGCCTCAGTCGGTGTAGCGCTCGGCGAGGGCGGCGGGCATGGGTTCGTGGCGCAGGTAGGCGCGGGAGAACTCGGCGGTGCCGTGGGTGAGCGAGCGCAGGTCGGTCGGGTAGCGGACGAGTTCGAGTTCGGGGACCTCGGCGCGCAGCAGGGTGAGGCCGGCGGAGCCGGTCTCGGTGCCGAGGACGCGGCCGCGGCGGGCCGAGAGGTCGCCGAGGACGGCGCCGAGGTACTCGTCGGGCAGCAGGACGCTGACGGCGGCGACGGGTTCGAGCAGCCGGATGACGGCGTGACCGGCGGCGTCGCGCAGGGCGAGTGCGGCGGCGTTCTGGAAGGACGCGTCGGAGGAGTCGACGGAGTGCGCCTTGCCGTCGGTGAGGGTGACCCGGACGTCGACGAGCGGGTACCCGGTGGTGACGCCCTTGGCGAGCTGGGCGCGGACGCCCTTCTCGACGGAGGGGATGAAGTGCTTGGGGACGGAGCCGCCGACGACGTGTTCCAGGAACTCGAAGCCGGAGCCGGCCGGGAGCGGTTCGACCTCCAGGTCGCAGATGGCGTACTGGCCGTGGCCGCCGGACTGCTTGACGAGGCGGCCGTGCCCTGCGGCGGCGCTGCCGAAGGTCTCGCGCAGGGCGACCCGGGGCTCGACGGTGTCGACGTGGACGCCGTGGCGGGTGCGGAGGCGGTCGAGGACGACCTCGGCGTGGGCCTCGCCGGTGCACCAGAGGACGAGCTGGTGGGTGTCGGGGTTCTGTTCCAGGCGGAGCGCCGGGTCCTCGGCGGTGAGCCGGGCGAGGGCCTGGGAGAGCTTGTCGTCGTCGGCCTTGCTGTGGGCTTCGACGGCGATCGGGAGCAGGGGCTCGGGGAGGGGCCAGCCGTCGAGGGCGACGGGGTGGCCGGGGTCGTGGACGGTGTCGCCGGCCCGGGCGGTGGTGAGTTTGGCGGCGCAGACGAGGTCACCGGCGACGGCGTGCGGGACGGGGCGCTGGAGCTTGCCGAAGGGGCTGGTGAGGCCGGTGACCCGTTCGTCGCCGTTCTGGTCGGCGGTGTGGGCGGGGCCGGCGAGGTGGATCCTGCTGTCCGGGCGCAGGGTGCCGGCGTACAGGCGCAGCAGGCTGATCCGGCCGACGTAGGCGTCGCCGGTGACGCGGACGACCTGGGCGGCGAGCGGGGCGTCGGGGTCGCACGCGGGGCCGGGGCGGGTGCGTTCGGTGGGGTCGGGGAAGGTGTGGGCGATCAGGTCGAGGAGTTCGGTGGCGCCGAGGCCGTTGTCGCTGGTGGGGACGGCGGGGTGGAGGGCGCAGGCGAGGACTTCGCGGCGCAGTCCGGCTTCGAGGGAGTCGGTGTCGAGGGGGTCGCCGGAGAGGTAGCGCTCCATGAGGGTGTCGTCCTGGCCGGAGATGGCCTCGACGAGGCTGTCGTGGGCGGGGGCGGTGTCCGGCAGGGGTTCGGCGTCGCCGTAGGTGTCGCCGGTGAGGAGGTCGACGCTGCCGTCGGGGTGTCCGTCGTGGAGGACGGGCAGGAAGAGCGGGCGGAGGGTGTCCGGGCCCAGTTCGAAGGCGTCGTGGCAGGCGGCGAGGATGTCGTCGAAGCCGGTGCGGGCGAGGTCGAGCTTGGCGACGGCGATGGCGCGGGGGATGCCCTCGGCGGCGCACTCGCGCCACAGGGCGCGGGTGGGGGCGGTGACCGGGTCGGGGGCGGAGACGACGAACACGGCGGCGTCGGCGGCGTGCAGGGCGGCGCGCAGGTCGGCGGCGAAGTCGGGGTGGCCGGGCGGGTCGATCAGGTTGATCTTGACGCCCTTCCATTCGAGGGGGAGGAGCGCGAGCTGGACGGAGCGCTGCTGCTGGTGCTCGATGTCCTCGTGGTCGGAGACGGTGGTGCCGTCGGTGACGCGGCCGGCCCGGCCGGTGGCGCCGGCGGCGTGGGCGAGGGATTCGGCGAGGGTGGTCTTCCCCACACCGCTGGAACCGATGAGGACGACGTTGCGCAGGTCCTTCGGGCCGGTGACGGCGGGTGCCTGGCCGGCTCGTGCCGTGCTGCGGTCGGGCATCGGGGTCTCCTCCCGTGGCGCCGAGGCTGTCCTTGGCAGTCTAGGCGTGCCGCGCGGATGAGGCCGGATGAGGCTGCGGCGTTGGGGTGCGTGCATCGCAAGGCGGAGGTGGGGGCACCTCCCGGCCGAAGGCTGGGGGCGGAGTCACTGCGGAGCATTGGCGACTGACGACAACGCGGCGAGGTGCGTGCCCCAACGCCGCGGACCCGAGCTGATCCGCGCGGCACGCCTGAGGTCGGGTGTCGCGGTGGCGCGTGTCGTACGGCCGGTCGGTGACCGTACGTGTGCGTGCCGTGGCGGGGTGCCGTCCGGCGGTGCGTGCGCCGGAGCGTGTCCCAGGCGTGGCTACGATGGGAGCGCCGGGCGGGCTGATCCGTCCGGTCGTCTGTCGTGTGTGCTGCGCCAGTCGGGTACCCGGGAGATTCGGAGCGGCTGGGAAGGCCATGCTCAACAAATACGCGCGTGCCTTCTTCACACGTGTTCTGACCCCGTTCGCCGCGTTCCTGATCCGTCTGGGCGTGAGTCCGGACGCGGTGACGCTGATCGGTACCGCCGGTTCGGTGGCCGGTGCGCTGGTGTTCTTCCCGCGTGGGGAGTTCTTCTGGGGCACCATCACGATCACGCTGTTCATCTTCTCGGACCTGGTGGACGGCAACATGGCCCGCCAGCTGGGCCGCAGCTCCAAGTGGGGGGCGTTCCTCGACTCCACCCTGGACCGGGTCGCGGACGCCGCGATCTTCGGCGGCCTGGCGATGTGGTACGCCGGGAAGGGCGACAACGACCTGCTGTGCGCGGTGGCGATCTTCTGCCTGGCGAGCGGCCTGGTGGTCTCGTACACCAAGGCGCGGGCGGAGAGCCAGGGGCTGCCGTGTGACGTGTCGGGGCTGGTGGAGCGGGCCGAGCGGCTGGTGGCCGGCCTGGTGGCGGCCGGGGTCTCGGGTCTGCACAAGTTCGGTGTGCCGTACGTGGAGTGGCTGCTGCCGGTCGCGCTGTGGCTGGTGGCGGCGGGCAGCCTGGTGACGGTGTTCCAGCGGATGCTGACCGTGCGCCGGGAGGCGTTCGAGGCCGACCGAGCGGCGGCCGGGAGCTGATGGGGGGCGTCCTGCGGTGACGGACCGACTGGTGTACTGGGCGTACGCGCTGGGGTGGGGGCTGCTGAAGCACCTGCCGGAGCGGGCGGCCCGGGGGCTGTTCGATCGGCTGGCGGACTACGCGTGGCGCAGGCGCGGCAAGCGGGTGCTCCAGCTGGAGGCGAACCTGCGCCGGGTCCGTCCGGAGCTGGACGAGGCCGGGATGCGGGAGCTGTCCCGGGCCGGGATGCGCTCGTACCTGCGGTACTGGATGGAGTCGTTCCGGCTGCCGGTGTGGAGCCGGGAGCGGGTGGCCAGGGACGTCCGGGTGGAGGGCTTCGAGAACCTGCGGGCGCAGCTGGACGCCGGCCGCGGCGCGTTGATAGCGCTGCCGCACATGGGCAACTGGGACCTCGCGGGCACCTGGGTGGCACAGAAGGGCTACCCGTTCACGACGGTCGCGGAGCGGTTGAAGCCGGAGCGGCTGTTCGACCGGTTCGTGGAGTTCCGGGAGGGCCAGGGCATGGAGGTCCTGGCGCTGACCGGTGGGTCGGTGAACGTGATCGGCACGTTGGCGCGGCGGCTGCGCGAGGGCCGGATGGTCTGCCTGGTGGGGGACCGGGACCTGTCGGAGGCGGGCATCGAGGTGTCGTTCTTCGGTGAGCGGACCCGGATGCCGGCCGGTCCCGCGGCGCTGTGCCAGCGGACCGGGGCGGCGCTGATGCCGGTGACGCTCTGGTACGACGGCCCGGTGCTGCGCGGGATGATCCACCCCGAGGTGCCGGTGCCGGAGGAGGGCGACCGCAAGGAGCGCACCCGGGCGATGACCCAGGCGATGGCGGAGGTGTGGGAGCAGGGCATCCGCGAGCACCCGCAGGACTGGCACATGCTGCAGAAGTTCTGGCTGGCCGACCTGCCGGTCCGTGAGACGGTGAAGGCGGCGCCCGCGGAGCGTGCGGAGGCAGCCCCCGGGCACGGGCAGGCGGCTCCCGAACCCGCGGCCGAGGCCTCCGGGGCCTAGGGCCGGTGACCCGGGGCCCGTTCGGAGCCCGCCCGCACGACTTGTCCGAAGGAGCTTGAGGAACCCGTGAAGATCGGCATCGTCTGCCCGTACGACTGGGACGTCCCCGGTGGGGTGCAGTTCCACATCCGGGACCTGGCCGAGCACCTGATCAGCCTGGGGCACGAGGTGTCGGTGCTGGCGCCGGCCGAGGACGACGAGGCGCTGCCGCCGTACGTGGTCCCGGCGGGGCGGTCGGTGGCGGTGCCGTACAACGGGTCGGTGGCGCGGCTGAGCTTCGGGATCCTGTCGGCGGCGCGGGTGCGGCGGTGGCTGCACGACGGGCGCTTCGACATCCTGCACGTGCACGAGCCGGCCGCGCCGAGCCTGTCGATGCTCGCCGCGTGGTCGGCCACCGGGCCGATGGTGGGGACCTTCCACACCTCCAATCCGCGCTCGCGGGTGATGATCGCGGCCTCGCCGATCCTCCAGCCGGGCCTGGAGAAGATGCGGGCCAGGATCGCGGTGTCGGAGTACGCCCGGCGGACCCTCGTGGAGCACCTGGGCGGGGACGCGGTGGTGATCCCGAACGGCGTGGACGTCGGGTTCTTCGCGGGGGCCGAGCCGGACGAGCGCTGGATGGGCCACGCGGCGAAGGGGGAGCCGGGCACGATCGGCTTCATCGGCCGGATCAACGAGCCGCGCAAGGGCCTGCCGACACTGCTGGCGGCGCTGCCGGGGATCCTGGCGGAGCGCCCCGGGGTGCGGCTGCTGGTGGCGGGCAAGGGCGACGAGGAGGAGGCGGTCTCCGGTCTGGCGCCCGAGGTGCGCCGCCAGGTGGAGTTCCTCGGCATGGTGAGCGACCGGGAGAAGGCCAGGCTGCTGCGCAGCGTGGACCTGTACGTGGCGCCGAACACCGGTGGCGAGAGCTTCGGGATCATCCTGGTCGAGGCGATGTCGGCGGGTGCGCCGGTGCTGGCGAGCGATCTGGACGCGTTCAAGCAGGTGCTGGACGGTGGCGAGGCGGGCGAGCTGTTCCCGGTGGAGGACGCGGACGCGCTGGCCCGTACGGCGCTGCGGCTGCTGGGTGACCCGGTGCGGCTGGGGGAGCTGCGGGAGGCGGCCTCGCGGCACGTGCGGCGGTTCGACTGGTCGACGGTCGGCGCGGACATCCTCTCGGTGTACGAGACGGTGACGGCCGGCGAGGCGGCGGTGGTCGAGGAGGACGTCCGCAACGGGTGGCGCGGCCGGTTCGGCCTGGCCAGGGACTGATCTCCCCCGGCGGCGGCCTCCGGGGGCCTGCGAGGTCAGGCGGCCGGCCGGGTTAGGGTCGGGCGACCGTACCGCTTCACCGCATGGGGGCCTCCGATGCCGCAGATTTCCGTCGACTACTCGGCCCGGCTGGCCGGCACCTTCGACCGCAGGGGCCTGGGCCTGGCGATCAACGAGCTGGCGGAGAGGACCATCGGCGCGAAGCCGGACTCCTGCCGGACGGTGTTCCGGCAGAGCGAGATGCTGCTGGTCGGCACCGGCGGGATCGCCGACGACGCCCAGGTGTACGTCGAGTTCCAGCTCTTCCCGGGCCGTACGCCGGAGGCGAAGGCGGCGCTGAGCGAGGGCGTGCTGGCGCTGCTGGCCGAGTACGTCCGGCCGGAGCCGGGGATCCGGCTGTTCACGGCGGTGAACATCGCGGACATCGACCGGGAGAGCTACCGGAACGCGACCGCCCGGGGCTGAACCGGTGACACCCGGTAACGTAGCGGCTCGTGACTACCTGGATCTGGGCCGGCGTGGCCGTGGTGCTGTTCGGCATGTACCTGAGTTGGACGGCAGGGCGCCTGGACCGGCTGCACGCCCGGATCGACGCCGCGCGGGCGGCGCTGGACGCGCAGCTGGTCCGCCGGGCCTCGGTGGCGATGGAGCTGGCGACGTCCTCGCTGCTGGATCCGGCGGCCTCGCTGCTGCTGCTGGACGCGGCACACGCGGCCCGGCAGGCCGAGGACGAACAGCGCGAGGTGGCGGAGAGCCAGCTGAGCCTGGCGCTGCGGGCGGTGTTCGAGGAGCCGGAGCAGGTGGCGGCGCTGGTGGCCGAGCCGGGCGGCGAGGACACGGTTCGTGATCTGACGGCCGCGGCGCGGCGGGTGCCGATGGCCCGCCGGTTCCACAACGACGCGGTCCGGGCGGCGCGGGCGGTGCGGGAGCACCGGCTGGTGCGTTACTTCCGGCTGGCGGGGAAGGCGCCGTTCCCGTTGGCGTTCGAGATGGACGATGCTCCGCCGCCCGCTCTTACGCCCGAGGGATCGCCTGCTTAGGGTGTCCCCCGGATACGGCCCGTTTGTCGTGTCCCGTCGTCCTGGCTGGACTTGGTGGCGCATGGAGGCGCGATCGGGTCTGCCTACCATAGGGCGATAGCACTGGTTCATTTCGAGTGAGGTCTCACGTGTCCACCACCCCCACCACCGCAGACCAGCCGCAGATCGGCACCGCCCGGGTCAAGCGGGGCATGGCCGAGCAGCTCAAGGGCGGTGTGATCATGGACGTGGTCAACGCCGAGCAGGCCAAGATCGCCGAGGATGCCGGAGCGGTGGCCGTCATGGCCCTGGAGCGGGTTCCGGCGGACATCCGCAAGGACGGCGGCGTGGCCCGCATGTCCGACCCGAACATGATCGAGGAGATCATCGAGGCGGTCTCCATCCCGGTGATGGCCAAGTCCCGCATCGGTCACTTCGTCGAGGCCCAGGTGCTCCAGTCGCTGGGTGTCGACTACATCGACGAGTCCGAGGTGCTGACCCCGGCCGACGAGGTCAACCACTCGGACAAGTGGGCGTTCACCACCCCCTTCGTCTGCGGCGCCACCAACCTGGGCGAGGCCCTGCGCCGCATCGCCGAGGGCGCGGCCATGATCCGCTCGAAGGGTGAGGCCGGCACCGGCAACGTCGTCGAGGCGGTCCGCCACCTGCGCCAGATCAAGAACGAGATCGGCAAGCTGCGCGTCCTGGACAACAACGAGCTGTTCGCCGCGGCCAAGGAGCTGCGCGCCCCGTACGAGCTCGTCAAGGAGGTCGCCGAGCTCGGCAAGCTGCCGGTGGTGCTGTTCTCCGCCGGTGGCGTGGCCACCCCGGCCGACGCCGCGCTGATGCGCCAGCTGGGTGCCGAGGGCGTCTTCGTCGGCTCCGGCATCTTCAAGTCGGGCGACCCGGCCAAGCGCGCGGCCGCCATCGTGAAGGCCACCACCTTCTTCGACGACCCGAAGATCATCGCGGACGCCTCCCGCAACCTGGGCGAGGCCATGGTCGGCATCAACTGCGACACCCTGCCGGAGACCGAGCGCTACGCCAACCGCGGCTGGTAGTCACCACCCCCTGAGCCGGCCCGCCGCAGCGCTTCGGCGCGCGGCGGGCCGCGCCACGTAGTCCGTCGTAACGATCGATTGAGGTTGAAGACCGTGAGCACTCCTGTCATCGGCGTCCTCGCCCTCCAGGGCGACGTCCGAGAGCACCTGGTGGCGCTGGCCGAGGCCGACGCGCTCGCCCGTCCGGTGCGCCGCGCCGAGGAGCTGGCCGAGGTCGACGCGCTGGTGATCCCCGGCGGGGAGTCCACCACGATGTCCAAGCTGGCGCTGCTGTTCGGCGTGATGGACCCGGTGCGCGAGCGGGTCGCGGCCGGGATGCCGGTCTACGGCACCTGCGCGGGCATGATCATGCTGGCGGACAAGATCCTGGACGGCCGCGACGACCAGGAGACCGTCGGCGGCATCGACATGACGGTGCGCCGCAACGCCTTCGGCCGCCAGAACGAGTCCTTCGAGTCCGGGGTCGAGTTCGCGGGCCTGGACGAGGAGCCGGTGCACGGCGTCTTCATCCGCGCCCCCTGGGTCGAGGCGGTCGGCGCCGGCGTCAAGGTGCTGGCCGAGCTGCCCGCCGCGGACGGCCCGGAGAGCCGGATCGTCGCGGTGCGTCAGGGAAACCTGCTGGCCACCTCGTTCCACCCGGAGCTGACCGGCGACCACCGGGTGCACGCGTACTTCGTGCGGATGGTCGAGGAGCACCTCGCCGGGGCCGCGCACTGACCGTGTCGGCCGCGCGCTGACTGTGTGCGCCCCACCGGTGACGACACCGGTAAGATCTCATCTGTTCATTTCCCTTTGGCGACGTAAAGGAGCTGGCGATGTCCGGCCACTCTAAGTGGGCTACCACCAAGCACAAGAAGGCCGTGATCGACGCCAAGCGCGGCAAGCTCTTCGCCAAGATGATCAAGAACATCGAGGTGGCTGCGCGCACCGGCGGTCCCGACCCGCAGGGAAACCCGACCCTCTACGACGCCATCCAGAAGGCGAAGAAGAGCTCGGTCCCGATCGACAACATCAACCGCGCCGTCAAGCGCGGTGGCGGCCTGGAGGCCGGCGGCGCCGACTACCAGACCATCATGTACGAGGGCTACGGCCCGAACGGCGTCGCGGTTCTGATCGAGTGCCTCACCGACAACCGCAACCGCGCCGCCTCCGACGTGCGCGTCGCGATGACCCGCAACGGCGGCTCGATGGCAGACCCGGGCTCGGTGTCGTACCTGTTCAACCGCAAGGGCGTCGTCGTCGTCCCCAAGTCCGACGGCGTGGACGAGGACAAGCTCTTCGAGGTCGTCCTGGACCAGGAGCCGGAGGAGATCAACGACCTCGGCGACTCGTTCGAGATCGTCTCCGAGGCCTCGAAGATGGTCGCCGTGCGCACCGCGCTGGTCGACGCCGGCGTCGACTACGACTCGGCCGAGGCGAACTTCCTCCCCAGCATGCAGGTCGAGCTGGACGTCGACGGCGCCCGCAAGATCCTCAAGCTGATCGACGCGCTGGAGGACAGCGACGACGTGCAGAACGTCTTCGCCAACTTCGACATCTCCGACGAGGTCGGCGCGCAGCTCGACGCCGAGTGACACGCCTTCGGTCGATCGACGGCGAGTGACCGTTCTCACTGCCCGGCCCGGTGGTCCCTGGACCACCGGGCCGGTGTCGTCGGTGGGGTTGTCGGACCCGGGCGGTAGCCTGCGGAGGTCCTTCGTGGCGAGCAGCAGGGAGACGGGACGAGTGGTACGGGTACTGGGCGTGGACCCGGGGCTGACCAGGTGCGGGGTCGGCGTGGTCGAGGGCGCGCCGGGCCGGCCGCTGCGGATGGCCGGGGTCGGCGTGGTGCGCACCCCCGCCGACGCCGGGATCGGGCAGCGGCTGCTGCTGGTCGAGCAGGGCATCGAGGCCTGGCTGGACGAGCACCGGCCCGACCTGGTCGCCGTCGAGCGGGTCTTCGCCCAGCACAACGTGCGCACCGTGATGGGCACCGCCCAGGCCAGCGCGGTCGCGATGCTCTGCGCCACCCGGCGCGGCATCCCCGTCACCCTGCACACCCCCAGTGAGGTCAAGGCCGCCGTCACCGGCTCGGGCCGGGCCGACAAGGCGCAGGTCACCGCCATGGTGCAGCGCCTGCTGCGGCTGGACGCACCGCCCAAGCCCGCCGACGCCGCCGACGCGCTGGCGCTGGCCATCTGCCACATCTGGCGCGGCGGGGCCACCAACCGGCTGGAGGCCGCGGTGCAGGCCGCCCGCACCACCTCCCGCACCAGCCCCCGTACCACTTCCGTGAGAGGCACCGTCCGATGATCGCCTTCGTGCAGGGGCCCGTGGCGGCCATCTCCTCCGGGCTCGCGGTGGTCGAGGTCGGCGGGGTCGGTATGGCCGTGCAGTGCACCCCGAACACCCTGGCCGGGCTGCGGCTGGGGGAGCCCGCCCGGCTGGCCACCTCGCTGGTGGTCAGGGAGGACTCGCTGACCCTGTTCGGCTTCGCGGACGACGACGAGCGCGCCGTGTTCGAAATCCTCCAGGCCGCGCCCGGCGTCGGCCCCAAGCTGGCGCAGGCGATCCTCGGCGTGCACAGTCCCGACGCGCTGCGCGCGGCGATCGCGGGCGGCGACGAGAAGGCACTGGTCGCCGTGCCGGGCATCGGCAAGGCGAAGGCGGCCAAGCTGCTGCTGGAGTACAAGGACAAGCTCGGCGCCCCGCACGGCGCCGTCCCGGCGCAGAAGCCGATCGCCGCCGGCCCGGCACCGTGGAGCGAGCAACTGCACTCCGCGCTGACCGGTCTCGGCTACGCCCCGCGCGAGGCGGACGAGGCGGTCGCCGCCGTCACCCCGGAGGCCGAGGCCCAGGCGGCGCCGGACGTCGGCGCCCTGCTCAGGCTCGCCCTGCGCGGCCTCAACCGCGCCCGCTGACCCATCTGACGATCTGTCCCTTTGTCGACACCGGAGACTCTGGAGCCCGCGACGATGTACGACCCGGAACCCGCCGACCGGCTGGTCACGGCTGCCGCCGACGGTGAGGACCAGGCGGTGGAGGCGGCGCTGCGCCCCAAGCTGCTGGACGAGTTCATCGGCCAGGAGCGGGTGCGCGAGCAGCTGTCGCTGGTGCTCCAGGCCGCCCGCAAGCGCGGCAGCGCGCCCGACCACGTGCTGCTGAGCGGGCCGCCCGGACTCGGCAAGACCACCCTCTCCATGATCATCGCCGCCGAGCTGGGCGCGCCGATCCGGATCACCTCGGGCCCGGCCATCCAGCACGCGGGGGACCTCGCGGCGATCCTCTCCTCGCTCACCGAGGGTGAGGTGCTCTTCCTCGACGAGATCCACCGGATGTCCCGGCCGGCCGAGGAGATGCTCTACATGGCGATGGAGGACTTCAGGGTCGACGTGATCGTCGGCAAGGGGCCGGGCGCCACCGCCATCCCGCTGGAGCTGCCGCCCTTCACCCTGGTCGGTGCCACCACCAGGGCCGGCCTGCTGCCGCCCCCGCTGCGCGACCGCTTCGGCTTCACCGGGCACATGGAGTTCTACGCCCCGGCCGAGCTCCAGCGGGTGGTGCACCGCTCGGCCGCGCTGCTGGACGTGGAGATAGACCCGGCCGGCGCGGCCGAGATCGCCGGGCGCTCGCGCGGCACGCCGCGCATCGCCAACCGGCTGCTGCGCCGGGTCCGGGACTACGCCCAGGTCAGGCACGACGGGGTGGTCACCGTGGAGATCGCCGCCCAGGCGCTGGACGTCTACGAGGTGGACGCCCGCGGTCTGGACCGGCTGGACCGCGCGGTGCTGGGCGCGCTGCTGCGGCTGTTCGGCGGCGGCCCGGTCGGTTTGTCGACACTCGCGGTCGCCGTGGGGGAGGAGTCCGAGACGGTCGAGGAGGTCGCCGAGCCGTTCCTGGTCCGCGAGGGCCTGCTCGCCAGGACCCCGCGCGGTCGGATCGCCACCGCCGCCGCCTGGCAGCACCTCGGCCTGACTCCACCGGCGCAGACCCACCCGGTCCAGACCACTCGGGGAGGCGTCCCGGCCCAGTCGGAGCTGTTCCCGGCAGACGAGAGTTGACCGCCATCGGCTGAACGGGTGACTCGGCCCGGTCGGTTCCCGCCCGGTGCTTCCCTGTCGGCACAGGGAGGAGCCCGGAACGAGGTCCGGGGAATCCGTGCAGGAGGAGGCTCGCCACTTTCGGCGGCATGATGCGATGCTTGGCGTTGTCCGATCGATTCGGGGTCGCCTAGACTCCGCCGGACCGCCCCTCTCACCTGACGGGCCGACCAATACCACACAGGCCGCCGGCCGGCGGCCCGTAAAGGACCCTGGCTGCAGTGAACCTCATCATCCTTCTCCTCCCGATCATCGCGATCGTGCTCATGTTCCGGTCGCAGAAGAAGCGCCAGCAGCAGCAGCAGCAGATGCAGACCTCGCTGGAGCCCGGGGCGGGGGTGCGCACCATCGGCGGCCTGTATGCCCAGGTGAAGGCGGTCAACGAGGAGACCATCGAGCTGGAGATCGCGCCCGGCGTGGTCACCCACTTCACCAAGAGCGCCATCGCGGCCGTCCTGGACCCCCAGGAGTACGACGCGATCATCAACGGCCGCCCCGCGGATGACGAGCTGCCCGAGCCGGAGGCCGAGGAGGCCGAGCCGGCCGACGCCGAGCCGGCCGAGGACAAGCCGCTGACGCTCACCAAGGACAGCGCCGCGAAGGGCGATGCCGAGGGCGGGGCTCCCGCGAGCAAGTAGTACGGCCGGGCAACCCGCCCGGCCGCGCGGCGCAGTGCCGCGAGCCCACAGGATCTCAGGGCCGCACAACCGCCGTACCCCCGTCCTGCCATGCGCAGGCCGGGGGTACGGCCGGGGAAGTGGCATGGACAGGGAGAAACGAGCAAGGTGGCAACACCCAAGTCGCGCCCGCGCGACGGCTACCCAGGGCGGGCGCTGGCCCTCATCCTGGTCGTCACCGTCGGACTGGTCGCCCTCATGTTCGGGACGGGCACCACCAAGCCCCGGCTCGGGATCGACCTCGCCGGTGGCACCAGCATCACGCTGACCGCGAAGTCGACCGATCCCAAGGCGCTCAGCAAGTCCAACATGGACACCGCCGTCGGGATCATCGAGCGTCGCGTCAACGGGATGGGTGTCTCGGAGGCGGAGGTCCAGACCCAGGGCTCGGACACGATCATCGTGAACATCCCCAAGGGCGGCGACCGGCAGAACGCGGCGGACCAGGTCGGTACCACCGCGAAGCTGTTCTTCCGTCCGGTCCTGGCCGTGGCGCCCAGCGGCGTCACCGCTCCGGAGCCCACCGGCACCCCGTCCGCCGGCGCCACCGGCACCCCCGCGGCGACCCCGTCCGCCGGCGCCACGACCGGTACCCCGTCCGCGAGCGCCACCAAGCAGGGCCGCGCCGAGAGCGAGGCGCTGGCCGCCGAGGGCTCCAGCCCGTCCGCCGCCGCGAGCGCCGCGCCGTCCGCCCCCGGCAGCGCGGCCCCGACGGCCCCGGCCACCCCGCCGAGCGCCGCCGACCTCACCGCCGCGATGACCCAGGGCACCGTGCCGCCCGAGCTCACCGCCGCGTTCGCCGCCCTGGACTGCTCCAAGCCCGAGGTCCGCGCCGCTCAGACCGGCGCCGATGACAAGGCCGTCGTCGCCTGCTCCCAGAAGGACGAGAAGGGCTACTACGAGAAGCTCGCCCTCGGCCCCGTGGCCGTGAAGGGCTCGGACGTCGAGAAGGCCCAGGCCGGCATCGACACCCAGACCGGCGCCGGCTGGCAGGTCCAGCTCCAGTTCAACGGTGCCGGCACCGACGCCTTCTCCAAGGTCACCGGCCAGCTGGCCAGCCAGGCCCCGCCGACCAACCAGTTCGCCATCGTGCTGGACAACCAGGTCGTCTCCCACCCGCAGGTCAACGGACCGATCCCGGGCGGCAGCGCGGTCATCACCGGCCAGTTCAAGCAGGCCGAGGCGCAGGACCTCGCCAACGTGCTGGGCTACGGCGCGCTGCCGCTGGAGTTCAGCAAGAGCGACATCACCACCGTCTCCCCGGCGCTCGGCAGCGACCAGCTCAAGGCCGGCCTGGTCGCCGGCCTGATCGGCATGGTGCTGGTGGTCGCCTACTCGCTGATCTACTACCGCGGCCTCGGCCTGGTCTCGATCGCCGGTCTGCTCGTCTCGGCGGCCCTGACCTACTCGATCATGAGCCTGCTCGGCAACGCGATCGGCTTCGCGCTGAACCTGCCGGCGGTCTGCGGTGCGATCGTCGCGATCGGCATCACCGCCGACTCCTTCATCGTGTACTTCGAGCGCATCCGCGACGAGGTCCGCGAGGGCGCCCCGCTGCGCCCGGCGGTCCAGCGGGCCTGGCCGCGCGCCCGGCGCACCATCCTGGTCTCGGACTTCGTGTCCTTCCTCTGTGCCGCCGTGCTCTACGTGGTCTCGGTCGGCAAGGTCCAGGGCTTCGCGTTCACCCTGGGTCTGACCACGGCGCTCGACGTCGTGGTGATCTTCCTCTTCACCAAGCCGATGATCACGCTGCTGGCCCGCCGGAAGTTCTTCCTGGAAGGCCACCCGTGGTCCGGTCTGGACCCGAAGCGGCTGGGCGCCCGCCCGCCGCTGCGCAGCAGCCGTCGCCGTAGCCCCTCCTCTTCCGCCGTGAAGGAGGCCTGACACCGTGTCACGCTTCTCCAACCTGGGCCACCGGCTCTACCAGGGTGAAGTCAGCTTCGACTTCGTCGGACGCCGCAAGCTCTGGTACTCCATCTCCGGCGTGATCGTCCTGGTCGCGGCGATCGGTCTGGCCATGGGCCTGCACCTGGGCATCGAGTTCAAGGGCGGCTCGGTCTACACCGTGTCCAAGCCCGGCCTGACGGTCTCCCAGGCGCAGGACACCGCTGACGGGGTCGTCGCCTCGCACCCGCTGGTGCAGTCGACCGACAACGGCAAGATCCGCATCCAGGTCAGCACCGAGGAGACGAAGAGCTCGGACCAGATCCGCTCCGAGCTCTCGCAGAAGCTCGGCGTGCCGCTGGACACCGTCGAGGCCCAGGTGATCGGCCCCAGCTGGGGCAAGCAGATCTCCCAGAAGGCGCTCACCGGTCTGATCGTCTTCATGGTCCTGGTGACGGTCTACCTGGCGATCGCCTTCGAGTGGCGGATGGCGGTGTCCGCCCTGGTCGCCCTCATCCACGACCTCCTGATCACCATCGGGGTGTACGCCCTGGTGGGCTTCGAGGTCACCCCGGGTACGGTGATCGGCTTCCTGACCATCCTCGGGTACTCGCTCTACGACACGGTCGTCGTCTTCGACACCGTGAAGGAGAACACCAAGGACCTCACCAAGCAGAACCGGCGCACCTACAGCGAGGCCGCCAACGCGGGCCTCAACCAGACCCTGGTGCGCTCGCTCAACACCACCGTGGTGGCGCTGCTGCCGGTCGCCGCGCTGCTGTTCATCGGCGGCGGCTTCCTGGGCGCCGGCACCCTGAACGACATCTCGCTCGCGCTGTTCATCGGTCTCGCGGCCGGTGCCTACTCCTCGATCTGCGTCGCCACCCCGCTGCTGGCGCAGCTCAAGGAGGAGCAGCCGGAGATGAAGGCGCTGCGCAAGCGGGTCCTCCAGCACCGGGCCGCGGCCGCCAAGGCCGAGGCCGCCACCGGGGCGGACGAGGACCTGACGGGCGAGGAGCAGCCCGCGGGTATGGTCGGACAGCGCGGCTCGGCCGGCACGCGTGCCAAGGGCCGTCCGTCCACCAAGCGCTGAGCCCGACCACGACCGCGAGGCACCACCAGACCGTGAAGGACACCACCGTGACCACCGCCGACACCGCACTGGCCGAGCTGCTGAACAGCCGGATCCGGGACGTCCGGGACTACCCGAAGCCGGGCGTGCTGTTCAAGGACATCGCGCCGCTGCTCGCCGACGCCGAGGCCTTCGGCGCCCTCACCAGGGCGCTGGCGGACCGGGCGAAGGAACTCGGTGCGACCAAGGTGGTGGGCCTGGAGGCGCGCGGCTTCGTGCTGGCGGCCCCGGCGGCCTTCGCGGCCGGGCTCGGCTTCGTGCCGATCCGCAAGCAGGGCAAGCTGCCCGGCGAGGTGTTCCGGCGCTCGTACGAGCTGGAGTACGGCTCGGCGACGCTGGAGGTGCAGTGCGACGCCTTCGCGCCCGGTGAGCGGGTGCTGGTGGTGGACGACGTGCTGGCCACCGGCGGCACCATCGGTGCCTCGCTGGACCTGGTGAAGGAGGCCGGGGCCGAGCTGGCGGGCGTCGTGGTGCTGATGGAGCTGGGCTTCCTGGACGGCCGCGAGCGGCTGGCCGGGCACCTCGACGGCGCTCCGCTGGAGACGCTGGTCACGGTCTGAGGGACCTGTCGGGAGGACGGCGGTCGGAACATCCGACCGCCGTCCTCCCGTTTCCTGGCCCGGCCGGATGAACACCGGGGCGCCCGGCTCGGTACCATGAAGATTCATCCCCTCCCGGTTGTACCCGACCGTTCGGGTCTCGGCAGGGGCCGGCCCCGGTGCCCCAGGAGTTGTCCTTGCCCGACGAGGTTGTGCCCACGGCCCCAGCGGCCGCCCCCGAAGACCGTCCCACGCCCTCGGGGGCCACCCCGGTACGCCCGGCGCCGACCTCCTCGCGTTCGCTCGGCCCCTCCGGCCGCGGCTCCACCGGCGGCATGCGGGCACGGCTGGCCCGCCTCGGCGGCCAGCGCACCAGCGTGCTCAACCCCGTCCTGGAGCCGCTGTTCCGCTCGATCCGGGCCAACGACCCCAAGGCCGACCCGGCGCTGCTGCGGGACATCGAGCGCGCCTACGCGGTGGCCGAGAAGTGGCACCGCGGGCAGAAGCGCAAGAGCGGCGACCCGTACATCACCCACCCGCTGGCCGTCGCGACGATCCTGGCCGAGCTCGGCATGGACGCCGCGACGCTGATGGCCGGGCTGCTGCACGACACCGTGGAGGACACCGACTACGGCCTGGAGACCCTGCGCAAGGACTTCGGCGACTCGGTGGCCCTGCTGGTGGACGGCGTCACCAAGCTGGACCGGGTCAAGTTCGGCGAGGCCGCGCAGGCCGAGACCGTCCGCAAGATGGTCGTGGCGATGGCCAAGGACCCGCGGGTCCTGGTGATCAAGCTGGCCGACCGGCTGCACAACATGCGCACGATGCGCTACCTCAAGCGGGAGAAGCAGGAGAAGAAGGCCCGCGAGACGCTGGAGATCTACGCCCCGCTGGCGCACCGGCTGGGCATGAACACCATCAAGTGGGAGCTGGAGGACCTCGCCTTCGCGATCCTCTACCCCAAGATGTACGACGAGATCGTCCGGCTGGTCGCCGAGCGCGCCCCCAAGCGGGACGAGTACCTGGCGACCGTCATCGACCAGGTCCAGGCGGACCTGCGGGGCGCCCGGATCACCGCCTCCGTCACCGGCCGGCCGAAGCACTACTACTCGGTCTACCAGAAGATGATCGTCCGGGGCCGGGACTTCGCCGAGATCTACGACCTGGTGGGCATCCGGGTCCTGGTCGACACCGTCCGCGACTGCTACGCGGCGCTGGGCACCATCCACGCGCGGTGGAACCCGGTGCCGGGGCGGTTCAAGGACTACATCGCGATGCCCAAGTTCAACATGTACCAGTCGCTGCACACCACGGTGATCGGCCCCGGGGGCAAGCCGGTCGAGCTCCAGATCCGCACCTTCGACATGCACCGGCGGGCCGAGTACGGCATCGCCGCGCACTGGAAGTACAAGCAGCGCGCTGTCGCCGGGGCCTCCAAGGTCCGCACCGACACCCCGACCCAGGTCCGCAAGGACGACAAGGCCGGCGCCGTCAACGAGATGGCCTGGCTGCGGCAGCTGCTGGACTGGCAGAAGGAGACCGCGGACCCGGGCGAGTTCCTGGAGTCGCTCCGCTTCGACCTGGCCAGCAACGAGGTCTTCGTCTTCACCCCCAAGGGCGACGTGATAGCCCTGCCGGCCGGGGCGACCCCGGTCGACTTCGCCTTCGCGGTGCACACCGAGGTCGGCTACCGGACGATAGGCGCCAGGGTCAACGGGCGGCTGGTGCCGCTGGAGTCGACCCTGGAGAACGGCGACACCGTCGAGGTCTTCACCTCCAAGGCGGAGAACGCGGGACCGTCCAGGGACTGGCTGGGCTTCGTCAAGTCACCCCGCGCCCGCAACAAGATCCGCGCCTGGTTCTCCAAGGAGCGCCGCGAGGAGGCGATCGAGCACGGCAAGGAGGCGATCGTCCGGGCGATGCGCAAGCAGGGCCTGCCGATCCAGCGGATCCTGACCGGCGACTCGCTGGTCACCCTGGCCCACGAGATGCGCTACCCCGACATCTCCTCGCTCTACGCGGCGATCGGCGAGGGCCACGTCGCCGCGCCGAACATCGTGCAGAAGCTGGTCCAGGCGCTCGGCGGCGAGGAGGGCGCGACCGAGGACCTGGCGGAGACCGCCACCCCGACCCACGACAACCGCCGCGCGGTGCGCCGCCGGGCCAAGGGCGACCCCGGCGTGATCGTCAAGGGCGTCGAGGACGTCTGGGTCAAGCTCTCCCGCTGCTGCACCCCGGTGCCGGGCGACCCGATCGTCGGCTTCGTGACCCGCGGCAACGGCGTCTCGGTGCACCGCGCCGACTGCGTCAACGTGGAGGCGCTGAACCAGCAGCCGGAGCGGATGATCGACGTCGAGTGGGCGGCCACCCAGTCCTCGGTCTTCCTGGTGGCCATCCAGGTCGAGGCGCTGGACCGCTCCAGGCTGCTCTCGGACGTCACCCGGGTGCTCTCCGACCAGCACGTCAACATCCTGTCGGCGGCGGTGCAGACCTCCAGGGACCGGGTGGCGATGAGCCGCTTCACCTTCGAGATGGGCGACCCGAAGCACCTCGGCCACGTGCTCAAGGCGGTGCGCGGCGTCGAGGGCGTGTACGACGTCTACCGGGTCACCTCCGCCCGCAAGTAGCCGGGCTCTCCGCCCGCGACGGGTACGCGCGAAAGGCCCCCGGGATCGCTCCCGGGGGCCTTCGTCGTCCAGCGCGCCGAGGCGATCAGCCGCTGAACTCCTCCTGGCTCCTCTGCGCCTGCTCCAGCAGCGTCCGCACACCGGACAGCTCGGACTCCAGCTTGGCGATCCTGGAGGCGTTGCCGGCCGCGCGGGCCTTGTCCAGGTCGGCCTGGATCTTGTCGGCCTTCGCCTCGAACAGGCCCACCATGCCGGCCGCGCGGGCCTTGGCCTCCGGGTTCGAGCGCTTCCACTCGGCGTCCTCGGCCTCGCGGATGGCCCGCTCGACCGTGTTCAGCCGGCCGTCCAGCTTCGGACGGACCTCGCGCGGCACGTGCCCGATCGCCTCCCAGCGCTCGTTGACCTCGCGCAGCGCGGCCTTGGCGGCCTTGAGGTCGGTGAACGGCAGGATCGCCTCGGCCTCGGCGGCCAGCGCCTCCTTGAGCTTCTGGTTCTCCACCTGCTCGGCGTCCCGCTCGCTGAACACCGCGGAGCGGGCCTGGAAGAAGACGTCCTGGGCACCGCGGAACCGCGCCCACAGCTCGTCCTCGATGTCCCGCTGGGCCCGGCCGGCGGCCTTCCAGCGCGCCATCAGGTCGCGGTAGGCGGCCGCGGTGCTGCCCCAGTCCGTGGACGAGGACAGCGCCTCGGCCTCGGTGACCAGCGACTCCTTGGTCTGCCGGGCCTTCTCGCGCTCGGCGTCCAGGGTGGCGAAGTGCGCCTTGCGGTGCTTGGAGAAGACCGAGCGGGCGTGCGAGAAGCGGTGCCACAGTTCGTCGTCGCTCTTGCGGTCCAGCCGCGGCAGGCCCTTCCAGGTGTCCACCAGGGCGCGCAGCCGGTCCCCGGCCTCCCGCCACTGGGTGGACTCGGCGAGCTGCTCGGCCTCGGTGACCAGGGCTTCCTTGGCCGAGCGGGCCTCGTCCTGGGCCTTGGCGCGGGCGGCCTTGCGCTCCTCACGCCGGCTCTCGATCTCGCCGGTGAGCGTGTCCAGCCGCTTGGCCAGGGACTCCAGGTCACCGACCGCGTGCCCCTCGACCACCTGGGCGCGCAGGTGCTCCAGCGCGGCCTGGGCGTCCTTGGCGGCCAGGTCGGTGGTGCGCACCCGCTTCTCCAGCAGGCCGATCTCCACCTCGATGCCCTGGTACTTGCGCTCGAAGTAGGCGAGGGCCTCCTCGGGCGAGCCGGCCTGCCAGGAACCGACGACGCGTTCACCGTCGGCCGTCCTGACGTAGACCGTGCCCTGCTCGTCCACACGGCCCCACGGGTCGCTGCTCATAGCGCGTCCTCCACATGACGTCGCGCCCGCGCCGGGGCGGCGCGCGTCCGTCGTCCACAGTTGATGTGCGACGGACCGAAAGAGTCCGCCGTCCCCGTCCGCCGTGCCTTGCTGCCGAGGGTGACGGCTAGGCGGGTCCGGGCACCCTATACAACGCCAACATAGGCGACCGGGACCGGTGCTGTCCGCATCCGGGCCGGGCGATTTCGGGCCGGGGCCGTGCCGGGGCGGCGCGCCGGCCGCTCACGGACGACCCCGGGGTCGGTCAACCCTTCGCCACCGTAACGGAGTTGAAGGTGACGTCGGCCATCGGGTGGCCGTCAGGGGCGCCCTCCAGGGTGCCCGCAGCGGCGATCTTCTGCACCACGTCCAGACCGCCGGTGATCTTGCCGAACGGGGTGTAGTTCGGCGGCAGCTTGGTGTCCTTGTAGACCAGGAAGAACTGACTCCCGTTGGTGCCGGCGCCGGAGTTGGCCATCGCCACGGTGCCGGCCGGGTAGGTGGCGCCGGTCAGGTTCTCGTCCGCGAACTTGTAGCCGGGGCCGCCGGTGCCGCCGGGGACGGTCGCGCTGGCGGTCGGGTCGCCGCACTGGAGCACGAAGATGCCGTCGGTGGTGAGCCGGTGGCACTTGGTGTGGTCGAAGTACTGCTCGCCGGCCAGGAAGGCGAAGGAGTTCACGGTGTGCGGGGCCTTGGCAGCGTCCAGCGCCACCGTCACCTTGCCGCAGTTGGTGTCCAGCGTCATGGCGTACGAACCGCTCGGGTCGATCGTCATGGCCGGCTCGGCCTGCCACTGCTTGCCGTTGGGCGCGCCCGGCGCCGGGGCGGCGCAGCCCTCGACCGGCTTGCGGGTCGGGGTGGTGGGCTCGTCGGTGGAGGTCGGCGCCGCCTGGGGGGTGTTCGCGGCCGAGGCCTTCTTGTCGCCCTTGTCGTCCGAGCTGAACGCGCCGGTGGCGATCAGCGTGCCGCCGCCGGCCAGCACCACCACGGCGAGCGAGGCGCCCAGGATCGTGTTGCGGCGCTTGCGCGCGGCCGCGGCCGCGACCCGGCGTTCCATCTGGCGCTCGTACTTGTCGCGGGCGAGCTGCCGCCGCCGCTGTTCGCTGCTGACCACGGGCCGTGTCTCCTACGCATGTGCGGGAAAAGTGGACGGATTCCGGAGCGGATCATCGCATCCCTCGGCGGCCAAGTGTAGGGACCGGGCCTGTAAGAACGCGGTGAACCTGTCAGGCGGCGCCGCTCCGCCACCCTTGTCTGGTTCGCAACCGGACCCGGAGCGCCGGTAGGCTGCACCTGAATCATCACTGGCCGCATCACCACTGGTAGGCGCCGCAGCCGACCGCCGCACACCCGAAGGACGCGCGTGTTCATCGCCGGATTCCCCGCTGGAGCCTGGGGCACCAACTGCTACCTGGTCGCTCCCGCGGCGGGCGAGGAGTGCATCATCGTCGATCCGGGCCACCAGGCGGCGCACGGCGTCGAGGAACTGCTCCGCGAGCACCGGCTGAAGCCCGTCGCCGTGCTGCTCACCCACGGCCACATCGACCACGTGGCCTCGGTGGTCCCGGTCTGCGGCGCCCGCGGCGTCCCGGCCTGGATCCACCCCGAGGACCGGTACATGATGTCCGACCCGGAGAAGGCGCTCGGCCGCTCCCTGGGCACCCAGCTGATGGGCGAGCTCACCGTCGGTGAGCCCGACGACGTGCGCGAGCTGACCGACGGCAGCGTGCTGGAGCTGGCCGGCCTGAGCCTCACCGTGGACCACGCCCCGGGCCATACCAAGGGGTCGGTGACCTTCCGGACGCCCGGTGCCGAGGACCTCCCCCCGGTGCTGTTCTCGGGCGACCTGCTGTTCGCCGGCTCCATCGGGCGTACCGACCTCCCGGGCGGGGACAGCGGAGCGATCATGGACTCGCTGGCCCGGGTGTGCCTGCCCCTCGACGACTCCACCGTGGTCCTCTCCGGCCACGGCGGTCAGACCACCATCGGCCGCGAGCGCGCCACCAACCCCTACCTCCGACAGGCAGCGGGGGCGGCCGGCGCCCCGGCTTTCCCGCGACGAGGAATGTGACGGAAGAGAAGTTGAGCACCTTCACCGCCCCCAAGGGCACCTACGACCTGCTGCCCCCCAGCTCCGCGACCTTCCTGGCGATCCGCGAGCGCATCGCCGCGCCCGCCCGCCGGGCCGGCTACGGCTACGTCGAGACCCCGGTCTTCGAGGACGTGAAGCTGTTCTCCCGCGGCGTCGGCGAGTCCACCGACATCGTCACCAAGGAGATGTACAACCTCACCACCAAGGGCGGCGACGAGCTCGCGCTGCGCCCCGAGGGCACCGCCTCGGTGCTGCGCGCCGCGCTCCAGGCCAACCTGCACAAGCAGGGCAACCTGCCGGTCAAGCTCTGGTACTCCGGCTCGTACTACCGCTACGAGCGCGCGCAGAAGGGCCGCTACCGCCAGTTCTCGCAGGTCGGCGCGGAGGCGATCGGCGCGGAGGACCCGGCGCTGGACGCCGAGCTGATCATCCTGGCCGACGACGCCTTCCGCTCGCTGGGCCTGAGCGACTACTCGCTGCTGCTCAACAGCCTGGGCGACCGGCAGTGCCGCCCGGTCTACCGTGCCGCGCTGATCGAGTTCCTCTCCGGGCTGGACCTGGACGAGGAGACCCGCCGCCGCGCCGGGATCAACCCGCTGCGCGTCCTCGACGACAAGCGCGAGTCGGTGCAGGCCCAGCTGGTCGGCGCGCCGATGCTGCGCGACTACCTGTGCGAGGACTGCAAGGCGTACGACGAGAAGGTCCGCGAGCTGCTCACCGCGGCGGGCGTGGCCTTCGTGGACGACCCCAAGCTGGTGCGCGGCCTGGACTACTACACCCGCACCACCTTCGAGTTCGTGCACAACGGCCTGGGCGCGCAGTCCGCGATCGGCGGCGGCGGCCGCTACGACGGCCTGTCCGAGATGATCGGCGGCCCGGAACTGCCGTCCGTCGGCTGGGCGCTCGGCGTGGACCGCACCTTCCTCGCGCTGGAGGCCGAGGGCGTCACCCTCGACCTGCCGGCCGCCACCTCCGTCTACGCCGTCGCGCTCGGCGAGGAGGCCAAGAACGTCCTGTTCGCCAAGGTGGTCGAGCTGCGCCGGGCCGGCGTGGCCACCGACCTCGCCTTCGGCGTCAAGAGCATCAAGAACGCCATGAAGTCCGCCGACCGGTCCGGCGCCCGCTTCGCCCTGATCGCCGGGGACCGGGACCTCGCCGAAGGCGTCGTCCAGCTCAAGGACCTCACCACCGGCGAGCAGTCCCCCGTCGCCCTCGACGCACTCGTCACCACCCTGAAGGAGAAGCAGCTGTGATCCGCACGCACGACGCGGGCACGCTCCGCCCGGAGCACGCAGGCACCACCGTCACCCTGGCCGGCTGGGTCGCCCGCCGCCGCGACCACGGCGGCGTCGCCTTCATCGACCTGCGCGACGCCTCCGGCACCGTGCAGATCGTGGTCCGCGACCTCGACTCGGTCCACGGCCTGCGCGCCGAGTACTGCGTCAAGGTCGTCGGCGACGTCCGGGTCCGCCCCGAGGGCAACGAGAACCCGGACATCCCGACCGGCGCGGTCGAGGTCGTCGTCAGCGCGATCGAGGTGCTCTCCGAGGCCGCCCCGCTGCCCTTCCCGGTCGCCGAGTACGAGCCGGGCACGGTCAACGAGGAGGTCCGGCTGCGCTACCGCTACCTGGACCTGCGCCGCGAGGGCCCGGCCAAGGGCCTGCGCCTGCGCTCCAAGGTCAACAACATCATCCGCCGGGTGATGGAGGAGAACGACTACCTCGACATCGAGACGCCGTACCTCACCCGCTCCACCCCCGAGGGCGCCCGCGACTTCCTCGTCCCGGTCCGCCTCCAGCCCGGCCACTGGTACGCCCTGCCGCAGTCGCCCCAGCTGTTCAAGCAGCTGCTGATGGTGGCCGGCATGGAGCGCTACTACCAGATCGCCCGTTGCTTCCGCGACGAGGACTTCCGCGCCGACCGGCAGCCGGAGTTCACCCAGCTGGACATCGAGGCCTCGTTCGTCGACCAGGAGGACGTCCTGGCCCTCGGCGAGAAGATCGTCGGCTCCGTCTGGCGCGAGGTGCACGGCTACGAGATCCCGAACCCGCTGCCGCGGATGACCTACGCGGACGCCATGGGCCGCTACGGCTCGGACAAGCCGGACGTCCGCTTCGGCCAGGAACTCACCGACCTGACCGAGTACTTCAAGGGCACCGGGTTCCGCGTCTTCCAGGCCCCGTACGTCGGCGCCGTGGTCATGCCCGGCGGCGCCTCGCAGCCGCGCAAGCAGCTGGACGCCTGGCAGGACTGGGCCAAGGCGCGCGGCGCCAAGGGCCTGGCGTACGTCCTCATCGACGCCGAGACCGGCGAGCTGCGCGGCCCGGTCGCCAAGAACCTCTCCGCGGAGCACCTGGCCGGCCTCGCCGCCGCCGCGGGTGCCAAGAACGGCGACGCGGTCTTCTTCGCGGCCGGCAAGGAGCGCCCCTCGCAGGAGCTGCTCGGCGCCGCCCGACTGGAGATCGGCCGCCGCTGCGAGCTGATCGACGAGTCGAAGTGGGCCTTCCTCTGGGTGGTCGACTTCCCGATGTTCGAGCCGATCGAGGACGACAAGGGCCAGTTCCAGGGCTGGCACGCGGTGCACCACCCGTTCACCGCCCCGACCGCGGAGTCGCTGGCCACCTTCGACACCGACCCGGGCTCGGCCCTCTCCAACGCCTACGACCTGGTCCTGAACGGCTCGGAGCTGGGCGGCGGTTCGATCCGTATCCACCAGCGCGACGTGCAGAAGCGGGCGTTCGACGCGATCGGCCTCTCCGAGGAGGAGGCGGCCTCGCAGTTCGGCTTCCTGCTGGACGCCTTCAACTACGGCCCGCCGCCGCACGGCGGTGTCGCCTTCGGCCTGGACCGCATCGTCACGCTGCTGGGCGGGTACGACACCATCCGCGACGTCATCGCCTTCCCGAAGACGTCCACCGGTGGCGACCCGCTGACCGGTGCCCCGACCCCGATCACCCCGGCGCAGCGCCGCGAGGCCGGCGTGGACGCCAAGCCCAAGGTTCGCGAGGACGTCAAGCCCGAGGCGCAGCCCAAGGCCTGACGCCGCGTCATCCGCTAACCTGCAACGGCCCCGGACGGCTCACCCGCCGTCCGGGGCCGGTCCACAACGGTGTGTGACACAGGGAGGGTTGACTCATGCAGGTCACAACGAGAGTCGAATGTCCGGAGGACGCCCCGGCGACCAGACGCGTCCACATGGCCGCGTTCCCCGGTCCTGACGAGGCGGACCTGGTGGACGCGCTGCGCCGCGACCCCGCCTGGCTGCCCGGGCTGTCCGTGGTCGCCACGGACGGCACCGGTCTGGTGATCGGGCACGCGCTGCTGACCCGGCTGCGGGTCGGCGACGGCAAGGCGCTGGCGCTCGCGCCGGTCGCGGTGGCGCCCGAATGGCAGCGCCGCGGCGTCGGCGAGCTGGTCGTCCGGGCCGTGCTGGAGGCGGCCGAGGACGCGGGCGAGAAGCTCGTGGTCGTCCTCGGAGATCCGGAGTACTACGAGCGGTTCGGCTTCGCGCCGGCCGGACGGCACGAGGTCACCGGCCCGTTCGAGGTGCCGGAGGCCTACTTCCAGGCGCTGCCGCTGACGGCGTACGACGGCGGCCCGCGCGGGCTCTGCCGCTACCCCGAGCCCTTCGTCTCGGTCTGAGGCGCGTCCTGGGAAAACCCCGGGCGCCTCTTCCTCGGGGGCCTCTCCCCAGGGCCGGTCCACAAGACCGGCCCCGGTCGCCACGGCCACGCCGATCTGCGGATTCGGCCGTCGGCGCCTACGGTGAGTGCTCATCAGCATTCAGCCGGACGGAGGACCCGAGGGTGACGAGGCAGCAGCGGACCGAGAAGCCGGAGAAGCTGGCGAGGAAGCCGTACGAGCGGGAGCTGCTGCGGCTCCAGCAGGAGCTGGTGAAGCTCCAGGAGTGGGTGCGGGTCGAGGGTGCCAGGCTGGTGGTGGTCTTCGAGGGCCGCGACGCCGCCGGCAAGGGCGGGGCGATCAAGCGGGTCACGGAGTACCTGAACCCCCGCATCGCCAGGGTCGCGGCGCTGCCCACGCCGACCGAGCGGCAGAAGACCCAGTGGTACTTCCAGCGGTACGTCGAGCACCTGCCGGCCGCGGGGGAGATCGTGCTGTTCGACCGCAGCTGGTACAACCGCGCCGGCGTCGAGCGCGTGATGGGCTTCTGCAGCGACGAGGAGTACTGGCAGTTCCTGCACCAGTGCCCGACCTTCGAGCGGATGCTGAGCGAGTCCGGCATCCTGCTGCGCAAGTACTGGTTCTCGGTGAGCGACACGGAGCAGGAGCGGCGCTTCCGGGGGCGGCTGAAGGACCCGATGAAGCGCTGGAAGCTCTCCCCGATGGACGTCGAGTCGATCACCCGCTGGGAGGACTACTCGCGGGCCAAGGACGAGATGTTCATCCACACGGACACCCCGGACTCGCCCTGGCACGTGGTGGAGAGCGACGACAAGCGCCGGGCCAGGATCAACATGATCGCCCACCTGCTGTCCACCGTGTCGTACCACGAGATCAAGGCCCCGCAGATCGAGCTGCCGCCCCGCCCCGAGTCGCACGGCTACCAGCGTCCCCCGCGCGACCTCCAGCGGTACGTCCCCGACCACGCCGCCGGCCTGGCGTAGCGAACCGGGCTGTCGTGGCCCTCGCATAGGCTTCCGGTGTGGACGAACCGGACCTCTTCACCGCCGCAGCCGAGGAACTCCAGACCAGGGAGCCGGGCCGGGCGCCCCTGGCCGTACGGATGCGCCCGCGCACCCTGGACGAGGTGGCCGGGCAGCGGCAGCTGCTGAAGCAGGGCTCGCCGCTGCGCCGGCTGGTCGCGGGCTCGCGCGGCCCGGCGGCGACCAGCTCGGTGATCCTCTGGGGGCCGCCCGGCACCGGCAAGACCACCCTGGCGCACGTGATCAGCCAGGCGGTCGAGGGCCGCTTCGTGGAGCTGTCCGCGATCACCGCAGGGGTCAAGGAGGTCCGGGCGGTGATCGACGGCGCCCGGCGGGCGGTCGGGATGTCGGGCCGGGAGACGGTGCTCTTCCTGGACGAGATCCACCGTTTCTCCAAGGCCCAGCAGGACTCGCTGCTGCCGGCCGTGGAGAACCGCTGGGTCACCCTGATCGCGGCGACCACCGAGAACCCGTACTTCTCGGTGATCTCCCCGCTGCTGTCCCGCTCGCTGCTGCTCACCCTGGAGTCGCTCACCGACGAGGACATCCGCGCGCTGCTGCGCCGTGCGGTGGCCGACGAGCGCGGTCTGGAGGGCGCGCTGGAGCTGACCGCGGAGGCCGAGGACCACCTGGTGCGGCTGGCCGGCGGGGACGCCCGGCGGGCGCTCACCACGCTGGAGGCGGCGGCCGGGGCGGCGCTGGAGAAGGGCGAGCCCGGCATCACGCTGGCCACCACCGAGACGGCCGTCAACCAGGCGGCGGTGCGCTACGACAAGGACGGCGACCAGCACTACGACGTGGCCAGCGCGCTGATCAAGTCGATCCGCGGCAGCGACGTGGACGCCACCCTGCACTACCTGGCGCGGATGATCGAGGCGGGGGAGGACCCGCGCTTCATCGCCCGCCGGCTGATGATCTCGGCCAGCGAGGACGTCGGCCTGGCGGACCCGACGGCCCTCCAGACGGCGGTGGCGGCGGCCCAGGCGGTGGCCCTGATCGGCTTCCCCGAGGCCCGGATCATCCTCTCCCAGGCGGCCATCGCGCTGGCCCTGGCGCCCAAGTCCAACGCCGCCTACCTGGCGATCGACGCGGCGCTGGCGGACGTCCGGCAGGGCCTGGCCGGCGCGGTCCCCGCGCACCTGCGGGACGCCCACTACGGCGGCGCCGGCAAGCTCGGCCACGGCAAGGGCTACCGGTACCCGCACGACCTGCCGGAGGGCATCGCCGCCCAGCAGTACGCGCCGGACACGGTGCACGGCAGGGAGTACTACCAGCCGACCAGGCGCGGCGGCGAGGCCAGGTACGCGGACGTGGTGGAGTGGACGCGCGGCCGGCTGCGGGGCGAGCGCCGGGTGGAGAAGAAGGCCGAGCGGAAGCCGGAGAAGCCGGACGGGACGGCAGAGGCGAAGCCCGGGGAAAAGGGCGAGTGATCCACCGGTATACTCGGTCGGAGTGCCATGTCCCGGGACGGCGGCGGGGGAGACCCCACCGACCGGCCGCACCAGCGGGGCACCGGCCGTAGGCCTCCCCAGGGAGGCCCGCACCAGGAGCGTCGCGCACCGTTTTCGGTGTCGCGGGCTGCCCAGGATCCTGGGCCGGCCCGTGTGACCAGCACTTCCGTGCCCGGCTCCGGAGAGCGGCTGATCCCATCGCGCAGGCGGCGGGGTTTTCTCCGGGTCGCGACATGCGACCTCCGTCAACACCTGGTGAAGCCGTATCCGTAAGCAAGGAAGGTTTGGTTCATGGCGAACCAGAAGCGTCCCAAGGTCAAGATCGCGCGTGCCCTCGGTGTGCCGCTGACCCCGAAGTCCGTCAAGTACTTCGAGGCCCGCCCGTACCCGCCCGGCCAGCACGGCCGTGGCCGCAAGCAGAACTCGGACTACAAGGTCCGTCTGCTCGAGAAGCAGCGTCTGCGCGCCCAGTACGACCTGAGCGAGAAGCAGATGGCGCGCGCGTTCGACCGCGCGAAGAAGGCCGAGGGCAAGACCGGTGAGGCGCTCGTCGCCGAGCTGGAGACCCGTCTGGACTCGCTGGTGCTGCGTTCGGGCATCGCCCGCACCATCTACCAGGCCCGTCAGATGGTCGTCCACGGCCACATCGAGGTCAACGGCGGCAAGGTCAACAAGCCGTCGTACCAGATGAAGCCGGGCTTCGTGGTCACCGTCCGCGAGCGCAGCAAGGAGAAGGTCCCCTTCCAGGTCGCCCGCGAGGGTGGCTACGCGGGTGAGGGCCAGACCCCGAAGTACCTCGAGGTCAACCTGAAGGCCCTGGCCTTCCGCCTGGACCGTGCGCCGCAGCGCAAGGAGGTCCCGGTGATCTGTGACGAGCAGCTGGTCGTCGAGTACTACTCGCGCTGACCCGGCTTCGCTCTTCGCGAGACCACCAGCGAGCCCCCGTCGCCCTTCGAGGCGGCGGGGGCTCGCCCCTTTTCCGTTCGGTCCGGTGCGCCGCTACCGGCTCTCGCCGGTCATCGCGGCGGCCAGTCGCAGGTGCGGGCGGGCCTCCTCGGCGCGGCCCTGGCGCTCCAGGACGCGGCCGAGCATCAGCCGGGCGTAGTCCTCGGCCGGGTCGGCCTCCAGGACGCGGAGCAGCTCGGACTCGGCGCGGCGCAGCTGGGCGGAGTGGTAGTAGCTGCGGGCCAGCAGTAGCCGGACGGAGAGGTTGGCCGGCTCTTCGGCCAGCACGCCTTCGAGCATGAGGGCCGCGTCGGCGTACGCCTTGGAATCGAAGTAGAACTTCGCCATGCGGTACTCGTCAGCGGCGTTGTGGACGGCCATGGTGCTCCTTCCGGGGTGGATCCTTGCCTGCTCAAGCAATCGGCAAGTTTCAACTATTCCGGGCCGTCGCGGACGTCGGAGCCGGCGGCACCGAGCGGGGCCCCGCCGTCAGCTCCCGGCCGTCCGCCGGGCCCCCGCCGTCGAGCGCCCGGGTGACCGCCGCGTCCAGGTCCAGCAGGGCGCCGGCCTCGTAGCACGTCTCGAACTCCTCGGTGGTCAGCCCGGCCCTGGCCCGCTCGGCGCACTCCTGGTGCGGGCCGAAGAAGTTCCGCGAGCCCAGGAACGGGTTGCCGACCGCGCGCCAGATCCGGTGCGCGGCCCCCTGCAGCAGCCGGGCCTCGCGCAGGTCGCCGGCATCGCCGGGGCCGCTCGGCTCGGTCTCCAGCAGCGCCAGCAGGTCGATGCCCAGCACGATGCCCAGCAGGTCGTGGAAGAGGTGGTTCAGCCGGACGCACTCCCTGGCCAGCATCCGGGCGGGCTGCACGGCGCCGTCCAGCCAGTGCGAGTACGCCGTGGCGTAGAGCGCGTACGCGTAGGCCCACTGCTCGCCGTGCTCCTCGCACAGCTCCCTGGCCTGGCCGAACCAGAGTTCGGCGCTGTCCAGGTCGCCCTGGAACAGGTAGGCCAGGCCCAGCTCCAGCATGGCCATCACCACGTTGCTGTTGAGCTCGCCGATGGTCCGGTAGTGCCAGAGCGCCTCCTCGAACAGCTCGGCGGCCCGGTCGGGGTCGTCGCCGACCAGGGCGACGCAGCCCTGGCGGTGGACGGCGTGGGCCAGTGCCCGGTCGTCGCCGGTGTCCAGGGCCTGGCGGCGGCACTCCTCCAGCGCCGGGCGGGCGCTGCCGAGGTCGCCCTGGAGGGTGGCCAGGTACCCGGTCACCCAGAGCGCCCTGGCCCTGGCCTCGGTGGGCTCGCGGTCCAGGGCGAGCGCGCGGTCCAGCCAGTGCCGGCCCTCGCCGAGGTGGCCGCAGCCGACCCAGTAGAACCAGAGCGTGCCGGCCAGCAGCAGGGCGATCTGCTCCTCGCCGGGCTCGGCGAGGCAGAACTCCAGTGCCGCGCGGAGGTTGGTGTGGGCGAGTCCGGTGCGCTCGGCGGTCTCGGCCTGGCGGGGGCCGAACCACTCGACCTCGCCCCAGGTGGCCAGGCCCAGGTACCAGTCCCGGTGGCGGCGCAGCAGCCGCTGCTCCTCGCCCGCGGCGCGCAGCCACTGGCCGCCGTACTCGCGCAGGGTGTCCAGCAGCCGGAAGCGCACGCCGAAGGGGCCGTCCTCGCGCAGCACCACGGACCCGGCGACCAGCTCGTCGAGCAGGTCGAGGACCTCCTCGGGCTCGATGCCCTCGCCGGCGCAGACGTACTCGGCGGCCTCCAGGTCGAAACCGCCGACGAAGGCCGACAGGCGGGCCCAGAGTAAACGTTCCTGCACGGTGCACAGCTCATGGCTCCAGCCGATCGTCGTGCGCAGTGCCCGGTGCCTCGGCAGGGCCGTCCTGGAGCCGCCGGTGAGCAGCCGGAAGCGGTCGTCCAACCGGGCCGTGATCTGCTCCACCGAGAGCGCGCGCAGCCGGCCCGCGGCCAGCTCCACGGCCAGCGGGAGGCCGTCCAGCCGGCGGCAGAGCTGGGTGACCGCCTCCGCGTTGGCCTCCGTGACCTCGAAGGCCGGCAGCACCGCCCTGGCCCGCTCGGCGAACAGCCGCACCGCGTCCGGCAGCGCGCCCGGCCGCGCCGGGCCGGCGGGCCCGGGCCCGACCGGCAGCGGGGCCAGGGCCAGCAGGTGCTCGCCCGAGGCCCGCAGGGCGGTGCGGCTGGTGGCCAGCAGCCGCAGGCCCGGCAGCGCCCGCAGCAGCGCGTCGGCCAGCTCGGCGCAGGCCTCCACCAGGTGCTCGCAGCCGTCCAGGACCAGCAGCAGGCGCCGGCCCTCCAGCCGCTCGGCCAGGACGTCCAGCGGCGGACGGGCGGTGCCTTCGGCCAGGCGCAGCGCCTCCAGGACGGCGTGGCCGAGCAGCAGCGAGTCCTGCACCGGGGTCACGTCCACCAGCCAGGCGCCGTCCGGGAACGGGCCGGCCGCCAGCACCGCCGCGCGCAGGGCGAGCCGGCTCTTGCCCACGCCGCCGGGCCCGGTGACGGTCACCAGCCGGGCCGAGGCCAGCAGGCCGGCCAGTTCGGCCAGTTCGTCCTGCCGCCCGACGAACCCGGTCACCTCGGCCGGCAGCCGTCCCGGCTCCGGCTCGGGCGGCCCCGCCGCGGGCTCGCCCGCCCGTGCTCTCCGGTCCCCGGCCAAGGGCTGCTCCCCGTGCTTCCAGGCCGGACCGTCGCGGTCCGGGCGTGCGTCGGGCCGTACGGGCGACGGCCTGCACGGCAGAACGAGGTGACCGGCCGGTAGGTTACGCGCGCGGATCGCACACCCGACCGGATCGCCGGGAAACAACCCGGTCCGGAAACCGGGCCCGGGCGCGATAGGGTTCCCCTGGAGAACAGCAAGGCGAGGGAGCGCGCAAAGGTGTCCGTGGGAGAGCTGGCCGGATTGCTCGTCGCCGTGTTCTGGGCGGTCCTGGTCACCCTGCTCGCCGTGGTGCTGGTCCGCCTCTCGCGGGTGCTCAAGGAGGCCACCGTCCTGGTCTCCGCGGTCACCGAGCAGGCCGTCCCGCTGCTGACCGACGCGGGCGCCGCGGTGCGCAGCGCCAACGAGCAGCTGGAGCGGGTCGACGAGATCACCGCCAACGTGCAGGACGCCGCCGCCAACGCCAACGCGCTCTCCTCCACCGTGGCCGCCACCCTGGGCGGACCGCTGGTGAAGGTCGCCGCCTTCAGCTACGGCGTGCGCAAGGCCGTCGCCCGGCAGCAGGGCGGTCTGTCGTCGGTGCCCGGGCAGGCCGGCGAGCGCGAGGAGCTGGCCCGGCTGATCCGGGCCGAGGTGCGCGCCGCGACCGCGCCCAGGAGCGGCCTGTTCTCCCGGGTCCGGCGCGCGGTGAGGGGCTGACGGCATGGTGCGACGCATCTTCTGGATGGCGGTCGGCGCCGGCGCCACCGTCTGGGCCATGAACAAGGCCAACGAGGCCGTGCACCGGCTCACCCCGGACAGCCTCTCCGGCACCGCCGCCCGCGGTGCGCTGCACCTGGGCGACCTGGCCAAGCAGTTCGCCCAGGACGTGAAGGCCGGCATGGCCGAGCGCGAGGAGCAGCTGAAGGACGACCTCGGGCTGCACGGCACCGCCGTGACGGAGCCCCGCGGCTCCCGCCCGTTGCCCGCCGCCCCGCACGGGCGGCGCTCCGCGCTGCCCCCCTCGGCGGAGCGGTACCGAGCTATCCAGGCGGTGCCCGGTCGCCCGGCCGCCGCCCTGCCTCCGTCCCGTACCCGCGCCGGATCCGACGGCGCCCGCACCACCCCCGAGACCACTGAAGAAACGCCCCGCCGCGCGCTGCCGCCGCGGGGCGGCATCCCGAACCGGAAGGACCACTAATGGAGTCGGCTGAGATCCGCCGCCGCTGGCTGCGCTTCTTCGAGGAGCGCGGCCACACCGTCGTTCCGTCGGCGTCCCTGGTCGCCGACGACCCCACCCTGCTGCTCGTCAACGCCGGCATGGTGCCGTTCAAGCCCTACTTCCTGGGCGAGGTCAAGCCGCAGTTCTCGCGCGCCACCAGCGTCCAGAAGTGCGTGCGCACGCTGGACATCGAGGAGGTCGGGAAGACCACCCGGCACGGCTCCTTCTTCCAGATGTGCGGCAACTTCTCCTTCGGTGACTACTTCAAGGAAGGAGCCATCAAGTTCGCCTGGGAGCTGCTCACCTCTCCCGTCGCGGACGGCGGCTACGGCCTGGAGAAGGAGAAGCTCTGGATCACCGTCTACAAGGACGACGACGAGGCCGAGCAGATCTGGCGTGACGTCATCGGCGTCCCCTCCGAGCGCATCCAGCGCCTGGGCATGAAGGACAACTTCTGGTCGATGGGCGTCCCCGGCCCGTGCGGCCCGTGCTCGGAGATCAACTACGACCGCGGCCCCGCGTACGGCGAGGAGGGCGGCCCGGCCGTCAACGGCGAGCGCTACCTGGAGATCTGGAACCTGGTCTTCATGCAGTACGAGCGCGGCCACGGCGACGGCAAGGACGGCTTCGAGATCCTCGGCGACCTGCCGAGCAAGAACATCGACACCGGCCTCGGCCTGGAGCGTCTCGCCGCCATCCTCCAGGACGTCGACAACCTCTTCGAGATCGACACCAGCCGGATGATCCTCGACCGCGCCGCCGAGCTCACCGGCCACGCCTACGGTGCCGACCACAAGTCGGACGTCTCGCTGCGCGTGGTCACCGACCACATCCGCACCGCGCTGATGCTGGTGGGCGACGGCGTCTCCCCGGGCAACGAGGGCCGCGGCTACGTGCTGCGCCGCATCCTGCGCCGTGCCATCCGCAACATGCGGCTGCTGGGCGCCACCGAGCCGGTGGCCAAGGAGCTCATCGACGTCGCGATCAAGGCGATGGCCCCGCAGTACCCGGAGCTGGAGTCCGACCGCAAGCGCGTCGAGACGGTCGTCGTCGGCGAGGAGGCGGCCTTCCTCCAGACCCTGAAGGCCGGCACCAACCTGCTGGACGTCGCGGTCACCGAGACCAAGCAGTCCGGCGGCGCGGTGCTCTCCGGCGAGCAGGCGTTCAAGCTGCACGACACCTACGGCTTCCCGATCGACCTCACCCTGGAGATGGCCGAGGAGCAGGGCCTCCAGGTGGACGAGGCGGGCTTCCGCCGGCTGATGCAGGAGCAGCGGGACCGCGCCAAGGCGGACGCCAAGGCCAAGAAGATGGGCCACGCCGACGTCGCGGCGTACCGCGAGGTCGCCGACAGGTCCGGCGCCAGCGTCTTCACCGGCTACACCCTCACCGAGGGCGAGGCCACCGTGGTCGGCCTGCTGGTGAACGGCGTCCCGTCGCCGGCCGCCTCCGAGGGGGACGAGGTCGAGATCATCCTCGACCGGACCCCGTTCTACGCCGAGGGCGGCGGCCAGCTCGCCGACCAGGGCCGGATCCGGCTGGAGTCCGGCGCGGTGGTGGAGATCCGCGACGTGCAGAAGCCCGTCCCCGGTGTCGTCGTGCACTCCGGCGGGGTGCTGTTCGGCGAGGTCGTGCTGGGCGCCTCGGCGTACGCCACGATCGACACCGAGCGCCGCCGGGCGATCGCCCGCGCCCACTCGGCCACCCACCTGACCCACCAGGCGCTGCGTGACGCGCTCGGCCCGACGGCCGCCCAGGCCGGCTCCGAGAACGCCCCCGGCCGCTTCCGCTTCGACTTCGGCTCGCCCGCCGCCGTGCCCGGCAGCGTGCTGACCGACGTGGAGCAGAAGATCAACGACGTGCTGGGCCGCGAGCTGGAGGTCAGCGCCGAGGTCATGACGATGGACCAGGCCCGCAAGGCCGGCGCCATCGCGATGTTCGGCGAGAAGTACGGCGACGAGGTGCGGGTCGTCACCATCGGCGACTTCTCCAAGGAGCTGTGCGGCGGCACCCACGTCGGCAACACCGCCCAGCTGGGCCTGGTGAAGCTGCTCGGCGAGTCGTCGATCGGCTCCGGCGTGCGCCGCGTCGAGGCGCTGGTCGGCACCGACGCGTACAACTTCCTGGCCCGTGAGCACACCGTGGTCGCCCAGCTCACCGAGCTGGTCAAGGGCCGTCCGGAGGAGCTGCCGGAGAAGATCTCCGGCATGCTCGCCAAGCTCAAGGACGCCGAGAAGGAGATCGAGCGCTTCCGCGCCGAGAAGGTGCTGGCCGCCGCGGCGGGCCTGGCCGACTCGGCCGAGGACGTGCACGGCATCGCCGTGGTCGCCGCGCAGGTCGCCGACGGCGTGGGCGCGGACGAGCTGCGCAAGCTGGTCCTGGACGTGCGCGGCCGCCTCGGCGCGCGCCCGGCCGTGGTCGCCGCCTTCACCGTGGCGAACGACCGTCCGCTGACCGTGGTCGCCACCAACGAGGACGCCCGCGGCCGCGGCATCAAGGCCGGCGAGCTGGTCCGAGTCGCCGCCAAGACCCTCGGCGGCGGCGGTGGCGGCAAGGACGACGTCGCCCAGGGCGGCGGCTCCGACGCGGCCGCGGTCGGCGAGGCCATCGCCGCGGTGCGCGGCCTGGTCGCGGAGCGCGCCAGCTGATGGAGCAGGAGGAGAGGCCCTTCCGGCGGGGGCGGCGGATCGCCGTCGACGTCGGGGACGCCCGGATCGGGGTCGCGTCCTGCGACCCCGACGGGGTGCTCGCCACGCCCGTGGAGACCGTCCCGGCCGGAGTGAAGTCGCAGGCCAGGATCGCCGCCATCGTCGACGAGTACGGCGCGATGGAGGTGATCGTCGGGCTGCCGCGCTCGCTCAGCGGCAAGGAGGGCCCGGCGGCGGAGAAGGTCAGGGCGTACGCGGCGCGGCTGGCCAACCGGCTCTACCCGGTGCCGGTGCGGCTGGTCGACGAGCGGATGTCGACCGTCACCGCGACCCACGGGCTGCGCGCGTCGGGGGTCAAGGCGAAGAAGGGCCGCTCGGTGGTCGACCAGGCCGCCGCGGTGGTGATCCTCCAGACCGCCCTTGAGTCCGAACGGGTGAGCGGACGCCCGCCCGGTGAGAGCGTCGAGACGGCCGGCTGACCGGTCTGATCTAACGTCCCGAAGAGGGGTCCGTGCGGACGCGTCCGCACGGACCCCTTTTTCGTTCGTTTCCATGTCCGTTTTGGATTGATTCGCGTCGATCCTGAACGCTCTGGGACCGCCGAGGGGACGCGAGCCATGACCGACCAGGACTTCCATCCGGGGCTCACGCCCGGGCACCTGGGTGCGCCGGTGCTGGAACCGGAGGGCCGCCCGCCGGGCGCGCCCCGTCCGCGCTTCGATGCGCCCGATCCGCACCGACGGCGTAACGGACTGGCCTGCGGGCTCACCGCGCTGGCGCTGATCGCGGTCTTCGGCGGGATCGGGCTGACCGGGTACACCTGGGTCCAGTCGCAGCGCAAACCCCCGGTCGCCGCCGACTTCGCCGGGCAGGGCACCGGCAGCGTCCAGGTCTCGGTGCCGGAGGGCGCCGGCCTCGCCCAGATCGCGTCCGCGCTGGTGCGCAACGGGGTGGTGGCCAGCTCGCTCGCCTTCACCCGGGCCGCGAAGGGCAGCGCGGCGGCCGCCGGGCGGATCCAGCCGGGGACGTACACGCTCAGGCAGAAGATGTCGGCCGCGGCGGCGCTGGCGATCCTGATCGACCCGGCCAACGCCAACGGCCTGACCATCCCCGAGGGCTGGCGCGGCTACCAGATCTACGCGGCCATCGACAAGAAGCTGGACCTGCCCGAGGGCACCGCCCAGAAGACCGCCCAGGAACAGGGCGCGGACCTCGGCCTGCCGGACTTCACCAACGGCAGCCCCGAGGGCTACCTGTTCCCGGCGACGTACAGCGTCACCGAGGGCACCACCGCCTTCGACCTGCTGAAGCAGATGGTGGACCGGGCCGGGAAGGAGTTCAGCCGGGACGACGCCACCGTGGTCGCGCAGAACCTCGGGCAGAGCGAGTACGGACTGGTCACCGTGGCCAGCATGGTCCAGGGCGAGGCCGACAACACCGAGGACATGGGCAAGGTCGCCAGGGTGATCTACAACCGGCTGGCCAAGGGCATGCCCCTGCAACTGGACTCCACCATCAACTACGCGCTCGGCCGTTCGACCCTGAACACCTCGGTGACCGACACCAGGCTCGACTCCCCGTACAACACCTACCTGCACGCCGGGCTGCCGCCGAGCCCGATCTCCAACCCGGGGCGGCAGGCGATCATGGCGGCGCTGGACCCGACGCCGGGGGACTGGCTGTACTTCGTCACCGTGAAGCCGGGGGACACCCGTTTCACCGACAGCTTCGACGTGCAGCAACGCAACGTGGCGGAGTTCAACGCCAACCGGGCGGCGGCCAAGCCGAGCGCCCCTGGCTCGGGGTCCCCGTCGGCGCCGGGCGGGTCCGGCGCACCGTCCGGCGCCGGTGCGGCGACCCCGTGACGGTGGTGTGTGCCGTCGGTGAGGTCGCTCACTGACGGTGCGTCCGCCCGGCCGGGGGTGAGGCTGCGGTACGGTAACGTCTCCCTCCAGGCGCTGCGCTAGCACGCCGGTTCGAGAATCAGCCGGGACGGCGTCGTCCCGGACGGCCGGTTCGATCCTCCGGCCGTCACCGTCGGTTAAGGGGATCGATGACCGATCTGGGTGGGGGCTACGGCCCCCAGGGCGAGCCGTGGCACCCCGGTGATCCCGGGTACGACGGCCGGCAGCCGGTCCCCGGCCAGCAGGACGGCCAGTGGCAGCAGCAGTACCCGCAGCAGGTCCAGCAGCAGGGCCAGCAGGTCCAGCAGCCGTACGGGGACGTGCAGCAGGGGTACGCGCAGCAGCAGCCCCAGCAGCAGATGGCGCCGCAGATGCAGCAGCAGATGATGGCGCAGCAGGGCTACCCCCAGCAGCAGCCCCAGCAGCAGATGGCGCCGCAGCAGGGCTTCCCCGGTGGGCAGCAGGGGTACCCGCAGCAGATGCAGCAGCAGGGCTACGCCCAGCAGGGGTTCATGCAGGGCCGGCAGCCCCAGCACCCGATGCAGCAGGGCTACCCGCAGCAGGTGCCCCAGCAGCAGGCGCCGGCGCAGCAGCAGGGGATGCCCCAGCTCGGAATGCCCCAACAGGGGATGTCGCAGCAGGGGATGCCGCAGCAGGCCGCGCAGCCCCAGCAGCAGGTGGCCCAACAGCAGCAGGCGCGGCAACAGCAGCAGGCCCGGCCGCAGCCGGCTCCCGCCCCGGCCGCGGGCCCCGGCCCGGACGGGATCGACTGGGAGGCCGAGGCCGCCGCGCTGGAGGCCGGCACCGGCCCGGTCGGCGGAGCGCGCGAGGACGCCGCGGACGAGTGGGACGGCCACGAGGACGGCCGCCACGAGGACGGCGGGTACCTGGAGGAGCAGCCCGAGGCGGGCTTCCTCGGGGACCGGGACGACTCCCGCGAGGCCCAGAAGAAGCGCAAGGAGAAGGGCAAGAAGTCGGGCCGCCGCAACGGCGGCGCCTGCCTGCTGGTCGCGATGGTGCTGCTCGGCGCCATGGGCGGGGCCGGCTGGTGGGGCTACGGCTTCTACCAGGACCACTTCGGCCCGGCGCCGGACTTCACCGGCGAGGGCACCGGCTCCGTCCAGGTCGAGGTCAAGAAGGGCGCGGTCGGCGGGCAGATCGGCCTGGTGCTGAAGAACGCCGGCGTGGTCAAGAGCGTCGACGCCTTCACCGGCGCCTGCAACGCCGAGCCCAAGTGCGGCACCATCCAGTACGGCTACTACGGGCTGAAGAAGGAGATGCCGGCCGCCGCCGCGCTCAAGGAGCTGCTAGCCCAGGCGGGCGGTGCGGCGATCGTGGTCCCGGAGGGCAAGAACTCCACCGAGATCTACACCCTGATCGACACCAAGCTGAAGCTCCAGCAGGGCACCACGGCGGGCGTCGCCAAGGCCCAGGTCAACGACCTCGGCCTGCCGCCGTACGCGAACGGCAACCCGGAGGGCTTCCTCTGGCCGACCCGCTACAACATCGCCGAGGGCATGAAGCCCGAGGACCTGCTCAAGCAGATGGTGAAGAACGCCACCGAGAAGTACGCCAACCTGGACTCCCAGGCCGCCTCGGTGGGCCTGAAGACGGGCTACGAGGTGCTCATCGAGGCGAGCATCCTCCAGCGCGAGGGCAACAACGCGGCGGACTTCGCCAAGATGGCCAAGACCATCCAGAACCGGCTGGCCGCCGGCGGCGAGATCAACCACCGGCTCGGCATGGACACCACGCTCCAGTACTCGTTGAACCGCAAGGAACTCAACAAGAAGGACATGGACGACGCGTCCAACAAGTACAACACCTACATCAACCAGGGCCTGCCGCCGACGCCGATCGCCAACCCCGGCGACGACGCGCTCAACGCGGTGCTGCACCCGGCGGACGGCAAGTGGCTGTACTTCATCGCGATGTCCCCGACCGAGACCAGGTTCGCGGAGACGAGCAAGGAGCACTACGCCAACGTCAAGGAGTACTGCACGGCGGCCGGGCAGAACTTCGACGAGGCCCGTGGCCACTGCACCACCAAGTAGCGACGGCCGGAAGACAGTTCGTGGAGAGGCAGCCTTGACCAGCAAGCACCGGGCGGCCGTACTCGGCTCGCCGATCGCCCACTCGCTCTCGCCGGACCTGCACCGGGCCGCCTTCGCGGCGCTCGGGCTGGACGGCTGGCGCTACGACCGCTTCGAGGTCGACGAGGCCGGGCTGCCGGGGTTCGTCGCCGCCCTGGACGAGGCCGAGTGGGCGGGGCTGTCGCTCACCATGCCGCTGAAGCGGGCGATCGTCCCGCTGCTCGACGAGGTCAGCGCGACGGCCCGCTCGGTGGACGCGGTGAACACCGTGGTCTTCACCGCCGACGGCCGGCGCACCGGGGACAACACCGACGTCCCCGGGCTGGTCAACGCGCTGCGCGAGCGCGGGATCACCGAGGTGCCCGAGGCGGCCGTGCTGGGCGCCGGGGCCACCGCCTCCTCGGCGCTGGCCGCGCTGGCCCAGGTGTGCACCGGCGAGGTGACGGTCTACGTGCGCAGCGCCGAGCGGGCCAGGGAGATGGCCGAGCTGGGCGAGCGGCTGGGCGTGGCCGTCCGGACCGCCGACTGGGAGCGTGGGGCCGGGGCGCTGGCCGGGCCGCTGACCGTCTCCACCACGCCGGCCGGCGCCACCGACGTCTTCGCCGACGCGCTGCCCGCCGGGCCGGGCGCGCTGTTCGACGTGCTGTACCACCCGTGGCCGACGGCGCTGGCCGCCGCCGTGGCCGGGCGCGGGGCGACCGTCCTGGGCGGGCTGGACCTGCTGGTGCACCAGGCGGTGCTGCAGAGCGAGGCCTTCACCGGGCGGGCCCCCGGGCCGCTGGCGGCGATGCGCGAGGCGGGGGAGAAGGCGCTCGCCGGGCGCTGAGCCGGGCGGCCCGGCCGTAGGGCCGGGGGCCGGGCCCGTCCTGCGACCGGTTTCCCGGCCGGATGGTGGCCGGTCGCCGTCCGTCACGCGGACTGTGCCGCCGGGTGCTCCTGGGGCATGAAAGGATTCAGCCACAAGGCACGCCCGGGCGGCCCCGGCGGTGCCGAGGCCGGTCCGCTGATGAAGGAGCTCCGTTGGGTACGTTGCGCTGGCTCACCGCGGGGGAGTCGCACGGCCCCGCACTCGTCGCGACGCTGGAAGGCCTGCCCGCCGGTGTACCGGTCACCACCGACCTGGTGGCCGACGCGCTGGCGCGCCGCCGGCTCGGTTACGGTCGCGGGGCGCGGATGAAGTTCGAGCAGGACCAGGTGACCTTCCTCGGCGGCGTCCGGCACGGCCTGACCATGGGCAGCCCGGTCGCGGTCATGGTCGGCAACACCGAGTGGCCGAAGTGGGAGCAGGTCATGTCGGCCGACCCGGTCGACCCCGAGGTGCTGGCGGGCCTGGCCCGCAACGAGGCGCTCACCCGCCCCCGGCCCGGCCACGCCGACCTGGCCGGCATGCAGAAGTACTCGATCGACGAGGCCAGGCCGATCCTGGAGCGCGCCAGCGCCCGGGAGACGGCCGCCCGGGTCGCGCTGGGCGCCGTCGCCCGCTCGTACCTGCGGGAGGTGGCCGGGATCGAGATCGTCAGCCACGTGGTCGAGCTGGCCGCCGCCAAGGCGCCGGCCGGCGTGGTCCCGCTGCCCTCGGACGAGGCCGCGCTGGACGCCGACCCGGTGCGCTGCCTGGACGCCGACGCCTCGAAGGCGATGGTCGCCGAGATCGACCAGGCCCACAAGGACGGCGACACCCTGGGCGGCGTGGTCGAGGTGCTGGCGTACGGCGTGCCGGTGGGCCTCGGCTCGCACGTGCACTGGGACCGCCGGCTGGACGCGCGGCTGGCCGCCGCGCTGATGGGCATCCAGGCGATCAAGGGCGTCGAGGTCGGCGACGGCTTCGAGCTGGCCCGGGTGCCGGGCTCGCAGGCGCACGACGAGATCGTCCCGACCGCCGAGGGCGTCAAGCGCACCTCCGGCCGCTCCGGCGGCACCGAGGGCGGCCTGTCCACCGGCGAGGTGCTGCGGGTGCGCGCCGCGATGAAGCCGATCGCCACCGTGCCGCGGGCGCTCCAGACCCTGGACGTGCGCACCGGTGAGCCGGCCAAGGCGCACCACCAGCGCTCGGACGTCTGCGCGGTGCCGGCCGCCGGCATCGTCGCGGAGGCGATGGTCGCGCTGGTGCTGGCGGACGCGGTCAGCGAGAAGTTCGGCGGCGACAACGTCAGCGAGACCCGTCGCAACGTGCAGGGCTACCTCGACAACCTGATCATCCGATGACCTCTCCCGTCATCGTGCTGGTCGGCCCGCCCGGCAGTGGCAAGTCCACCGTCGGGCGGGTCCTGGCCGAGCGCCTGGGCGTCGGCTTCCGGGACACCGACGCCGACATCGAGGCGACGGCCGGCAAGCCGATCCCGGACATCTTCGTCGACGAGGGCGAGCCGCACTTCCGCGCGCTGGAGGCGGCGGCCGTGCGCGCCGCCGCCGAGGGGCACGACGGGATCCTGGCGCTCGGCGGCGGCGCGGTGCTGGCCGAGGCCACCCGCGCGCTGCTGCGCGAGCTGCCGGTGGTCCTGCTGGAGGTCCCGCTCGCCGACGCGGTCAAGCGGGTCGGCCTGGACGCCCCGCGCCCGCTGCTGGCCGTCAACCCGCGGGCCCGCTGGCGCGAGCTGATGGAGGCCCGCCGCCCCCTCTACCTGGAGGTGGCCACCGCCGTGGTCGACACCGCCGGGCGCACCCCGGAGCAGGTCGCGGACGCCGTACTGGAAGCACTGGAGCTGAAGACCCCCCATGACTGACACCACCGTCAGGATCCACGTCGGCGGCAGCGCCGGCCACGACCCGTACGACGTGCTGATCGGGCACCAGCTGCTCGGTGAGCTGGCGCCGCTGATCGGTCCCCGGGCCAAGCGGGTCGCGATCATCCACCCGGAGGCGCTGGCCGCCACCGCCGACGCCGTCCGCGAGGACCTGGCCGGCGAGGGCTACGAGGCGATCGCGCTCCAGGTGCCCAACGCCGAGGACGCCAAGAGCGCCGAGGTCGCCGCGTACTGCTGGTCGGTGCTCGGACAGACCGGCTTCACCCGCAGCGACGTCGTCGTCGGCCTCGGCGGCGGCGCCACCACCGACCTGGCCGGCTTCGTGGCCGCCACCTGGCTGCGCGGGGTGCGCTGGATCTCCATGCCCACCACGCTGCTCGGCATGGTCGACGCGGCGGTCGGCGGCAAGACCGGCATCAACATCGCCGAGGGCAAGAACATGGTCGGCGCCTTCCACCCGCCGGTGGGCGTGCTGGCCGACCTCGGCACCCTGGAGACCGTGCCGAAGCACGACTACGTCTCCGGCCTCGCCGAGGTCATCAAGTGCGGCTTCATCGCCGACCCGGCCATCCTCGACCTGATCGAGGCCGACCCCGAGGGCGCCAAGACCCCGGCGGGCCCGCACACCGTCGAGCTGATCCGCCGCGCCATCCAGGTCAAGGCCGACGTGGTCTCCGGGGACCTCAAGGAGTCCGGGCGCCGCGAGATCCTCAACTACGGCCACACCCTCGGCCACGCCATCGAACGCAACGAGCGGTACAAGTGGCGGCACGGCGCCGCGATCTCCATCGGCATGGTCTTCGCGGCCGAACTCGGCCGGCTGGCAGGGCGGTTGGACGACGAGACGGCCGACAGGCACCGCACCGTGCTGGCCTCGGTCGGCCTGCCGCTGAGCTACCGGGCGGACGCCTGGCCGAAGCTGCTGGACGCGATGAAGATCGACAAGAAGTCCCGCGGCGACCTGATCCGCTTCATCGTGCTGGACGGCCTGGGCAAGACCTCCGTGCTGGAGGGCCCCGACCCGTCCCTGCTGGTCGCCGCCTACGCGGAGGTCTCGGCGTGACCAGGGTGCTGGTGCTCAACGGCCCCAACCTGGGCCGGCTGGGCAGCCGCGAGCCGGACGTCTACGGCGCCACCTCGTACGCCGGACTGGTCGAGCGCTGCACCGCGCTCGGCCGGGAGTTCGGCTTCGAGGTCGAGGTGCGCGAGACCAACTCCGAGCAGCAGATGGTGGAGTGGCTGCACGAGGCGGCCGACGGGCAGCTGCCGGTGGTGATCAACCCCGGCGCGTTCACCCACTACTCGTACGCGATGCGGGACGCCGCCGCCCAGCGCACCGCGCCGCTGATCGAGGTGCACATCTCCAACCCGTACGCCCGGGAGACCTTCCGGCACACCTCGGTGATCGCTGCGGTGGCCTCCGGCACCATCGCCGGATTCGGGCTCGGCTCCTACGAGCTGGCGCTGCGTGCGCTGGCCGAGCGGCTCGCCACGCGCTGAGGGTACGGGCGGTGGCCCGGCGGCGGACTGTGCCCGCTGCCGGGCCTCCGTGTAGTGTCCCCGCTGAGAGGTGTCGGGAGGTGTCGTGACGCAGTACGCCGGAGGCGGGCAGGTCCCGCCGCGTCCCGTCGCTCCGCCGGTGCCGCCGGGGGGCGGTCCGCGGGGGACGTCGTCGGGAACGCCGATCTCCGCTCCGCCGCCGGTCCGTCCGGCGCCCGCCCCCGCACCGGCTGCGCCTCCCCCCGCACCGGCGCCGAGCGCGCCGGTGCCCGCGGGAGGCACCGGGCACTTCGTGCTGCCGGCCGGGATGCCGGTCCAGCTGCCCACCCACCCGCCGCAGCGGCGCGCGCCCACCGGGCCGATCGCCGTCCTGCTGATCGGACCGGCCGGGGCCGGCAAGACCACCGTCGCCCGGTACTGGGCCGAGCGCAGGCCCACCCCGACCGCGCACATCAGCCTGGACGACGTCCGCGAGTGGGTGCAGTCCGGCTTCGCCAACCCGCAGTCCGGCTGGAACAACGCCTCCGAGGCGCAGTACCGGCTCGCCCGCCGCACCTGCGGCTTCGCCTGCCGCAACTACCTGGCCAACGGCATCTCCTGCATCGTCGACGACGCCGTCTTCCCGGACCGCCCGGCGATCGGCCTCGGCGGCTGGAAGCGGCACATCGGCCCCGGCATGATCCCGGTCGTGCTGCTGCCCAGCCTGGACTCGGTGCTGCACCGCAACGCCCGGCGCAGCGGCAACCGCCGCCTCGGGGACGAGGAGGTGGCCCGGATCCACGGGCGGATGGCCGGCTGGTACAACTCCGGGCTGCCGATCATCGACAACTCCGCCCTGGACGTCGCCGGGACGGCCGCCGAGCTGGACCGCGTCATCCTGGCCAGGCTGATGGGCGTCCCGGTCCGCTGACCCGCACGGTCGTGGAAGTGTCAGGGCCGGCTGCGATGATGGACGGGTCCTGTCGCAGCGCCCGGAGGAGCTGACGCCCGTGCCGGAAGGCCACATCATCCACCGCCTCGCCACCGAGAACCGGAAGGCCTTCGGCGGCCGCCCGGTCAGGGTCTCCAGTCCGCAGGGCCGGTTCGCCGACGAGGCCAAGGTGATCGACGGGCAGCTGCTCACCGGCGCGGAGGCCACCGGCAAGCACCTCTTCCTCGGCTTCGAGGAGGGCGGCTGGGTGCACGTCCACCTCGGCCTCTACGGCGGGTTCACCTTCGGCACGGGCCCGGCACCGGAGCCGGTCGGGCTGGTCCGGCTGCGGCTGGAGAACGAGGACGGCTACGCGGACCTGCGCGGCCCCAACACCTGTGCGCTCGTCACGGAGGAGCAGAAGGCGGCCGTCGCCGCCCGGCTGGGGCCGGACCCGCTGCGCGCCGACGCCGACGCGGAGGCCGCCTGGCGCCGGATATCGGGCAGCCGGACGACGGTCGCGGCGCTGCTGATGGACCAGAAGGTGCTGGCCGGGGTGGGCAACGTCTACCGGGCCGAGGTGCTGTTCCGCCACGGCATCGACCCGCACCGGGCCGGGCGCGACCTCACCCGCCGGGAGTGGGACGCGATCTGGGCCGACCTGGTCGCGCTGATGCGCGAGGGTGTCACCGCGGGCCGGATCGACACCGTCCGCCCCGAGCACACCCCCGAGGCGATGGGCCGTCCGCCCCGGGTGGACGACCACGGCGGTGAGGTCTACGTCTACCGGCGGGCGGCCATGCCGTGCCTGGTCTGCGGCACCGACGTGCGGACGGAGGAGCACGCCGCCCGCAACCTCTTCTGGTGCCCGAGCTGCCAGGCGGCCTGAGCGGAACCGGTCCTGTGTCGTAGGCGGCCCTGCTGACCTGCGACGATGGACACTGTGCTCGTCGAGCCGCCCGTCCCCGAACCCGTACCGCCACGTGTGAGCGTGGCGTGGAAGGAAGCCCCATGATCTTCATCACCGTCAAGTTCCCGGTCCGCCCCGAGCGCGTCGACGGCTGGCTCGACCTGGTCGACGAGTTCACCCGGGCCACCCGGAACGAGCCCGGCAACATCTTCTTCGAGTGGTCCCGCAGCGTCGACGACCCCAACGAGTTCGTCCTGGTCGAGGCGTTCCGCGACGGCGAGGCCGGCAAGGAGCACGTGGAGTCCGCGCACTTCGCCAAGGCCATGGAGGACCTGTCGTACGCGGTGGCCGCCAAGCCGCGGATCGTCTCCACCGAGATCCCCGGCATGGACGGCTGGGCTGAGATGGGGGAGATCACCCCCCGCTGACACCCGGAGTGCCCCTCCGGCCCGGCGCCCAGCCCGTAGGCTGGGGCCCGGGCCGGTCGGAGGGAGCGGGCAGATGGAGCGGCACGAGGTGGCCAACACCCTGTCGGGGGCCACGGTGGGCGGCCATGTGGTGCAGGCCGGGACCATCGGATCGCTGCACATCCACCAGCCCGAACAGAAGGCGAGACCTCGTCAGGTCCGGTCGCCGCACGGCCCGTTCGTCAACCGCGAGCCGGAACTCGCCGCCCTCGCCGAGGCCCTGGCCCCGGTCGAGGCGGGCGGACTCGGGATCGTGGTGTTCACCGGTCTGGGCGGGGTCGGCAAGACCGAGCTGATCGCCAAGTTCACCGAGGAGCACCGGGGGAGCTTCCCGGACGGCGACCTCTACGCGGACCTCCTCGCCTACCGGCACCAGGGCGGGGTGGACCTCCCCGAGCTGCTGGCCGGCTTCCTGCGCGCCCTCGGCACCGAGCCGCCGGCCGTGGAGGCCGAGCGGTTCACGGCCTTCCGCACCGCCACCGCCGAGCGCCGCTGCCTGTTCTTCCTGGACAACGTCGAACACGCCGCGGAGGTCCGGGCGCTGCTCCCGGCCCGCGGGCTGGTGGTGGTCGCGAGCCGGCGCCGGCTGCCCGCGCTGCGGACGGACGGCGCGCGGGTGCGGCAGCTCGGGCCGCTGAGCGCGACGGCGGGCGCCGAGCTGGTGCGCGGCTGGGTGGGCTCGGGGCGGGGCACCGACGGGGAGCTGGCGGAGCTGGTCGAGCTGTGCGGCGGACTGCCGCTCGCGCTGAACGCGGTCGGCAGCCAGCTGCTGGACCGCGACAGCCTGCCGGTCGGCCGGGTGGTGGCCGAACTGCACGACCGCGAGGGCAGGTTGGCGATGCTGGAGGACGAGGAGAACGATCTCGGCGCGACGTACGACCTGGTCTACGAACGGCTGTCGCCGGAGGGCCGGGCGCTCTACCACCTGATCGGCGTGCACCCGGGCCCCTTCGTGTCCGCCGGACTGGCGCGGGCGGTCGGCGTCCGGCGGGCCGAACGGGCGATCGGGGAGCTGCGCGGCGTCCACCTGCTGGACGAAGTGCTGGACGACGACGGCGAGGACCGCTTCCGGGCCCATGACGTGGTGCGGACGCACGCCTACGGCCGGGCGCGGGAACTGCCCGACCGCGAGGGGCTGCTCGCCGGAGTCGTCGCGTACTACCGCGGCCGGGCGTCGGCGGCCGACCGGGCGATGGCAGGGAAGCGGCTGCGCCTCCAGGAGCCGAGCGGTGACGACCTGCCCCGCTTCCCGTCCGGGACCGCGGCCCTGGAGTGGCTGTACGCCGAACGCGCCAACTTCCGCGCCGTGGTGGAGGCGGCGGCCGAGCAGGGCCGGCACGGCGAGGTGTGGCGGCTCTGCGAGTCGCTCTGGCCGCTCTACCACGGCCGGAAGCTCTACCAGGACTGGATCGCCGCCCACCGGCTCGGCATCGAGTCGGCCCAGTGGGACAACCGGCCGGCCGCCGTGGTCCGGATGCGCAACCAGCTCGCCAGGGCCCACTTCGAGCGCGGGGAGCACCGGCTCGCCGCCGAGCAGTTGGCGCTCGCCACGGAGCTGGTCCCGCTGGTGACCGACCGTCAGGTGGTGGGGGTGCTCTACGAGACGGACGGTCTGCTCTGCCTGGCCGACGGGCGCCCGGCCGACGCGGTGGAGCGGTTCACCCTGGCCCTGGCGGCGAACCGGGGCGACGACCACGGCGAGATCGTCCAGAGCTACAACGTGGCGCAGGCGCTGATCGCCGACGGCCGTCCCGGGGAGGCGCTGGCCCTGCTGGCCGGGGCCACCGCCCAGGCGGGGCGGACGCGGGACGAGGACATGCTGATGAAGCTGCCGCTGGTCCGCGCCCGGGCCCACCGGGCGCTCGGGCAGCTGGACCTCGCCGTCGCCCAGGCGGACGACTGCGCCCGGCAGGCCAGGGAGCGGAGCCAGTACGCCAAGGAGGCGCAGGCGCACACCCTGCTGCTCGGCCTCGCCGAGGAGCGGGGCGACGTGGAACTGGCGGAGCGCAGCCGCGAACGGCTGCGGGAACTGGCCGGTCAGGGCCCGTCCTAGGAGCCTACGGGCCGGTACTGAAGGACACCCGGGTACGGTGGCCGCCGGTGCGGACGGTGAGTCCGTGGTCGGGGAGGCCGGCCGGGTCGCCGCCGTCGGCGAGCCAGGAGGCGACGGCGGAGCCGAGCAGCAGCGGGTCGATGCCGGGGTCGGGGCGGCCCCAGTCCGGTTCGGCGCGGGCCTCCAGCAGCGGGCCGCCGCGCAGCCGCAGCAGATGGCGGGCCGGGCCGAGGGCGGCCACCGCGACGGCGAGGCCGGGCAGTTCGGCGGCGGTGTCGGCGAGCCAGCGGGTGGCGGGGCGTTCGGCGTGGGCCTCGGTGCGGGCGAGCACCTCGGCGGTGTGGCGCAGGGCGTCGCCGGGGTGGTCGTCGGTGAGGGCGTGGAAGCCGCGCGGGGTGTGGTCGCGCGGGTCGAAGGGGTAGCGCCGGAGGCTGACCTCGGTGCCCTCGCTCACTCCCTCGACGTCGTACGCGGTGGGCCCCTCGGCGGTCGCGGGGCGCGGAACGGGCCTGGGGTAGGGCGGTACGGCCGGTTCGTCCGCGGGTTCGTCGAGTCCGTCCAGGAAGGAGTAGAGCAGCGGGCGCAGCAGGTGGGCGGATTCGCCCTGGTGGGCGAGCGAGCGGCCGGTGACGCCGCTGAGGTCGGCCGGGCCCCGGGCCAGGGCGAGTTCGAGCTGGGCGGCGAGGTCCCCGTCCGGGTCGAGGACGGGCGCGGCCTGGCCGAAGGCGTAGCCGGGGGAGTGCGGGTCGAGTTCGGCGGCGCCGGTGGCGACGAGCACGGTGTGGTGTTCCAGGGCGGCGCCGTAGACGGTGACCGAGCCGTGGTCGCCGATCACGCAGTCGGCGGCGACGAGTGCGGCCTGCCAGCCCTGGTGGGGCGGGATCAGGCGCAGGCCCATCCGGCGGGCGTCGTCGAGCAGCGCCTCGGGGTCGTGGCGGCTCCAGACGTTGGGGTGCAGGACGACGGCCACGGTGTACTCGTCGGCGGGCAGCCGGCGGACCAGCCGCTGGGGGAGGTCGGGGTGGCGGCCGAGCAACGAGTGCCCGCTCCAGGTGGAGCTGACGACGACGAGCCGTCGGCCGCCGGTGGCGCCGAGCGCGGCGCGGTAGCCGTCGCGGGAGCGCCGGCTGGTGAGCATCCGGTCGAAGCACGGGTCGCCGACGACCCGGGCGACGTCCAGCGCCTCGGGGCAGGAGACCCGAAGCCGGTCCAGCTGCTCGGGGTGGGAGAGGCCGAGGACGTCCACGAACACCCGTCCGCGGTGGGTGAGTTCGTTGCGGGACAGGCCGGCGGCGGTGACCGTGTCGCCGGTGGACTCGGTGACCAGGCGGTTGTAGCCGACGCCGTGCGGGAGGACGACGAGGCGGGCGTCCAGGCGGTGCATGGAGGAGTGGACGGCGCAGGCGACGGCCAGGTCGAAGCGGTGCCGGACGGCGTCCTCCCAGTCCAGCACGGTGAAGCCGGGCAGGCCGCGCAGGTAGTCGTCCAGGGCGCGGTCGGCGAAGGCGGAGCCGGGGTTGACGGTGAAGTACCGCTCGATGCCGTCCGGGCTCAGCAGGGTGAGGACGTCCAGGACCCGGGTGGCCGAGGTGAGGGTGCGGGCGACCGCCAGCACGCGGGCCCTGACCGGTCGGGTGCTCCAGCGGTCGGCGGGCCAGGCGTGGGGGTGGGACGGCACACCATGATCGTACTCATCCGGCTCCGCCGCGGCACGGTTTCCGAGTGGGGGTCAGCCCGCCGCCGCGCTGGGCTCGTGGTGCTCGGCGGCGGCGCACTCGTCGAGGAGGGGGCGCATGGCCTCGTCCACGAGCCGGTAGCGCACCACTCGTCCGTCCCGGTCGCCGGTGACCACCCCGGCGGTGCGGAGCAGGCGCAGGGCCTGGGAGACGGCGGGGTCGCGCATGCCGGTGGCGACCGCCAGGTCCGTCACGGCGAGCGGGCCGGCCCGGTGGAGGGCGAGCAGCAGGGCGAGGCGTCCGGGGTCGGCGAGCAGCGAGAAGCGCTCGGCCCAGGTCCGGACGTGCGCGGGATCGCCGATCGCGGCGATGGCCTCGCAGACCCGGTGCCCGTCGATGGTGCGGTGGCCCACGCGGTCGGCAGGTACGAGATGCATGCCGGCATTCTCGCAGGCAAGGGTCTGTGATCCTGGACACCTGCGCACGTGCGCAGCCTTGCACGGGTCGGGCGGGGCCCCTACGGTGTAGCCCGCCGTGGTGCTCGGGAAGACCGGTGACGGACCCTCAGGGGTCCCCAGTCCGGAGCGGCCCTCGCCACTGTGATCGGGTCGTTCCTCCGCCCGCGGAGGAGCGTCGTCCGTACCCATGGAGCCACTGGGTGCCCCGCGCACCTGGGAAGGCGGGTACGGGCGTCCCGTAAGCCAGGAGACCGGCCACGGCATCTCACGAGGTTTTCCACGAGGTGCTGGAGCGTGATCCGCAGATGACCCTGCCCGAAACCGTTGCCGCCGGGGCGAATCCGGCGCCCTCGGTGCTGCCCAGCTTCCAGTGGCGGCGCGAGGACACCATCCGTACGGCCGGGCTGATGGGGGTGATCCTGGCCATGCACGTGGTGGCCTTCGGGACGCTCCTCTTCCTGGTCGCGCCCGAGAAGTACGAGGTCGGCACCCAGGTCTTCGGGGTGGGCCTGGGCGTCACCGCCTACACCCTCGGGATGCGGCACGCCTTCGACGCCGACCACATCGCGGTGATCGACAACACCACCCGCAAGCTGATGGCGGACGGCAAGCGCCCCGTCTCGGTGGGCTTCTGGTTCGCCCTCGGGCACTCCTCGATGGTGGTGCTGATGGCCGCCCTGGTGGCGGGCGGCGCGCAGCTGGCGAACACCCTGATGGACGACGAGTCGGCCACCCACAAGTGGCTCGGCGTGGTCGGCACCACCACCTCCGGCGTGTTCCTCTACCTGATCGGCGCGCTCAACCTGGCGGCGCTGCTCGGCATCCTCAAGGTGTTCCGTTCGATGCGCGCCGGGCAGTACGACGAGAAGGAGCTGGAGGCCCACCTCGACTCGCGCGGCTTCATGGCCCGGGTGCTGAACCGGGCGACCCGTTCGATCACCAGGCCGGGCCAGATGTTCCCGGTCGGCATGGTGCTGGGCCTGGGCTTCGACACCGCGACCGAGGTCACCCTGATGGTGATGGCCGGCTCGGGCGCGGCCTCCGGGCTGCCCTGGTACGCGATCGTCTGCCTGCCGCTGCTGTTCGCGGCCGGGATGAGCCTGTTCGACACCCTGGACGGGACGTTCATGAACTTCGCGTACCAGTGGGCCTTCGCCAACCCGGTGCGGAAGGTGTACTACAACCTGACCATCACGGGTCTGTCGATCGCGGTGGCCTTCATCATCGGCACCATCGAGCTGGTCGGGGTGCTGCACGAGAAGCTGGACCTGACCGACCCGGTCACCGGGTTCGTCGCCGAGATCTCGCTGGACAACGTCGGGTACGCCATCGCCGGGCTGTTCGTGGTGGTCTGGGCGATCGCGATCGGGTACTGGAAGCTCGCCCACGTCGAGAAGCGCTGGACGCCCGGCCAGGGGGCACAGAAGCACTGACCCGTGCGCGGAACGGCGCCTCCCCGCGCCGGGGGGAGGCGCCGTCCGGGTGGGCGGGGTCAGCGCTCCTCGCGGAAGTCGACGTGCCGGCCGGCGGCCGGGTCGAACTTGCGCAGGACCATCCGGTCCGGGTCGTTGCGGCGGTTCTTGCGGGTCACGTACGTGAAGCCGGTGCCGGCGGTGGAGCGGAGCTTGATCACCGGGCGCAGTTCGCTGCGGGCCATCGGGCGTCCTCCTGGGGCCAGGGGCGGCGGGTCCCGGTCGGTGGACCGAGCCCGTGCACCGAAATGGAATTCATTTCCACCCCGTCCAACGTGGGCCCGGCCCCGCCCATTCCCGGCGTCCGACGCCCGGGGGAGCGGGGAACCCGGCGCGTGCCCGAGGGGGAGGGCACGGAAGCGCGGGGGGCGCGCAAGGGGTACTGGGGGTTCTGTCGGGGGTGCTCGGCGGGCGCTTCGGGCCGGGGGTTCGTAGGCTCGACGCATGGCGGATGCGTACGCGGGGCGGCGGGAACGGGTGAGGGAGCACTGCAGTGCGACGGGGGCCGATGCGGCCCTGGTCACCCGTGCGGCGAACGTGCGGTACCTCACGGGCTGCGCGCCCTGTGGGGCGACCCTGCTGCTCACCAGGGAGAGAGCGCTGCTCGCGCTGCCGGACGACCTGCCCCCGGACGACTCGGGGGAGCACCTGATCGCCCCGGACGTCGCCCGGATGCCGGTGGCGACCGGAGCGGACACCGCGCTGGCCGCCGCGGCCGCCGCCGCCAGGTCCGGTGTGTCGGGCCTGGCCGTGGAGGAGCACGACCTGACCGTCAGCAGGCACCGGGCGGTGGGGGGCCTGGCCGAGGGGGCCCGGCTGGTGGACCTCGGCCGGGTGGTCGAGGGGCTGCGAGTGGTCAAGGACGAGCACGAGATCGCCGACCTGCGGATCGCCGCCGAGATCGCCGACCAGGCGCTCGGCGAGCTGCTGGAGTCGATCCTGGTCGGCCGCACCGAGCGGCACCTGGCGATGGAGCTGGAGCGCCGGATGATCGACCACGGCGCCGACCGGGCCGCCTTCCCGGTCTCGGTCGGCACCGGCAGCCACTCCGGCCAGGCCGCCCACCAGCCGACCGACCGCCGGGTGGAGGAGGGCGACTTCCTGACCGTGGTGATGGGCGCCCAGTACCGGGGCTACGGCGTCTCCACCGCCCGTACCTTCGTGATCGGCGCAGCCCCCGCGCCCTGGCAGGTGGAGCTGCACCGGCTGGTCTTCCGGGCCCAGCGGGCCGGGCGGGAGGCCCTCGGACCAGGAGTGGAGCAGTGCGTGCCCGACCGGGCCGCCCGGCAGGTGCTGGAGGCGGCCGGCCACGCCGAGGCCTCCCCGCACCCGGTGGGCCACGGCATCGGGCTGGAGATCCGGGAGGCGCCGCGCCTCGGTCCGTCGGACATGGGTAAACTGGACAGCCGCGTGCCGGTCACCGTCGGCCCAGGGGTCCACCTCCCGGGCAAGGGCGGCGTCCGGATCGAGGACACGCTCGTCGTGCGCCCCTTCGAAGAGGGCGGGCCCGAGCTGCTCACCATCACCACCAAGGAGCTCCTCGCCCTGTGACCGCGGCCCTCCGGCCGTCGGCGGCAGGACGCGAACCTTGGTTCCTTGACAGCTATATCCAGGAGTAAGTGCGCCCGTGGCTTCCACGAACGATCTCAAGAACGGCATGGTCCTCAAGCTGGACGGCGGCAAGCTCTGGTCCGTCGTGGAGTTCCAGCACGTCAAGCCCGGCAAGGGCCCGGCCTTCGTGCGTACCAAGCTGAAGGAGGTCCTGACCGGCAAGGTCGTCGACAAGACCTTCAACGCGGGCACCAAGGTCGAGACCGCCAACGTCGACAAGCGCACCATGCAGTTCTCGTACAAGGACGGCGAGAACTTCGTGTTCATGGACATGAGCACCTACGACCAGCTGACCATCGAGCCGCTCGTCGTCGGCGACGCCGCCAAGTACCTGCTCGAGGGCTTCGAGGCCACCGTCGCGCAGAACGAGGGCTCGGTCCTCTACATCGAGCTCCCGGCCGCCGTCGAGCTGGTCATCGCCGAGACCGAGCCGGGCGTCCAGGGCGACCGCTCCACCGGTGGCACCAAGCCGGCCACCCTGGAGACCGGCGCCGAGATCGCCGTCCCGCTCTTCGTCACCACCGGCGAGAAGGTCAAGGTCGACACCCGCGACGGCAGCTACCTCGGCCGGGTGAAGTAAGTCCGTGTCGGCCGCACGCAGCAAGGCCCGTACCCGGGCCTTCCAGATCCTCTTCGAGGCCGACCACCGCGGGGTAGACCCGCAGCGGGTCCTCGCCGACTGGGTGGCCCGCGCTCGCGAGCCCAAGCCCGACGAGGGCACCCCGCAGGTCGGTGAGTACACCATGGAGCTCATCGAGGGGTACGTCCAGCACGCCCGTCGCATCGACGACCTGATCGAGCAGTACGCGGTGGGCTGGACGCTCGACCGGATGCCGATCGTGGACCGCAACGTCCTGCGGCTCGGTGCGTACGAGCTGATCTGGGAGGACGGCGTCCCGGACGCCGTCGTCCTGGACGAGTCCGTCGAGATCGCCAAGGAGTTCTCCACGGACGACTCCCCGGCCTTCGTCAACGGCCTGCTCGCCCGCTTCCTGGAGCTGAAGCCGAGCATCCGCCGCTGACGGATCGACCTCGCGGGTCGACCTCGCGGGTCGACCCCGGGGATCGGCCTCACGGAACGACCTCGGAACGGCCGCCGGACCCGAACACGGGTCCGGCGGCCGTTCCGCGTTTCACCCGGGCGGCGTAGGGTGAGGGCTTACCCATCGGTAACTTGATGTCCGTCAGCACGCGTGAAGGGCAGGTCTCTCCCCATGACCACGGCGATCCGCAGCGAGTTCGACCAGGGCATCGCCCTGACCAGGCACCCCGAGGAGGCCGGCCGCTACGAGGCCGAGCTCGGCGCCGGCTGGCAGATCGGCGGCGGGGTGAACGGCGGACTGCTGCTCGCGGTGGCCGCACACGCGCTGTCGCTGGAGCACGGCACCCACCCGGACCCGGTGTCGATCAGCGGTTACTACCTGTCCGCGTCCACCCCGGGACCCGCCACCGTCCGCACCGAGGTGCTGCGCTCCGGCCGCGGCCTGTCCACCGGTACCGCCTCACTCGGCCAGGACGGCGTCGAGCGGCTGCGGGTGGTGGCCAGCCACGGCGACCTCGCCGCCGCCGACGGTGAGGTGCGCACCAGCGCGCAGCCGCCGCGGCTGCCGCCGCCCGACCAGTGCATCGGCGTCGAGCACGCGCCCAGGGAGCTGATCGCCCAGGCCGCCCTGCTGGAGCGGTTCGACCTGCGGCTGGACCCGGCCACCGTCGGCTGGGCGCTCGGGCAGCCCTCCGGCCAGGGGCGGATCCAGGGCTGGTTCCGGCTCGCCGACGGCCGCGACCCCGACCCGCTGCTGCTCCTGCTGGTCGCCGACGCGCTGCCGCCGGTCACCTTCGACCTGGGCATGCCCGGCTGGGCCCCCACCGTCGAGCTGACCGTCCACCTGCGCGCCAGGCCGGTACCCGGCTGGCTGCGGGTCACCCACGCCACCCGCAACCTGGCCGGCGGCTACTTCGAGGAGGACGCCGAGGTCTGGGACGAGTCCGGCCGCCTGGTCGCGCAGTCCCGCCAGCTGGCCCGGGTGCCCCGGTCGGCCTGACCCGCGGCCCCCGCATTACCGGTGGTTACATTCCTGTGACACGCCGTACGTGTGCGGCGCGCGCGGATGGGGAGGAAGACGGTCAGCGGCATGACCGCCGCGGACCGTCCACCCCTGAAGCCAGGAGCCACTCGTGAGCGAGCGCAGCGAGCGAACAGTCGATAGGTGCGTCTGGGCGAATGCCTCTGCCGAGCGCAGCGAGGTGGGCGCATGAGCCAGAAGGGTCGCGCCCGCCGCAACTCCGACTGCACCGCCGGCGGTTCGCGGCCCGCGGTGCGCGCGCCGCACGGGCCGCAGCGGGCCGGGGGCGCCGAGCAGGCGTTCGTCATCGGGGTGCTCGCCAACGCCGCGGACTTCGCCCGGGCCCGCGCCTGGGGGATCTCCGACGCCCCCGACCACGAGCGCTACCTGGCCGACACCGCCGACCTGCTGGCCGAGGCGCTGGAGCGGTTCGACACCGTCCGGGCCCGGATGTTCCACCCGCAGGACTTCGAGGAGTTCTGCGTGCTGCACGGGCTGGACCCGGCCGAGCCCGCCGCGCGGGACCGCTACCTGGTCAACCCGGCCCTCCAGACCCAGCTGCTCGCCTATCAGGGCGAGGAGCTGGCCGGGGACTTCGTGCCGCGCCTGGTGCGCGCCCGGGAGAACGGGCTGACGCTCTGCCACACCGACCTGCTGCTCGACGGGGGCCTGTACGGGGGCGCGGCCGCGCCCGACGAGGAGCACACCGCCTGGGTGCGCGCCGCCTACCGGCGCGGGGGCGAGGTGTTCCGGCGGATGCTGGTCGGCGCGGGCGCCGGCGTGTACGAGCTGCGCCTGCGGGTGGACGCACCCGGCGGGCAGCTGAACGCGGCGGCGCGGGTGCTCCAGTGGGAGGACGGCGTGGTCCGGATCAACGACGAGGACCTGGAGCTGGTCTGCGCGGTGCTCTGCGCCGGGCTGGCCCTGGAGCTGCCGGGCGTCGCGGTGCTGCACGGCTCGCAGGGCTCGGCCGCCTCCTGCGGGGAGTACCTGCCGGCCTCCTGGGCCTGGTCGAGCGGCGGGCAGGACTGGGCGCCCGCGGACCGGCAGGTCCGGCTGGACGGGGTGTCGGCGCAGCCCGGCTACAGCCTGGACACGGTCTGCTGACGCCTCCGGCCGTGCCACGCACCGCGGCGCGGCCCCCGCTCTGGGGAGCCGCGCCGTGACGTTTCTGCTTGCCAGCACAGGTGAAAAACGTGCTGGGCCGTGCCTGGATCCGCTGGCGGGAGCCGGTGCGGCGAGGCTCAGCTCACGTCTTCCTCGCGCACCGCGCGGCGCGCGTCGGGGTTCAGTACGCCCCACGAGATGAGCTGCTCGGTGAGGATCGACGGCGACTGGTCGTAGATGACCGCCAGGGTGCGCAGGTCGTCCTGACGGATCGACAGCACCTTGCCGTTGTAGTCACCGCGCTGGCTCTGGATGGTCGCCGCGTAGCGCTGGAGCGGGCCGGCCTTCTCGGAAGGGACCTGGGTCAGTCTCTCCAGGTCGAGCACCAGGCGCGGCGGCGGCTCTGCCGCGCCGCCGGGGGTGCCGCCGGGCAGCAGCTCCTGGACCGGGACGCCGTAGAACTCGGCCAGCTCGGCCAGTCGCTGCACGGTGACCGCACGGTCGCCGCGCTCGTACGAGCCGACGACGACTGCCTTCCAGCGCCCCTGGGACTTCTCCTCGACACCGTGCAGGGAGAGACCCTGCTGGGTGCGGATCGCTCGGAGCTTGCCTCCGAGTTGCTTCGCGTAGTCGCTGGACATTGATCTCCCCGGACGAGATTGTTTCGCGTTCAGTGGTGGGTCACGGGCGATTGTCGACGCCGTTACCGGTGGGTCCGACGTCCGTCTCGTAACTCACTGTGAGGTTACGTAGAGTAAGGTAGTTGCGTCAAGCCGAATGGGGCAGTCGTGCGAATGGCCCGCATCGTCGGCGCGTCCGGGGTGTTAACCCAGGGAAGCGGAATGGTGGCCGTCCGTTTGCGATCCAGTGCGCTGCTAGGATGACCGAAGCCCGCGCCCGGTCGGCGGGGGCCATCCCAGACATCCTTTAAGACCCGTCCGGTGAGGCGGGGAAGGAGGTCCGCTTCGGCATGACCACCAACCACGAACCGACGCCCCGGCCGCCCCACCAGGTGCTGGACGGCACGGACATCGCCCGGGTCATCACCCGGATAGCGCACGAGATCGTCGAGCGCGCCAAGGGCGCGGAGGACGTCGTGCTGCTCGGCATCCACACCAGGGGCGTCCACCTCGCCCGCCGGCTGCACGCCCGGCTGGCCCAGATCACCGGGCGCGAGATCCCGCTGGGCACCCTGGACATCACCATGTACCGGGACGACCTGCGGCTGAAGCCCGCCCGCGCCCTGGAGCACACCGAGATCCCGCCCGGCGGCATCGACGGCAAGCTCGTCGTCCTGGTCGACGACGTGCTCTTCTCCGGCCGCACCATCCGGGCCGCGCTCGACGCGCTGAACGACATCGGGCGCCCGCGCGCCGTCCAGCTCGCCGTCCTGGTCGACCGCGGCCACCGCGAGCTGCCGATCCGCGCCGACTACGTGGGCAAGAACCTCCCCACCTCGCTGCGCGAGGCCGTGCAGGTGCGCCTGTCCGACAGCGACGGCGTGGACGCCGTCCTGGTCGGCGACCGCGACCACGCCGCCCGCAGCTCCCAGGCCCTGGCCTCCAGGCCCACCGAACCGCACCTCCCGGAGTAACCCGCGTGAAGCGCCACCTCGTCTCCGCCGCCGATCTCAGCCGCGACGACGCGCTGCTGATCCTGGACACCGCCGAGGAGCTGGCCCAGCTCTCCGGCCGGGCCGTCAAGAAGCTGCCCACGCTGCGCGGCCGCACCGTCGTCAACCTCTTCTTCGAGGACTCCACCCGGACGAAGACCTCCTTCGAGGTCGCCGAGAAGCGACTCTCGGCCGACGTCATCAACTTCTCCGCCAAGGGCTCCTCGGTCTCCAAGGGCGAGAGCCTCAAGGACACCGCGCTGACCCTCCAGGCGATGGGCGCCGACGCGGTGGTCATCCGCCACCACGCCTCCGGTGCCCCGGCCCGGCTGGCCCAGTCCGACTGGCTGCACGGCAGCGTGATCAACGCCGGTGACGGCACCCACGAGCACCCCACCCAGGCGCTGCTCGACGCCTTCACCATGCGCCGCCACCTCAACCCGGGCGGCGGCAACGACCTGGCGGGCCGCCGGGTGACCCTCGTCGGCGACGTGCTGCACAGCCGGGTCGCCCGCTCCAACGTCCACCTGCTGAACACCCTCGGCGCCCAGGTCACCTTCGTCGCCCCGCCGACGCTGCTGCCGATCGGCATCGAGAACTGGCCCTGCGAGATCAGCTACGACCTGGACAGCGTGCTGCCCAAGACGGACGCGCTGATGATGCTGCGGGTGCAGCGCGAGCGGATGAACGCCGCGTTCTTCCCGACCGAGCGCGAGTACAGCCGCCGCTACGGCATGAACGGCCGCCGGATGGCCCAGCTGCCTGACCGGGCGATCGTGATGCACCCCGGCCCGATGGTCCGCGGCATGGAGATCACCGCCGAGGTCGCCGACTCGCCGCGCTGCACCGCGATCGAGCAGGTCGCCAACGGCGTGTCCGTCCGGATGGCCGTCCTCTACCTGCTGCTCGGCGGCGCCGTCTTCGCCGACGCGTCCACCGACGCCCCCCGTACCGACTCCGTGGAGACCGTCAAGTGACCAGCTACCTGATCCGCAACGCCAAGATCCTGGGCGGAGCCCCGCAGGACCTCCACCTCGCCGACGGCGTGATCAAGGAGATCGGCACCGGCCTGGCGGTCGAGGCGGACATCGACATCGACGCCACCGGGCTGGTCGTCCTGCCCGGCCTGGTCGACCTCCACACCCACCTGCGCGAGCCCGGCCGCGAGGACGCCGAGACGGTGTTCACCGGCACCCGGGCCGCCGCGATGGGCGGCTTCACCGCCGTGCACGCGATGGCCAACACCACTCCGGTGGCGGACACGGCCGGCGTGGTCGAGCAGGTCTGGCGGCTCGGCCAGGAGGCCGGCTACTGCGACGTGCAGCCGGTCGGCGCCGTCACCGTCGGCCTGGGCGGCAAGAAGCTCGCCGAGCTCGGCGCGATGCACGAGTCCGCCGCGGGCGTCCGGGTCTTCTCCGACGACGGCAAGTGCGTGGACGACGCGGTGCTGATGCGCCGCGCCCTGGAGTACGTCAAGGCCTTCGACGGCGTCGTCGCCCAGCACGCCCAGGAGCCGCGGCTGACCGAGGGCGCCCAGATGAACGAGGGCCAGGTCTCCGGCGAGCTCGGGCTCGGCGGCTGGCCGGCCGTCGCCGAGGAGTCGATCATCGCCCGCGACGTGCTGCTCGCCGCGCACGTCGGCTCCCGGCTGCACGTCTGCCACGTCTCCACGGCCGGCTCGGTCGAGATCATCCGCTGGGCCAAGTCCAAGGGCTGGGACGTCACCGCCGAGGTGACCCCGCACCACCTGCTGCTCACCGACGAGCTGGTCCGCAGCTACGACCCGGTGTACAAGGTGAACCCGCCGCTGCGCACCGCCGAGGACGTCCAGGCGCTGCGCGAGGCGCTGGCCGACGGCACCATCGACGCCGTCGCCACCGACCACGCGCCGCACCCGGCCGAGGACAAGGACTGCGAGTGGGCCGTGGCCGCGATGGGCATGGTCGGCCTGGAGACCGCGCTGTCGGTCGTGCAGCAGACCATGGTCGACACCGGCCTGCTGAACTGGGAGGGCGTCGCGGACCGGATGTCGCACCGCCCGGCCCGGATCGGCCGGCTCGCCGGGCACGGCCGGCCGGTCTCGGTGGGTGAGCCCGCCAACCTCGTGCTGTTCGACCCCGCGTACCGTGGTGCCGTGAACCCGGACAGCTTCGCCACCCGCAGCCGCAACACCCCCTACAAGGGCCTGGACCTGCCCGGGCGGGTGCACGCCACCTTCCTGCGCGGCCGGGCCACCGTGCTGGCCGGCGAGCCGGTCGAGCAGGACGGCACGCGGTGATGGACCACGCCGCACTCGCCCAGGAACAGGCGAAGGTCACCAACTGGCCCGGCTACATCGGCTGGTCCGTCGGCCTGCTGATCCTGATCGGCCTCGTCTACTGGCTGATGCGCCAGGGCTGGAACTGGCGGCGCACCCTGCAGTCCGGCATCCCGCCGCTGCCCGCGGTGCCGGCCAGGGCCGGGCGCACGATCCTGGAGACCAGCGGGCGGTACCACGGCACGACCACCGCGGGGAACTGGCTCGACCGGGTCGTCGCGCACGGCCTCGGCACCCGCAGCCGCGCCGACCTCACCCTCGGCGAGGACGGCCTGCTGGTGCAGCGCCCCGGCGCCGTCGACTTCTGGATCCCGGCCGACCGGCTGACCGGTGCCCGAACGGACTCCGGGATCGCCGGCAAGGTCGTCCCCTCCGGGCTGCTCGTCGTCACCTGGACCCTTGCCCAGGCCCCGGCCGGGGAGGCCGCCGTGGACACCGAGCCGGACACCGAGCTGGACTCCGGCTTCCGGGCCGACCACCCCGACGAGCACGCCGCCTGGGTCGAGGCGATCACGCAGCTCGCCACACGTACGAAGACGAAGAAGACGGAAGAGGCCGCCAAATGACCGCACCTGCCCCCACCACGCAGCGCCAAAGGCGGGAGCGTACGCCTGCCGTGCTCGTCCTGGAGGACGGCCGGACGTTCCGCGGCGAGGCTTACGGCGCCACCGGCGAGACCTTCGGCGAGGCGGTCTTCAACACCGGCATGTCCGGCTACCAGGAGACCCTCACCGACCCGTCGTACCACCGCCAGGTGGTCGTCATGACCGCCCCGCAGATCGGCAACACCGGCTGGAACGACGAGGACGACGAGTCCAAGCGGATCTGGGTCGCCGGCTACGTGGTGCGCGACCCCGCCCGGGTCGCCTCCAACTGGCGCTCCCGCCGCTCGCTCGACGAGGAACTGGTCGCCCAGGGCGTCGTCGGCATCAGCGGCATCGACACCCGCGCGCTGACCCGCCACCTGCGCGAGCGCGGCGCGATGCGCTGCGGCATCTTCTCCGGCGAGGCGCTGGCCGACCAGGCCGCCCTGCTCGCCCGGGTGCAGCAGTCGCCCGAGATGAAGGGCGCCGACCTGTGCGCCGAGGTCGCCACCACCGAGCCGTACGTGGTGCCCGCGATCGGTGAGAAGCGCTTCACCGTCGCCGCGCTGGACCTCGGCATCAAGGCGATGACCCCGCAGCGGATGGCCGAGCGCGGCATCGAGGTGCACGTGCTGCCGGCCGACTCGACGCTGGAGGACGTCTACGCGGTGAACCCGGACGGCGTCTTCTTCTCCAACGGCCCGGGCGACCCGGCCACCGCCGACCACCAGGTCGCCGTCGCGCAGGGCGTGCTGGAGCGCGGGACCCCGTTCTTCGGGATCTGCTTCGGCAACCAGATCCTCGGCCGCGCACTGGGCTTCGGCACCTACAAGCTCAAGTACGGCCACCGCGGCATCAACCAGCCGGTGCAGGACCGCACCACCGGCAAGGTCGAGGTGACCGCCCACAACCACGGCTTCGCCGTGAACGCCCCGCTGGACAAGGTGAGCGACACCCCCTTCGGGCGGGTCGAGGTCTCCCACGTCTGCCTCAACGACGACGTGGTCGAGGGCCTCCAGGCGCTCGACGTCCCCGCGTTCAGCGTGCAGTACCACCCCGAAGCGGCCGCCGGTCCGCACGACGCCGCCTACCTGTTCGACCGCTTCGTGAAGCTCCTGGAGGGCCAGCGTGCCTAAGCGCACTGACATCAAGTCCGTCCTGGTGATCGGCTCCGGCCCGATCGTGATCGGCCAGGCCGCCGAGTTCGACTACTCGGGTACGCAGGCCTGCCGGGTTCTCAGGGCCGAGGGCCTGCGGGTCGTCCTGGTCAACTCCAACCCGGCCACGATCATGACCGACCCGGAGATCGCCGACGCCACCTACGTCGAGCCGATCACCCCGGAGTTCGTCGAGAAGATCATCGCCAAGGAGCGCCCCGACGCGCTGCTGCCGACCCTGGGCGGCCAGACCGCGCTCAACACCGCGATCTCGCTGCACGCGGCGGGCACGCTGGAGAAGTACGGCGTCGAGCTGATCGGCGCCGACGTCGAGGCGATCAACAAGGGCGAGGACCGCGAGCTCTTCAAGGGCGTCGTCGAGGCCGTCAACGCCAAGATCGGCCACGGCGAGTCCGCCCGCTCGGTCATCTGCCACACCATGGACGAGGTGCTGGCCGGCGTCGACACGCTCGGCGGCTACCCGGTCGTCGTCCGCCCCTCCTTCACCATGGGCGGCGCCGGCTCCGGCTTCGCCCACAACGAGGAGGACCTGCGCCGCATCGCCGGCCAGGGCCTGACCCTCTCGCCGACCACCGAGGTGCTCCTGGAGGAGTCCATCCTCGGCTGGAAGGAGTACGAGCTGGAGCTGATGCGCGACAAGAACGACAACGTCGTGGTCGTCTGCTCCATCGAGAACTTCGACCCGATGGGCGTGCACACCGGTGACTCGATCACCGTCGCCCCGGCGATGACCCTCACCGACCGCGAGTACCAGATCCTGCGCGACGTCGGCATCGCCGTCATCCGCGAGGTCGGCGTCGACACCGGCGGCTGCAACATCCAGTTCGCCGTCAACCCCGACGACGGCCGGATCATCGTCATCGAGATGAACCCGCGCGTCTCCCGCTCCTCGGCGCTCGCCTCCAAGGCCACCGGCTTCCCGATCGCCAAGATCGCCGCCAAGCTGGCCGTCGGCTACACCCTGGACGAGATCCCGAACGACATCACCGAGGAGACCCCGGCCTCCTTCGAGCCGGCCCTCGACTACGTCGTGGTCAAGGTGCCGCGGTTCGCGTTCGAGAAGTTCCCGAGCGCCGACGCGACGCTGACCACCACCATGAAGTCGGTCGGCGAGGCGATGGCCCTCGGCCGCAACTTCCCCGAGGCGCTCCAGAAGGCGCTGCGCTCGCTGGAGAAGAAGGGCTCCCAGTTCTCCTGGACCGGCCCGGTGGGCGGCAAGGCCGAGCTGCTGGAGAAGGCGGCCGTCCCGACCGACGGCCGGATCAACACCGTGATGGAGGCCGTCCGGGCCGGCGCCACCCCGGAGGAGGTGTTCGAGGCCACCAGGATCGACCCGTGGTTCGTCGACCAGCTCTTCCTGCTCGACGAGATCGCCGGCGAGCTGGCCGAGGCCGCCGAGCTCACCCCCGGGCTGCTGCGCCACGCCAAGCGGCACGGCTTCTCCGACCAGCAGATCGGCGAGATCCGCGGCCTGAAGCCGGACGTCGTCCGCGAGGTGCGCCACGCCCTCGGCATCCGCCCGGTGTTCAAGACCGTCGACACCTGCGCCGCCGAGTTCGCCGCCAAGACCCCGTACTTCTACTCGTCCTACGACGAGGAGAACGAGGTCGCCCCGCGCACCAAGCCCGCGGTGATCATCCTGGGCTCGGGTCCGAACCGCATCGGCCAGGGCATCGAGTTCGACTACTCCTGCGTGCACGCCTCCTTCGCGCTCGCCGACGCCGGGTACGAGACCGTCATGGTCAACTGCAACCCGGAGACCGTCTCCACCGACTACGACACCTCCGACCGGCTCTACTTCGAGCCGCTCACCCTGGAGGACGTGCTGGAGATCGTCCACGCCGAGCAGCAGGCCGGCCCGCTCGCCGGTGTGATCGTCCAGCTCGGCGGCCAGACCCCGCTGGGCCTGGCCCAGGCGCTCAAGGACAACGGCGTGCCGATCGTCGGCACCCAGCCCGAGGCGATCGACCTCGCCGAGGAGCGCGGCGCCTTCGGCCGCGTGCTGCGCGACGCCGGCCTGCCCGCGCCCAAGCACGGCACCGCCTTCTCCTTCGAGGAGGCCAAGGCGATCGCCGACGAGATCGGCTACCCGGTCCTCGCCCGCCCGTCCTACGTGCTCGGCGGCCGCGGCATGGAGATCGTCTACGACGAGGCCTCGCTCGCCTCGTACCTGGAGCGCCACGCCGGTCTGATCTCCGAGCACCCGGTGCTCATCGACCGCTTCCTGGACGACGCGGTGGAGATCGACGTCGACGCGCTCTACGACGGCACCGAGCTGTACCTCGGCGGCGTCATGGAGCACATCGAGGAGGCCGGCATCCACTCCGGCGACTCCGCCTGCGCGCTGCCCCCGATCACCCTCGGCGGCCACGACATCAAGCGCCTGCGCACCTCCACCGAGGCCATCGCGCGCGGCGTCGGCGTCCGCGGCCTGATCAACATCCAGTTCGCCCTCTCCGGCGACATCCTGTACGTCCTGGAGGCCAACCCGCGCGCCTCCCGGACCGTCCCGTTCACCTCCAAGGCGACCGCCGTGCCGCTGGCCAAGGCCGCCGCCCGGGTCTCGCTCGGCGCCACCATCGCCGAGCTGCGCGCCGAGGGCCTGCTCCCGGCCGAGGGCGACGGCGGCACGCTGCCCGCCGACGCGCCGATCGCGGTCAAGGAGGCCGTGATGCCGTGGAGCCGCTTCCGCGACATCCACGGCCGCGGGGTGGACACCGTGCTCGGCCCGGAGATGCGCTCGACCGGCGAGGTCATGGGCATCGACAAGGTCTTCGGCACGGCCTACGCCAAGGCCCAGACCGGTGCCTACGGCGCGCTGCCGACCAAGGGCAAGGTCTTCGTCTCGGTGGCCAACCGGGACAAGCGCAACCTGGTCTTCCCGGCCCGCGCGCTGGCCGGCCTCGGCTTCGAGCTGCTCGCCACCGCCGGCACCGCCGAGGTGCTCCAGCGCGGCGGCATCCCGTCCACGCTGGTGCGCAAGCACAGCGAGGGCGAGGGCCCGAACGGCGAGCGGACCATCGTCCAGCTGATCCACGACGGTGAGGTCGACCTCATCATCAACACGCCGTACGGCACCGGCGGCCGCCTCGACGGCTACGAGATCCGCACCGCGGCCGTGGCCCGCGCGGTGCCCTGCCTGACCACCGTCCAGGCGATGGGCGCGGCCGTGCAGGGCATCGACCGGCTGCTGCGCGAAGAGGTCGGGGTGATGTCGCTCCAGGAGCACGCCGAGCTGATCAACGCCGGCCGCAAGTAGCACCACCGCAGTGGGGGGCACCGGAGCCTTTGGGTGCCCCCCATATCCATGCCCACTTCCATGCCACGTACGGTCCGCGCCGCGGGAGTTGAACCACCCTTGTACAAGTTCCTCTTCGATCTCGTCTTCAAGAAGATGGACCCGGAGAAGGCCCACCACCTGGCCTTCTTCTGGATCCGCCTGGCCTCCTCGGTGCCCGGCCTGCGCACCCTGGTGCGGCTGGTGCTCGCCCCGCGCGACCGGGCCCTGCGCACCGGCGCCCTCGGCCTCGACCTGCCGGGCCCGTTCGGCCTGGCGGCCGGCTTCGACAAGAACGGCGTCGGCATCGACGGCCTGTCGATGCTCGGCTTCGACTACGTCGAGATCGGCACCGTCACCGGCGAGCCCCAGCCCGGCAACCCGGAGCCCCGGCTGTTCCGCCTGGTCGAGGACCGCGCGCTGATCAACCGGATGGGCTTCAACAACCAGGGCTCGGCCCGGGTCGCCGCCCGGCTGGCCGCCCGCCCGCACACCAGCTCCACCCCGGTGCTCGGCGTCAACATCGGCAAGACCAAGGTGGTCGAGGAGGCCGACGCGGTCGCCGACTACGTGAAGTCCACCGAGCGGCTGGCCCAGTACGCCGACTACCTGGTGGTCAACGTCAGCTCGCCGAACACCCCCGGGCTGCGCAACCTCCAGGCCGTGGACCACCTGCGGCCGCTGCTCTCCGCCGTCCGCGAGGCCGCCGACCGGACCACCGCGCACCACGTGCCGCTGCTGGTCAAGATCGCCCCCGACCTGGCCGACGAGGACGTCGACGCGGTCGCCGACCTCGCCCTGGAGCTGGGCCTGGACGGCATCATCGCCACCAACACCACGATCGGCCGCGAGGGCCTGCGCACCGACGCCGGGCGGGTCGAGGAGATCGGCATGGGCGGCCTGTCCGGCGCCCCGCTCAAGGCCCGCGCCCTGGAGGTGCTCCAGCGGCTGCGCGCCCGCACCGAGGGCCGGCTGACCCTGGTCTCGGTCGGCGGCATCGAGACCGCCGAGGACGCCTGGCAGCGGATCGTCCACGGCGCCGACCTGGTCCAGGGCTACAGCGCCTTCATCTACGAGGGCCCGTTCTGGTGCCGGCGGATCCACAAGGGCCTGTCCGCCAAGGTCCGCGAGGGCGGCTTCCGCAGCCTGGCCGAGGCCGTCGGCAGCGCCGTGCGCAGCTCCTGAACCCCTTCCACCACCCCAGGCCACCCCAGGAAAGAGACGACATGACCCTCGCCCCGTTCGGCGCCCGGCTGCGCAAGGCCCTCGACACCCGCGGCCAGCTCTGCGTCGGCATCGACCCGCACGCCTCCCTGCTCGCCTCCTGGGGCCTCGGCGACGACCTCGCCGGGCTGGAGACCTTCAGCCGCACCGTGGTCGAGGCGCTGGCCGACCGGGTGGCCGTGCTCAAGCCGCAGGCCGCCTTCTTCGAGCGCTTCGGCAGCAAGGGCGTCGCCGTGCTGGAGAAGACCGTCGAGGAGGCCAGGGCGGCCGGCGCGCTGGTCCTGATGGACGCCAAGCGCGGCGACATCGGCTCCACCATGGCCGCCTACGCCGAGGCCTTCCTGTCGCCGGGCAGCCCGCTGTTCTCGGACGCCGTGACGGTCAGCCCGTACCTGGGCTTCGGCTCGCTGCGCCCGGCCCTGGACCTGGCCAGGGAGCAGGGCTGCGGCGTCTTCGCGCTGGCGCTCACCTCCAACCCGGAGGGCGCCGAGGTGCAGCGCGCGGTGGGCGCGGACGGCGAGCCGGTCGCGGCCTCGGTGCTGCGGCAGCTGGCGGCGGAGAACGAGGGCGCCGCGCCGCTCGGCTCCTTCGGCGCGGTGGTCGGCGCGACGCTGGCCGACGCGGGCGTGGAGCTGGCCATCAACGGCCCGCTGCTGGCCCCCGGGATCGGCGCCCAGGGCGCGACCATGGCGGACCTGCCGCGGGTGTTCGGCGGCGCGGTGATCAACGTGGTGCCGAGCGTGAGCCGCGACGTGCTCAGGCACGGCCCCTCGGTGACGGCCCTGCGGGAGGCGGCGGAGCGCTTCGCCGGGGAGTTCGCGGACGCCGTCGGGTAGCCGTCGGGCCGGCCGGCGAGGTAGCCGCGCCGTGACCGTGCGCAGTGTCCGCAGGACGGCGGCGGCGCCCGGGAGTTGACGTGAGCGCCGTCACATCGGACCCGTCAAAGTTTCGCAATCGCGGTCATTTTGCCCTGGAAAGTCCTGGTCGGCCTTGGCTGACCAGGACTTTTCGTGTTCTTTTCCTGACGCGGAGCCGCAATCCGGGTAGTGTCCGGCGATAGGTCATCGGCGAGGCGCGATTTTCGTGGCTCCCGCAGGTCAGGGCCTTGTGGTTCCCCTTGCGGACGGTGTCCTCGGTACCGAACCAGTCATAGCTCAATCCCATCCATCCACACCCTGAGGTGAACGGCGTGGCTCTTCCGCCCCTTACCCCTGAACAGCGCACCGCCGCGCTCGCCAAGGCCGCCGAGGCTCGCCGGGAGCGCGCCGAGGTGAAGAACCGGCTCAAGCACTCCGGCGCCTCCCTGCACGAGGTGATCAAGGCCGGCAAGGCCGACAACGACGTCATCGGCAAGATGAAGGTCTCGGCTCTGCTGGAGTCCCTTCCGGGCGTCGGCAAGGTCCGGGCCAAGCAGATCATGGAGCGCCTCGGCATCAGCGAGAGCCGGCGTGTCCGCGGCCTCGGAACGAACCAGATCGCTTCCCTGGAGCGGGAGTTCGGCGGTGGCGCCGCCTGACCGTGCCCCCGTGGTCCCAGGATCCCCCGCGATCCGGGATAATCGGTGCATGAGTGAGCGTCCGCGGCTGACCGTGCTCTCCGGCCCTTCGGGGGTCGGCAAGAGCACGGTCGTCGCTCATATGAGGAAGATGTACCCCGAGGTCTGGCTCTCGGTGTCGGCGACGACCCGCCGCCCGAGGCCCGGCGAGAAGCACGGGGTCCAGTACCACTTCGTCGACAACGACGAGTTCGACAAGCTGGTCGCCAACGGCGAACTGCTGGAGTGGGCCGAGTTCGCCGGGAACCGCTACGGGACCCCGCGTGCGGCCGTGCTGGAGAAGCTGGAGCGCGGCGAGCCGGTGCTGCTGGAGATCGACCTCCAGGGCGCCCGGCAGGTGCGCGAGTCGATGCCCGAGGCGCAGCTGGTCTTCCTGGCTCCGCCGAGCTGGGACGAGCTGGTCCGCCGGCTGACCGGCCGGGGCACCGAGTCGCAGGACGTGATCGAGAAGCGGCTGGCGGCGGCCAAGATCGAGCTCGCCGCCGAGCCGGAGTTCGACACGACCCTTGTCAACACCTCCGTCGAGCAGGTAGCGGCCGAACTGCTAGCCTTGCTCGGTGTAGCCTGACCTGTCTGTCTTTTCCACCCTTTCGGAAGGTTTTAGCGTGTCCTCTTCCATGACCGCGCCCGAGGGCATCATCAACCCGCCGATCGACGAGCTGCTCGAGGCCACCGACTCCAAGTACAGCCTCGTGATCTACGCCGCCAAGCGCGCGCGCCAGATCAACGCGTACTACTCCCAGCTGGGCGAGGGCCTGCTGGAGTACGTCGGCCCGCTGGTCGACACCCATGTGCACGAGAAGCCGCTGTCGATCGCGCTGCGCGAGATCAACGCCGGCATGCTGACCGCCGAGGCGGTCGAGGGCGCCGCCTGAGGCAGCCCCGCACCTTTCCCGGAGGGCCCGGCGGAATCGTTTCCGCCGGGCCCTCCGGCGTTCCCGCTCGCGGGTGGGGCGCCGTGCGGGTGCCGTCCCGGGGGTCGTAGGGTGAGCGGGTTCCGGATCGGGAGAAAGGTCGGTACGTGACTGTGGACGCCCCCCGCGTGGTCCTCGGCGTGAGCGGCGGAATCGCCGCGTACAAGGCGTGCGAGCTGCTGCGCCGCTTCACCGAGTCCGGCCACCAGGTGACCGTGGTGCCGACCGCGGCCGCGCTGCACTTCGTCGGCGAGGCGACCTGGGCGGCGCTCTCCGGGCGCCCGGCCGCCACCGAGACCTGGGAGCGCGTGCACGAGGTGCCGCACGTGCGGATCGGGCAGCAGGCCGACCTGGTGGTGGTCGCCCCGGCCACCGCCGACCTGATCGCCAAGGCCGCCCACGGCCTCGCCGACGACCTGCTGACCAACACCCTGCTCACCGCCCGCTGTCCGGTCGTGGTCGCGCCCGCCATGCACACCGAGATGTGGGAGCACCCGGCCACCAGGGACAACGTCGCCACGCTGCGCCGCCGCGGCGTGATCGTGCTGGAGCCGGCCGTCGGGCGGCTCACCGGCAAGGACACCGGCAAGGGGCGGCTGCCCGAGCCGTCCGCGGTCTTCGACGCCTGCCGGGCCGTGCTGCGCCGCGGCGGGGCGGTGCCGACCGACCTCGCGGGCCGGCACGTGGTGGTCTCGGCCGGCGGCACCCGGGAGCCGCTGGACCCGGTGCGCTACCTGGGCAACCGGTCCTCCGGCAAGCAGGGCTACGCGCTCGCCGTGACGGCCGCGGCGCGCGGGGCCAGGGTGACGCTGCTCTCGGCCAATGCCGAGCTGCCGGACCCGGCCGGGGTGGACGTGGTGCACGTCTCGACCGCGCTGGAGCTGCGCGAGGCCGCGCTGGAGGCCGTCCGGGACGCGGACGCCGTGGTGATGGCCGCGGCGGTGGCGGACTTCCGGCCCGCGGAGTACGCGACCGGCAAGATCAAGAAGGTCGAGGGGACCGAGCCGGCGCCCGTCGCCCTGGTCCGCAACCCCGACATCCTGGCCGAGCTGGCGGCCCACCGGGCCCGTTCGGGTCAACTCGTGGTGGGCTTCGCGGCGGAGACCGACGACGTGCTCGCCAACGGCCGGGCCAAGCTCGTCCGCAAGGGTTGTGACCTGCTCGTCGTGAACGAGGTGGGCAACGGCAAGGCCTTCGGCCGGGACGTCAACGAGGCCGTGGTACTGGGCTCGGACGGCAGTGAGACGGCCGTTCCGGTGGGTCCGAAGGAGGCGCTCGCGGACGTGGTCTGGGACCTGGTCGCGAAGCGGCTGGAATCGGTCGCGATGTGATCGGAACCGGTCGCGTGGCGGGCGAGAATTCCTGAAGCGGGTGACGTTCGACGGAACCAGACCGTTAGACTCCTGGAATCAAGTCTTTCCGGAGATCCCCGGCCCGCCCGGGGAGCTTCAGTCAGCAGCCGCTGCAACCCCAGGGAGCGCTGTGTCTCGCCGCCTGTTCACCTCGGAGTCCGTGACCGAGGGACACCCCGACAAGATCGCTGACCAGATCAGCGACACCATCCTTGACGCTCTCCTGCGGGAGGACCCGACTTCCCGGGTCGCCGTGGAGACGCTCATCACCACCGGCCAGGTGCACGTGGCCGGCGAGGTGACCACCAAGGCGTACGCGCCGATCGCCCAGCTCGTCCGGGACAAGATCCTGGAGATCGGCTACGACAGCTCCAAGAAGGGCTTCGACGGCGCCTCCTGCGGCGTCTCGGTGTCCATCGGTGCCCAGTCGCCCGACATCGCGCAGGGCGTCGACACCGCGTACGAGGCACGGGTCGAAGGCGCCACCCAGAGGGACGACGGCGACGACCTGGACAAGCAGGGCGCCGGCGACCAGGGCCTGATGTTCGGCTACGCGTCCGACGAGACGCCCGAGCTCATGCCGCTGCCGATCACCCTGGCGCACCGCCTCTCCCGGCGGCTGACCGAGGTGCGCAAGAACGGGACCATCCCCTACCTGCGCCCCGACGGCAAGACCCAGGTCACCATCGAGTACGACGGCGACAAGGCCGTCCGCCTCGACACCGTGGTCGTCTCCACCCAGCACGCCAGCGACATCGACCTGGAGTCGCTGCTCACCCCGGACATCCGCGAGTTCGTGGTCGAGCCGGAGCTGAAGGCGCTGGCCGAGCAGGGCATCAAGCTCACCACCGAGGGCTACCGCCTGCTGGTCAACCCGACCGGCCGCTTCGAGATCGGCGGCCCGATGGGCGACGCCGGCCTCACCGGCCGCAAGATCATCATCGACACCTACGGCGGTATGGCCCGCCACGGCGGCGGCGCCTTCTCCGGCAAGGACCCGTCCAAGGTGGACCGCTCGGCCGCGTACGCGATGCGCTGGGTGGCGAAGAACATCGTCGCCGCCGGCCTCGCCCGCCGCGCCGAGGTGCAGGTCGCGTACGCGATCGGCAAGGCCGAGCCGGTCGGCCTGTTCGTGGAGACCTTCGGCACCGAGACGGTGCCGGTCCTCTCCATCCAGAACGCCGTCTCCGAGGTCTTCGACCTGCGTCCGGCCGCGATCATCCGCGACCTGGACCTGCTGCGCCCGATCTACTCCCAGACCGCCGCCTACGGCCACTTCGGCCGTGAGCTGCCGGACTTCACCTGGGAGCGCACCGACCGGGTGGAGCAGCTGAAGGCCGCCGTGCAGGACTGACGTCCGCAGCGCGAGGAGCGGCGCCCGTCCCCGTCCGGGGGCGGGCGCCGCTTCGTGCATTGTCGGTGTGACCTGGTAGTAGTTGGTGACGATGAGCAGCACAGGGGAGAACGGGGCCGGCGAGCCGGAGCAGCTGGCGTTCATCCGGGAGACGGTCAAGCGGGCCAAGCCGCGCACCTGGCACGGGGCCAAGCCGGCCGAGCACCTGCCGGTGGCCCGGGTCGTGGTGGACAAGGGCGTGCTCACCATCGACAAGTTCTTCGACTACGCGGTGCCGGCCGGCATGGCCGAGGAGGCCCAGCCGGGGGTCCGGGTGCGGGTGCGGTTCGGGGCGCGGGTGGTGAAGGGCCAGCGCGAGGGCGGGGAACTGCACGACGGGTTCATCGTCGCCCGGCTGGAGAAGAGCGACTTCGCCGGCCCGCTCGCCCCGCTGGCCCAGGTGCTCTCGCCCGAGCCGGTGCTCACCCCGCAACTGCTGCGGCTGTGCCGCACCGTCGCCGACCGGTACGCCGGGACGCTGGCCGACGTGCTCCAGCTGGCCGTCCCGCCCCGGCACGCCAAGGCCGAGGCCGAGCCCTCGCCGCCGCCGCTGCCGGCCCCCGCCGCGCCCGCGCCCGGCGGCTGGCAGCGCTACCCGGCCGGGCCGGACTTCCTCGCCGCACTGGCCGGCGGCGGCTCGCCGCGCGCGGTCTGGCCGGCGCTGCCGGGGCCCGGCTGGCCGTACGAGATCGCGCGGGCGGTGGCGGCGGCGCTGGCGAGCGGGCGCGGGGCGATGGTCGTGCTCCCCGAGGGGCGCTCGGTGGCCCGGGTCGACCAGGCGCTGACCGAACTGCTCGGCCCCGGGATGCACGTGGCGCTGGAGGCCGACCTCGGCCCGCGCGAGCGCTACAAGCGCTGGCTCGCGGTGAGCCGGGGCTCGGTGCGCGCCGTGATCGGGACCAGGGCCACCATGTTCGCCCCGGTCCGGGACCTCGGCCTGGTCGTGGTCTGGTCGGACGGGGACGGCAGCCACAGCGACCCGCGCGCCCCGCACCCGCACGTGCGGGAGGTGGCGCTGCTGCGCGCCGCGGACGAGGGCGCGGCGGTGCTGCTCGGCGGGCACGCGGTGACGGTGGAGGGCGCGCAGCTGGTCAGCACCGGCTGGGCGCGCCCGCTGGTCGCCGACCGGGAGACGGTGCGGCAGGTCGCGCCCAGGGTGCGGACCGTCACCGACCAGGACCAGCACCGGGACGCCGCCGCACAGGCCGCCCGGCTGCCCTCGGTGGGCTGGGAGGCCGCCAGGGAGGCGCTGGCCGCCGGGCACCCGGTGCTCATCCAGGTGCCCAGGCGCGGCTACGTGCCCAGGCTGGCCTGCGGGCGCTGCCGCACGCCCGCCCGCTGCCGGCGCTGCGAGGGGCCGCTGGAGGCGCCCTCGGCGGACGCCCTGGTCTGCGGCTGGTGCGGGGAACAGGAGAACGACTGGCACTGCCCCGAGTGCGGATCCTTCCGGCTGCGGGCCCAGGTGGTCGGGGCCCGGCGGACCGCGGAGGAGCTGGGCAAGGCGTTCCCGCGCATCCCGGTGCGGACCTCGGGCCGGGAGGCGGTGCTGACCACCGTGCCGGACGAGCCCTCGCTGGTGATCTCCACGCCGGGCGCCGAGCCGGTGGTGGAGGGCGGCGGCGGGTACGGGGCCGCGCTGCTGCTGGACGGCTGGGCGCTGCTCAGCCGGCCCGACCTGCGGGCGGGCGAGGAGGCGCTGCGGCTCTGGCTCGCGGCGGCCGCGCTGGTGCGGCCCTCCACGGAGGGCGGGACGGTGGTCGTGGTCGCCGAGCCCTCGGCCCGTCCGGTGCAGGCGCTGGTGCGCTGGGACCCGCTGGGGCACGCCGGGCTGGAGCGGGACGAGCGGGCACAGCTGCACTTCCCGCCGGTGTCGCGGATGGCCGCGGTGAGCGGGAGCCCGTCGGCGGTCGCGGACCTGCTGAACCTGATCCGGCTGCCGGAGGGGGCGGACGTGCTCGGGCCGGTGCCGGTGCCGGCGCTGCGGGGGGAGGAGCAGGAGCGGGCGCTGGTGCGGGTGGCGCCCGGGCAGGGGAACGCGCTGGCGGCGGCGCTCAAGGCGGCGCAGATCGCGCGGATCGCGCTGCGGACGGCGGAGCCGGTGCGGGTGCGGGTGGATCCGATGGACATCGGCTGAGGGGTCTGCTTCTGCCCGGGGGGCGGCGACAGGGCCTGGTGGAGTGGTGAGTCGGCGGGGCGGTGAGCGGGTGGGGCCTGGCGGGGCGCCGGGGCGCCGGGGTGTCCGGGTGAGCGGGTGGGGCGGGGTGAGTGGGCCACCCCGCCCCGGAGGGCCCGGTTGCGGGGCTCGGTCAGCCGCGCAGCGGGATGCCGGGTCGGTCCGCCTGGGAGCGGTCGACGGGGGTGCCGCGGTCGGTCGGTGCGCGGTCGACGGGGGTGCGGTCGATGGGGATGTGGTCCATCGGGCCGCGGTCCATGGGGATGTGGTCCATGGGGGTGCGGTCGACGGGCATGTGGTCCATCGGGCCGCGGTCCAGTGCGGTGCGGTCGATGGGGGTGCGGTCGAGCGAGGTGCGGTCCAGACCGCCGCGCTCCAGGCCGGTTCGGTCGAGGCTGCCCCGCTCCAGGCTGGCGCGGTCCAGGCCGCCCTGGCGGGCCGCCGGGACGGTCGTGGCCAGACCGGTGCGCTCGGTGCCGACGGCGGGCAGCTCCTCGGAGCGGTCCGGGCGGCCCTGGCCGGGAACGCCGCCGCTCGCGGCGAGGAGTTCGCTGGTCGGGCGGCGCATGCCGTAACGCCGGTGTACGGCCTGCTTGGTGACCCCGAGGGCGGAGCCCACCGAGTCCCAGGAGAAGCCCAGCGCCCGGTCGAACTCGACCGCCGCCGCCACCAGGGTCTCCACGCTCTCCCGCAGTTCCTGCGCCAGGCGCACGGTCGGCGCCGGCGCCCGCCCGTACACCACGAAGCCGGCCGAGGTGCTCGGTCGGCGCGGACGGTAGACGTTGCCCAGTTGAGCGGTGAGCGTCCGCAGCGCGTCGACCTGCCGCCTCACCCGCTCGATGTCCCGCACCAGCAGGTGCAGGCTCGCCCTCGCCCGGGCGTCGTGGTTGATCTGCTCGGCCATGGCCTACGTGCCACCTTCCGTACGGTTCAGCTCGGCCGGGACTCGGTGTCCCGTGTGCCCGGCCCCGGTCAATCTCTCTTGACAACGCCGAATCGGGGGCCGGGGTAACGCGGCTCGGCACAGTCGGGGTGTGGCGGAGGCCGATCAGGGCCAGGGAAGGGGGTTCCGGCGGGGTGGGGGAGGGGCCGGGAGAGGAAGGGGAGGGGCCGGGACGAGGGGCGCGGGACGTCCGGGCGGGTTGCATAGACTGGCGGGTGAACCAGTAGCCGACCGCAGCCCGCGCCCCAACGGACAGGAGCCCGCACCCCGTGGCGATCCAGCCGATCCGTCTCTTCGGAGACCCCGTCCTGCGGGCCACCGCCAAGCCGGTGACCACCTTCGACAAGGAACTGCGCAAGCTGGTCGCCGACCTCACCGAGACCATGCTGGACGCCCCGGGAGCCGGCCTCGCCGCGCCCCAACTCGGCGTCTCGCTGAGGGTGTTCACGTACCACGTGGACGGCGTCACCGGGCATCTGATCAACCCGGACCTGTCGCTGAGCGAGGAGGAGCAGGACGGCCCCGAGGGCTGTCTGTCGCTGCCCGGCCTGCGCTACGACACCAGGCGCGCGTACGGCGTGGTGGCCAAGGGCTTCACCATGTACGGCGATCCGGTGACGCTGGAGGGCACGCAGCTGCTCGCCAGGTGCATCCAGCACGAGACCGACCACCTGGACGGCATCATCTTCATCGACCGGCTCGACCGCGAGCAGCGCAAGGCCGCGCTCAGGGCGATCCGGGAGGCGGACTGGGACGGCGGGCGGGCCCCGGTGGTCAAGGTCTCGCCGCACAGCACCTTCGGGTCCGCCCGCTGAAGCCCGCTGGTTTCCTGAACTTCTGTTTGCAGAAAGGTACTTGATGCGTCTCGTCTTCGCCGGCACCCCCGAGGTCGCCGTTCCCGCCCTGGACGCCCTGCTCGCCTCGGACCGGCACGAGGTCGTCGCCGTGGTCACCCGCCCCGACGCCCCGGCCGGGCGCGGGCGCAAGCTGGTCGCCAGCCCCGTCGCCCAGCGCGCCGAGGAGGCCGGGATCGAGGTCCTCAAGCCGGCGAAGCCCAGCGACCCGGACTTCGTCGCCCGGCTCACCGAACTCGCTCCCGACTGCTGCCCGGTGGTCGCCTACGGCGCGCTGCTGCGCCCCGGCACCCTGGAGATTCCCAAGCACGGCTGGGTCAACCTGCACTTCTCGCTGCTGCCCGCCTGGCGCGGCGCGGCGCCCGTCCAGCACGCGGTGCTGGCCGGCGACGAGGTCACCGGCGCGTCCACCTTCCTGATCGAGCAGGGCCTGGACTCCGGCCCGGTCTACGGCGTGATCACCGAGGAGATCCGCCCGGCCGACACCAGCGGCGAGCTGCTCACCCGGCTGTCGGTCTCCGGTGCGCGGCTGCTCGCCGCCACCATGGACGGCATCGAGGACGGCTCCCTGCACGCCGTGCCGCAGCCGGCCGAGGGCGTCACCCTGGCACCGAAGATCTCCGTCGAGGACGCGCGGATCGACTGGAACCACCCCGCGCTGCGGATCGACCGCGTGGTGCGCGGCTGCGCCCCGGCGCCCGGCGCCTGGACGGAGTTCCGGGGCGAGCGGCTGAAGGTCACCGGGCCGGTCAGGCTGCTGACGGACTCCGCCGAGCTGGCGCCGGGCGAGGTCGCGATGGCAGGCAAGAACAGCGTCCGGGTCGGCACCGGCAGCCACGACGTCGAGCTGGGCGAGGTGCGTCCGCAGGGCAAGAAGGAGATGCGGGCCGCCGACTGGGCCCGGGGCGCGCGGCTGGAGGCGGGGGAGCGGCTCGGGGGCTGAGCTCCGGGTTTGGCGTTACTGTTCGTCTGAGATCGTTCGATCGGACCGTCCGTGTTCCGCCCGTCCGCATTCGTCTGTTCTCGTTTGAGTTTGTTCCAGTCCGTTCGAGTTCGTCCGAGCTCGTCCGGGTTCGTTGATAACCACCGCAGCACCTTGAGGCACCTGTGACCACCCCCAGCGCCAAGCGCGCCCCCCGCCCGCACCGCCGCCCGAAGAAGGACCCGGCCCGGATCGTCGCGTTCCGCGCGCTGCGCGCCGTCGACGAGCGCGACGCGTACGCCAACCTGATCCTGCCCTCGCTGCTCAGGGAGGCCGAGCAGAAGGGCATGGACCGGCGCGACGCCGCCCTCGCCACCGAACTGGTCTACGGCACCCTGCGCCTGCAGGGCACCTACGACGCGATCATCGCCGCCTGCATCGACCGGCCGCTCGGCAAGGTGGACCCGCCGGTACTGGACGTGCTCTCGCTCGGCGCCCACCAGCTGCTCACCACCCGCATCCCCAGTCACGCGGCCGTCTCGGCGACCGTCGAGCTGGCCCGGGTGGTGCTCGGCGACGGCAAGGCGAAGTTCGTCAACGCCGTGCTGCGCCGGATCAGCGCCCGCGACCTGGACGCCTGGATCGAGCAGGTCGCCCCGCCGTACGACCAGGACGCCGAGGACCACCTGGCCGTCGTGCACTCGCACCCGCGCTGGGTGGTCTCCGCGCTCTGGGACTCCCTCGGCCGCTGGCAGCCGGACGCCTCCGGGCGCGCCGCGCTGGAGGAGCTGCTGCGGGCCGACAACGAGCGCCCCGAGGTCACCCTGGTCGCCCGGCCCGGCCGGGCCACCGTCGGCGAGCTGGCCGAGGCGCTGCCGGAGGCCGAGCCGGGGCGCTGGTCCCCGTTCGCGCTGCGGCTCGCCGAGGGCGGCGACCCTGGCTCGGTGGCGGCGGTGCAGGAGAACCGGGCGGGCGTGCAGGACGAGGGCAGCCAGCTGGTCGCGCTGGCGCTGGCCGCGGCGCCGGTCGAGGGCCAGGACCGGCTCTGGCTGGACGGCTGCGCCGGCCCCGGCGGCAAGGCCGCACTGCTCGCCGCGCTGGCCGCCGAGCGCGGCGCGGCGCTGGTCGCGAGCGAGAAGCAGCCGCACCGGGCCCGGCTGGTGGCGCGGGCACTGGCGGGCAACCCAGGACCGTACACGGTGATCGCGGCGGACGGGACGCGCCCGGCCTGGCGGTCCGGCGGCTTCGACCGGGTCCTGGTCGACGTGCCGTGCTCCGGCCTCGGCGCGCTGCGGCGCCGCCCGGAGGCGCGCTGGCGGCGCCGTCCTGCCGACATCGCGGCCTTCGGCCCGCTCCAGCGGGACCTGCTGCGCTCGGCGGTCGAGGCCACCCGGGTCGGTGGCGTGGTCGGCTACGCGACCTGCTCGCCGCACCTCGCGGAGACCCGGGCGGTGGTGGACGACGTGATGCGGAGCGAGGGCGGTCGGGTCGAGTGGATCGACGCGCGCCCGCTGCTGCCCGGCGTCCCGGCGCTCGGCGACGGGCCGGACGTGCAGCTGTGGCCGCACCTGCACGGGACGGACGCGATGTACCTGGCGCTGCTGCGGCGCACCGCCTGACCTGCTGACGCGCCTTCCCGGCCGGGGTCCGCCACCCCGGCCGGGAAGGCGTCGGTCGCTTCGCAGGGTGGGGGCTGATTTGTCGGGCAGCGGCGGGGGTTGACGGCGGGTCAGGTGTCGGGTTCCATGGCTTCTGTGTAGCCGCTCGGCTGCATGATCTTGGGGGCAGGCTTCGTCGCGTCGAGCGGCGGAGCAGGGGAAGCGACCTCACAAGACATGCGGCGCGATGCGGCTGTTCTCGTTGTGCGGGGTGCGATCCTCCACGGCTGCCCTCCCCGATGCCGGGAGGCGAAGAGTGTCATCGGACGTTCGACGATCGCGGGGCGAAGCCGTCGGGTCGGGGGGCGTGCCGGAGCCGCGGGTGCTCCGGGTGCCCCGGACTTCTCGGGCTTCCGGGGTGTCCAGGGCTTCTCGGGCAGGGCTGGGGCTGGACGGCCGCAGGCTCGACCTGGTCGCCCTGCTGGCGATCGTGGTGGTGTGTGCCCTGATCTGCCTGCTGGCCGGTCCGGGGGCGCTCCAGGCGGTCATCGGCGCGGCGGGCATCCTGTTCGCCGCCTGGCGGATGCCGCGGCGGTCCGGGCGGGAGGAGGACCGCGGGGACGGGCCTCGGGGGTGAGGGGTCGCGGATCCGGGGGCTCGCACCTCCCGTAGGGGGAGGTAGCGGGGGGCCATGAACGGCGACGCGACGTGCACCACCGGTGAGGCGGTCCGGCGGCCCTGATCGGGGAGTTCCTGGCAGGGGTGTTCGATGGCGCCGGGCGGGCCGGCCGGTTCGTCTCCGTGGCGCGCTCGTTGAAGTGGGGCTGCCGGAGGAGCCGTCGGTCGAACAGGTGGCGGCCTGGGCGGAGTTGGCGCAGCTAGCGGGGGGCCGGGAACTGCTGCGCGGGCTCGCCGAGGCGGAGGCAGTGGAGGCAGCGGAGGCGTCGGCCGGGGCGGTGCGGACTGGCACCGGACTGCCGAGGCCCGGACTGGCGGTGGCCGTCCGGGAGTTGGCGGGCCGGCCGTCGCGGCGGGGGTGGAGCCGGAGGCGGCGGCCGTGGTCGCGGCGCTGGTGGTGCGGTACGGGCCGTGGTGCGTGGGGGCGGGGGCGGTGCCGGGGGATGCCGGGGCGGTGCGTGACCGGTTGGCGGTGGTCAACGGTCGGGCCGCGCCGGAGAGCCGGGCGGCGGAGGTGGACTGGGTGGCGCGCGCCGTGGCGTGAGCCGGTTTCGCGGTCGGTGCCGGTGGTGTCGGCGCTGGGGGTGTCGCGGCTGGTGGAGCTGGGGGCTGGGAGTTGGGGTCGGCTACCGGTGGGTGGGGCCGGGGTAGGCGGTGAGGAAGGCGTGCGCCTGGGCGCGGAGGTGGTCGACCGGCGGGTCCTCGCAGATCACCTCCAGGCCGAGTCCGGTCGCCTGGCCCAGGTGGTAGTAGGACTGGTAGGCGAGGTACGGGCGGTGGCCGTCGGTGGGGTCGAGTCCGACGGCGAAGGTCGCGAAGTGGGTCCGTTCGCCCTTGGCCTGGGCGGGCTCGGTGCGGGAGAGCTGCCATTCGAACTCGTACGGTTCGGGTTCGGCGGGCAGGTCCAGCAGGGCCTGGGCGAGCCGGCGGACGTCGTCCGGGTCGGCGAAGGGGAGCGACTCCGACCAGGCGGGGGCCGCGGCGAGCAGTTCCCAGCCGTCGCCGTTGTGGCCGACGGTCAGGGCCCACTCGCCGTTCGGGTCCTGCCAGCGGCAGCTGATGATCGGGTCCACGGCGGTCAACCTCCCTGTGGCGCTGGGTCGTTCGTGCCTCCTCATCGTGGCACACCGGGCATCCCGCGGGCCTCGGGCGTGAGCCGTCCGCGGGCTCGTTGCCAGGCCTCCTGGAGCGCGCGGTAGCCGAGGACGGTGATGTCGTGCTCGGCGAGCGCCCGGTGTGCCTCGGGGGAGACCAGGAACTCGTGGTCGGTCTCCCGGACGCGTCGGCCGTCGTCCGGGGTGTGGGCGGTCGGGTCGCGGGGGTTCTGGCCGGGCAGGGCGGGGTGCAGGGCCCACTCGGTGAGGCCCGGCGGGAGGGCGGCGAGCAGCCGGGCGTAGTGGGCGGGCTTGTCGTCGAGGGGGACGGCGAAGCTGTCGAGGAAGCCGTGGTCCACGACGGGCAGGCCGCGTTCGCGCAGCCGGGCCAGCGCGGGCGGCAGCCAGACCCGGACCGCCAGGCCGTACTCGGCGCCGAGGGCGAGGGTGAGGTCGAGGATGTCCTCGCGGCCGCCGTCGGCGAGGCAGTGGAAGTCGAGGTGGGTGGGGGCGAGTCCGGCCGCCGCCACCGCGTCGATCTGGGCGCGGAACTCACGCTCGACGTGGTCGGTCCTGGCCCGGGCGAGCAGTTCGGCGCGCCCGGCCGGGGTGGGGGCGAACAGCGCACCGGTGGCGTCGAGGAGGGAGGGCACCCGGTCGCGGGCGGCGAGCGGGCCCCAGCGGCGGTCCGGGGACTCGCGCACCGAGGTCTCGCAGACGAGGGTGAGGTGGACGCCGAAGGGGACCTCCGGGTGCCGGCGCAGCAGCCGGAGCGCGTGCGGGGCGGCGGCGCACGCGGTCATCAGGCTGCACGAGGCGGCGATGCCGTTGCGGACGGCGTCGATCACGGCGAGGTTGACGGACTCGTCCAGGCCGAGGTCGTCGCAGTTGAGCAGCAGGAGGCGGGCCTCGGGCGGGTGGCCGAGGAGGTGGTTGGCGGTCGGGGTCGGGGTCGGGGTCGGGGTCGGGGTCGGGGTCGGGGTCGGGGTCGGGGTCGGGGTCGGGGTCGGGGGCGTCGTGGCGGCCGTGGGCATGGGGGCAGTCTGTCCCGGCGCCGGAGTTCGGCGCCCGGGGATTTCCGCCGAGGGCACGGGGCGCTCGGGGTGACGGGCGCTCCGGGTGACGGGTGGTCAGGCGGCGCCGGGTTGCCCCCGGCCGGCGTCGGGCTGCGGCTGGTCGGCGTCGGGGGCCGGGTGCCAGGGGCGGTCCGGGCGGGTCAGGACCGGGGCGGAGGTGAGGCGCAGGGCGTACACCTCGCGGTCGGTGGCCTGGTACGGGACCTGGCCGAGGTACTCGTGGCCGGTCAGGTGGCACCAGGCGGGCAGGTCGAGCGGGGCGGCGGGGTCGGTGGTCTGGATGTGGACCACCGCGCCGGCCGGGAGGTGCGCGATCCGGGCTCGCAGCCGGAGCAGGAGCTGGACGCAGAGCAGGCCGGTGCCGTCGATGGTGAGGGCGGGGGCCTCGGTGGCGGTGTCCGCGGTGTCGGTGGCGGGGGCTTCGGGGGCGGTCATCGGGGGGTCTCCTGGGTGATGCGCCAGAGGCGGCGGGGCAGTCCGCCCTCCTCGAAGGGATGGACGTCGGTCAGCCGCCAGCCCTCGGCGAGCGCGTCCACCAGCTCGCGGGGGAAGAAGTGGACGGCGAAGCCGCCGTGCTCCCAGATGTCGTCCCCGTGGCCGGCGCCGGCGCCGTAGTGGGCGTCGCCGGTGTGGCGGACGGTGTAGACGAAGGTGCCGCCCGGGCGCAGGACGCGGCGGACCTCGGCGACGAGCGCCGTGATCTCCTCGGTGGAGAGCGCCATGCAGAGCAGCATGTGGGCGAAGACCGCGTCGACGGAGGCGTCGGGGAGGGGCAGTGGGTCGCGGACGTCGTGGGCGAGGGTCGAGAGCCGGTCGGCCAGGCCCTGGTCCACCGCGGCGGCGTGCAACTGGTCCAGGCCGGTCGGACTGAAGTCGGCGGCCACGACGCGGAAGCCGGTACGGGCGAAGAACAGTGCGTCGCGGCCGTGGCCGGCGCCGAGTTCCAGCACGTCCCCGGCCCCGGCGGCGGTGAACACCCCCGCGGCGTACTCGGCGGGCGCGGAGGGCTGCTCGCCGTACATCCCGGGGTTGGCGGTATAGGTCCGCTGCCAGTGCGTGCGTTGGGCGTCGGCGAGGGCGGGCTCCCGGCCGGGCCCGGTACCGGGGGTGTCGGTCATGGCGCTGCCCTTCGCGGGGGTGGGGTGGTGCGGGTGGTGCGGGTCGGGCGGGTGGTGCGGGTCGTGTGGGCCAGCCTAGGACGTGGTGCCGGGCGGTGGGTGTGGCGGGGTGCGCGGCTCAGCCGAGCCGCTGGCCGGGGGCGGTGCCGCCGAGGCGGGTGAGCAGGGCGGACAGCCTGCCGAGGTCCTCGGTGCTCCATTGCTCTGCCGCGAAGTGGTCGGCGGCGACCTGGCGGGCGGTGTGCAGCATCTCGGCGAGCCGGTCGCGGCCGGTCGGGGTGAGGGCGGCATAGGCGACCCGGGCGTCGCGGGCGGCGGCCTCGCGGGCGACCAGACCGATCCGCTCCAGCGGCGCGAGACCGCGGGTGACGCCGGAGGCGGTGAGCCCGAGGGCCTCGGCGAGGTCGACCCGGCGCATCCGGCTGCCCGGGGCCTGGGACAGGTGGAGCAGCATGGTGAAGTCGGCCAGGCTGACGCCGTGCAGGCTGCTGAGACTCGCGTCGAAGCGCCTGACCACGGCCGTCTGGGCGCGGACCAGCCGCAGGGCGGTGTCCAGCGGGTCGGGGCTCGGGCCCGTCGTGGACTGTGCCGGCTTCGTCTGTTCTGTCATTGCCACCTCCTTGACTGCTCAAGTATATCCGAAGAGGAGGCCGTCAAGGAGGTGGCGAAGGGGGGAGGGGGTCGGGTCAGTGCGAGGCGTTGGCGGCGCGTCGCTGCCGCTTGCCGAGCGGCGCCTGGGAGAGGTCCTCGGCCTGGGACCGGAGGTTCTTGTGGCCGTAGCCCCGTTCGGCCAGCCAGCTCCGCGCCGACTGCTCGGCCCGCTCGGTGGCCTCCAGGATGTCCTCCTCGGCCTCGCCGCCGTCGAGGAAGCGGAAGGTGAAGGCGGCCCGGGCGGACAGGTCGTAACTGAGGTGGCCCTCGCGGGTGAAGGCGGCGTGCAGCACGTCGTGCTCGGGGGCGGCGGCGAGCAGTTCGGCGCGCTGTTCGGCGGTGAGGCCGTCGAAGACGCCGCGCACCATGATGCGGAAGGTTCGGGTGGTGGTCATCCCCCGACCATAGGCAGTGCGGGCCGCCGACCGCCAACACGATTTCGGCGGGGCGGGGCGTGGCAGCCTGGGGAGGGTCCGCCTCCGGGTCGGCCGGGCGGCTGGTGGTCGGCCGGTGGGGCCCGGAGGTCCGGGCTGATGCGCATCGGCGACTGCGGGAGTCCTTTCAGCCGGAGGTGAGGACTTCGGCGAGCTGGTCCGCGTACCGGGTGAGCCGGTCGCGGGCGAGGGCGGCGGGCTTGGCGGTGGGCTTGACGAAGGGCATGTGTGCTCCCGTCCGGTCGGGGTGGGCGCGGGTCGGAGTGCCCCGCCCCGGAGAGGACGGAACTGACGATCATTCAGTTCCGCCTCGTGGAAGTGGAGGCGGAGAGCGCGCTCACGGAACACGGTGGAGGCTCCCTTCTGCGGCGGCCCGGGTGGCCGTCCTCGCGGTGACTCCAAGATTGATCGCCGAGGGCCCGTTCGCGCATGTGCCGATCGGCAGGATTGTTGGGGGAAGGCGGCCGGGCCTCCCCTGCCGATCGGCAGGGGAGGCCCGGAGTGCGGGGCGCGGGGTGTGCGGCGGGAGGTGCGGCAGGGGGAGGGGGAGCGGCTACGCCCGTGCCGGGAGCCGGGTGCAGACCGCCCCCGCCGTCAGCGGGGCGGGCTCGGCGCCCAGGGTGGCGAGGGTGAAACCGGTGGTCAGCGCGCTGATGTCGCGGGACTCGCGGAGCAGGTAGTGGTTGGCGCCCGGGGCCTCGTAGCGTGCGAGGCCGGGGACGACCTGCCGGGCGCGCAGCGCGTACTCCAGGGACTGGGCGGCGTTGGCCGAGCTGTGGTCGCCGGTGCCGTGGACGATCAGGACCCGCCGCCCGGCCAGCTGGTCCACCGGGTCGCCGCTGGGCAGCCAGGGGGCGATCCCGGCCACGCCGACCACGGACGGGTGCCCGGCGCACCAGAACGCGGCGCGCCCGCCCAGCGAGTTGCCGATCAGGACGGTCGGCGTGCCCGGGTACCGCCGGGCGAGCTCGTCGAGCGCCCAGCGGGTGTCGACCGCGGTGTCGGCGTCGGCGCCGTTCCAGCCGCCGTGGCGGTAGCGCAGCAGGTGCACCGCGAGGCCGTGCGGCCGGCCTCGGTCGGCGAGTTCGGTGGCCAGGTCCCGCAGGCCCAGCTCGGCGACCTTCATCGGTGCGCGCCGGCTGCGGATGAATCCGCCCGGCAACAGCAGGGCGACGCCGTTGACCGGCCCCTCGCCCTGCCACGGGGTCAGCTCTGCGGTGCGCGGACGCTGCGCTCGGAACACGCGATATCCCTCCTGATTCGTACAGACGGATTCTACGGTTCCGATGACGGGTCGCGGTGCGCGAGCAGGGACCACAGCACCCACCCGGAGACCCGGTTGCGCACCACCATGACCTTCGCCCAGCGGGCGCCGAGCGGCGAGGTCCAGGTGTCCACGACCTCGACCCGGTCACCCGAACTGGCTAATCCGATGACGGGCTCCTCGCCGAAGTGGTCGACCCGGACGTTGGCGGCGTTGGCCGACACCTCCCACCAGCCCGAGCCGACCTCGGGTGCCAGGTCGGTGCCCGCGGTGACCGCGGCCGGGACGAGCAGGATGCCCAGCGCCACCACGGTGGCCGTGGCACGGCCGATCACGGCCACGGGAACCTCCTCGCGGTGCTGTGCGCGGGCAACGGGGGCGGCGTGGAGAGCGAGGGAGGCATGTACAGCAGAACGAGCGGACCGGTGGTGCGCGCACTGCCCGTGGCGGAGGCTCACTCGGTCGGCTCAGCGCGGGCCGGGAATTCCGCGGCCGACGGGCTGGACTCGCCTTGACGTGACGCCAACTCACCTGTAGTGGGTGGGTGTTGCGGTGGTGGGAGGGATGTTCCAGGTCCCTCGTTCGTGGGGCGCGCCAGTGTGCGGAAGGGGTGGAGACCGGAGTGGAAAGTCGGGCGGGCCGACTTCCCGCTCCGAGTTGGGGGTGTGTACGGGCCGCGAGGCTCGCCGGTGCGCGCCCGTCGCTCACCGCATGCCGCTGACCGGCGGGACACGGGGCCGGGGTGGCGCGGTTTCGGGCGGCGGTCCGCACACAGGGGTGGTAACAGTGTTTCCCATCGGTTACGTTGTTGCCCATGAGCACGCCCTACCAGGACGCGCAGCGGGCCGGCCAGGCCGCCGTACGCGCCGTGATCCTCGACCGCGCCATCGCGCTCCTCGTCACCGAAGGCCCCGCCGGGCTGACCGTGCGCCGGATCGCCGCCGAGATCGGCTCCTCGACCAAGGTGCTGTACACGATGTTCGGAGGGAAGGAGGGGTTGCTCGACGCGCTGTACCGCGAGGGCTTCGCGCGGCTGCGCCGGGCACAGGACGAAGTGCCGCGCGGAGAGGGTCCGTTGGCGTACCTGACCGCGCTCGGCCGGGCCTACCGGGAGCGCGCGCTCGCCGAACCCGCCTACTACCGGGTGATGTTCGAGCAGCCGGTGTCCGGATTCCGGCCCGGCGCCGAGGCCCTGGCCGTGGCGGACGGGGCGTTCGGCGCCTCGGTGGCCGCCGTGGACGCCTGCATGGCGGCCGGGGTCTTCCGGCCCGGCGAGGCCCACGAGGTGTCCAAGCTGTTCTGGGCGGCCACCCACGGCGCGGTGAGCCTGGAGCTGGCCGGCCACTTCGCCCCGGCCGAGGCGGGCGCGCGCTACGAGGAGCTGATGGCCGCGCTGGGGCGGGCGTTCGGCGCCGGCGCCCCAGCACCTGACGAGACGGCGACACCATGAGGAGAGACGCCATGAGTGGGAACACCGTGAGCAGGAACAGTACGAGCCGGACCACCACGAGCCGCAACCGCTACCTGTCCGGGAACTTCGCCCCGGTGACCGAGGAGGTCACCGCCCACGACCTGCCCGTCACCGGCCGGATCCCGGCCCACCTCGACGGCCGCTACCTGCGCAACGGCCCCAACCCGCTGGGCATCGAGGACCCGGCCGCGCACCTGTGGACGCTCGGCGCGGGCATGGTGCACGGCGTCCGGTTACGGGACGGCCGCGCCGAGTGGTACCGCAACCGCTGGGTGCGCTCCGGCGCGGTCGCCGACCGGCTCGGCGAGCCCCGGCGCGGCACGCCCGTCGACGAGCGGCTGGACATCTCGCCCAACGTGCAGGTCGCCGGCCTCGCCGGGCGCACCTACGCCCTGATCGAGGGCGGCATCCGCCCGTACGAACTCACCTACGAGCTGGACACGGTGGGCCCGTGCGAGCTGGGCGCCACGCCCGAGGGGTACAGCGCCAACGCCCACTCGATCCTCGACCCGCACACCGGGGAACTGCACTCGCTGGCCTTCCGCTACGGCTCGGAGCAGGTGCAGCACATCGTGATGGACGCCGGCGGCGCCGTCCGGCGCGGCACGCTGATCGAGGTGCCGGGGAACCCGTACATGCACGACTTCGCGCTCACCGAGCGGTTCGTGCTGCTGTACGACACGCCGGTGGTGTTCAGCGCGGCGCACCTGGCCACCGGCGTGCCCTTCACCTGGGACGAGCGGCGCCCCGCCCGGCTCGGGGTGATGCCCCGCGAGGGCGGTGCGGTGCGGTGGTTCGAGCTGTCGCCGCACCTGGTCGGGCACACCCTCAACGCGTACGAGCGGACGGCGGATTCGCTGGTGGTCGACGTCGTGCGGCACCCGCCGGGGATGGACCTGCGCGACATCGGCGCGAGCCGGCCCACGCTCGACCGCTGGACGGTCGACCTGGCGGCGGGAACGGTGCGGGAGGAGCGGCTGGACGACCGGGTGCAGGAGTTCCCGCGCCTCAACTCGCGCCACACCGGCCGCCCCTACCGCTACGGCTACGCGGCCGCCGTCGAGCTCTACGCGTCGCCGGCCGGCCCCGGGGACGACCGTCCGGACGAGGGCTTCAGCAACTCCCTGCTCAAGCACGACCTGCGCCGGGGGACCGTCGAGGCCCACGAGTTCGGGCGCTACGGGGCGGTCGGCGAGGGGGTGTTCGTCGCCGCCGAGTCGCCGGCGGCGGAGGACGACGGCTACCTGATGGCGTACGTCCTCGACCCGGCCCGGGGCGCGACGGACCTGGTGATCCTCGCCGCCGAGGACTTCACCGGCGAGCCGGTGGCCCGCATCCACCTGCCGGTGCGGGTGCCGCTGGGCCTGCACGGGAACTGGGTGCCGGGCGGCGAGCCGGCCCGCGGCTGAGAGGCCTCCAGGGCGGGCGCGGTGCGGGCGATCGGGCGCGCCCGGGCCGGCAGTCACCTGCCGACCCGGACCGCCCCGGCAGCCCCCGCCGCCGCTGTCGTCGCGGGCTCCGGTCAGACGGTCCCGCCGGGAGCGGGCCGCTGCTTCAGGGCGTCGACGACGGTCCGCTCCAGGACGGCGGTGCGCTCGGTGACCGTCCCGGGCTTGACGTTGTTCACCTGCTTGACCTGGACGCCGCGACTGCCCAGGTAGGCGAAGGTCGTACGGTCGAAGACGAGTTCGATGCGTTCGCCGGTCTTCTCGTCCAGGCGGGCCAGGGCGAGGCCGGTGCGGCCGGCGGCGTCCTGGGAGTTCTGGACGACGACCACACCGGGGATGTCCGCGGCGGCCCGGTAGAGCGCGGCGGCGTTCTGGGCCGGTACGAGCTGCTCGTTGACGACCGCCTTGATCGTCTCGAACGCCTGCTGGTCCCGGTCACGCGGGCCGCCGGTGGTCGCGTAGATCGCCTTCAGCAGCGGCTCCGGGTCGGTCGGCTGGGCCTTGAGCCAGTCGTACGACAGGTTGGGGGCCTCGCCGGGGACGTCCTTGCCGTTCACCGGCTTGGAGTGGGGGTTGTCCTTGCCGAGGCCCAGGCCGCCCTCGGGCAGCTGGCCGGGCTCGTCGACCCAGCCGCTGCGCGCGTCGGGGGACTTCCAGACCTCGCGCTGGTGCAGCGGCTGCACCCACGTCCTGGACTCGTCGTTGTCGGCGTTGTGCGAGTAGGACAGGTAGGAGACCTCGCTCTTGACGTAGATGTACTGGCCGGGCTTGGGCTCCGGGGTCCGCTGCTTGCTCACGGCGGCGGCGATCTGCTGGACGGTCGAGACGAGCTGGAGGGCGCTGCCCTCCTCGACCGGCACGACGGGCGCTTCCACGGAAGCCGACCCCGTCCGCGGTGCGCCGCCGGTCAGCGCGTTGACGGCGACGACGGCGGCGAGCGCGGCGGCGGTGACCGGGAGGGCGATCAGCAGGGCGCGCCGAGCCGGCCGCTTCGCGGTCGGGGGTGCGGGAGTGCGGATCTCGTTCAACAGGTGCTCCTCGAACAGCAGCTGACGGTCGAGCGGCATCGGGGGGATCGACGGGGCCGGCAGCAGCCGGGCGAGCTCCGCGTGGTCCGGATCCGTGGACTCCGGCTCCGCGTGGTCCGGCTCCGTGGGGTCCAGGGACTCGGTCCGCTTCCAGAACTTGCGGGTCATCCGTACGTCTCCTCGTGCGACTCGTACGACCGGGCCGCGCAGGTGCGGCCGCCCTGTACTTGTCCGGGACGCGGAAGCGGTTCCCGGTTCTTCCTCAGTTCCTGTCCGGCGAGTCTGCGCAGTCGGGTGCGGGCGCGTGAGAGGCGCGAACGCACGGTGCCGACGGGGACCCCGAGCGCGGCGGCGGCCTCGGCGTACCCCAGTCCGGACCAGACGCACAGGGTGAACACCTCGCGCTCGGAGCGGCGCAGTCGCTTCAGCGCCCGCTGGGCGGCGGCCAGCTGGTCGGCGTCGGCCATCCGCCCGACGAGTTCGTCGGCGAAGTCCGGGACGGTGTCGCGGGCGGGCAGGCGTCCGAGGGCCGCGTGGTGGCGGCGTGCGGCACGGCGGGTGTTGCGCAGCACGTTGACGGCGATGCCCATGAGCCACGGGCGCGGGCCGGCCTCGTGGTCGAGGAGCCGGCCGCGCAGCCGCCAGGCCTCCAGGAAGGTCAGTGAGACGACGTCCTCGGCGAGGTCCCGGTCACCGCTCACGCGGACGGCGTGCCGATGGACCAGGGGGGCATGGTCGCGGAAGAGTTCCCTGAACGCCTCGGGGTCCCCCGCGCGTATCCGGGCGTGCAATGTGTAGTCCACGAAGTGCCTTGTCCGCCTCGGGCGCCCGGTTCCGGTGACCTGCCTCACACGGGGCGTCAGGGGGCCAATATGTGCCCCTGAAAATCACCGGGGCCGGGTGGCCCGGAGGGAGTAGGACTGCGGGGCGGGGGAGCCGGCCGGGACGCGGAAGTGGGCGTGGTCGTGCTCGTGGAGGAAGTCCAGGCGGAGTCCGGCGCCGGCCAGGGCGGTGACGACCTCGCCGAGGCCGTGCTGCCACTGGACGGTGACGGTGGAGTCGAGCCGGGCGTCCGGGTCGGCGTAGGTGCCGGGGAAGTCGACGACGATCGGCGTGCGCTCGAAGTAGTCCTCCTCGAAGGTGCGCCCGTCGTCGGCGAGCACGTCGGCCACCGGGTGGTGCTCGGCGAGGTAGAGGAAGCCGCCGGGGGTGAGGAGCGAGGCGACCGTACGGGCCCAGCGGGTGAGGTCGGGGAGCCAGCAGAGGGCGCCGAAGCCGGTGTAGACGATGTCGTACGTCCGGCCGTCGAGCGCCACGGCGGCGTCGTGGACGTCGGAGGTGACGAACCGGGCGTCGGCGGCGCCGATCCGGGCGGCGAGGTCGGCGGCCGCCGCGACGGCGGGGGCGGAGAAGTCGAGCCCGGTGACGACGGCGCCGCGGCGGGCCCAGGAGAGGGTGTCGAGCCCGATGTGGCACTGGAGGTGGAGCAGCGTGCGGCCGGTGACGTCGCCGACCTCGGCGGGCTCGTAGTCCTGGAGGGTGTCGCGGCCCGCGACGAAGCCGGGCAGGTCGTAGAAGGCTCCGGCGGTGTGGACGGGGACGCGCTCGTCCCAGTTCGCGCGGTTGGCGGTGAGCCAGTCGGGGGTGTCGGGAGTCGCGGTCATGTCGGGCCACGCTAGCCAGTGACCGGAGGGCGGGCAATCGGTTTCCGGACGGGTGACAAGGCGGGGCAGCCGGCTGACGGGGTAGCGCGGACGGGTGACGGCGCCGGGCCCGACGGGTGACGGCGCCGGGCCGGGACTTCCGGCGATCCCGCCGTCCACGGCCTGGTATGTACGGGGCATGGCCGGGGTTTTCCCTGCTCTTTGTTCCGGATCATGACCGGCTCTGCGACGATCCGGTGATCGTCGCCCCGCGCGGTGGGCGGCGCGTCGCAGGGGAGAGACCGGCATGGCCGTTTGGCCCGCGGACAGGGTCGTCAGGGCGCGGTGGGGCGCCGGCTTCGCCTGGGGCAGGGAGACCTGGCTGGTGGTCTCCGGCGGCGTGCTCGGGGCGATGTTCGCGAGCATGGGGCTGGCGGTCCTGTTCGGCCCGGCGAACGGGTTCGGCGGCGACAGCCTGGCCTACATGGGGATCATCAGCATCCTCGGGCTGATGCCCTGCGGCGCGGGCTTCGTCTGGGCGCTGATCCACCCCAGGGCCGGGTTCCCCTCGGCCGCCGCCGGCGCCCTGCTCGGGCTCGGGATCTTCGTCGCCTTCGCCGGGGACGGCCTCAACGACTCCTGGAAGGTGCCGCCGGACCGGCCGTCCACGATCCGCGCGGTGGGCAGCTGGACCAGCGGGGACCTGGTGGTGCGGGTCCGCCCGGACCTGGTGGTGGCGTACCGCGGTGCCACCGGGGCCGTCGCCTGGAGCTGGACCCCGCCCGGGGAGGACTCGGTGTGCGCGATGAGCCGCGGGACCGGTCCGGGGGACCAGGGCCGGGCCGGCGCCGTCGGATTGATCGGCCACTCGCCGCACGACCGGCCGTGCTCGGCCGTGACGGCGCTCGACCTCGCCGACGGCCGGGAGGGCTGGACCGCCACCGTGGACGCGCCCGCCAGGGACGGGGACGACGCGACGCCCGACGTGGTCGCCGTGGCAGGACCGCAGGCCCTGCTCCAGGAGCGGAGCGGCTGGCGCGCCGTACGGCTGGCGGACGGCCGGGACGTCTGGCGCAGCACGCCCGACCCCGGCTGCACGCCGTTGCAGGTCGCGGGCGGCGCCGGGGACGCCGTGACGGTCGCGCGGTGCGGCGACGCGGCGCCCGTGCTGCGCTCGCTGGCACCGGCGGACGGGCGGGAGCGGGAGCGGATCGCGCTGCCGGCGGCGGGCGGGCTGCGCAACCTCGCGGTGCTGTCGGTCGACCCGCTGGCGGTCTGGGTGGACGCCGGGGCCGAGCGCGGCACCCACGCGGTGCTCGGCTACGACCGGTCCGGCCGTCAGCGGGCGGCGATACCGGTCGCCGGGGACGAGTACGACCTGGACGTGATGCTGGGCGGGCTGCACGCCTTCGACGAGTTCAGCGCCCGGCCGCTGTTCGGCGGGGTGGTCGTCGGGGACCTGTTCATCGTGCCGGGGGAGAAGCCCGGCGACGTCGGCATCAGCGGCGGCAGGCACCCCGGCAGGACCGCCACCGGGCGGCTGCTGGCGTACTCGCTCGCGGACGGCGGCAAGCGCTGGACGGCGGAGCTCGACGACCAGGTGACCGGCCTGGTGGTGGACGGCGCCTCGGTGTGGGCGATGACCCGGGGCCGGGTGACCAGGGTGGAGGCGGCGACCGGGCGGCGGAGCGCCGTGCTGGACGTCAACGGCACCGCCTCGCTCTATCCGGTGGACCTCTCGCTGTCCGGCCCGGAACGCTTCACCGTGGTGGCCGAGGACGGGACGCGGGACGAGCCGCCGGTGCGGGGGCTGAGCTGATCCGGGGCCGCACCCGGGGCCGCACCCGGGGCCGCACCCGGGGTCGCCGAGGGGGCGCCCGTGCCCGGGGTGTCCGCTGCGGGCCGTGGGCCTGAGCCTTCCGGGCGGTTGTGTCAGGCTGGTGGAGGAGCACCGCCGACACCGGGAGGCTCGTGATGGCGGAGATCAGGGTGAACGGGGTGGGGCTGCACTACGAGGCCCACGGCGAGGGCCCCGGCGTCGTGCTGGTGCACGGCTCCTGGAGCGACGGGGACTCCTGGGCGCGGGTGCTGCCCGGCCTGGCCGAGTCCACCACCGTGGTCGCCTACGACCGCCGGGGGCACAGCCGCAGCGAGGACCCGCTCACCCAGGGTTCGGTGCACGAGGACGCGGCCGACCTGGCCGGGCTGCTCCACGCGCTGGGCCTCGCCCCCGCCTTCGTCTACGGCGACTCCTACGGCGCGCTGGTCGCCCTCAGGCTCGCCGCCGCCAGGCCCGACCTGCTGCGGGGGATCGCCGTGCACGAGCCGCCGGGCACCGGCATCCTGCTCGCCGACCCGGACCTGCGGCCGATCGGCACCGGCTTCGCCGACCGGATCGCCGCCGTCCGGGAGCTGCTGGAGCAGGCCGAGTCCGCCGCGGCGGCCGAACTGTACGTGGACAGCCTCGCCCTCGGCCCCGGCGCCTGGGAGCAGCTGCCCGCGCCGGTACGGCACAGCTACATCCGCAACGCGCCCACCTACCTGGACGAACTGCGCGACCCGGACGCGCTCGACCTCGACCTCGCCGGCCTCTCCCGGTTCGGCGAGCCCGCGCTGCTCACCCAGAGCGACGACAGCGCGCCGATGTTCGGCGAGGTGCTGGACCTGATCGACCTCGCCCTGCCCAAGCCGGAACGCCACCTGTACGAGGGCGCCGGGCACGCCCCGCACCTGTCGCAGCCGGAGGAGTGGGTGCGGGTGGTGCTGCCGCGCGCGCTGCGCTGAGGCGGGTGACGCCCACGTGGCCCACGGGTCACCGCGTGGAGGCGCCCCAGCCGTCGTCCGGCGGGCCGCCGTCCGGCTCGGGGCAGTCGACGTGCTCGTAGCCCCACAGCACCGCCTTGTGCAGCACCCACTCCGGGAACGGCGGCTGGTCGTAGCCGTCGCGGTCGGTGAGCACCAGCTCGACCCTGACCTCCTCGGCGGGCGAGAACTCCAGGTTCCGCTGGCCCGGGAGGTTCTCGTACGTCACCGTCCGCCAGCCGTGGCCGGTGGCGGCCAGCGCGGCCATCAGGTCCGGCTCGGCGACGTGGGTGTCCAGCGTCAGCGAACCGCCGCCCGGCTGCGGGAGGTCGAGCTCGCCATGCCAGACCGGCAGGGACAGCGCGTGGAGCCGGCGGCAGCGGCAGAACACCGTCTGCACGTCGCCCCAGCCGAAGGCGTGCGGCCAGCGGTGGCCGCGGTGGATGCCGCCGCCGTCCCACGGATCGCCGTAGTGGGCGGCGAGTTCGGGCAGCGAGGCGCCGTAGCGCAGCTCGCCGAGGCCGCCCGTGGTGGCCAGGCCGGTGACGAGGGGGAGGAAGCCCGTCAGCCCAGGCACCCGCGCACCGCCTCGATCAGCCGGTTCGCCCGGGCGTCGCCGTGGCCGATCATCCGGTTGGCGACGTAGCCGAAGCCGACGCCGAACTCGTCGTCCCCGAAGGCGAACTGGCCGCCGGCGCCGTCGTTGCCGAAGCTGCGCGCGCCGAGCAGCGGGCGGAAGGCGGGGGAGTCGAGCAGCAGGCCGGAGCCCCAGCGGGCGCCCAGGTCGAAGCCCAGGAAGCCGGCGCCGGAGGAGACCTCGCGCACCGCGTCCGTCACGGTGTCGGGGGAGAGCAGGCGGGGAGTGCCGTCCAGGCCGGTGGCCGCCGCCGCGTACAGGCCCGCCAGGCCGGTGGCCGAGGCGACGGCCCCCGCGCCGGGCAGCTCGATCGCGTGCAGGGCCGGGTCGTTCCAGCCGTGCGGCACGTCGAGACCGGGGAAGACGAGGGCGCCGTTCATGGTGACGATCCGGGTGAGCAGGTGCTCGGGCCCGGGCATCGGGCGGCGGCCATCGGCCTCCACCAGCCGCGCCAGGCGCGGCAGTTCGCTCTCCGGCAGACCGATCCAGAGCGGCAGGCCGAGCGGCTCGGCGATCTCCTTGCGCAGGAACGCGCCCGGGGTCAGGCCGGTGATCCGGCGGATCACCTCGCCGACCGCGAAGCCGAACACATGGCCGTGGTACTCGTGGGTGGTGCCCGGCTCCCAGAGCGGCTGCTGCGCCTCGATCGCCCGGATCACCGGATCCCAGGCGGCGACCTCCTCGAAGGAGAGCACCGCGTCCAGGGCCGGGAGGCCGGCGCGGTGGCCGAGGATCATCCGGGTGGTCACGGCCTGCTTGCCGTTCCGGGCGAACTCCGGCCAGTAGCGGGCGACCGGCGCGTCCAGGTCCAGCCGGCCCTGCTGGGCGAGCAGGTGCGCGGAGATGCTCACCGGGCCCTTGGCACAGGAGAACACCGGCACCACGGTGTCCCGCGTCCAGGCCCGCCCGGTGCGCTCGTCGGCCGTGCCGCCCCACAGCTCGACCACCTTCCGGCCGCCTGCGAACACCGTGACGGCGGCGCCCAGTTCGGGGAACTCGGCGAAGTCGGCGGCGAAGACGTCCGCGACGGCGCCGAAGCGCTCGTCGGCCCAGCCCTGGTACTGCTGCATCGGTGGTGCCCCGTTCTGCCCTGTTCCGCCCTCAAGATCGACCGAACCACGCTACGGGAGCCGGGCGGCCGTGACGAGGGGATTTCACCAGGCCGGGACTGGTGGGACGGATGTGGCAGACTCGCCTGCCGTCGAGGAGGATCGAGGAGGACGGGGGAGACCGGATGGATCGCGAGGCACTGACGGCGCTCTGGGAGCGGCGGTGGCCCGGTACGGAGCCCGTCGGGTACGAGATCGGCCGGGCGCGCGACGTCTGGGTGCGCTTCCACAGCCTGCCGGAGTCCAAGCGCTACCCCGACGACGAGCGCGAGTACGCGATCGTCCTGGAGCGCCACAACACCGTGCTGGAGGAGCTGTTCTCCGGTGCCGAGGTGTACGTCCTCATCCCGAGGTGGACGAGCCGGGCGAGCGTCCCCCGGATGCACCGGGACGCGAGGCACTGGCGGACCTGGCTCCAGGAGGACGACCCCGAGCCGGCGTTCCGCACGTACTGCCACGTCTTCGTGGAGCGGCGGCGGTGGCGGCCGGGCAGCCTGGACCGGCTGCTGCGCCGGGTCGCCGACGACCGGGAGGGTGGGGTGATCATCACCGGCACCGGCATGCGGCGGCTGTACCACCCGTACGACGGCGGCGCGGACGTCTACCTGGCCACGACCGAGGAGCGCGACCGGCTGAAGGAGCGGCACGCTGGGTGGCTGTCGAGCCACCCCAACGGTCTGTGAGGGTCCGACCTGCACCAGGGCTTGTCGCCGGGCCCGTTCGTCACGCACAGTGTCCGGAGCGCGTCGACGATCACGCGCCCCGGCAGTCACGGCTGCCGCAGTGAGTGAGGGAGCGAGCCATGGCCGTCAGTCTGAGCAAGGTCGAGCAGAGCGCGCCGGCGTTGGTGAGCCTCTACAAGACGGCCGGCGCCTCGGTGGAGCGGCGCGGGCTCGGGGGCCAGCGGCTGGCGGTGTACCTGGTGATCGACTACTCCGGCTCGATGAGGCCCTACTACAAGGACGGCAGCGTCCAGGCGCTCGCGGACCGGGTGCTGGGGCTGTCGGCACACCTGGACGACGACGGGAGCGTGCCGGTCGTCTTCTTCTCCACCGAGGTCGACGCCGAGGCGGAGATCGTGCTGGAGGAGCACGCGGGCTGGATCGACCGGATCGTCGCGAAGCTCGGGCACATGGGCAAGACCAGTTACCACCTGGCGATGGACGCGGTGGTTCGGCACTACCAGGAGAGCGGTGCCACGGCGCCGGCCCTCGTCCTGTTCCAGACGGACGGCGGGCCGATCAACAAGAAGGCGGCGGAAGCACGCCTGTGCGAGGCGGCGAAGCTGCCGATCTTCTGGCAGTTCATCGGCTTCGGTGACCCGGGCAGCAAGCAGTTCGACTTCCTGCGGAAGCTCACCGGGCTCGCGGTCCCGGAGATGCGCCCCATCGACAACGCGGGCTTCGTCCACCTGGGGCGCGATCCCCGGAAGGTCTCCGACCAGAAGCTGTACGACCAGTTGCTCGCCGACGTCCCCGCGTGGCTGGCGGCCGCCCGGGCCCAGGGCATCGCGCCGGAGGGGCCGGCGTTGCAGGCGCCGGCGGTGGAGGTTGCGGCGACGCCCTCTGAACGCCGGGGCTTCTGGGCGTCGCTGCGGGCGTGGCTGGGGATGGGGAGCCGCTGATTTCTCCGGCCACGCGGTCAGGCCGCGTGGCCGGGAGCGGGGGTCAGGCGGTGAAGCGGGGGTCGCGGGCTTCGATGGCCTGGACGAAGGCGGTCCATTCGCCCTGGTTGAAGGCGAGGTGGGGCCGATTGGGGTTCTTGTCGTCGCCGACCCAGACATCGCCGTTGTCGAAGCGGGCGACAACCACGCAACTGCCGTTGTCGTCAGCGGAGAAGGGGGACTTGACCCACTCGGCGTCGGCGGGGTTGTGGTTGTAGGGGTCGTGTCGGTCGCGCATCTGGGCCTCCCGGGTGGGGTCAGGCGGTGAAGCGGGGGTCGTGGGCTTCGATGGCCTGGACGAAGGCGGTCCATTCGGCTTGGTTGAAGGCGAGGTGTGGGCGGTTGGGGTTCTTGTCGTCGCCGACCCAGATGTCGCCGTTGTCGAAGCGCGCGATGACCACGCAACTGCCGTTGGAATCGGCGGAGAAGGGCGACTTGGCCCACTCGGCGTCGGCGGGGTTGTGGTTGTAGGGGTCGTGTCGGTCGCGCATCTGGGCCTCCCGGGTGGGGTCAGGCGGTGAAGCGGGGGTCGTGGGCTTCGATGGCCTGGACGAAGGCCGCCCACTCGTCCTGGTTGAAGGCGAGGTGGGGCTGGTCGGGGTTCTTGTCGTCGCCGACCCACACGTCCCCGTTGTCGAAGCGCGCAACGACCACGCAGTCGCCGTTGCCTTCGGCGGAGAAGGGGGACTTGACCCACTCGGCCTCGGAGGGGTTGTGGCTGTAAGGGTCGTTCTTCTTGCTCACGTCAGCTCTTCCAACTTGCGCTCAAGGGCGGCGATGGTGTCCGTCGGGGACAGTGAGCACCGCTTGACTCGGGCAAACGCCCTTTCGGCTCGCCGTACTTCGCGCCCCGCTCTACGCGGGAGCATACCTCCGACAGCTTCGACGAAGAGGAAGCCATCGTCAGGGTCATCGGGGAAGCGCATCAGAGTGACTCCAGATGCCAGGATTCCAGTTCTTCCAGCGTTCAGCGGCACCATTCGGAGTGAGACATTCGGGTACTGAGCCACCTTGATTGCGTGGTTGATCTGGCCGGTCAAGACCTCGGGGTCTCCTGCTACGAGCAGTGCAACCTCGCCGAAGTATGCCTCGAAGGTGAGAGTCGGCTCTTTGGTGAGGCGCCGTTGGCGGAGTATGCGAACCTCCGCCCCAGCTTCGACCAACTCCTCGTTCGGGGCATCGACTCCAGCGGCGATCATCTCCTTCGCATAGTCCATCGTCTGGACCAAGCCTGGGAACGCCGAAGGGAAGTAGTTCAGTATGTGCGAGGCATCGGCTTCGAGGGCCAGGTACTCCGCGAAGGCTGGCGTGATGGTCTCGGAGTAGTCCAGATCGCGCCACCACTGCTTCGGAGGTCCAGGGCCGAGCAGCGCTTCGAGTTCTTCCCGCTCTGGACCGGTGACGCCGGCATGTTCGAGCAACGTGGCCAGGTCGGCCGCGTTGATCGACTGCTGGGCTCGTTCGATCCTGCTCAGTCGACCCGGACTCCACCCTTTCAGGCCAGTTGTCATGTCGGCCAGGGTCTTGTTGTTCTCCAGTCGCCAAGCCCGCAGCTCGTCGCCGAGTCGAATCTGCCTGATGGCTGACAGGTCCTTGCTCAAGTGGATCCTCCCTCCGGTGTGTGGCCCAGTCTGGCCACTCTGCTGGCACAGTCTCAAGTCTGATCCATGATCAATTAATTTCTTCGAGCAATGAGGTTGCGTTTTCGATTTTCGATGGCCCACACTCAACGTGACCGCACGAACACGCCACTGAAGGTGTGGGGTGACTCATGTCCACCTTGCGTAACCCGGTCCTCCGAACCTGGGAGACCACCCTCACCGAGCACTCGACCTCGGTCCGTACCGCCCGCCGTCTGATCCGCGAGCAGCTCAACTCCTGGAGCTGGAGCGGCGATCCCGTCGATGACCTCGTCCTCATCACCTCCGAGCTGGTGACGAACGCCGTCGTCCACGCCTGCCGGGGAAGCGACGAAGTCCGCCTCTCCCTCCAGGAGTTCGATGGCGACTGCCGGCTCGAAGTCTGGGACCCGCGCGGCGACCTCCGGCTCCGCCACCCCCACCCCCGCCGCTTCACCGAGGGCGGCCGGGGGATCGATCTGGTCCGTCAGCTCGCCCTCGACTTCGGCGTCATCGTCCGCCGCGACGAGGGCAAGCGGGTGTGGGTCCGCGTCCGGCTCCGGCCGGCCGACAGCCTTCCCCCGCCCGGGAGTTGATCCGCATCAAGCTCGCCCCCACGGCGACGGTCGCCGTCGCCAGCCTCGCCCTCGCCTGTTTCGCCGCGAACCTCGTCCCCCCGCGCGAGCCGGCCACCGCCGACGTCGTCTGGTGGACCACCCTGGCCGCCGCCCTGATGACCGGCATCCACCGCCACGACGACCCCACCGACCCCACCGACGACGACGATTGATCCGAGGTTTTCCCCCATGCCCGACCTGCACCCCGCCGCGATCGCCTTCCGCGACCCGGCCGCCCTCCTGGACCGCTGTGAGATCGGCGGTGTCCGGCGCCTCTTCGGCGAACCCGGCTACGAGTCGGGGGCCGTCGTCCCGGCCGGCGACTGGGCCCCGCTGTCCGACCACCTCCCCGCGCGGTACGCGCCGAGCCTGTTCACCGAGGACAGCGGCCTGGTGGAGTTCTTCCGGCTCCCCGCCACCGTCACCGACCGCGAGTCGACGGCCGCCCTGGTCGGCGAGCTGGGAGACCCGTTCCCCGTCCCGCTCCCCGCGACCGACGACCCGCCCGGCGAACCCGTCACCCACCGCCTGCCGGAGAACGGCCTGCGTCCCGGCCTGCACATCGACAACCGCCAGAACCTCTCCTACGCCGACTGCGGCGGCGCGCGCCGCCGGCTCTGCGTCAACCTGGGCCCCGGCAGCCGTCACCTCCTGCTCGTGACCACCACCATCAAGTCCGTCTGCCGGGCCCTGCACGAGCGTTACGAGACCCACCACCCGCACACCTACGACTTCTGGAGCTACCTCGCCGAGCGCAAGCGGGTGAGCGTCCTGCGGATCAGCGTCGACCCGGGGGAGGGCTGGCTCGCGCCCACCGCGCTGCTCCCGTACGACGAGTCCACGGAGGACGAGGAGCTGCCGTCGGCCACGGCCTCCTGGCTGGGGCACTGGGAGCGCGGCCTCTTCGGCCCGCTGATCTGACTATCGGCTACTCTCCGCACATGGCCGCCGAGGGGGCGGTCATGTGCGGCGCCATTGTGCGATCTGGAGCGCGGCAGAGTCATGCGGCGCGAACGAGCCACCGCACACCCTCTTCACGCCCCCAACGGAAGGGCGGGCGCGGGCCATCTCGGCCCGCGCCCGCCCTTCGCCCGTGTTCAGATTCAGCGGTCGTCGCCGAGCTCCTGGTGCATCTGCGGCTGGTCGTCCTGGTCGTGCGTGAGCGCGAACCGCTCGACCTCGTTGAACGCCTTCGACGCGATGCCGGTGATCTCCTTGTAGGGATTGACTCCGGTGGCCTTCTGGGCGGCGCCGCCGAGGAGGCCGCCGCCCAGGCCGCTGACCACCTCGTGGCCGGCGGCGAGCGGCCCGGCCGCGAGGTCGAGGACGCCCCTGGGCACGCCGGCCATGTCGGCGTACTTGTCGGTGAGCGCATGGCGGACCATCGCGACGAACGCGTCGTGGGTGGGGCCGGGGAAGAACTGCTTGTAGAACTCCAGCGCCTGCCGGGTCATGAAGACGCCGTCGTCGGTCTTCTTCCACTCGTCGTCGCGCACCTTGGTCCACAGGCGCGTGGTCTCGTCGGCGTCCTTGGGCAGCTGCCACCGCTCGGGCGTACCGAGGTAGTGGTTGACGTAGTGCCAGGCGGACATGAAGCCGTTGGCTTCGTCCTTGGAGACGTTGATGCCCAGGTTCCTCATGGCCTCCAGGATCTGCACGCTGAACACGCAGGTGGCGCCGGTGGTGTACTTGACGGGCACCGGCTCTCCCCACGTGGCGTAGTCCCACACGCCGCTCTTCTTGTGCAGCTGCCGCACCGAGGCGTGGACCAGGCGGACCTTCGTGACGTTGGCCGCGAGGGTGCCGTCGCGCAGGGCGTTGCCGTCGCCCATGTCGAGGAACAGCCGCGAGGACTGCGACAGCCGCCGGCCCGGCCCCTTGACCCCGCCGAGACGGCCGGTGGACCGCAGGGTGAACGCGCCGGTCGGGGACAGGTAGGTCCCGATCAGACCGACGGTGCCCTGAAGCATGGACACCTCGCCGTGGTGGTGACGGAAGAAGCCCTCCGCGGCGTCGACGTCCGCCTCGGACCAGCCGGGTGGAGGTGACGCGGCCTCCCGGAGGAAGTCCGCCAGCCTCGCGGGCAACTGCGCGAGGTCCTGGCCGGGCTTGAGCGTGCCGATGGTGCGGAACAGGGCGTTGACCCCGTCGATCTCCTTGTTGTCGATCAGATCGGACACCAGCCGGTCGGCCCGCGGGTCACCCACCTGGTTCGCGGCTTCGAGCTCCTGCGCGATGTTCCGAGTCGTCAAAGTCATCGGGAGGTTCCTTCCTCGGTCAAGACGGAGCCCGCCGTCGCACGTGTCGGTGACCGACGGCCATCAGGTCGTCCACGCGGAGAACCCGGCGAGCAGCGTGATGCTCTCAGTCCTGACAGGGAGCGACACTTCGATGAAATGGTTAACCGCTCGCCCTCCTCCGAACCGGTGAAGGCGCCTCGGACGGGTGTCCGAGAGCAGGACTCCTGTTGTGCCGTGACGAGTGGTGTCGCTTCCGTCTACCGGGCCCCCGGCCGGGGCAGGCTCGGGCGGACAGAGCCAGTGAAAGGGGCCGACCATGGCCGCAGTGCACGAATCCGTCCTCGACGCGATCGGCGGGACGCCGCTGTTCCGCCTCGCCCGGCTGGGCGCCGGTCTCGCCGCGCCGATCTACGCCAAGGCCGAGTTCCTCAACATCGGCGGCAGCGTCAAGGACCGCGCCGCCCTCTCGATGGTGCTGGCCGCCGAGCGGGACGGACTGCTGAAGCCCGGCGGGACGATCATCGAGGCGACCTCGGGCAACACCGGCATCGGCCTGGCCATCGTCGGGCGGCAGCGCGGCTACCGGGTGATCGCCGGGGTTGTCGACAAGTCGTCGCCCGAGAAGGCCGACATCCTGCGGGCGTACGGCGCTGAGGTGGTGCTCGCCCCGACCGCCGTGCCCGCCGAGGACCCGCGGCACCTGTTCAAGGTGATGGAGCGGCTGACCGAGGAGATCCCCGGAGCCTGGCTCGCCAACCAGTACGACAACCTGGCCAATCCCGAGGCCCATCTCCGCACCACCGGCCCCGAGATCTGGGAGCAGACCGGTGGCCGGGTGACCCACTTCGTCGCGGGCGTCGGCACCGGCGGCACCATCACGGGGACGGGCACCCACCTGAAGGAGGTGTCCGGCGGCTCCGTGACGGTGGTCGGCGCGGACCCGGAGTCCTCGACGTACGGGGGCGGCGACGGCAGCCCGTGGTACGTCGAGAGCATCGGGCACTACCTCCACCCCGAAACCGTCGAGGACCGCCAGCCGCTGGCGCTGCGCCCGGAGGTGATCGACTCCTACCAGCGCGTCCCGGACCGTGAGTCGCTGCTGGCGGCACGTCGGCTGGCCCGGGAGGAGGGCATCCTGGCCGGACCGTCCTCGGGCGCGGCGGTGGCGGCCGCGCTGCGGGTGGCGGCCGGGCTCGGCCCGGACGACCTGGTCGTGGTGCTGCTGCCGGACTCGGGGCGCTCCTACCTGTCCAAGGTGCACAGCGACATGTGGATGCGGGAGTGGGGCTTCCTGGAGGACGAGGGCGAAGGCGCGGACGGCCTGCGGCCGCTGCTGGAGGCCAGCGACCCGCTGGTGACGGTGGCCGCCGACGCCACCGTGGGTGCGGCGCTGGAGGCGCTGGGCGGTGCGCCGGTGGCGCCGGTCGTCCTGGTGCGGGCGGCGCGCCCGTACGGGGTGGCCGCCACGGAGGTGGTCGGCTCGGTGTCCCGGGCCGCGCTGGCGGCGGCGCTCGCCGAAGGCGCCGCCAAGCCGGAGGACGGGTTGGGCGGGCTGGTCGGGCCGGCGCTGCCGACGGTCGGCGTCGGGCAGTCGGCGGCCGAGGCGCGGGCGCTGCTCGGCCGCACCCACCGGGCGCTGATGGTGCTGGTGGACGGCCGGGTGGCGGCGGTGCTGCCGCGCGAGGTTCTCCGCTAACTCCCGGGCAGGGGCGCCAGGATGGCCGAGATCACCCGGGCCAGGCTGCGGTCGAAGACCTGGTCCGGGTCACCCGGAGGCCCGGCCGTGGCGAACGCCCGCGCCAGGTGCGGGTATGCGCCGCTCGCCGCGGCCCGGCCGAGGTAACCGACCAGCTCCGCCTGCCACTTGGCGCCCGCCGCGGCCGTCTGCTCGTACTGCGCGAACTGGCAGACGAAGCCGTTGAACAGCGACATCGCCTCCATCCGGGCGCCGCCGTCGAGGCCGGTGGGGGCGGTGACGGCGAGGAAGTGTTCGGTGTAGCGCAGCGCGTTGGGGCCGATGCCGGGCCGGGCCAGCACCAGGGTGGGCAGCCAGGGGTGGCGGCGGAGGATGGCCAGCTGCTGGTGGGCGAGGGCGGCGAGGTCGGCCCGGACGTCGCCGCTCGGCTCGGCCGGCAGCCGGTACTCGCCGGTGGCCGCGTCGAGCATCAGGTCGAGCAGGTGCTCCTTCTTCGGCACGTAGTTGTAGAGCGACATGGTGCCCGCGCCGAGCGCCGCCGCCACCCGCCGCATGGAGGCCGCGTCCAGGCCCTCGGCGTCGGCGATCCCGATGGCCGCCGCGGCGATCGAGTCGCGGCTGTGGGCCGGGCGCGGGCCGCGGCCGGTGCGCTCGGGGCGCAGCCAGATCAGCTCGGGGGCCTCGGGGGGCGTGGGCCTGCCGGGCTGGTCCGGCTGTTCGGCCTGTTCGGCCTGTTCTGCCCGTGCTGCTCGGGTCGGCTGTTCCGGCTGCTCGGAGCCGGTGGGGGAGTTGCTGGACGGCACTGGAAGATCACCTCGCCCACCCATCGTAGATACGTACGCCGTACGTAGTACGATGGCGCCCGAGCGCGCTTCTACGTACGATGTACCTGGAGAGAGGCCGGAGCCATGTCCGACACCGCACGAGCCGCCATCGAGATGGCCGGCGTGGAGAAACGCTTCGGCGCCACCGAGGCCCTGCGCGGCCTCGACCTCGCCGTCCCGGCCGGCACCGTCTGCGGCCTGCTGGGCCCCAACGGCGCCGGCAAGACCACCGCCGTCCGTGTTCTCGCCACCCTGGTCGCCCCCGACCGCGGCACCGCCCGGGTCGCCGGACACGACGTCGTCCGCGAAGCCGAGGACGTCCGGCGCGCCATCGGCCTCGCCGGACAGCACGCCGCCGTGGACGAGGGCATCACCGGCCGCGACAACCTCCACCTGTTCGGCCGGCTGCACAACCTCGGCGCCCGCCGGGCCCGGGAGCGCGCCGACGAACTGCTCACCCGCTTCGGCCTCGCCGACGCCGCCGACCGGCTCGTGCGCACCTACTCCGGCGGCATGCGCCGACGCCTCGACCTCGTCGCCAGCCTGGTCACCAGCCCGTCGGTACTCTTCCTGGACGAACCCACCACCGGGCTCGACCCGCGCAGCCGGCAGGCGATCTGGGACACCGTCAGGGAACTGGCCGACGGCGGCACCACCGTGCTGCTCACCACCCAGTACCTGGAGGAGGCCGACCGGCTCGCCGACGACATCGTGGTCGTCGACCGCGGCGCCGCCATCGCCACCGGACCGCCGGCCGGGCTCAAGGCCGCGATCGGCAGCCAGGTCTCCGTCACCCTGGCCGACCCCGCGCAACTCGCCGCCACCGCCGTGGTGTTGTCCTCGCTGACCGGCGGCGACGCCCAGGTGGACGTGGCCGAGCGGACGGTCACGGTGCTGACGGCGCCGGGCGTCCCCGTCCTGCTGCCCTCGCTGGTACGGGAGTTGGACGGCATGGCGGTGACCGCGCGGGACGTCGCGGTGCGGGAGCCCTCGCTGGACGACGTGTTCCTCGCGCTCACCCGGGAGCACGCGGACGGACCGGCGGCCGAGGGGAGGGCCGCCTGATGGCCACCACCGCGCACCTCGCCGCCCGCCCGTCCGAGCGTCCGCCCGCCCGTTCGCCTGCCCGTCCGTCCGCCCTCGGCCGGCTCGCCACCGGCACCTGGACGTCGATGCTCCGCGTCCTGCTCAACTACCGCCACTCGCCAGGCCTGTTGGCCGCCTCGCTGGGCGTGCCGGTGGTGATGGTGGTGGTCTTCGGATACGTCCTCGGCAGCGCCATGCAGGTGCCGGGTGGCGGTGACTACCGGGAGTTCCTGATGCCCGGGCTGTTCGCCATGGTGGCCACCAACGGCATCATGCCCACCATGGTCGGCGCCGCCCGCGACGTCGGGCGCGGGGTCACCGACCGGCTGCGCTCCATGCCGGTCTCCCGCACCGGGCTGCTGCTCGGCCAGGCCCTCGCCGACCTGCTGGTCAGCGTGGCCGTCCTGGCCCTGATGGCGCTGGTCGGACTCCTCACCGGCTGGCGCGCCCGGCACGGACTCGCCGACACCGCCGGGGCGTTCGCCCTGCTGCTGCTCTTCCGCTTCGTGATGACCTGGGTCGGCACCCTGCTCGGCCTGGCCGTCGGCAAGGAGGAGGCGGCCGGACAGCTCTCCGTCGCGGTCTTCCCGCTGGCGATGGTCACCAACGCCTACGTGCCGACCGGCGGCATGCCCGGCTGGCTGCGCGTCCTCGCCGACTGGAACCCGGTCAGCTCCGTCGTCCAGGCCTGCCGGGAGCTCTTCGGCAACCCCTCGGCGGCCGGTTCCGCCTGGCCGACGCAGCACGCCACCCTGGCCGCGCTGCTCTGGAGCGCCCTGCTGCTCGCGGTCTGCGTGCCGCTCGCCGTACGGAAGTTCGCCACCCACGGGCGGTGAGCGGCGGGGCTGTGAGCGGTGACCAGCGGGACTGCCGGCAGTGATCCGCAGGGCTCCGGCACACCCGTGAAATGTGCTGGACAGTGACGCCGGTGTGGTCTTGGGTGGGGCGCCATGGAGTACACCCACCTCGGCCGCACCGGCCTGACCGTCTCCCGCCTCTGCCTCGGCACCATGAACTTCGGCCGCCACACCGAGGAAGCCGAGGCCCACCGCCTCATGGACACCGCCCACGAGCGCGGCATCAACTTCTTCGACACCGCCAACGTCTACGGCCGCGACAGCGAAGGCCGGCAGCGGGGGCGCACCGAGGAGATCATCGGCCGCTGGTTCGCCAAGGGCGGCGGCCGCCGCGAGCGCACCGTCCTCGCCACCAAGGTCTACGGCGACATGGGCGACTGGCCCAACGAGGGCAGGCTCTCCGCGCTCGCCGTCCGCAAGGCCGTCGAGGCCAGCCTGCGCCGCCTCCAGACCGACCACATCGACCTGTACCAGATGCACCACATCGACCGGGACACGCCCTGGGAGGAGGTCTGGCAGGCGATGGAGGTCCTGGTCGCCCAGGGCAAGGTCGTCTACGTCGGCTCCAGCAACTTCGCCGGCTGGCACATCGCCCAGGCCCAGGAGACCGCCCGCTCCCGGAACCTCCTCGGCCTGGTCAGCGAGCAGTCCCTCTACAACCTGCTCGACCGCACGATCGAACTCGAAGTGATCCCCGCCCTCCGGCACTACGGCGTCGGCCTGATCCCGTGGTCCCCGCTGCGCGGCGGCCTGCTCGGCGGCATCCTGCGCAAGGAGCGCGAGGGCACCCGGGACCGCAGCGCGCTGCCCTACGCGAGCGAACTCCTGGACAGGCACCGCGACCGGATCCAGGCCTACGAGGACTTCGCCGACGAACTCGGCGCCGACCCGGCCGTCCTCGCCCTCGCCTGGCTGCTCTCCCGCCCCGCCGTCACCGCCCCCATCGTCGGCCCGCGCACCGCGGACCACCTCGACGGCGCCCTCGCGGCGCTCGACCTCACGCTCGACCAGAAGACCCTCGACCACCTCGACGAGCTCTTCCCCGGCCACAAGCCCGCCCCGGAGGACTACGCCTGGTAGGCCGCCGGCACCCGGCCCCGGCCCCGGCCGCCGAACGGCGCCGGGGCCGGTCAGCCGCCCGGGTCCGGCCGCCACGCGGGCACCCCGGGCCGGGGCCAGAGGACGGGCGGGAGCCGATGGCCGGTCGAAGGCCCGACACCGGGAAGGTGGCACAGGGTGCCGGAGTCGAGCACGCAGTAGGCCGACCAGCCCACCGACCACGCCGCGACGGGTTCGACGAGGGTGACGGCCCAGAGCAGGACGTCGTCCTGGCCGAGCAGGCGGTCGACGGCCCTCTGCCGGAGCAGGATGCTCTCCGGGCCCTCGCCGGCGAACCCCGGGTCGGTGAGCACGAGTTCCCCGCTGGACCGGTCGGCGAAGTCGAGCTGTCGGCCGGTCCAGCGGACGTCCAGCCGGTCGGTCAGCCGGCGGGTGGGGACCGGGCGGTCACGGGCGCCGAAGAAGCGGCCGACGGCCGGTGGCGGGACACCGATGTCCTGGGAGGTGACCGCCGTGGGCTCGGGCCCCGACGGCTTCCCGGGGGCGTGGGCGAACTCGGGACGGCCGTAGTACTCCGAGAGGTAGGCCTGTCCGGGCCAGCGCAGGGCCGGCCGCAACCGCTGGAGGGCGGCCGGTGCGGGGAACGCGGAGGCCAGGTCCGAGCGGGGGACCACGAAGGACTCGACCCGCAGGACCGGAGGAAGCCGTTGCGTCCGGTGGGCCGGGGAGGCGGCCCGCCAGGTGTCGGAGAGGCGGAGGATGCCGCTCCTCGGGTCGTGCAGGAGGGGGAGGCCTGGCACGGGCCGCTCGTCCTGCTCGTCCCCCTCGTCGCCCTCGTCGAGCAGGTGGTGGAGCGCGTTCATCAGCAGCCACGGCGTTCCGGACGGGTCCGGCTTCGTCAGAACCGACGTCAGGCTGGTCGGCGGGCCGGTCGGGGACCCTCGCAGCCCGGCAGCCGTGAACGGCGGGGTCCACCAGTTCCCCGGTCGGGAGGAGGTGTTGAGACGGGTGGGCCATCGGGCCCCCAGGGTCGGATCGATGGTTCGCTGGTGGTACCGGGCCGCGCCGTGCTCGCCTGGCACCGGGACGGGCCGCGAATCCCTGACCAGGGTGGCCTGTTCGGCGTACCACTCCTGCTGCGCGCGCTGGAGCGCCTTGGCCACCGACACGTCGGCCGCGTCGAAGGCGGATCCGCCGCGCACCCGGACCGGGTGCCGCGGAGCGCCGAGGGCGAGCAACTGGGCCCGGCGGGCCAGCCAGGCCTGGCGGGGCCTCGGATCGGTCTCCTCGAACGGGCACCAGGACAGCGAGACGGCCTCCTCGGCGATCAGGCCGCCGCAGAACGGGGCCAGCAGACGGGGGCGGCGGAGGGGGACCGCGGGGAAGGTTCCGGCGGCCCCGGGCTCCGGGCCGAGGAGGCCCCGTACCGCGAGGACGGCGTCGTGGATCCGCAGGTGCGGCCGTGTCAGCGCACGGTCGACGGCACCGCGGAACAGCGGGGCGGACGGCAGTTCCGTACTGCGGGCCAGTGCCCCGTAGGCGGCCAGCCAGTACGCCTCCGTGACGAGTTCGTCCCGGTGGCCGCCGAACCTGTCGAGGAGCCGGGCGATCGCCGCGGGCCGGTCGGTCCACAGGTCCGCGAGGGTGCGCACACAGGCGTCGCGCAGGCCGTGGTGGCCCACGCCGGAGAGCCACAGCAGCAGGATGCCGGCCTCGGCGACGGCCTCGTCGCCCCTCGCCCCGGCGGCCCCGGCCGCCTTGACGAGGCGGCGGAGCAGGAGGACCAGGTCCTCGTCGTCGAGGATCTCCAGGACCGGATCGGCGAACCAGCGGGCGTAGCGGCCCCGGCTCCAGGCGGACAGCTGAGCGTCCAGGAACCCCACTCCCAGCGGGTGCCGGGGGCAGGTGGCGTTCACCAGGACGGCGAGCAGTGCGGCCTGGGCGGTGTCCGGGGTACGGAGCCAGCGGGCCAGCAACGCGCGGGAGGACCGGCTGACGCGTGGGGCGGCGCGCCCCTCCAACGACTCCAGCACCATGCCGGAGACGGCCGAGCGGTACCGGCGGGGTACCAGATCCGCCAGTTCGGCGGCTCTGGCCGCGTGCGGCGCGGCCCCGGCGAGCGCCTCCAGCATCCGACGGCGGTCCGTGAGCCGGGCGGACTCCGGTTCGGCGGCGCGCAGCCGCTCGAACTCCTTGACCAGGCGGGTGACGGCGGCCGAGCGGCGGCGGTGGTTGAGCAGGTTCACGGCACGGACGTGCTCGGCGAACCGCTGGACGGCGAACCGGACCCTTCGGGTGTCCGGATCCAGGGCGAGCACGCCCGCGCTCTCCAGCCAGCGCAGCACGACCGCGGGCCGGGCCGCTCCCGGCACACCGGAGAGCACGCGGCCGGCGGTCCCGTAGTCGAGCGATCCCCGCACGCCCATCGCGTCCGCGAGTGCCCGGCAGGCGAGGGTGACCAGGGGCGGCGGGGCCGCGGACGGAGCTGAGCGCAGGTCGTGGACCCGGTCGAGGTAGGCGGCGTGGTCATCGTTGAGGATCGCCAGCCAGGTCTGGAACAGGTCGCCGACGGTGGGCGGGACGATCGCCTCGCCGGGCGGCCGCGGCGTGCGGTGCAGGCACCAGGCCAGGACGGCGAGCATCAGCGGCCGCCGCAGTTCGGAGACGTCCGGCGGCAGCAGCAGCTCCGGCAGCCCGTACATGTCCTGGTAGATCCGCCAGGACCGGTCCGGCGAAGCGACTCCCGGGTTCCACAGGAACCCGTGCCCCCGGGTGCTCACGGTGTGGGCGACCTGCTCGGGAACGGCCGGCCTGGCGTCCATCCGGACGGTGCCGACCAGGGTCACCAGCGGGTAGCGGCCGACCACCTCGGCCAGGGACTCGAAGGCCACCCGGAAGTCCCCGCGCAGGCACCGGACCTCGTTCAGCGCGTCGACCGCGAGGACCGCCCGGCGGCCGGTCAGCAGGGCCTGCTGCTGGAGGGCCGCCAGCAGGTCGCGCAGCCCGTGTGCCCGGGTGCCGGGGGCGACGAGGCGGGGCAGCTGCGCTTCGAACGGCTCGTCCGGGCCGAACTCGTGGCCGCAGACGAACGCGGTGGGCGCTCCGACCGCGATGCGCCCCCGCACCCAGCCTCCCAGGCCGTAGGACTTTCCCGTGCCCCAACCGCCGCCGACGAGCAGCGTGCCGGTCTGGCGGGTGGCCAGGGCGGGATCGGCGCACGTCGTGTACAGGGTGCGGGCGCAGGCCAGCAGGTCCTTGAGGACGGCCAGCAGGCGGCCGAGCGCGCCACGTCCGGGGCCCGGCAGCGCCTCGTACGGCTGCGACGCCCGTACGGCGTCCAGTAGTTCGTCGTGTACCTCCCGGACCTCGACGGCGACCCGGCCGCAGAGCCGGAGCGCCTGCGAGATCCGGCGGCGCAGGATCCCGGGGTCGGTGCGGTCCTCCTCACCGAGGAGCCGCGCGATGCCGTCCAGCCCGTCGGCGCACTCCGCCCGACGGCCGGAGGAGGCGGTCCAGCGTTCGGATGCCGCCGAGACGGGCACGACGGACGGAACGGGGAGGCCGTCGGCGGCCGGACGCCATCCGGCCCACAGCCGGAGCCCTGACGCCGTCTCGGTCAGCCGCGAGACGAGCGGCGAAGGGTCGTCGAGTCCGGCCAGGGCCTCGGAGAGGAACGTGGTGAGCTGCGGTGGTTGCGGGCCGGCCGGCCACGGGCGGCGACGGACGGTACGGGCGGCCGCGGCCGCGTGCCGGTGGAGGTCCGACAACCGGAGGTACCGGGCGTCGAAGTAGGCCGGCACGGCCTCCTCCGCGAACGACACCACCGCCCGCTCGATCAGGCTCTTGGTGTAGGGGTGGAAGACGACCGGGTGGCCGGGCCGGACACGGCGGACCATCGCGGCCCAGCGGCTCGAAGCGGTACTCCACTGGCGGGTGCCGGGCGTGCCGGTGCCGCCGGCGGTGAAGTCCTGGGGCAGGAAGACCAGCATGTCGGTGAGGTCGGGATGGTGGGCGAGGGCGGAACCGACGGACTCGTCCATGGAACGCAGCGCCGACTTCAGTGCCGCGTGGTGCTTGACCTGGATTCCGACCACGCGTCCGTCGGCGGTCCTGGCGCACGCCTCCAGCCCGCCGTCCGGCGGCCGGAGCGCCAACAGCGTGCCGTCCAAGACGGGGCCGAAGTCGTGGTCCAGGATCGCCGGGAAGAGATGGACGCAGAGCGACTCGAACATCTGAGCCGGAGTGGCGCCGAGGTCGGTCCTGAGCCGGTCGAGGTCCACGCCGAGGGGCATGCGGTTCCTTTCGAGAGTGTTCCGGTGGGCGGCGGCCGGTGGCCGGTGGCGCTCGGGGCCAGGGGCCTTCCCGAGTGCCACCGGCAGGCGGCGGGTCAGACCAGGGCGCGGGCCCGCCGGTCCCAGCTTTCGATGCGGGCCATGGTCTCGGTGAGGAGGTCGAGCGCCGCGATGATGTCCTCGGCCGGGCCCTGGAGGCCGGGGCGGGCGGAGAGGAGCCACTCCATCGTCATCCGGAAGAGCCGGAGGGTCTTCAGGACCTCCCACGCGGAGTGGGACATGCCGATGAGCCGGAGCAGGGAGTCGTGGGCCGGCGATCCCTCCCACAGGTGCGGCGCCGCCTCGAAGAGGGCGAGCGACCGGTGCACCGTCGGGTCCACACCCGACACCCGCGAGGCGACCTCGGCGGCGCGGCCCCTGAGCTCGGACGCTGGGCCGGCCAGGGAGACGGCCAGTCCCCGGAGCGCGGCGGGTGCCGTCGCCGCCGGGGTGCTCCCCGTACCGGAGGGGCCCTGCGGGACGGGCCCGAAGTCCTCGGCCAGGGTGGCGATGGTGTTCACCAGGTCCGTCATGGTTTCGATGCCCTGGGTCACGACCCGCATCTCCGCCTCGACGGCGGCGAAGCGGTCGATCAGGCCTGGCCCGTCTTCCTGGTCGGCCTGGTGCTCCCCGTGCTCTCTGTGCTCCAGGCGCTCCCGGTCCGCCCGGTCCTCCCGGTCCTTCGGGCCGGAGTCGGGAGGACCGAGAGCGGCGTCGTGGTCCCGTGACCGCAGGCCGAGCAGGATCCGGGCCGGTGCGAGCGGGGAGTAGCCCTCGGTCAGGGCCCGGTCCAGTGCGGTCCGGAGCCTCTCGCGGGCGTCCGCGAGACCGTCGGGGGAGCGTTCGTACAGGATCGTCCGGCCGGGTGAGGCGTCGAAGGGGAGTCGGCCGCGCTCTGCGAGGTGGACGGTCGGACGGCCGGTGGTGTGGCGCAGGCCGAGCTGGTACAGGACGTTCGGCTCTCCGTCGGTCAGGTCGGCGATCACGATGTCGGACTGGAGCACGTGCCGCCAGATCCGCTCGGTGAACTCCCCGTCGTTCCGGATCCCGTCCGCGTGCAGCGGTTCGATTCCCAAGGCCGCGCACGCCGGCAGGATGACCGACTCCAGGAGGTGGAGGTGCGCTTGGCCGGAGGCCCGGCCGGTGTCGTCGGCCCCCGTGTGCCGGCCCCCGACGGGGCCGATCACGAAGCACGTCGTCGGCTCCCTCCGGCCCGCCGGCCGGGGGTCATCGTGCCGGGCGGTCGTCGGCGTCGTCTTCACGAGAGGTCCTTCCAGCCGAGCCCGGGCAGCGGCGGCTCGCTCACCCACGTCTCCGACTCGTCGGCGTACAGCGGGAGTTCCTCGATGCCCAGCGCGGTGAGCAGGCCCGCCGTGGGTACTCGGTAGCGGTGCCCGGCGCGGACCACCGGGCAGGGGAAGGCCTGCCGCCGGACGAGCCGGTAGGCCGTCTGCCGGCAGATCCCGAAGGCCCGGGCGGCGGTGCGCATGTCGACGGCCAGCGGGAGGCCGAACAGTTCGGGAAAGGTCAGCGGCCCGCTCGGGCGCGGGGCGGTCAACGGGCCGTTCCCGCCGCGCGCAGCGAAAGGCTGCCGACCCGCGACCCGCGCGCGGGACGGTGCGTGCGGCGCACCACCTCCCGCAGCCCCAGGTGGTCGGTGAGTTCCGCGAGCCGAACCGCTTCGACCTCCGCGGGGGAACCGGGGTCCGGTACGACCACCGCGCCGCCGGTGTCCGCGGCCGCGGTGCTCGCGGGCACCCGGCCGTTGTCGGCAGCCCTGGCGTCGCGGGCGTCGGCGATCACGACGACGTGCTCGTTCGGGTACTCGTCGGCCGAGCCCCGGGTGAACTTCCGGCCCCGCCGGACGGCGGCGCGCAGCAGCCGGTCACCGACCTCCGGGTCGTCCGGTGAGACCTCGGCCAACTCCTCGACGAAGGCGGCCAGCAGTTCGGACTCCAGGTCCTGCCGGTCGGCCCGGGTCCGGGGCGAGGACTGGCGCACGAACCGTTCGAGCCGTGGTGCGGCAAGCCAGACCAGGGCCTCGACCCAGCCCGTGACCTCGGTCGAGCCGATGGCCGTCGACAGGGTGTCGTGCTGGGCCAACGCGACGGCCCGGCACCAGATCCGGCCGCGCAGCCCGGTGTCCTCCGGCTCCTCCCAGAGCGCCGCGCGCGCCTCGGCGGGTTCGAGGCGGAGGGTCTCGCCTTCGAACTCGACGGCGAGGAACGCCGGTCGGAGGTGGGCGGCGCCGGTCACCCGCGCGTGGATGACGTCGAAGATGCCGTGGTAGGTGATCAGGGCCACGGGTGCGTTCCTTCCGTTGGGCGGAGTCAGTAGCGGTCGAGGAGGCGTCGGATCGTGGAGTGCAGGCGGTCGATCGTGTCCACGAACGTGGTCCACTTCGGTACGTGGAGGCGTTCGCAATCGGGCAGGAAGAGCGGGTTCTCGGCGTGCGCGGGGTCGTAGATCCACGCCCACTCGCTGTAGTCGCGTCCGGGCACGGTCGCCCGGACGCGCTTGAAGAGCCGCGGGGGCAGTCCGGTGTAGAGCTCCCGGACCGATTCCCGGTAGACGTGGTCGGAGAGGATCGCCACCAGGTGGGTGGTCGCCGGGCTGGCGTGCGCCAGGACTTCCTTGACCTGCTCGGAGTCGAGCAGCCGGTGGAGTTCGTTCCGGGCCGGACCGTTGCCTTCGCCGGGGGACCCCTCCGCGGTCACGTGGCCGGCGTGGAGGCTGGCCCGCATCCGGAGCCGGACGCGGTTCGGTGCCGCGTTGTGCCGGGCGAGTTCGTTGCTGAGGCAGCCGAGCCCGGGGTGGATGACGTGGGGCATCAGCTCGGAGGCGAACCCGAGGGCCAGCCCGTCTCCCGAGTGCGACAGGAAGCGCTTCGCCGTCCTCAGCTCGTCGAGCCCGGCGGCGGTGAGCGCCGCGTCGAGGAGCGGTTCGAGGTAGGCGCTGACCGGTGCCTGCACCACGCCCGGCAGGTCGGTGTAGCGCCGTACGTCCAGCCCGAGTAGCCCCTGGTAGGGCGGCAGGGGCCGGCTGGAGGCGCCGGGGAGCTGCGGGGGTTCGGGCATGGCGTTCTCCTGGCGGGATGAGGGGGCGGGTGGCCGGCCTGCTGCGCGGTGGCGGTCACGAGTCTGGGCGCCGGGCGTGGCGGGCAATGGCTTGGCAGGTCCGAAATCCTGTGACCCGCGCCACAGTGGATCCCGCGGGCGGCAGGCGGCGCGGGAGGGTAGCAGGTAACCGGGGGGAGTCCTGGACATTGCTCCAACTGTCGGATGGTCGCGGCTCGTTGGGCGCAGCGGCCTCTAATCTCCCGGCATGAAAAACTGCCACAACTTCTCGGCGGGTTCGCCGACGGCTGCCAACCGGACGGCTCGGCGGCCCGGGCCCGGGGCCTCGCCCGGGCCGCACTGGACGTTCCGTCAGCGCGTGGGTGAGGAGCGGTGGGTCGCGTTCCTCAGGGGTCTTCCGCGGATGACGCGTCCGGCGGGGTGGACGCCGATGCGTGAGGGCGACCCGGGGGCCGACGTGTTCGCCCTGCTGGGCGGTCTGGTGGACGTGTGGCAGAGCGGGGGCGGCCGGGACTGGGAAGCCGAACAGCTGATCACCATCCGGGGGGCCGGCGACCTCCTCGGCGAAATGGCGGCGCTCGAACTGACCTCCCGTACGGCCACCGTGCGGGCGCGCACCGAGTGCGAGGTGGTGATGATCTCCGGCGAACGGTTCAGGAGCGCCGAGTTCCGCCGCGAGTGGTGGAACGACCTCCTGCCGTACGTCTCCGGCCGGGGGCGGGAGGGGGCGATGATCCTGCGGTCCGGCGACGGCGCGGCCCGGGTGGCCCGTCTCGTCCTGCCGCTGCTGGACCACGCGGAGGCGGCGGGGCAGCCGGACGGGCCGATGTGCCTCAGGATCACCCAGCACGAGGTGGCCGAGTGCCTCGGCCTCGGGCGGGACACGGTGCGGCGGCTCACCTCCGATCCTCCCTTCGGGGGCTGGCCGAAGGGGCGCGGGGGCAGCCTCGTGGTCACCGACCCGGCTGCCCTGCGCGTCGCCGCGGCGCGGCTCGGGGGGTGGCACCCGCAGGCCGGGTGAGGCCGGCGGGCGGCGTCAGCGGGCGACGATGAGGGCGGCACAGGTCTCGACGACGTGGTGGAAGGCCTGGTCGAGGATGTAGCCCCCGTTCATGCCGTGGTCGGCGAGGCGCAGGAAGTTCCCGCGGCGGGTGGCTTCGGCCGCCCGCCGCAGGGGTTCCCGGCGGTCGGCGAGGTAGTGGGTGGAGGCGGACAGGGCGAGCGCGGCGATGACCCGGCGCGGCTTCGGGCGCAGGCCGAGGGCACGGCCGCCGAGGACCAGGGCGGCCGCCTGGACCGCGGTGTAGGTCGCGACGTGGGCGGCGCAGGCGCGGCGGCCGTGCGGGGAGCGGTCGGCCTTGGTGCCGGCCTGGTGGTCGGTCTGGATCCAGTGGTCGGCGAGGTCGGCCGAACTGCGGAGCAGGACGTAGGCGGCGGCGAAGGTCGCGGCGCGGCCGGCGGGGCGGGAGGGGCGGGAAGCGGGAGTGGACATCGGGCTCCGTTCGAGGGGTGTGACGCGGATGGGGAATCGCCCCGCTGTGGTAGCAAGGCAGGCATGAGGGAGCGGGAGCAGGCGCGGGTGCGGGGCGGGGAGCGTGGCGGGGGCCGGGGGGCGTACCACCACGGGGCGCTGCCGGAGGCGCTGGTGGCGGCGGCGTTCGAGGTGCTGGACGAGCAGGGGCAGGAGAAGGTGAGCGTGCGGGAGGTGGCGCGCCGGGCGGGGGTGTCGGCGGGGGCGCCGTTCCGCCACTTCGCCGACCGGCAGGCGCTGTTGACCGCACTGGCGGACCGGGTGCTGGCCGACCTCGTGGGCTGGCAGGAGGCGCAGCTGGCGGCCGCCGGGCCGGACGGCGGCTCGGGCATGCGGGCGATCGGGCTGGGGTTCGTCCGGTACGCGCTGCACCATCCGCGCCGGTTCGAGCTGGTGCGCTCGCGGGTGTTCACGGCCGTCAGGGAACCCGAGCTGCGCGAGCAACTGGACGGCATCGACCGGGCGTTGATGGACCTGATCGTCGCCGACCAGGAGGCGGGCCGGCTGCGCCCGGGGGATCCGGCGCTGGTCGGGCTGGCCGGGCAGGCGCTGGTGTACGGGCTGGCGCAGATGATCGTGGACGGCTACCTGCCGGCCGGGAGGGCGGAGGAGCTGGCCGGGCAGGTGCTCGACACCTTCGGCCAGGGCGTCGCCAACCGGCCTGCGCGGTAACCGAATTGTGGTTGCCGCGCGCCTTGACCGGGTCATCCGGCGCTGATGTAATCACCGCTTACATGAGCATGGGTGCGGGGAGGCAGGGATGTCCTTGTTCGCCAGGCCGCAGCCGGGCTACACCACCGCCGCCGCCACCGGCGACACGGTGGTGCTGCTGATCGGCATGCGGATCAACCGGTTCTGGGCCGTGCACCACTGGGGCCCGGTGATGTTCGCGATGTTCCGGATGCTGTACGAGCTGCGCCGGGCCCCCGAACGCGGCCTGCGCGGCCGCATCCTGCTGACCGCCTCGCCGCGCACCTACTACGTCGTCCAGTACTGGGAGTCCAAGGAGAAGCTGTACGGCTACGCGAGTGCGCCGGACGGCTTCCACCACACCGTGTGGGGCATCGCCAACCGCAAACTGCGGGAGGGCAAGGCGCGCGGGCACGTCGGGCTCTGGCACGAGACGTACATCGTGCCGGAGGGCGGGTACGAGTCGATCTACTTCGACATGCCGCCGTTCGGCCTGGCCGGCGCCACCGGCTCGCTGCCGGTGGAGGCGCGCGGCCGGCGCGCGGCGCAGCGGCTGGCCCACCGGGAGCCGGGTGGCGGCGGGGCGGACGAGGCAGGCGGGTAGGCGGGGCGGACGGGGCGGCGGCACGGGAGTGTCGCGAGTTGTCCGGGTCCCCGTGCCGTGAGAGCTTCGGGGGATGGTGGATCAGGGCGGGGCGCGGCCGGAGGCGCCGGTACGGCCGCTGCGGGTGGTGCACGAGGTGCCGTACCGGGCGCAGTGGGAGTCGGCGGAGCTGGTGCGGGAGATCGTCGACGGGCGGCTGGACGCCTCCGCCGACCCGCGCTGGGGCCAGTCCGGCGCGGCCACCCCGGAGGAGTACGCGTGGTGGTCCTGGCGGCTGTGCGGGGTGGCCTGCCTGCGGATGGCGCTGGAGCACTGGTGGGGCGTGGCCCCGGCGGCGATGGCGCTCGCCGCCGAGTGCGTGGCGGCCGGCGGGTACGTACGGGACGGCGACGGCCTGCGCGGGCTGATCCACGCACCGTTCGCCTCCTACGTCCGGAGCCGCTGGGGACTGGCGGCGGACGCAAGGGAGTTGACGCCCGCGGAGGTGTCGGCGGAGGTGGCCGGCGGGCGGCTGGTGATGGTGTCGGTGCACCCGTCGATCCGGGAGCCGCACGGGCCGGAGCCGGTGCGGCGCGGCGGGCACCTGGTGCTGGCGGTGGGCGCCACGGACACGGCGCTGCTGATCCACAACCCGTCCGGTTTCCCGGGGGAGTCGCAGGCCTTCGCGCGCGTGCCGTGGCGGTCGTTCGGGCGGTTCTACGCCGGGCGGGGGATCGTGCTCGGCCCGCCCGGGGCGTCCCCGGCCGGCTGACCTCGCCCGACTGACCTTGCCGGTTGACCTCGCCGGCCGGTCACCGGGGTCCGGTCACCGGCCGACCGGTCACTGGTTGTCCGGCAGTCCCATCGGGTTGATCGGCAGCCGGCTGCGACAGAGTGCCGAGATCGGCTTCAACGCGGCCGCCAGCCGGTCGAGTTCGGTCCGCGGGTAGTCCTCCCAGACCCGGGCGGCGGCCAGGTCGGTGGCGGCCTCCAGGGCCTGGTGGCCGATCCGGCCGAGCTCGGTGACCGCACCTTCGGCGGTCAGCCAGCCGCGCTCGACCAGGCGCTCGGCGGCCGCCTCCCACTCGGCGTCCCTCCATCCGCGCAGCGGCTGGAGGTCCTCGCGCCGCAGGTCCATCGCGCAGCGGACCACCAGCGCCTCGCAGCCGTCCAGCCCGGCCGCCACCAGCGCGGCCACGTGGCCGTCGCCGCGGTGCTCGCGCATCACGGTGGCGCTCTGCCAGAGCCGCTCGTACAGGCCGCTCGGGCGGGGCAGCGCCGCGTTGGCCGCGGCCAGCACCCGGCCGGCGCAGTCCAGCCGGGCGGCGGCCTGCTCCAGCGTCCCGGCGACCAGTTCGACCTGGTCCCTGTCCACGTGCTCCAGCAGCCCGCCCAGGATCGCCGCCGAGCCCTTCAGCCGGGCGGCCAGCGCCTCGTCCGGGCTCGCGTGGTTCCACACCTCCGGCAGGGCGCGCTCGACCATCGACGGGGAGAAGCTGAAGAACGCGGCGGTCACCGGCGGGGCGTCCACCGCGCCGAGCGGGGCCGCGCGGCTGGCGAAGTAGCCGTGCAGGCGGCCGTGCAGACCGGCCTCCTCGAAGGCGGCGCGGCCCTCGGGCAGGAAGTAGGTGACGGTGTGCACCGGCTCGAAGAGCCACCACAGCGCGCGGGCGGGATGGACGAGATCGGCCATCGGGAGACCTTCCTCGGACGGAGCTCCCGGCGGGGCGGGAACTCGACTGGTCGGGACGGCCTCCGGCAGGCGCCGCGGCGGCGAGTCCCCGCCCTCGGAAGTGCCCGGGTGCCCTGGAGATACCGGGACGAACTCGGACGTGCCGGGACGTACTCGGGCCGCCGGGGTGGGTGCGTGGACCGCTCCAGGGCTGATGACCACGGCGACGGCCCCGGTAACCCCGAAACGGGTGTGACGACGGTCACGTGGCAGCCGCGGAGTGCGGTCGGCGGCGGTGCGGCGCGGGATGATGGGATGAGGTGCCCGCTCCGGGGCGCCCAGCCCTCGCAAGCCCACGCACGAAGGTAGTCGGCCATGGCCCAGATCAACCCCAGCATCCTGTCCGCCGACTTCGCCCGGCTCGCCGACGAGGCCGAGGCCGCCCGGGGTTCCGACTGGCTGCACGTGGACGTCATGGACAACCACTTCGTGCCCAACCTCACCCTCGGCGTCCCGGTGGTCGAGTCGCTCGCCCGCGCCACCGACATCCCGCTCGACTGCCACCTGATGATCGAGGACCCGGACCGCTGGGCCCCGCAGTACGTCGAGGCCGGCGCGGGCTCCGTCACCTTCCACGTCGAGGCCGCCGCCGCGCCCGTCCGGCTCGCCCGCGAGATCCGCGCCAAGGGCGCCCGCGCCTCGATGGCGCTCAAGCCCGGCACCCCGATCGAGCCCTACGAGGACCTGCTGCCCGAGCTCGACATGGTGCTGATCATGACCGTCGAGCCCGGCTTCGGCGGCCAGGCGTTCCTGGACATCATGCTGCCGAAGATCCGCCGCACCCGGGAGCTGATCGCCAGGCACGACCTGGAACTGTGGCTCCAGGTGGACGGCGGCGTCTCGGCCGGCACGATCGAGCGCTGCGCGGAGGCGGGCGCGGACGTGTTCGTGGCCGGCTCGGCGGTGTACGGGGCCGAGGACCCGGCCGAGGCGGTCCGCAACCTGCGGGAACTCGCCGACAAGGCGGCGGCGGACGCCTGGTGGGCCTGCGGGCACTGAGGCCCGTCCGCCGGCCCCGGCTGCCGCCCCGGTGTGCCGGTGCCGCCGGATGGCCGGGCGCGGGTGGAGGAACACCGCACCGTGACGGATGATCGGTGGCGGCGCCCTCCGGGGCCCCGCCCGGCCCTCTCCGTACGGTGGTGGAACCGCGATGAGCAACCTCGACCTCGAGCCCGCCCCGACCAGCTGCGGCCGCGAGGCCAGCACCGGCCCGGTCCGTGATCTGCTGACGGCCCGTCAGTTCCCGCTCGGTGGGAGCACGGTGGTCCGCCGGCTGCTGCCCAACCTGGGTCGCCGGATGGTCGGCGCCTGGTGCTTCGTGGACCACTACGGACCCGACGACATCGCCGACGAGCCGGGCATGCAGGTCCCGCCGCACCCCCACATGGGCCTCCAGACGGTCAGCTGGCTCCACCAGGGCGAGGTGCTGCACCGCGACAGCCTCGGCAGCCTCCAGACCGTCCGGCCGTACGAACTGGGCCTGATGACCTCGGGCCGGGCCATCTCGCACTCCGAGGAGTCCCCGCGCCCGCACGCCCGCCACCTGCACGGCGCCCAGCTCTGGGTCGCCCTCCCGGAGGGCAGCCGGCACACCGCCCCCGCCTTCGAGCACCACCCCGACCTGCCCGTGCTCACCCGCCCGGGCCTGCGCGCCACCGTCATCCTCGGCACCCTCGACACCGCCACCTCGCCGGGCACCACCCACACCCCGCTGGTCGGCGCCGACCTCGCCCTCACCGACGGCGCCGAGCTCCGCCTCCCGCTCGTCCCCGACTTCGAGTACGCCGTCCTCGCCATGACCGGCCGCGTCGACGCCGACGGCGTCCCGGTCGAACCCGGCTCCATGCTCTACCTCGGCTGCGGCCGCCCCGACCTCCCCCTCCGCGCCCACGGCGACGCCGCCGTCCTGCTGCTCGGCGGCGAGCCCTTCGACGAGAAGATCGTCATGTGGTGGAACTTCATCGGGCGCTCCACCGAGGACATCGCGCGGGCGCGGGAGGACTGGGAGTCCGGCACCCGCTTCGGCGAGGTGCACGGCTACGCCGGCGACCGGCTGGCGGCCCCGGCGCTGCCCGACATCCCGCTGAAGGCGCGGGGGAGAGTGCGCTGACCTGCGGAGACGTGGTACGGGTGGTGTCCGGCTGAACGCTGTCGGCTAGCTGGGGCCGGGGAGGATCTCGGTGGTGTAGTGCCCCATCAGATGATGACGTGCTGGCCCCGCCAAGCGAACTGAACCCGCAAACCACAGTCGGCAGCAGCCTGCGGCGGCCCGCGGCGGGCCTTGAAGATCTCCTACGGCCAGGCCCGCGCGCTGCTTGACCAGCACACCGCCCTGGCTTGGACGGATCCGGATGCGATCTCACGTTCTGCGGGTGCCGTGCGTCTACCTGCCAGGAGAAGGGAGAGGCAGATGAATACTCGGCATGTCGAGATCGAGACGTACCTTGGGCCGATCACGATCGTCGCCAGGTTCGAGGCGGTCACCGGCCTGTACTTCGGGCAGCACATGCGCCGGCCCCCGCAGGAGGCGTTCGGCCCCGAGGTCGGTGACGCGACGGACCCGTTGCTGAACGAAGCGGTCCGTCAGCTGGGCGACTACCTGGCGGGGCGCCGCAGGCAGTTCGATCTTCCGCTCGCGGCCGAGGGCGACTCGTTCCAGCACGCCGTCTGGGACATCGTGAAGAGCATCCAGTGCGGCGACACGACCACCTACGGCCGTATCGCCGAGCAGGTCGGGGGCCGTGGTCTCGCGCAGCAGGTCGGACAGGCCGTGGGCGCGAACCCGCTGTGCATCTTCGTCCCGTGCCACCGCGTCGTCGGCTCCACCGGGGCTCTGACCGGGTACGCCGGCGGGCTGAAGCGCAAGCAGGCGCTGCTGGAGCTCGAGGAGCCGCCCGCGGGCGACGCCGGACGATTGTTCTGAAGCGGAATCTCACGATTATCACCTCACGTACGTCTTCACTGGGATGGACATGAAACAACCGTTCGAGAGCGTGGTTGTGCGGCATGGCGCGACCGTGCTGCGCGTCTGCCGGGTCGTCCTCGGCCCGCACGATGCGGACGACGCGTGGTCGGAGACCTTCCTGGCCGCCATGCGTGCCTATCCCGATCTGCCGGAGACGGCGAACGTGGAGGCGTGGCTCGTGACGATCGCGCACCGCAAGGCGATCGACGTGCTGCGCGCCGCGAAGCGGAACCCCCTGCCGGTCGAGGAGGTACCGGAAGCGTCGGGAGGACAGGGCGTCCCGGATGCCGAGGACACCGGCCTGTGGGCCGCGGTGAAGGAACTGCCCGGCAAGCAGCGTCAGGCCATCGCCTACCGGTATGTGGCGGGGCTGGCGTACGCCGAGATCGCGGAGATCCTCGGCGGCACCGTCGAGGCGGCTCGCAGGGCCGCTGCGGACGGGCTGAAGAATCTCAGGAAACACTATCCGGGAGCGATCACGAAAGGAGCATCGTCGTGAGCGACATGCGCAACGATGACGACACGGCCGTCCTGCTGGCGACACCCGTGGACGCCGACGCTCTTCGCCGACTCCACCTCCGTCTGGAGCAGGCCGCCGAGCAGGCCGACCTGATCGATGTCGCCTACACGACCATCGACTCGCCCGTCGGCAGGCTGCTGCTCGCCGCCACCCCGAAGGGGCTGGTCCGCGTGGCGTTCGACGGTGAGGACCACGACCAGGTTCTGGAAGCCCTCAGCCACAAGCTCAGCCCGCGGATCCTGCGCGCGCCCAGGCGGCTGGAGAGGGCGGCTCGCGAGATCGACGAGTACTTCTCCCGCAGCCGCCGGGTCTTCGACGTGCCGCTGGACCTGTCCCTGTCGCGCGGGTTCCGGCGCCTGGTGCAGACGCATCTGCCCGAGATCGGGTACGGGCAGACCCGCAGCTACCGCGACATGGCCGAACTCGTCGGCAACCCCAAGGCCGTCCGGGCGGTGGGCACGGCCTGTGCGACCAACCCGCTGCCGATCGTCGTCCCGTGCCACCGCGTGCTGCGCACCGACGGCACCCTCGGCGGCTACATCGGCGGAGTCGAGGCCAAGACCGCGCTGCTGGACCTGGAGGCCGCGGCATGAGCGGCACCGAGGCGAACGGAGGGGCCGGAGACATCGCCCCGGGCGCCACCCACATCCCGAACCGGCTGCCCATGGGAGAGCAGAAGTGGATCACGGACCGGTTCCACGAGTGGGTGCGAGGCCCGGTCCCCCTGCGCGCCGCGACGGTCCGCGGCCACCAGATGTCCGTGCGCACCGCATGCCTGGGCTGGCACTGGCAGCCGTACCGGTACACGCGGCAGGCCACCGACGTGAACGGCGCCCGTGTCCTCGCGTTCCCCGACTGGATGGTCCGTCTGCGACGCAGCGCCTTCGGGCCGCCGGGTACGACACGGCCACGGCCGCCTCGTACCCGCCCGACACCGCGCTGGTGAACCATTACGACGCCCAGGCCCGCCTGGGAATGCACCAGGACAAGGACGAGGCGGGCGACCGATCGTTGCTCAGGAAACGGGGCAGGCTGCGATGAGCTGTGTGGCTAGGCCCGACCGAGGTCGCTCCGGGAGGCCGGAGGTGGTGCTGCCGGTGATCGCGGCGGTGGCCACGGGGTGGTTTGCCCCTTGGACACGTGTCGCGGAAGGCGATGGTTCACAGCTCGCCGGAACGTCCGTAGCGGTAGAAGAAGGGGCCCAGCTGTCCGGCCAGCGCACGGGTGAGTGCTGAGCTGTCTTCGAGCAGGCGGGCGCCGGGATCGAGGTCGCCGACGAAGACGGGGTCGTAGCCGGCATCCCGGATCAACTGCTCGGTCGTCTCCCGCGCGGACGCTTCGGCGGCGTAGAGGTTGCCCGGGCGAACGCGCTGCGCCTCGATCCGGTCGTACATCGAGGCGAAGTTCGTCGAGAACGACTTCGCGGTCGGTCCGCCGACGATCGACTTCACCTGGTGGGACAGAGAAGGGAAGGAGTCGTCCCGCGGACCGTAGAGGTTGCAGGCGTCGATGGTCACCTGCCCGGCCAGCCCCGACACCCGCGCCAGCGCGTCGGTGATCGCCGAGCCCGGCACCGCGACCACCAGGACGTCGGCACCGGCCGCGTCGCCGCCGGCGCGGCCAAGACCGGTCACCTCATGGCCGGCCTTCTCCCACAGACTGGCCAGGCCGCCTCCGACACGGCCTCGCCCCACAACGGTGATCCTCATCCCGACTCCTCACTCAGGTCTGTCACAGCCGATCCTCGCAGTGTCCCGGCCGACTCGCATCGGTGACGGTCGCCTATGCGGCGGGGTTGCGCGGGCTCTGCCGGCGGCGCGATCCGGTGCGGCGCCGTGCGGCGTGTGCGGGAACCGCGTCGTGATCAGCCAGGTGAGGGGGCGGCCGGAGGAACGTCAGTCCGCCTCGCGTGAAAGTGAGCCGAGGAGCCGGTCGAGGAGTACGCCCAGCGTTTCGACTTCGTCGTGGGAGAGCGGGTCGAAGAAGTAGCGGCGGACGGTCTCGACGTGCTGCGGCGCGGCGGCCTCGATCGCGGCCCGGCCCTGGGCGGTCATCCGCACCATCGAGCCGCGTGCGTCGTTCTCGCACGGCTCGCGGGCGACCATGCCGCGCGTCTCCATGCGGCTTATCTGATGCGACAGCCGACTCCGTTCCCAGCCCAGCTCGACCTGGAGCTCCCGGGCCCGTAGGACGTCGCCCGGCGACTCGGACAGGGGGACGAGCACCGCGTAGTCGGCTCCGGACAACACGGAGTCGTGGGCGAGCTGCCGGTCCAGAGCGCTCTGCAGTTGGCGCTGAAGGTCCCGGTACTTCTTCCAGACAGCCGCCTCACGCACGTCGAGCCAGCGTGGTTCGTTCATGAGGTCACTCTTCTGGGTGTGTGTCCACTGGTTCGGAAATCGTAGCCGGAGGCCCTCAAGCGGCTTCGCGCGGTGTCCGAGGGAAGGGCCGGCCGGACCGGAGCACGTCTACAGGACCCGGCGCAGCCGGGCCGCGCGGGCGGTTTGGGACAGTGCCGCTTCCGGCGCCATGGCGTCGAAGCCATGGAATCCGCCCGGCCACAGGTGGGTGAAGTACACGGCCGGTCTGGGGAAGTCGGCGGTACGCGGGCGGCAGATCAGCGGTGAGACGTCAGGTGCGCCGGGCGGGCCCGGGATCCGGTGCTCCCGCACCTCGATCGCTCCGCCGCGCGCCAGGTCTTCGTCCGACGGCCGCCGGCCGGCGATGGAATGACGCACGGAGGAGATCATGGACGGCAGGATCGCCGGCGGCAGGACCGCCGCCAGAGGCGCGAGCGCCGGGGCGAGCTCGGGGTCGAAGGGCGGCGGCGGGCCGGGGTTCGTGGTCTGGGGTTCGCGGGGTGCGGGTGGCGTCATCGGTTCTCCTGGAGATGGGCTGGGCGGCCCTGGCCCGGTAGCCGGGGTGTGGGTCTTCGGAGCGGGGCACGGGATGCCGGAGCGTCTGTGGGGCTAGGCACAGGCAGGGCCATCGCTACTTGTTGACATGTCAACAAGACCGGTGGGACTCTCAAGACGCGTCGGCTCGCGTCGGCTCGCGTCGCATTCGGGAGCGAAAGGGAGTTCTATGGCCAAACCCGCAGGCGGAGCCCGTGTTCGCGTCGGCAGAACCCACTTGGACGGCCGACACCGTGCTGCACCGGTACGTGTCGGCACCTGGGCCGAGAGGACGTGTACACCGTCGGTTGCGCCGTCGGCCGACATCGACGTGTGCACCGAACGGGCCCTCTGATGAGGGGATCCCGCCCGGGAATCGGCCATCCGGGGCTCCTCGGCCGACGCGGCGAGTCGGACGCCTTGGATCGGCTGCTCGACGGCGTTCGGTCCCGGCGCGGCGGCGCCTTGGTGGTGCGGGGAGAGCCGGGCATCGGGAAGACCGCGCTCATCGACCATGCCCCGACGGCACCGGGCCTGAAGGTGTTGCGCGCCGTCGGCGCCGAATTCGAGTCGGAACTCGCGTTCGCCGCGCTTCACCAGCTCTGCAAGCCGGCTCTGCACTGGCAGGAACGGCTGCCCGCGCCGCAACGCGAGGCACTCGACGGGGCGTTCGGACGGTCCACGGACTGCGTACCCAACCGCTTCCACGTGGGCTTGGCGGTGCTCAACCTCCTCTCCGAGGCCGCGGCCGAGCAGCCTGTGCTGTGCGTCGTCGACGACGCGCACTGGCTCGACCAGGCATCCGCGCAGGCCCTGGCCTTCGTCGCGCGCCGGCTCCAGGACGAACCCGTGGCACTGTTGTTCGCCGAGCGCGACGCGAGCGAACGCCACGAACTCGCGGGCCTGCCCGAACTGACGCTCCGCGGACTGGCCGACGACGACGCCCGCCGGCTCCTCGCGTCGCAGATCCACGCGCCTCTCGACGGTGCCGTGTGCGACCGCATCATCGCCGAGGCGCGCGGCAATCCGCTCGCCCTCCTCGAACTGCCCCGCACCGCCGAGCTCGCCGGTGGGTTCGCGCTGCCCGCGGCGTCGCCCACCTCGGGGAAGGTCGAGGCGAGCTACCGGGCGAGACTGGCCGAACTCCCGGCCGGGACACGGACCCTGCTGTTGATCGCGGCGGCCGATCCGACCGGCAGCCCGGTGCTTCTGGACGCGGCGGCGGAGCAACTCGGCGTACCCGATGACGCGGTGACGCACGCCGAGGAGTCCGGCCTGGTGGCCATCGGCGGCCGGGTGCGATTCCACCATCCGCTGGCGCGTTCGACTGTCTACCGGTCCGCTGCCCTCGACGAGCGCCGCACGGTACATCGTGCGTTGGCCGAGGCCATCACGGACACCGAGCCCGACCGCAAGGCGTGGCACTGCGCGCAGGCTGCGTGCAGGCCGGACGAGGACGTCGCCGCGGCGCTGGAACGATCGGCCGACCGGGCCCGGGCCCGCGGCGGCGTCGCCGCCGCGGCGGCCTTCCTGGAGAAGGCCGCGAATCTGACGCCGGATCCCGCCCGCCGCGCTGTGCGAGCCGTCGTCGCCGCGTGTGCCAAGCGTGACAGCGGCGCCGCGGACTCCGCGTTGTCCCTGCTGTCCATGGCGGAAGCCGGACCGCTCGACGGCCTCCAGCGTGCCACGGTGGCCATGCTGCGCGCGCGGATGGCGTTCGACAGGAACCGGGACGACGCCGCGGTCGAGAAGCTGCTTCGAGCGGCCAGGTTCATGGCACCGCTCGACACCTTGTCGGCCCGCGAGGTATTCCTCGAGTCCCTTGCGGCAGCGGTGTTCGTCGGCCGGTTCACCACCGCTGACCGTATGCTCGACATCGCCGAGACCGCCCGTGCCATGAGCCCCACCCCATCGGATCCGCGCCCGCTCGACCGGCTGCTCGACGGATTGACCACCCAGGTCAGGGACGGGTACACGGAGGCGGTTCCCGAACTGCGCCAGGCCGTGGACATCTACCGGCGCGGTGCGGGACGCGACGCGTACGACGTGGGCCAGTTGTGGGCGGCCTGCGGTCCCGCGATGGACTTGTGGGACGACGCGGCATGGCGGGAGCTGGCCTCCCGTCAGCTCGAACTGGTGCGCAGCGCGGGCATGCTCGCCGAACTGCCCGTGGCCTTGAGCTACCGGGCCCTCGCGCATGTCCACGCGGGCGAGTTCGCCAACGCCGCCGCGCTGGTCGACGAGGCGCACGCGATCGCGGCGGAACTCGGCACCCCGGCCGTGATCCACGTCGACGTCACCGTGGCGGCCTGGCGCGGCGACGAGAGGCGCACCGCCCGGCTTGCCGACATCGCCGCCCGTGACGCCGAAACGCGCGGCGAGGGACGGCTCCTCAGCGCCACTGAGTACGCCCGGACCGTACTGCTCAACGGCCTGGGCCGCTACGACGCTGCCCTGGAGGCGTGCCGAGCAGCAGCCGACCTCGATGAGATCAGCTTCCACTCCTGGATACCCGTGGAGTTCATCGAGGCCGCGACGCACGCCGGACGCCCTGATCTCGCGGAGCCCGTCATGGAGCTTCTGTCCGAGCGCACGGCCGCGAGCGGCTCCGAGTGGGCGCTCGGGACCGAGCTGCGCTCACGGGCCCTGCTCACCAAGGGGCCGACCGCCGAGAAGCTGTACCAGGAGGCGATCGAGCGTCTCGGCCGCTGCGACGGCGCCCCGCATGTCGCGCGAGCCCGACTGGTCTACGGTGAATGGCTGCGCCGCGAAGGCCGACGGTCCGAAGCGCGGGTGGAGCTACAGGCGGCGTACGAGCAGTTGTCCGTGCTCGGGGCGGCGGCGTTCGCGGGGCGGGCCGCCCGTGAGCTCGCCGCGACCGGCGCCCGCGCGCGGAAGCGGGTCGGTGACGCGCCGACCCGCCTCACTGCTCAGGAGTTCCAGATCGCCCGGCTGGTCGCCACGGGGGCGACATCGAAGGAGGTGGGCACGGCGCTCTTCCTGAGCCCGCGCACCATCGACGCCCATCTGCGGAACATCTTCCGCAAGCTCGGCATCACCTCTCGCCGCCAACTGCGCGATCTGCCGCTGACCACATGACCACATGACCACGTGGGCGTGGTGGGCGGTACCTCGGCGCCGCCCACCGCGTCCACGTGTGAGTCGTCAGTCCTTGCCGAGGAGCTGAAGCTCCCAGGCCAGGCTGGTGCCGAAGCTGCCGCCGTGGTCGAACATGATCTGGCTGATGCCGGGGACGGTCGCCTCGCGCGCCCAGTCGCGCTGCCACTCCCCGAGGACGGTCCCGGCGGTCGTCGGGATGACGCCCGCCTGGATCATGCGCTGCACGCCGCGTTCATGCGCCTCGACCGTCGTCGCGCCGGACGCGTCCGTCACCGCGAACACCCGGTAGCCGTCGGCCATGGCGTGGATCGCGGGGAAGGCGAGACAGATGTCCGTCCACAGGCCGGCTATGAGGAGGTCCTTGCGGCCGGTGGCGGCGACGGCGTCCACCACCCGCTGGTCCTCCCAGGTGTTGATCGTGGTGCGGTCGATCGGCTTCTGCTCGGGGAACACGTCCTGGATCTGCCGGATGATCCGGCCACCGCGGTCCTCGACGACCGTGGTCAGGATCGTCGGTACGTCGAACAGCTTGGCGCCCTTCGCCAGAGCGGTCACGTTGTTGACCACGAGGTTGGGGTCCATGCTGTGCGTCCCGGCGAACTGCGCGCCCTGGTGGTCGATCAGCAGGAGGACCGACCTCTCGGGCGCGAGCAGTGCGTCCAGGCCGGTGTAGGTGATGCCATTGGCTGCCATGTGAGTCTCCGGTATCGCGGGTTCCCCGAAAGGCCGGCCGGCCCTCGTCGAATCGAAAGCTCCCATCGCGGCGTGCGGCCTCGCATCGGTGACGGCCGCCTAACCTCCGGGGTCCAGTTGCGGCGGCGTCCGGATCCTGATCGGACACCGCCGTGACGATCGCGGTGGCGGCACCGAGCCAGGCGAGGAATCCACAGGCCGGCGGAGCGAAGGACGAGCGCGGCAGGGGCGGTCGTTCACGGGGGAGCGATCCCTTCCAGGGCACGCTGCGGCCGGACGTTGCCGCCGATGCCGTGCGCGGCCCGGTAGTTCACCCTGCCGACCCCACCCGGGCCCGGCAGGGCGAACAGCCGGGCCACCACCATCCGGCGGGCGCCGCGGGACCACCGGCTGCTGCTGGTGTGGTTCGCGATGATCGGCGCGAGCTGGTGGCAGCTGCTCCTCGCGCCCCTGTTCGCCTTCGTGCTGGGCCAGTTGGCGTTGCTCGGGCACGATGTCGCCCATCGCGCGGTGTTCGCCGGCCGCCGGGCGGCCGATCTGGCGGGCATCCTGCTGGGGAACCTCGTGGTCGGGATGAGCTGCGGATGGCGGGTGGACGACCACAACCGGCACCACGCGCATCCGAAGGTCCGTGATGGGGAGATCGACGCGGCCGTGGTCGCGGGACCGCCGGACGGCGAACCCGCAGGGGTGGCCCCGCGGGTGCTTCTGGAGGACCGGATCGTCGCGGTCCTCCCCGCCGGGAGCCGGCCCTCGAACCGTCCGATGGCCCTCTGCGAGGCGGTCGGCGGCCCGGTCATCAGCTACGGTCCCGACAGCGGAGCGCACGCGTTCGTCCGCGAGGCGTTCGCCACGGCGGGGCTGCGGCTGGACATCGCCTGCGCGACGAACGATGTCGCCCTCCAGCTCGCCCTGGTCGCCGAGGGGATCGGCATCGCCCTGACCTCCAGGGCGAGTCCGGTCCTCGCCGCCGACCGGCGCTTCACCGTGGTGCCGCTGGAGCCCGCCATCCGGTTGCGAAAGGTGTTCGTGTGGCGAGCCGGTACCCGGCCCAGCCTGCCGCTGCGGGCCTTTCTCGACCTGTGGACGGAGCTGTCCGACCGGCCGGCGCCTGACGGTCCGGTGGCCGGGGCCACCATCGGTGGATGACGTCCGCAAGGGCGGGGCGGTCGCGGGTCGAAGTGCTTCGGCGCACCGCCGGACCGGGCGCGAAGGGGCTACGGCCCGAAGGGCGATGACGGTTCGGCGGCACCCTCTCGGATCACGCGGCGGCAGTGGAGCGGGGCCATTTCCGGTGACGCGCTTGAAGGCGTTGCCGAAGGCGTTCTCCGAGGAGTACCCGAGGGCGGCGGCCAGGGCGGCGACCGGTCTGCCGTCGTGCCGAAGGCCGTGCCGGCCGTATGCGCCAGTGGCAGGGCTGGTACGGGTGGGTCGAGACGGTGCGTGGTGAGAGGAAGACGTCGTCGGCGACGATGTTGTCGATGCTGACGGCGAGGGCCTCGCCGTTGCGTATGCCGCAGCCGCTCATCAGGTCGGTGACGAGGCGGAAGGTGTCGTCGCCGGCGGTGCGTATGTCCCGGACCTGGGCGGGGGAGGGGATGACGGCTCGCTCGGGGTCGTCCTGGGGTGGCGGCCAGGTGGTGGCGGAGTGCGGCGGGGTCAGGCGTGGGTGGGGTGGACGAGGCGGCCGTGGTGGATGAGTGAGACGGACTGCTTGAGGCGGCGCACCCGGATGCTGATCTCGTAGCCCCTGATGCCCTCGATGCGGGCGACGCGGCTGCTGAGGTAGCGGTAGAAGTCGGGGGTGTCCTTGCAGATGACGATGGCCATGATGTTGTGCCGGCCGCTGACGGCGAAGGCGCAGGCGCACTCCACGTGCCGGCTGATCTCCTCGCCGATGCGGTGCAGCTGCGACAAGTCGACCTGGAGCCACAGGGCGGCGTTGAGCTCGTAGCCGAGGCGTTCGGGCATCGCGTCGACGTCGTAGGTGAGGGAGCCGGTGGCTTCCAGCGCCTCCAGCCGTCGGGCGACGCGCGGCTTGGACCAGCCGGTGAGCTCGGCCAGGCGGGTGTGCGAGGCCCGGCCGTCCTCCGCCAGGGCTTCGAGGAGGGGGAGGTCCTCGTCGCCCGGGGCGAGCGGGGGCCTGCCGGGGACGGGGCGGTCCTCGGTCAGCCGTCGTACCTGGTCGTCGGTGAGGGAGCCTTCCGCGCCGGTCCAGCCTGCCGTGTCCGGGCTGCCGAAGGCGTGGACGACGAGGTCGACGCTCAGGTCGAGGACGGAGGCGGCCCTGGGGAGCTGCCGCAGGAGGATGTCGTCGCGGGCGGTGCCCGCGGGTGAGCGGATGATGCAGACGATCTCCCCGCCGGAGACGACGCCGACGTAGGCGACCTCGGGCCTGCGGGCGAGGGATTCCGCGAGAGGGCCCACGGCGTCCGGGCGGCAGCGCAGCCGGGCGATCCACTCGGCCTGGCCGTGGGCGGCCGGGTTGCCCAGCCCGACGACCCGCAGGACGCCGCTGCGGCGCAGGGCGTTGTAGCGGCGCGCCACGGTCTGCTCGGACACCCCGACGACCTCGCCGAGGCGGCGGAAGGAGACGCGCGGGGCGCAGTGGAGTCCGTGGATGATTTTGCGGTCCAGATCGTCGGGCATGGAGGAATCCTGCCACGGTGTACCGGCCGGATGGAGGCTTGGCAACGCCGGGCCGGATCGCCTGGGGGGTTCGGCGGCCCCGGGGCGAAGCTGGTCGGCGGCTCCGCGGGTGATCGGTGGACGGCGCGGACAGCGGCGGCTCCGCCGGTGTGCCCGCTCCCGGAGCAGGGCGCGCGCCGGACGGCGGCGCTCATCCAGCACAGGGGTGCCCGCGCGGCACCCTCCGCAGCCGAAGGAACGTCCTCGTGAACTCCGCAACGGTGCAGGACCCCAGGGCCGGACGGGCCGTCACGCTCGTCCTGGCCTGCCTGGGCGTCTTCGTCGCCTACCTTCCCGTGACTACCGTGTCGGTGAGCCTGCCGGCGATCCAGCGGGCCCTGGGCGCCACGACGGCCCAACTGTCCTGGGTGCCGGACGCGTTCGTCCTGCCGATGGCCGCGCTCATCCTGACCACCGGCGTGTGGGGCGACGTCCACGGCCGCAAGCGGGTCTTCCAGGCCGGCATGGCCTTCTGCGCGCTCGGCGCGGCGATCGCGCTGACCGCGGACTCGGTGCAGGTGGTGTGGGCCGGGCAGGCGCTCTCCGGCCTGGGGGCGGCGGCGCTGCTGCCCACCACGCTCGCCCTGATCAGCCACGCGGTGCCGGACCACCGGGAGCGGGGCAGGTTCATCGGGCTGTGGGCGACGTCCCTGCTGGCCTCGCTCGCCGTCGGTCCGCTGATCGCCGGCGTGCTGCTCGACCACGTCGCCTGGCGCTGGATCTACCTGCTGCCCATCCCGGTGTCGTTGACCGTGCTGGTCGTCGCGGCGTTCCTGCTGCCCGACTCGCGCGCGCCGCACGGCCGCCGGCTCGACTGGCCCGGGCAGATCACCGCGGCCGTCGCGGTCACCGCCGTCGTGTACGGCGTCATCGAGGGCGGCGCCGAAGGCTTCGGCGAGCCCGCCGTGGTGGCGGCCCTGGTGCTCGGCGCGCTCGGCGCGGTCGCCTTCGTCCTCGTCGAGCGCCGCAGCACCAGCCCGATGCTCGACCTGGCCCTGTTCCGCAGTCCGGCCTTCACCGCCACCGCCCTGGTCGCCATGATCAGCTTCCTCGGGCTGATCGGCTTCTTCTTCGTGCTGAGCCTGTACTTCGGCCTGGTCCAGCACCTGAGCACGCTCGAAGCCGGACTGCGGATGGTCCTGGTGTCCGGGACCTCCCTCCTGGTCGGCATCCCCGTCGGACGGCTGATGCACCGGGTCTCCGCCCGCGTCCTGATCACCACCGGCCTGGTCCTGACGGCGACCGCGCTGCTCACGCTGACCAGCCTCGACGCCCACACCTCGTACGGCTCCCTCGCCTGGCGACTCGTCCTGCTCGGTCTCGGCCTCGGCGCCGTCTTCGCCCCCATGACCGCCTCCGCCGTCTCCTCCGTCCCCCACCACCTGGCCGGCATGGCGGCGGCCGGGAACAACGCCTTCCGCCAGGTCGGCGGCGCCCTCGGCCCCGCCGTCCTCGGCGCCCTCCTCACCACCCGCGCCCTCGACGCCCTGCCCGGACACCTCGCGGACGCCGGCCTCCCGGCCGAGACCGGCAGCCTCGTCCTCGGCACCGCCCGCGACCAGGGGCTCGGCGCCGTCGCCGGACTCGACCTCGGCGCCGCCACCGGACCGGCCCTCGGCGCCCTCGGCGACTCCTTCCTCGACGGCCTGCGGCTCTGCCTCGTCGTCTCCGCCTCGCTCGTCCTGCTCGCCGCCCTCGCCTGCGCGGTCCTGCTGCGCCCGGCCAAGCCGGTCGGCAGGCCCTCGCCGACGGCCGCCGACTCCGCGACGTCGGCACCGGCACCGACACCGGCGCGCCGCCTCGCGACCGCCTCGGCCGGCGGCGTCGCGGCGCCGGACGCCGTGACGGAACGGACCCAGTGACGGTACGCACCCCGTGACCCGGGCCGGGCCCGGCCCACCACCGGTGCCCGGCGGAACCCCGCCGGGCGCCTGACGGCCCCGCCCGCGAGGCGGTGGCGCACGGCCCGCGGGGCGGGCGGGGCGACGGCCCGGCCGTATCGTTGGCCCGGTGTGCCGAGGTGGCGGCGCGACGACGAGTCGCCGGAGCCCCGGGGTGCGGGGCCGGAGCGGACGAGGGGAAGAGGGACTCATGACCGAACGGGTACGCGTGGGCCTGGTCGGGGTCGGCGTCATCGCCGGGACCCATCTCGACGTCCTCGCCGAACGGCCTGACGTGGAGCTGGAGTTCACGGTCGATCCGCGCTCCGTGACGCCCGTCGCGTTCCGGGGCTCGGCGCCGCGCCACTACGGCCACCTCGCCACGGCGCTCGACGAGCACCAGCCGGACCTGCTGGTCCTCGCGACACCCACCGAGACGCACGCCGAGCTGACGGAGCTGTCCCTGCTCCGCTCCACGGCCCGGGTGCTGGTGGAGAAGCCGCTGGTGCACGATCGCGCCGCCCTCGGCGCGCTGCGCGCGCTGGACGGCAGGGCCGACGTGCGGGGCAGGGTGTTCACCGCCCACCACTTCGCGTTCTCTCCGGAGGTCGACTGGGCGGCGGAGCTGATCGCCGCGAACCCGGACTGGGGGCCGGTCACGGCCATCACCTCGGCCTTCTACGACCCCTACGTGCTGCGGAGCGAGGCGGCCTTCGCCTCGTACGTCTCCAGCTGGACGGACTCGGGGGTGAACCAGCTGAGCATGCTCACCCGCTTCGTCGAACTCACCGGACTCACCGGCCTCAGCCAGACGGACGGCGGTGCGAGCGCGTGGTGCACCGTGGGGTTCCGCTCCCGGGGCGAGGCGGGCACCGCCCGGCTGCGCAGCAGCTGGCTGACGGGATCCAGCAGCAAGGAGAGCAGCCTGGTGCTCGGCCGGTCCGGTGTGGAGATCTGGATCGACCACACGGCCATGACCGGATTCGCCGCCCGGGAGGGGGAGTTGCTGGCGACCTTCGGCACCGACGGCCGGACCGGGCGGAAGGTCGCCCACTACCGCCCGCTCTACGCGGGCCTCCTGTCCGGCCGGCCCGACCCGGTGCTCGGCTTCGACGCCGCAGCGACGATCACCGCGATCCACCACTCGGTGCCCGGAGCGCGGTAGCCGTTCGGCCGGCGGGATGCCGGGGGGGGAACGCGAAAGGGCGCCGGATCGACGGGGGAGCGATCCGGCGCCCGGCTCGGGGGCGGGGGCGCGGCATCGCCGCGGCACCCGGTGCGGGCCGCCAGGGACCGCGCCGGAGGCGGCGGGCCCGGATCTGTCGGTCCGTCAAGAGGATGCTACCGACGGTGGCTTGAGCTGTCCATGGTCAGTTCGAGGGGCGGGTGTGCCGGGCCCCGGAGTGGGGTCGGAGTGCGGTCGGAGGTCAACCGGGTTCCGGCGCGGGGCCGTTCGGCCTGCCCGAAGACGCGGCCCCAGCGGAGCGGCGGGGACCTACTGGCCCTCGGCGGAGCCGGTCTCGGCGGAGTCGTCCTTCGGCGCGGCCTCCGGCGCGGCGGCCGGGGCGGCCTCCATCGCGGTCATCCGCGGGAGCAGGAACAGCACCGCGACCAGCAGGACCAGCAGCAGGCCGCCACCGACGAAGAGCGGGGTGCGGATGCTGACGGTGGAGGCGATCCAGCCGCTGAGGGCGGCGCCGGCCATGATGCCGAGGCGGGTCAGCAGCATGTAGCAGCTGTTGACCCGGCCGAGCAGTTCCTTCGGCACGGCCTGCTGGCGCAGCGAGATCGCCTGGATGTTCCAGGTGACGATGCCGAAGCCGATCACGCCGTACAGCGCGGCCACCTCGGCCACCGAGGTGCTCAGGCCCATCAGGATCAGTGAGACGCCCATCAGCAGGAAGGCGACGGCGATCCGGGTGCCCCGGCCGAGCAGGCGGCTGAGCCGGCCCGCCAGGGTGCTGGCGGCGGTGCCGCCGATCGCGCCGGCCGCGAGGACGATGCCGTAGGAGGCGGCGGGGGCGTGGATGACCTTGGTGACCATCAGGACCATCATCGTGGTGCCCATGAAGCAGGTCAGCGCGCCGAGGGTGGAGAGCACGGCGAGCATCCGCACCTCGCGGTGGCGGGCCAGCCAGTCGACACCCTCGCGGATCTCGGTGAGCACCGAGCGGTCCGTCCGGGTGCGCGGGGTGGTGGAGCGGCCGGTGGCGGCGACCAGGACGGCGGCGAGCGCGAAGGAGAGGCCGTCCACCGCGAAGGGAGAGGCGACGGCGACGGCGAACAGTGCCGAGCCGAGCAGCGGGCCGATCAGGTTCCCGCCGACCAGCATGTTGGCCTGCATCCGGCCGTTGGCGGCGTCGAGCTGGTCGGGGCGGACCAGTTCGGGGACGGCCGAGGTGGCGGCGTTGGAGAAGACCGTCTCGCCGCAGCCGAGCACGAAGGCCAGCGCGGCGAGCGCGACCAGTGGCGGGTCGGCGAGGAGGACCCAGCCGGCGAAGGCGAGGACGACGACCGCGCGCAGGGCGTCGATCGTCCACATCAGCCGCCGCCGGTCGGCCCGGTCGGCGAGCACCCCGCCGTACAGCGACATCACCAGGAAGGGCAGGGACGCCGCGACGGAGACCACGGAGACCGCGCCGGGGGAGTCGGAGACGGCGACGGCCAGCAGCGGCAGGGCCGAGTCGCGCATGCCGTCGCCGACCGAGGAGATCGCTGACGCGGACCACAACAGGTGGAACTTCCGACCCAGTTGAGGGCGGCTTTTGGACGGTTTTGCGGCCAGGTCAGCTGAGGTCACCGACGCAGTATGTCATGTCCGCGGAGTACTGTTCGGGCGGATTCCGAACTGTCGCTGGTATCCCGAACTGCCCGTGTCGGCACGGGTGTCGGGCTCGTCCGGTGCCGTCCGGAGTGTCGGGTGGGGTTTCGGTCGGTTCGGGCGGGTTTCCGGGCGGACGGGCCGGCGGCGGCGGATGCCGGCGGCCGCGGGCCGGCGCGGTCAGCCGAGCCCGGAGAAGCCCTTGGCGAGGGTGGTCAGCCCGCCCGCGAGCGCCAGGCCCAGCACCACCTGCCGGGCGCGGGTCTCCGGCACCCGGGCGGCGAGCAGCCGGCCGGCCGCCGCGCCGCCCGCGAGTGCCGCGGCCACCAGCCACCAGGCCGCCCCGGACAGCGCCGGGAGGTCCTTGGCGGCCAGCGAGAAGGCGTTCACCAGTACGCCGTAGAACTGGGCGTTGGGCAGGAACTCCCGGGCCGTCCAGCCGGTGTTGACGGCGTACAGGGAGACGGCCGGGCCGCCCACCCCGGCGGCCGAGTTCATGAACCCGCTGGTGGCGCCCGCGACCAGGGCCCCGCCCACCCCGCGCAGCGCGGCCGCCCGCACCCCGCGCAGCACCAGCGCCGAGGCCAGGGTGACCAGGACGCCGATGCCGATCAGCAGCGCGGGGGCCGGCACCCGCGCCGCGACCCAGGCTCCGGCCGGCACCGTGCAGGCCGCGGCGAGGACCAGCGGCAGCATCGCCGTCAGCCGGACCTGCCGCCAACTGCCCAGCAGCCCGGCGGCGCTGATGGCGCCGGCGGCGAGGTTCGACAGCGTGACGCCGTCGCCGGGACCGAGCAGCAGGACCAGGACGGGCGCGGCGACCAGGGCGAAGCCGATGCCGGCGAGTCGCTGGACGGAGGCGCCGAGCAGGACGGCGCAGCCCAGGACGAGGTCGGTGGTCCAGGCCTCGGACATCTGATGCGGCCCCCTCCCCGTGGCGGATGACCGGATCGTCCGACGGTCGCACCGATCATGCCGCACGGCCGGGTTGCGGGGTGGGCACGGGCAATGCCCGTCAGTGCCCGTCAGTGCCCGTCAGTGCTTCGGCAGGGCGTCTGCGGACTCCGGCAGCGGGTAGGCGCCGGCGTCGACCGGACCGGGGAGGTCGGTGGCCGGCCGCCCCGGCGCGCTCGGATCCGGCAGCGACGGCTGGGCGGGCGGCGCCGGGACCTGGCTGAACGGGACGCCGGGCGGCGACTGGACGGGGCTGGTACGGCCGAACGGCGGGGCGGTCCGGCCCTGGACGGCGCAGCCCGCCAGCGTCTCCAGGCCGTCCGGGCTCTGGACGGCGGGCTGGTTGCCGGTGAAGCAGTTGCCCGGGTCGACGGAGGCCAGCACCAGGTCGGTGCCGTTCCCGGTGACCCGGTTGCCCTCGATCCGGTTGCCGCTCGCCGGGTGGCCGGGCGGGTCGGTGACGGCGACGCCGGCCGCGCGGTTGCCCTGGACCAGGTTGCGCTGCACCTGGTTGGCGGTGCCGCCGCCGATCCCGATGCCGATGCCCCAGGCGCCGTCGGCCTGCTGGGGGGTGTCGGCGGCGTTGTTGTCGGTGACGACGTTGCCCGCGATCACCGCGCCGTGCTGCGGGGCGAGGGCTTCGAGGTCGTTGGAGTTGACGGTGACGCCGACCCGGTTGCCGGTGATCCGGTTGCCGACCACGGTGAGGTTGTCGGAGGCGTTGGTGATCTCGACGCCGACGGCGTTGCGCTCGACGGTGTTGTTCCGCACCAGGGTGTCGCAGGGCTTGCACTGGCCGACGTAGATGCCGGAGTCGGCGCCCCCGGAGGCGTACGAGTCCTCGATGACGCCGCCGCGGGCGTCGAAGGCGTAGATGCCGTACAGGCCGTTGTTGTACGCGGTGACGTTGCCCGCGCGGAAGCCCTGGAGGGGCGGGAAGCGGACGGTGTCCAGCGGGTCGTAGGCGGAGCCGCCCGCGCCGTGCTGCTGGAGCTTCTCGTCGGTGACGCCGGTGAACAGCACGCCGTTGGCGAGGTAGCCGTGGACGGTGAGGTTCTCCACCACCGAGCCCGGGCCGGAGGCCGTGATGCCGTTGACCAGCTTCAGGCCGCCGTCCAGGACGACGGTGTTGCGGTCGGTGCCGCGCAGCACGACCCGGGGCTTGGTGAGGCGCACGCTCTCCCGGTACGTGCCCGGGTCGACCAGGACGGTGTCGCCCTCGCGGGCGACGTCCACGGCCTGCTGGATGGTCGGGAAGTTCTGCGGGACCCGGACGACCGTGCCGCCGGGGTGCCTGGCGTCGGAGGAGGACGAGCCGCCGGAGGAACAGCCGGAGAGGGCGAGGACGGCGGCGGCGAGCAGGACGGGCAGGCGCTTGACGGCCGGGGTCCCGCGTGAGGGCGTCGTGGCGGAACGAAAGTGACGTGTGGTCAAAAGTTGCATACGGCGTGTTCTATCGTCTCCAATGTGCTCCATGCATGCCGAAGCCGCAAAGGAGCCGGACCAGCCACCGACCGCGGGGGGCGGGGTGGGGCGCCGAGGACTGCTCGCGGGCGGGGCGGTGGCGGCCGCCGGGCTCGGCGCCGGGGCCGCCGCGCTGGCCCTGGGCGGCGGGAGCGCGAGGGGCGACGGATCGGGCCGGGCGGCGCCGCCGCCGTCGGAGCCCTCGATCGTGCCGTTCCACGGTGAGCGGCAGGCCGGGGTGATCGCCCCGCAGCAGCCGGCCACCCAGCTGCTGGCCCTCGACCTGGCACCCGCCGCGACCTCGGACGGCCGGGCCGCGCTGCGCGCCCTGCTCGGGGAGCTGACCAGGGTGCTGGCCGCCGCGGCGGGCGCCGGGGTGGCGGATCCGCGGCTGCGGGACGGGCGGCCCGCCGGGTTCAACAGCGTGCTGGGGGTCGGTCCCGGGCTCGCCGCCCGGCTGGGGCTGAACGTTCCGGCAGGGCTGCTGACCGAGCTGCCCGCCTTCCCCGGGGACCGGCTGGACCCGGTGCGCGGCGGCGGCGACCTGGTGGTCCAGCTGTGCGCGTCGGACCGCTGGCCGCTGTCCGTGGCCGCCGAGCAGGCGGTCGCGGCGGCCCGTACGGCGGGCGCGACGGTGCGGTGGACGCAGTCCGGCTTCCTGCCCAGGACGGCCGGGGGCGCCACCCCGCGCAACCTGTTCGGCTTCAAGGACGGCACGGCGAACCCGGTCGAGCCGGAGGCCGGGCAGTGGGTCTGGGGCCCGCCCGGGCCGCACGAGCACGGAACGGTGCTGGTCTACCGCCGGATCCGGATGGACACCGCCGCCTTCGCCGCCCTCCCCGGAGACCGGCAGGAGCAGGTGATGGGTCGCCGTCTCGGCGACGGCGCCCCGCTGACCGGTACGGCGGAGCACGACGAGCCGGACATCTACACCAAGAACCCGGACGGCTCGTACGTCCTCCCGGCCACCGCGCACGTCCGCCTCTCCAGCCCCCGGCTGGACGGCGGCGCCCGGATGCTGCGGCGGGGCTACAGCTACGACGACGGCCCGGACGACCGAGGGCTGCTGTTCTGCGCCTTCGTGCGCGACCCGGCCCAGTTCACCCGCGTCCAGAACCGGCTGGCCGCGCGCGACTCCCTGAACGCCTTCATCGAGCACACGGCCTCGGCGGTGGCGTACGTGCTGCCGGGCGTGCCGGCGGGCGGGACGCTGGGGGAGGGTCTGTTCGGATGAGCGGGGGAGAGGGGCCGGCCGGGGCGGGCCGCGAGGACGAACTGCCGCTGAGCGGTGGGAACATGAACACCGGAGTGGTCCGGGTCGGGGACACCGTGCGGCGCCCGGCCGGGCCGTGGACGCCCGCGGTGCACGCGCTGCTGGAGCACCTGCACGCGGCCGGGTTCCGGGCGGCGCCGCGCCCGCTCGGCCTGGACGGGCAGGGGCGCGAGGTGCTGACGTACCAGCCGGGCCGGGTGGTCTGGCCCGACCGCTTCGACCTGCTGGACCCGGCCGAGCGGCTGGCCGGGGTGGCCCGGCTGATCCGCGGGTTCCACGACGCGGTACGGGACTTCACGCCCCCGCCGGACGCCCGCTGGCAGGTGCTGATGCCGCCCGACGGCCCCGCCGACATCATCGCCCACAACGACCTGGCCCCGTGGAACCTGGTGGGCGGGGATGGGCACCGGTGGTCCTTCATCGACTGGGACACGGCGGCCCCCGGCACCCGGCTCTGGGACCTCGCGTACGCGCTGCACGGGTTCCTGCCGCTGTCGGCGCAGCCGGGCCTGCGGCGCACCGATGCCGTGGCGGCGGCCCGGCTGCGGGTCTTCGTCGACGCCTACGGGCTGGACGAGGGCGAACGGCGGGCCCTGGTGCCCCTGTTGGGGCCGCGGACGCTGGCCATGCACGACTTCCTGCGGGACCGGGCCGGCCGTGGCGTCCAGCCTTGGGCGAGGTTGTGGGCGGAGGGGCACGGGGAGGTCTGGCGCACCGACGCCGAGTACGTCGAGGAGCGTCGGGAGGCGTGGGAGCGCGCGCTGCTGGACGGCTGACGCCGGGTGCGCGAGCGGCGACGGGGGTGTCCGTCAGCGGTTTCGGGGGCGCCCCGCCCGACGGCTGACGCCGGGCGGGGCGCTGACCGCGTTCGCGGGGGCGGCTACCAGTCCACCGGGAGGCGGGCCGGGCTGCGGGTGGTGCCGCCGAGCTGCCAGGTCAGCTCCGAGACCGGGGTGGTGAGGCGTAGGCCGGGGAGGGCGGTGGCCAGACGGAGCAGTGACTCGCGCATCTCCAGGCGGACCCGCCAGGCGCCGATGCAGTAGTGCGGGCCCGCGCTGAAGGCGAGGGTGGGGGCGGGGAGCGGGAGGCCGAGGTCGGCTTCGAGACCGTCCGGGTGGACGGCCGGGTCGCGGTTGGCGCTGCCGAGGCTGACGGCGACCACCGAGCCGGCCGGGATGGTGACGCCACCGACCTCGACCGGTGCGGTGGTACGGCGGATGGTGGCCTCGTCGTCGCCCAGCGGGATGTAGTGCAGCAGGCGTTCGGCGGTGCGCTCGGCGATGCCCGGGTCGGCGAGCCGCGGCCAGTGGCCGGGGCGTTCGCCGAGCACGTAGACCAGGGCGTTGGCGAGGGCTCCGGCGACGCTCTCGTTGCCGCTGGCGGTGAGTCCGGCGACCAGGAAGACGAGAGAGTCCTCGGGGACGCCGCCGTCCTGGTCGGCGGCCAGGACCAGCCGGCTGACCAGGTCGTCGCCGGGCTCGCGGCGCCGACGGGCCACCAACTCGCCCATGAAGGCACCGAATTCGGCGAGGGTGTCGGTGTGGTCGGGCTCGGCTTCGGACTGGGCGTCCGCGGCCGGTGCGGTGCCCGCGGGCGATTCGGTGTCCGCGGCCGGTTCGCCGCCCTGGGCGAGCAGCGCGCGGGTCCAGCGGAGCAGCCGGTCCTCGTCCAGGTGGTCAGGACCGTCCCCGTCGAGCCCCATCAGCCGGGTGGTGACGGCGAACGGTACCGGCCGGGCGAACGCGGGGACCAGGTCGGCGGGCGGGCCCGCGGCGACCAGCCGGTCCACGGACTGCTGGACGGCGGCCGCGACCCAGGGCTGCCAGCCGGCGATGGCGCGCGGGGTGAAGGCCCGTTGGACGGTGCCGCGCAGCCGGCGGTGGGCGGGCCCGTCCTGGTTGAACAGCGACGCCGGGTTGGCGGCCACGTCGGCGGTGGCGCCCGCGGTGCCGACGTCATGCAGGTCGGCTCGGGTGACCCGGGGGTCGCCGAGGACCTGCCGGACGTCGTGGTAGCGGGTGACGAGCCACGCGGGGGTGCCGTCCGGGAGGGTGGTGGGGTGCGGAGGCTGGGCGGGGGTGGTGGGGAGCCGGTGGAGTGGGGGGAGGGTGGTCCTGGTGTCGGCTGCGGCGGAGTCCATGGGTCCCTTCGCGGGGTCGGAGGTCCGGCTGGGCGAGGAGAGTCAGAGCATCCAATTGTGTTATTTTCACAGTACTTTGGGCGCTTGTGCTGCTTCTCCCGTTACGCGCCGATGATATGCCCTCGATGCCCTCGATGCCCCGGGCCGCCCGGCAGACGCAGGTGCCGGCCCGGGCGGTGCGGTGGCTGGCGGCGGTGTTCCTGCTGGGCGGCCTCGGGCGGGTGCTGGCGATCGTGGTGGCCGGGCATCCGCACTGGTTCCAGCTGGTGCTGATGGCGATCGAACTCGGGCTGGGGGCGGTCTACTTGTGGCTCGCCGACGCGGACGAGCGGGCCCGGGGCTGAGGTTCCGCCGTCGGTGCGGGCGCCCTCGGCGGGGTGGCCGGTGAGGGGCGAGGATACCCCCGACCCGTACCCGTGGGCGGCGAAGACGCCCGGGGCCCAGCAGAGTTGTCCACCGGGCCCCGGGCGTGCGGTCGGGCTGCCGTGTCGTCCCGGGGTCAGGAACGGACGAGGCGGGCGATGGCCTGGTTGGCCTCGCGGATCTTGGTGCCCGCCTCCTGGCCGCCCTCGGCGATCGCGTCGCGGACGCAGCATTCGATGTGCTCGTCCAGGAGTTGGAGGGCGAAGGACTGGAGGGCGCGACTGGCGGCGGAGACCTGGGTGAGGATGTCGATGCAGTAGGTGTCCTGCTCGACCATGCGCTGGAGACCACGGATCTGGCCCTCGATGCGGCGGAGCCGCTTGAGGAAGTCGTCCTTGTGGGAGCTGTAGCTGGCCATGGCCGCCTCCGGTTCCTGTGCGGTGAGGAGTGGCCTCACTCTACCGGCGGCGCGGACGGGGGAGTCGGCCCGGACGGGCGGGATGGTGCCCGCCCGTCCGGGCCGACTCGGGGGGTCAGCCGGCGAGGCGGCCGACCAGCTCGTAGCCGGCCTCGTCGATGGCGGCGGCGATGTCGGAGTCGGCGAGCGGCAGGGTGCTGCCGACGGTGACCTCGCCGGTGGCGAGGTCCACGGCGACCTCGGTGACGCCGTCGAGCTGCTTCAGCTCGGCGGTCACCGAGGAGACGCAGTGGCCGCAGGTCATGCCCTTCACCTGGAAGACCGAGGTCAGGGCGGACTCGGCGGCGGGCGCCGGGCCGGCGTCAGTGCCGCACGAGCCGCAGCAGGAGGAGGCCTCGGTGGCGGCGGACTCGACGGTGACGGTGGTCTCGCTCATGGGTGTGCTCCTGTCGTGAGGGTCCGGCGCCGGCCGGACTGCCCGGGCGGCTGCTTCACTTCAGAACATACCATACCCCCCCAGGGTAATAGCGAGGGTTCGCCGTGGCCCGGGTGGGCGGGGGTTCGTGGCGGTCAACACCGTTCTGTGGCAGTCCTGTTGCGGGTATCCGGGCAGAGTGGAGAGGGCCGGCCACCCGCCGGGTGACCTCCAGGAGGGGACCGGCCTCAGGCGTCCGCCGCCGTCACCGGGTGCGGTAGGCGTCGGTGACGGTCTGGTCGAGGGTGTTGCCGTCGGTGTCGGTGAGTTCGGCGCGCAGGGAGAGGCCGGTGCCCGCCACCGGGTTCCGGAGCGTGACGGCGCCCGCTTCGAGCGGGAGGCGGGTCCACGATGCCCCGCCGTCGGTGGAGGCCGAGACCGTCAGCGAGCGGGTGCGGCCGTCGGCGGCGGCGCCCTGCACGGTGACCGGGATCCGGATCGGGCTGCCGGCGGCCGCGGTGCCGTCAGGGCCGAACTCGGGTGTGAACCGTACGACGCTCACCGGGACCGGGGCCGCGCCGGCCGTGGTGGCCGAGGCGAAGGTCCAGGACGCGGTCACCCGGGTGGTGGCGCCGGCCGCGTTCCTGCGGGTCACCGTGGTGGCCAGGCGGTACGAGGCCTGGCCCGGAGGCACGGTGAACTCGCCGCGTCCTGGCGTGCCGGAGGCGGCGCCGACCAGCGCGCCGTCGCGGTACAGCGAGGTGTAGGCGGTGTCGAACGCCGGGGCGGACGGCACGTGGCCGTCGCCGTCGGCGAGCAGCGGGACGTCCGCGGTGATCCGGTCGCCGTCGCGGGAGACGGCGGGGCGGTCGGTGAGCGCGGGGCCGAAGACCGGGCCGTCGAAGGTCTGGGTGGTCGTGGCCCCGGCCCGTACGGCGAGCCGGTCGGCGGAGTAGTAGCGGGGCGCCGTGCCCTCGGGGCCGGGGGCGGTGTAGCCGAGATCCCAGGTGCCGCGCCCGGGCGTGACGTGGAAGGTGGCGCTGCCCGGCGTCCTCATGTTCCCGCTGACGCCGATGGTCGGGCCGTCGGTCGCCTGGAGGTAGTACAGGCCGACGCCGGTGCCGCCCGGTCCGGCGGCGCCGCGGATGGTCAGGGTGGCCAGCTCCCGCGCGGAGTAGTACCGGGTGAGGCCGGTCAGGGCGCGGGTGCCGGTGAAGGTCTGGCCGAGCACGTAGCCTCCGCCGTCGGTCTCCCAGTTGGAGTCGAACCACTGCTTCACCGCGCCGGCTTCGGCCTCGGGCCCCAGGTGGGCCACGCGCAGGTTGGTCGACCCGTTGCCGACGTTGGCCGTCCTGCTGACACCTCCGTGGGCGACCTTGACGAACATCGCGCTCTGCCGGAAGCGCGCGGCGCCGTCCGGGGGCCGGACGTCGACGGGGGCGGTGGTCCGCGCGTCGACGGTGACGGTGGTGTCCCGGTCGAGGTCGAGGCGGGGCTGGACGATCCAGTCCGTCCAGTACGGGGCACCCGTCCCCGGGCCGCCCGAGCTCAGGGTGCTGTCCAGCAGGTACCGGCCCTTGGGCAGCCGTACGGTGGTGACGCCGGCGGCGTCGACCTCCTCTTCGGCGAAGACCCGCTCGGGGCCGGCCTCGAAGATCCCGGCGACATGGGTACGGTACGGCCGGACCGGCTGGCCGGCCCGGTCCAGGTGCTTGATCGTGAGGGTGTACGTCTCCGGTTCGGCGGCGAAGGCGGTGCCGCCGAGGGCCGTGCCGCCGAGGGCTGTGCCGCCGAGGGCCGGCGTCGAGGTGCCGACCAGTACGGCGGTGACGGCCAGGGCCCGGAGGGCGTTCCGGCGGGAGACGGAACGGGATGCGGAAGGTGCGCTCATGCTCTGTACTGTTCGGACGGACGGGGGCGTTCCTGTGATCAGGGCCACATCGAGGGCGGGACGGCTACTGTGGCGCAGGTCACCGGAACCCGGGCGGCGGACCGGGCAGGGCAGAGTGTGGAAGCACTCATGAGAACGCGTCTTCGCCGCGGCGACCGCGACGCCCTGGGCGAGCTGTACGACGAGCACGCCCAGGTGTTGTACCGCTACGCCCTGCGCGTGACGGGCGACTGGGCGGAGGCCGAGGACGTCGTCTCGACGACCTTCCTGGAGGCCTGGCGGGGCCGGGAGAAGCTGCACCCCGACGGGGACGGGCTGCGCCCGTGGCTGCTGGGGATCGCGACGAACGTCATGCGCCGCAACGCCCGGGCCCGGCGGCGGCGTGACGTCGCGCTCGCCAGGATCCCGGAGCGGGGCTCCGTCCCGGACTTCGCCGACGACCTGGTCGCGCACCTCGCGGACGTCGACGAACTGCGTGCCGCGCACCGCGCGCTCGCCCGGCTGCGGCGCCGCGACCGGGAGGTGTTCACCCTGGTGGTGTGGGCGGGGCTGGACTACGCGAGCGCGGCCGAGGCGCTCGGTACGCCGGTCGGCACCGTGCGCTCGCGGTTGTCGCGGGCCCGGGCCCGGCTGCGCGAGCTCACCGAGGCCGAGGCGGCGGCCGGAGCCGGGGCCAAGGCCGGGGCCGGGGCCGGGGCCAGGGCGGCGGCCGGGGTCAAGTCCGGGGCCGTGCAGGTGCGTTACCGGGACGCCGGGACCGGCAGGTCCTCTGCGGCGGAGAGCCGGACGCCCTCCGCCGTCACCGCCCCGCCCGTGCCGGGCCGCAGGTCCGCGCTCCGGCCGTCGCTCCCGTCGCTGCCGTCGGTTCAGCAGGTCCAGCAGGCCCGGCCGGTCCGACCGGTCCGGTCCATCCCGTCGATCCAGGAGAGCCACGGATGAACGCCACCCCACGGCGCGGAACGCAGTGCCCGTCCGAGGAGTCCGAACGCCGTGAACTCACCGGCCTGCTGCCGCCGCCGGCGGTGCCGGGCCTGGGGGCGGATCGCCACCGGCTGCTGAAGGAGGAACTGCTGGGCAAGGTCGCGTCCGCCGAGCCGCGGCGGAGCGTCGCCCGGCCTCCGGCCTGGTACCGGCGCCCGGTCCGGATCGTGGTGCCGGTGATCGCCTGCGCGCTGGCGATCGTCGGCGCCGTGACGGTGGACCTCCCGGGACCGGCCGGGCCCGACCGCACGGTGGCCGGGGGCGGTGCCACCGGCGCGCCCGAGGCGGCGCTGCTCCTCGACCGCATCGCGCTCGCCGCCGCCGGAGCGGAGCGGCCGGCGGTCCGCGCCGACCAGTTCGTCTACGTGGAGAGCAGGGTCGCCTACGCGGCGCAGAGCGCGGCAGGCGGTCCCGTGACGATGGCTCCCGTGCACGCCCGGCGGGTCTGGCTGTCCGCCGACGGCAGCCGTCCCGGTCTGCTGCGCGAGGAGGGCGGGCCCGACACCGGGCTCGGCGACGGCGGACCGGTGCTCCACCTCGGCCGGCCGGGGGAGTCCACCGGGCCGGACGACTCGCGCGGCAGCGGCCCGTCGATCGGTGATCCGACCCACGCGTACGTCGCCTCACTGCCCACAGACCCGGACGCCCTGCTGAAGCTGATCGGGGAACAGACCCGCGGCGGGGGCCAGGACCCGGACCAGCGGGCGTTCACCGCGATCGGCGACCTGCTTGCCGAGACCTGGGCGCCGCCGCAGGTCAGTGCCGCGCTCTACCGGGCCGCCGAGCGGATCCCGGGGGTCACGGTGGTCGCCTCGGCCGTCGACGCCGCCGGGCGCGAGGGCGTCGCCGTGGCCCGTACGGCGCACGGGCAGCAGACCCAGTGGATCTTCGACCGGACCACGTACGCGTTCCTCGGCGAACGCACGGTCCTCGCCGAGGCCGGTGACGCGGGGCCGGACGGGACGGTGGTCGGCACCTCGGCGGTCCTCGCCAAGGCCGCCGTCGACCGGGCCGGTGAGCTCCCGCCGGAGCGGCCGGGCGGCTGACCCCGGCCCCGAAGGAGCCGGAAGGCCCACGGGGCAGAGGATCAGAAGGTCACGACGATCTTCCCGTCCAGGCCGCCCGCGCGGAATCGCTCGTGGGCGGCCCGGACCTCCTGGAGGCCGTACGCGGCGTGCACCCGCGGCCGCAGGGCGCCGGGGTCGACCAGCCCGGCGAGTTCTGCCAGCCCGGCGCCGTCCTCGCGCACCTGGTGGACGGTGGTGCGCACGCCCCGGGCGGAGAGGTCGGGGACGGGCCGGCCTGGGTGGCGATCGACGCGTACCGGCCGCCGTCCGCGACCGCCTCGGTGAGGAAGGCCCCGAAGGTGTCGAAGACCGCGTCGTAGCCGCGGCGCGGGAAGTCGGCGGGGTCGGTGGAGACGCGCTGCGCCCCGTGCTCGCGGGCGAAGGCGATCTGGGCGTCCCGGGAGACCAGGGCGTCGACCTCGGCGCCCCGCGCCCGGGCGATCTGCGGGGCCAGTCCGCCGACCGCACCGGCGGCACCGGCGATCAGCAGCCGTTCCCCGGCGGACACCGCGAGCGGCTCTCTGACGCGCGGTGAAACCCCTTCGGTGAGCACGGAATTCCCGCCGGCCCCTTCATAGATAAACCTTACCCCCCTAGGGTATGTTCAGGGCGTCCTCACCGGGGTCGTCCCGCCGGGTGCATTCGCCATGCCCGTGCTGGAGTTGACGACCACCGATCGCGCCGAGGCCGCCCCGGCCTCGACCTATACCCCCAACGGGTAGGGAGTAAGAGATGGCAACCGACAGCACCGGGCCGAACCCCCGGAGGTGGCGCGCGCTCGCGCTGATCGCCGCCGCACAGTTCGTCGTGATCATGGACACCTCGATCATCGGGGTGGCCCTGCCCAAGATGAAGGACGAACTCGGCTTCGGCCAGGAGGGCCTGTCCTGGGTGTTCAACGCCTACGTGGTGGCCTTCGGCGGGCTGCTGCTCCTCGGCGGCCGCCTGTCCGACCTGCTCGGCGCCCGCCGCCTGTTCAGCGCCGGCTGGGCGATCCTCGGCGCGGGCTCGCTGCTCGCGGGCCTCGCCCAGAACGTCCCGACCGAACTGGCCGGCCGCGGCGTCCAGGGCCTCGGCGCCGCACTGATCGCCCCCTCGGCGCTCACCCTGCTGATGACGCTCTTCGGCGGCAACCCGAAGGAGCTGACCAAGGCCTTCGCCCTGTACGGCGCGGCGGCCCCGGCCGGCGGCACCGCGGGCGTCTTTCTCGGAGGCCTGATCACCCAGTACGTCAGCTGGCCGTGGGTGTTCTACATCAACATCCCGGTCGCCCTGGTCGCGCTGCTCGCCACCCCCGCGCTGATGCCCTCCGCGCCCCGGCGCAGCGGCGGCATCGACGTCATCGGCGCGCTCACCGTCACCGCCGGCCTGGCCGCCGCGGTGTACGCCGTCGTCCGTGCCCCGGAGGCCGGCTGGGCCTCGGCGCCGACCCTGCTGACGCTGGCCGGGGCGGTCCTGCTGCTGGCGGCCTTCCTGGTCATCCAGGGCCGGCGCCGCGAGCCGCTGATGCGGCTGGGCATCTTCCGGGTGCCGAACCTCGGGGCCGCCAACCTCGCCCAGTTCCTGCTGGCCGCGGCCTGGGTGCCGATGTGGTTCTTCCTGAACCTCTACCTCCAGCAGGTGCTCCACCTCGGCGCCTTCGCCGGCGGCGCGGCCCTGCTGCCGATGACCGTCGCCATCATGGCCGTCATGATCACCGCGGCGCCCCGGCTGATCGTCCGCTTCGGCCCCAAGGCCCTGGTCGTCACCGGCATGCTGGCCCTCGGCGCCGGCCTGGCCGGGCTCTCGCTGGCCCGCCCGGACGGCAACTTCTGGACCGACGTGCTGCCCGCCTCGCTGCTCGCCGCGATCGGCATGGCGCTCGCCTTCATCCCCTCCCTCGGCACCGCGATCTCCAGCGCGCCCCCGGAGGACGGCGGCCTCGCCTCCGGCATCGTCAACACCGGCTACCAGGTCGGCTCGGCGCTCGGCCTGGCCGCGATGACCGCCCTGGCCGGCGCGCGGACCTCTGACACCACCGTCGAGGGCCTGACCTCGGGGTTCTCGGCGGCCTTCATCGGCGCCGCGGCGATCGCGGTGGCCGGCGCACTGCTCGCGGTGGCCACCCTGCGCACCCCGCGGCCGGGGGCCCCGGCCGCGTGAGGCCGTCCACCGTCCCGTCCGTTCCGTCGGGGGCCACGTCGACCGACGCGGCCCCCGACGGCCGTACCCCCTCGCGTGAAGGAGCCCCGATGACCCGCCCCGAGGCAACAGCCGCCCTGCTGCGCGCCGTTCGCCACCCCGTCACCCGCTGCCTGATCGCCTGCCTGGCAGCAGCCGCCGCTGCGACGGCCGCCGAACCGGCGCGGAGCCCCGCGCGAAGAGGCTGCCCGGGGCGGTGACCGCGTGAGAAGTCGGCCAGGCCGACTTCTCACGCGGACCTGATCAGGTGTCGGGGAGTCCGACGTCCTCCGGCCCCCGGACGTCACCAGGTGACCGGCATGCTCCGCAGGCCGAAGACGATGTCGTTGTGCTTGAACGCGGACGGCGCCAACGGCTCCGCCGGCCGTAGCCCCGGCAGACGGCGCAGCAGTGTGGTGAGCGCGACCCGGAGCTCCATCCGGGCCAGCTGCTGGCCGATGCACTGGTGCGGACCGAATCCGAACGCCAGGTGGGCGCGGGACGGTCGGCGCAGGTCGACGGTGTCCGGGGCGGGGAACACGCCCTCGTCCCGGTTGCCGGACGGGATCGCGGCGACCAGCCAGCTGCCCGCCGCCACCGGGGTGCCGCCGACGGTGACGTCCTCGGTGGCGTACCGCAACAGTCCGAACTGGATCACCGACAGGTAGCGCAGCAGCTCCTCCACGGCGGTGCCGATGGTCTCCGGAGCGGCCCGCAGGGCGGCCGTCCGGTCCGGGTCCGCCGTCAGCACCAGGGCGCTGAGCGTGATCATGCTGGCGGTCGTCTCGTGCCCGGCGACCAGCAGCAGCACGCCGAGCGTGGCCAACTCCGGTACGGTCGGCGGCCTTTCGCTCTCCTGGCCGCGGACGATCAGCCGGCTCAGCAGGTCGTCCTGCGGCTCGGCCAGGCGCCGGGTGATCAGCTCACCGAGGTAGCCCTCCAGCCGGCGGGTGGCCGCGTCGCGGGTGGCCTCGTCGGCCTCGAAGCCGATCAGCACCTCGCTGTCGCGCTGGAAGGCCTCGTGGTCGTCGTAGGGCACGCCGAGCAGTTCGCAGATCACCAGCGACGACATCGGCAGCGCGAAGTCCCGTACCAGGTCGGCGCTCGACCCGGCGAGCATCGCGTCGATGCGCCGGTCGGTGATCCGCTGGACGGACGGTCGCAGCGCCTCGACCCGTCGCACCGTGAACTCGCCGATCAGGAGTCGTCGCAGCCGTGCGTGCTCTTCCCCGTCCAGCTGGATCATCGAGCCCGGAGGCGGGTCGCGCCGGTCGTAGGAGGGCAGCATGTGCATCGACCCCGCGCCGCGGGAGCTCAGCCGTGGATCCGCGAGCACGGCGCGGATGTCCTCGTACCGGCTGACCAGCAAGGCATCCATCCCGGCCGGGCAGCGCACCGGTGACACGGGCGCGTGGGCGCGCAGCCGGGCGTAGGTCTCGTCGGGGTCGAGGGGGCGGGAATCCGGCCGGGCGACCGGGAAACAGGGTAATTCGGACGCCGGATCAGGACGGCGTTTCGTCATGGGTGACGGCTCCAGGGAGGCTGTGGGAGGGCGCATCGCGCCGAGGCGTACGGGGCCGGCCCTCCTCGCGGACCCGGGCGGGGTCCGCGAGGCCCGCGGGGTTCACTGAGTCCGCGAGGTCCGTGGGGTCCGCGAGGTCCGTGCGGCGGCCTCGCGGCCGGCTGAAGCGCCGGACCGCCGGGCGTTCGACCAGCGTGTAGAGGGCCGCCGCGAGGACGAGGCTGATCGCGACGGTGAGCAGGATGTGCGCCAGCCTCGTCGCCGGGGAGGCGGTCGCCGTCCCGCCGGTGGCGTGCGCGGCATCGATCGGGCCGTACTGGATGACGAGGTAGTGCACGAGGTAGAGGGCGAAGGAGATCTCGCCGAGCCACACCATGGTCCGTCCGCTGAAGGGCGTGCGTGCCGTGCGTACGTCGGCGGCGGCGCCGGCGGCGATCACCAGGGCGAGTGCGAACGCGGTCGGTCCGGCGCAGAGCCGGAACACGCCGGGCAGGTGGGACTGGAGCACCACACAGGCGACGGTGAGGAGGAAGGCCGGTGTCATGCCGAGGCGGATCCACTTTCCCGACACCACGATCCGGGCCGTCAGGATGCCGAGGACGAATTCGAGCATCCTGGTGAAGGGCAGGCTGTAGGCGAACCAGGACTGGAGCTCCGCGATCGCCGGGTCCCAGGATGTGGCCGGCCGCGCCGGCAGCAGCTGGGCGGCGAACGGGACGGCGATGACCGCGGCGGCGACGCCTGTTGCCCACGGCCACAGCCGGGGCGGTGGGATGCGCCTGATGAGGCGGATGAGCCAGGGGAACGCGAAGTAGAAGACCAGCTCGCAGCCGAGGGTCCAACTCGGCACGTTGATACCGGTCAGCCCGCCGAGGGCGTCGAAGTTGGGGATCCAGGGCTCGACCAGCAGGAGCGGCGGGATCGTGTTGATCGCCATGATGGGGATGCCCGCGGCGGCCATCAGCGCCACGGCGGCCGCGAAGGTCGTCAGGTGGTTCGGGAAGATCTTCACCAGGCGTCGGCGCCAGAACAGGACGGCGGTGTCGTCCGGGTCGGCGACCCAGGTGAGGATGAAGCCGCTGAGCACGAAGAAGAACGCCACTCCGACCGGCCCGAGAGTGGTGATCAGGTAGGGGAGGCCGGGGTGGATCGATCCGACGAGCTGGCCGGCCAGGTGGGACACGAGGACGGCGAACGCCGCGACGAACCGCATGCCGGTCAGCGACGGTAATCGGCTCGGCCGAGCGGATGGTTCCGGCGTCTGCATGACCGCTTCCCGTCTGACGTGGAATCCGAACAGGTGCGTGGGCGTCGGACCACTATCGGCCGCCCGGTCGGCACGGTCAAGAATGCCTCTCCGACGCACCGCTTCGCTTGCTGCGGTGCTGTGCGCGAGAAGTCGGCCGGGCCGACTTCTCGCGCAGTGTCGGTCAGGTGCTGGGGAGTTCGCCGGTCTTGATGGCGGTGACGAAGGACGCCCATGCGTCGGTGGGGAAGGCGAGTGCCGGCCCCTCGGGGTCCTTGGAGTCGCGGACGGGAATGATGCCGTTGTTGAGGAAGGCGACCTCAACGCAGGCGGATTGTGCATTGCTGCGGCTGGACTTGAACCACACCGCTTCGGTCAGGTCAGTCGTTTTCATAGCTTCCTGCCACTTCGGAGATCAGCAGCTTCGACGCCTGCTCACTGAGCGCTGTCTCCCAGATGTTCGTGAACGCGGCGTCGTAGCGTTCCACTTCGTTGGGCTTGTCCAGGTACAGGTCGCCGGTGAATCCGTCCGCATAGACGGTCGGCGGTTCCGTCTCGGAGCCGTCGCCGTTGAGCGGGAAGCGCAGAATCCCGAACGGGCCCGACGTGACGCCCAGATGCAGCCCCGCGCTGAACGGGACGACCTTGATGGTGACGTTGGGAAGCTCGCCCATCTCCAGCAGATGGGTGAGCTGTGCGGCAATGACCTCGCCGCCGCCGACGGGACGCCGCAGTACTGCCTCGTTGAGTGCGACATCGAAGATCGGCGGATCGGTGAACCTGGTGAGAAGAACCTGGCGGGTCGAACGAAGGTGAACTCGCCGTTCGATCTCGGCATCGTCTTCGTGTGGCAGGCCTGCCCGCATGATCACCCGCGAGTAGTCCTCGGTCTGCAACAGCCCGGGAATCAACTCGCTCTCGTACCAGGCGATCTTCGAAGCCGCCTCCTCCAGTCCGATGAAGAGATCGAACCCCTCGGGGATCACATCCCCGTAGGCGTGCCACCAGCCCCGGGCCTTGGTCTCCTTCGCCAGCCCCATCAGGGCCTCGGTCAGTTCGGCGGGCGCGCCGTAGACCTTGCACATGGCCTCGACATCGAGGCTTCGCAGGGACGTTTGCCCCGTCTCGATGCGCCACATCTTCGCTTCCGACCACTCCAGCCGGCGCGCTGCCGCCCGCACGGTGAGCCGTGATCGGTTGCGCAGATCACGCAGGTACCGCCCGAGTTGCCTGCGCGGCACCGTTGATCCAGTTGACCCCTCCGGCATGGCCTTCCCCTTCCTGGCATCCAGTATGAAGCACCGTCAGCGCTCGAAATGAAAGCACCTGCGTGCTCGCTTCGCAATGAACGTCAACCAGACGAGTGAATGCATTCGAATACCCCAAAATGAAGTCTTGCAGATTATGGAGAGCCCTGCGCAGACTACGGGTAGTAGTCCGTTGCTCGCGCACGGCGATCGTGACGGGTGGCCACCCGGGCATTCCCATGCCACTTCCGGGCCATCGTGTTCGCTGCGAGCCGAAGTTGGAGGGGGCGCTGTCGTGCCCGAAATGCCGGAGAAGCCGTCCATCCCCGCGGGCGAGTGCTCGTGGTGGCTGCCCAAGCAGTACAAGTCCGCCGGCGCCGCGCGCCGATTGCTCCGCACCTTCCTCGCCGGACACCCCGGCAGCGAACGGTTCGTCGACAGCGGCGAGTTGGTGCTCGGCGAACTCGTCGCCAACGCCGTGCTCCACGCCAAGACCCCGCCGGGGCGGCTCGTCCTCGTCCGGTTCGACCTCCAGCCCGAATCGCTCCGGATCGAGGTGCACGACGCCGACGCCAGCCGGCCCTCCCTCTCGCACTCCACCGCGGAGTTCGAGGAGACCGGGCGCGGGCTCCTGCTCGTCTCCCTCCTCGCCTCCGACTGGGGCTGCTGCCCGCGTGAGGGTGGTATCGGCAAGGCGATGTGGGCGCTCATCGAAGGGGGCGCGAAGTGAACGTCGAGCTCCCCTTCCCGATCTCGGCCGAGATCAAGGGCGTCACGGAAGTCGCCACCTTCACCAGGCTCACCGACGCCCTCGGTGCCATCCGCACCGGCCTCGCCCGGCTCCCGCTGGACGACGACCAGGCCGGATACCTCGCCGACTACTTCAGCGAGGCCTCCGCCGCCCGGATCGCCCACCAGCTGGTCGAGTTCGGCGCGGTCCGCGCGATGGCCTACATCGGCGTCGAGTCCGCCCACCCGGTCTATCTTCGTGTGGCGGACCCCGCGTGACCGGGCTGCGCCTGACCTGGGCCCGTATCGAGATGTGGTGGTGCCTCAGCGCCCAGTTCTCCCGTCCGGTCCGCGCCATCAGTCCGCGCCGCCAGGCCGCCCACGCCGAGATGCGGCTCTGGGCGGCCACCCCGGGCAGCGCGGAAGCTCTCCTGCGAGCGGTGCTCCGGCAGGCCGCCGGGCACCCGTCCGGATGAGCAAGGCTGCCGGGCGATCCCACCCGGATCGCCCGGCACCTCCTGTCCACGACTGCCGCCTGCTCGCGGACTTGGTCCGGGTCGAGAATGCCGTGGCCCTGCGTCGAGCACTTCCGGAAGTCCTGTCGTGGAGCAGCTTTCTGCCCGACGAGGACATCGAAACCCTGCTCGCGGAGCTGATCGAAGCGGTGCGCAACGCGGTGACCCCGGACAAGCTCGTCCCGATCGCGCTCCTGCTCACCCAGTGGAAGCACAGCGCCGAGGTCTACGCGGACCCGGCCCTGCTCGCCGTCCTCACCCGCGAGCCCGAGGGTGACCACGGTCCCGTTCGTCGCCCCTGACGCTCACTGCGCCTCAAGTGCGTCGGCGCGCTGCTTCAGCTCCTCGGCGATGTCGTCCCAGTCCGGGCCGTGCAGGTGGAGGCTGTCGGCCGCCTCGCGGATCAGCTCCGGATCGTCGGGGCGCTGGAGCAGGAGCAGCCGGTAGGCGAGATTGCGGAGCCGGACAGGCAGGTAGCCGTCCACGAGGTGCGGGCAGAGCGTGCGCGGCATCGTGAGGATCTCCTCCGCGTCGGCGAAGGTCAGCCGTTCGATGAAGTGGAACTCCTCGTGCTCCCGGCTGAGTTCGCAGGCGGGGGTGGGGCCGTACTCGTCGCCGTAGAGGCAGCGGGCGAGGTCGGTCAGGGTGCGGTGCATGCCGGGATCCTACGGAGCGCGGGAACGGCAGTGGGGCGGGGGGGGGGGTGGAGGGGGTTGGCGACCCCTGGCGGGGTTTCGTGTTTGTGGGCGGCGGGCTCCTCGAGGTGTTTTTTTGTGGGT
>NZ_JBVJRP010000003.1:0-292895 GCF_055607525.1 Kitasatospora sp. NPDC036993 | reverse complement strand
TGTTGGGAGGGGGGGGTCGGGCGTCGGGGTCAGAGGGGGAGGGGGAAGGGGGGGGGGAGGGCGGCTCGCGCGACGGCCCCCCCCCCCCACTGCCGGGTTTCAGTGCTGGTGGCCGCCGGCCTCCCCGGTGTGTTCGGCGGTGGGTGCGGGGGCGGCCGGGGCCGCGGCGCCGTTCGTGGTGACGGTGAACGCCGCCGTGCGGACGGTGTCCTGGTGCTTGAAGTCCAGGAAGAGCCGGTAGCTGCCGGTGCTCGGGGCGGTGGTGGTGAAGCCGATCTCCGGGCCCGGGGCGCTGGTGTCCGGGTGGACGTGGAGGTACGCCAGGTCGCCGGCGCGCAGCGCGACGAGGTGGCCGTACGCGCCGAGGTAGGGCTGGAGGTCGGTGACCGGCTTGCCGTCCTTGCTGACGCTCAGGGTGAGCGGGCCGCTGCGGCCGGGGGTGAGGTCGCCGCCCAGGGTGACGGTGTAGCCGTCGACGGTGACGGTGCGGCCGGTCTCCGGCAGCGGGGCGGGCCGCAGGTCGCCCGCGGCGTGCAGGTCGGCGCCGAGGGTGAGTCCCTCACTCGCCCCGGCCGGGGTGAAGTCCGCGAAGACCCGGTACTCGCCGGCGGCGGGGACGGCGGTCGGGGCGCTCCAGGTGCCGTCGGCGGCCAGGGTCGGGTGCAGGTGCTGGAAGGTCGACAGGTCGCGCGGGGCGACGATCAGGTGCAGGTCCTTCTCGTGCTGCTGCTGGTAGGCGGTGACCGGCTTGCCGTCCGTGCCGAGGATGCGGAAGCGCAGGTCGGTGGGGGAGCCGGCGGTCACGAAGGGGTTCTCGACGCTGAGGGTGTAGCCGCGCTCGGAGACCTGGAGCCCGCCGGGCAGGTGTTCGGCGGCCGCGCCGCCTCCCGTGCCGCTTCCTGGGTGCCCGGTGTGTGAGGCGGGCTTGGCCGCGGGGCCGCTGCCGGTGGCGTGGCCGACGCCGAGGGCGAGGCCGAAGGCGGCGGCGAGTCCGGCGGCGAAGGCGGTGATGCGCAGCGGGGTGTTCATGGCGGTCTCCTGGGATGTTCGAAGGGGAGGGGGTCAGGCCCGCATGAGCCGGGCGATGGCCTGCGAGGCCTCGGCGACCTTGGCGTCCGCCTCGGCGCCGCCGGCCGCGATGGCGTCGTGGACGCAGTGGGCGAGGTGGCTGTCGAGCAGTTGCAGTGCGACGGACTGGAGGGCCTTGGTGGCGGCCGAGACCTGGGTCAGCGTGTCGATGCAGTAGGTGTCGGTGTCGACCATGCGCTGGAGGCCGCGGATCTGGCCCTCGACGCGGCGCAGTCGGCGCAGGAGCTGGTCCTTGTCGGCGTGGTAGCCGGCCATGCGGGGCCTCCTCGGGGTTCCGGTGAGCGGCCTGTGGGGGGCGGGTGCGCCCTGCGGCTCGATGCCCACGAGTGAATACCCCATGGGGGTATCAAGTCAAGCGGATCGCCGTCCCTGAAAAATACCGGCAGGGGGTATCCGGCAGGGCTTGCCGTTAATACCCCTCAGGGGTATAAATGAACCCGGCACCGCCCGATACCCCGCCAAGGTATGAAGGCCCGGCCACCGAAACCGCAGGACGACGTCACGAGGAGCGACGATGACTACGCAGGCACCCGCCTCAGCGGAGGTGGAACTCTCGATCGGCGGAATGACGTGCGCCTCGTGCGCGGCCCGCATCGAGAAGAAGCTCAACCGGATGGACGGGGTCACGGCCAGCGTCAACTACGCGACCGAGAAGGCGAAGGTCTCCTTCGAGGACGGCGTCGAGGTCACCGACCTGATCGCCACCGTCGAGGCCACCGGCTACACCGCCGCGCTGCCCAAGCCCCCGGCCGGGGAAGGGGGCGCGGGCGCCGTGCAGGCCGAGCCGGCCGACGAACTGGCCCCGCTGCGCCAGCGGTTGTTCACCGCGGTGGCCCTCGCCGTGCCGGTGATCGCGATGGCGATGGTGCCGGCCCTCCAGTTCGACAACTGGCAGTGGCTGTCGCTGACCCTGGCCGCCCCGGTCGTCACCTACGCCGCCTGGCCGTTCCACCGGGCCGCGTTCACCAACGCCCGGCACGGCGCCGCGACCATGGACACCCTGGTCTCGCTCGGCACCACCGCCGCGTTCCTCTGGTCGCTGTGGGCGCTGTTCCTCGGCGACGCCGGGATGCCGGGCATGCGGCACGGCTTCGAGTTCACCATCGCCCGCAGCGACGGCTCGTCCAACATCTACCTGGAGGCGGCGGCCGGCGTCACCGCGTTCATCCTGGCCGGCCGCTACTTCGAGGCCCGCTCCAAGCGCACCGCGGGGGCCGCTCTCAAGGCGCTGCTGGAACTGGGCGCCAAGGACGTGACGGTGCTGCGTGGCGGGGGAGAGGTGCGCATCCCGATCGCGGACCTCGCGGTGGGCGACCGCTTCGTGGTCAGGCCCGGCGAGAAGATCGCCACCGACGGAGTGGTGGTCGAGGGCGCCTCGGCGGTGGACGCCTCGATGCTGACCGGCGAGTCCGTCCCGGTCGAGGTCGGGATCGGTGACGGCGTCACCGGCGCCACCGTCAACGCGGGCGGCCGGCTGGTGGTCGAGGCGACCAGGGTCGGCGCGGACACCCAACTGTCCAGGATGGCCCGGCTGGTGGAGGACGCGCAGAACGGCAAGGCCGCCGCGCAACGCCTCGCGGACCGGATCTCCGCGGTCTTCGTGCCGATCGTGATCACCCTCGCGGTGGCCACCCTCGGCTACTGGCTGGGCACCGGCGAGGGCTGGACCGCCGCCTTCACGGCCGCGGTGGCCGTGCTGATCATCGCCTGCCCCTGCGCCCTGGGCCTGGCCACCCCGACCGCCCTGCTGGTCGGCACCGGCCGCGGCGCCCAGCTCGGCATCCTGATCAAGGGCCCCGAGGTGCTGGAGTCCACCCGCAAGGTCGACACCATCGTCCTGGACAAGACCGGCACCGTCACCACCGGCCAGATGACCCTGCTCGCCGTCCACACCGCCGGCACCGCCACCGAGGCCGAGGTGCTGCGCCTGGCCGGAGCCCTGGAGCACGCCTCCGAGCACCCGATCGCCCGGGCGATCGCCACCGCCGCCGCGAAGGCCGGCGAACTGCCCGCCGTCGAGGGCTTCGAGAACGTCCCCGGCCTGGGCGTCCAGGGCGTGGTGGACGGCCACGCCGTGGTCGCCGGCCGGGAGGCCCTGCTGAACGAGTGGTCGCAGCACCTGCCCGAGGCGCTGGCCGAGGCCAAGCGCACCGCCGAGGCGGCCGGCCGCACCGCGATCGCGGTCGGCTGGGACGGCGAGGCGCGGGCCGTGCTGGAGGTCGCCGACGCGGTCAAGCCGACCAGCGCCGAAGCGATCGGCAAGCTGCGCGCCCTGGGTCTCACCCCGGTGCTGCTGACCGGCGACAACAAGCTGGTCGCCGAGGCCGTCGCGGCCGAGGTCGGCATCGCGCCGGAGCACGTGATCGCCGAGGTCATGCCGCAGGACAAGGTCGAGACCGTCAAGCGGCTCCAGGCCGAGGGCAAGGTCGTGGCGATGGTCGGCGACGGTGTCAACGACGCGGCCGCCCTCGCCCAGGCCGACCTGGGTCTGGCGATGGGCACCGGCACCGACGCCGCGATCGAGGCCGGCGACCTCACCCTGGTCCGCGGCGACCTGCTGGCCGCGGCGGACGCCATCCGGCTCTCCCGCCGCACCCTCGGCACCATCAAGAGCAACCTCTTCTGGGCCTTCGGTTACAACGTCGCCGCCCTGCCGCTGGCCGCGGCCGGGCTGCTCAACCCGATGATCGCCGGGGCCGCGATGGCCTTCTCCTCGGTCTTCGTGGTCGGCAACAGCCTCCGGCTGCGCCGCTTCCGCTGAACACCGCCCCACCACAGGGCCGAGGCCCCGGGACCCCGCCGTCAGGGTTCCGGGGCCTCGGCGTGTCCCGGCTCCGCAGGGCGGAGAGGCCCACGCGATCACCCACCGCCGTCTGCCCCCTGGCCGACCTGCGCGGATCGGCGGGGAGCCGGGGAGTTAGAGTCCGACCCATGGACGAAGACACCGCACTCCGGCACCGGATCGCCGGCCTCCTGCCGGACGACGCCGCCCAGCGCGTCAGGGACTGCTGGGCGATCGGGGAGCAGGAGAGCGGGCTCGGTCTGTTGGTCGAGGGCCTGCTGGCCCGCCAGATCCCGATCGGCGGCGCGGACCGCGCGCAGATCTCCGTGCTCGCCGAGGAGTGGGGAGAGCGCGAGCGGCTCACCCCCGGCCTCCTGCGCTGCCCGGGCGACGGCGCGCCCGCCCCGGTACGGCTGCTGGACGGCGAGCGCGACGAGGCCGAGGTGGTGACGGGCTGGAGCGAGCCGGAGCCGGCCGGCCTGGTGCTGGTGCCGTGGATCGGCTGCACCCGCTGCGGCCGGACCCTGCTGCGCGCCCACCGCTGGGAGCCCTGGGACGACTACTCGTACCGCGCCGAGCACTACGTGATCAGCACCCCGGACGGCGACCGGGCGCAGCGGATCCTCCCGCAGGACGCCGCCGGGGCGGCCTTCGCCGAACTGCTCCACGGCTGCCAGGGCCATGGGCCGGCCCAGGGCTGACCCCGGACCGACCCCGGACCGGCCCCGCGCTAAGCCCCTTCCGGCAGCTCCACCGCCTGCCAGCGGTACGCCGCGTCCTCCTGCCACACCTGCAACTCGCCCTCCACCACGGCCGCCAGGCAGAGCCGCCAGTCGTCGCCCATGGCGAGCGCGACCCTGGTGGCCGGGCGCAGCGTGGGCCGCCACCAGCGCGGCCGGCGGGAGGCGCCGCCGGCCGGAAGCCGCAGGCGTACGCCGCCCGCTCCGGCCAGGGCGACGGTCGGGCCGCCGCGGTGGCCCACCATGGCGATGCCGAGCGAGGGCTCCCCGTCGCCGATCTCGGTGCCCGCCCCGGCCGCGCCCGCCCCGGCTGTGCCCGCCAGTGCCGCGCCCGCCCCGGCGCCGCCGAGGGCGTGCAGCTGGACCGAGCCGTCCGGCCGCAGCGTGGCCGCCCGCGGACCGGCGGAGGTACGGGCCAGCGCCCCGGCCCGCAGCGGTCCCGCCGGGCCCACCGGCAGGGGCGGTTCGGCGGTGCCGGGCCGCCAGCTCAGCGCCCGCTCGCGGTGCTCGACCAGCAGCAGCCAGGAGCCGGGCCGCTCCTCCTCGGCGGCGAGCACCCGGTCGGCCGGGCAGCCGGGGTGCTCCTGGCCGGTGAGGGTGCGGCCGGGCTCCCAGCGGTAGCTGCGCAGAGCCCCGCCGACCGCCGTCCAGGCCGTCAGCCCGCCACCCGAACCGACCCCGCCCGCAAGGCCGTTGACCCCGCGCGCGGCCTCCCACCAACCCGCCGCCGTGCCGACCCACAGGGTGCCGCCGCGGTCCTCGGCGCAGACCACCAGCTCGCCCTGGCCACCTGCCCAGCCCGCCGCCAACTCCCGTACGGGGCCCGGCCCCTGGCCGCCGGGAAGCCGCCGGCCCCGCCGCCCGGGGCCGGCCAGCGCGGTGCCGTCCGCGCCGCCGGTGACCAGCAGCGGCCGCCCGGCCGGGTCCGGCAGCACGGCCAGGCCCGCGGTGCGGGCCACCGGCCGGTGGGCGCGCAGCAGTTCACGGCCCCGGGCGACCCACGGGCCGAGCGGGGAGGGCCGGCGGTCCGGCTCGCGGGCCAGTGGCTCGCAGGCCCAGCGCGCCAGCTGCTCGCCGTAGCCCGCCGCCAGCAGTTCGGCACGGGCCTGCTCGGCGGCCAGCCGGTGGTCGAGGCGGCCGTGGTCGGGCAGCAGCAGGGTGCGGGCGAGGGTGCCGACCGCGAACAGGTCCTTGGCGGTGGTCGGGAAGCCGCCCACCTGCTCGGCCTCCGGTGGGACGTGCCCGGGAGTGAACACCGCGACGGTCAGGGCGTGGTCGAGCGGGGCGAGGAAGGTCAGGTCGATCAGCTTGACCTGCCCCTGCTCGTCCACCAGGACGTTGGCGGGGGAGATGTCGCGGTGCACCCAGCGCTTGCGGTGCAGCTCGTCGACGATCCGGCAGAGCCGGCTCAGCACCTCGGCCACCGCCGGGGGGCCGCCGCGCTGGCCGCGCGCCCAGGTGTGCAGCGGCACGCCCTCCACCCAGGGCGAGATCTGGTAGCCGAGCAGCGCGCCGCCGGGCGCGCCCCCGGGGCGGTGCGGGGAGGGGCCGAGCAGGAAGCTGGGCACCACCAGGTCGGTGACGTCCAGCCGGTGCGCGTTGTGCGAGACGTCGTCCCAGCGGCCCAGCCAGCGCCGCACCTCGGCCGGGTCGCGCTCCAGCATGATCTTCGCGGCGACCAGCTCCTTGCGCCCGTTGTGCCCGGTACGGACCGCCCGCCACACCTCGGCCTCACCGCCCCGGTGGTGGAATTCCAGGAGTTCGAACTGCTCCGGGTCGAACTCCGGCCCGAACCGGAGGCCGGGCACCCAACGCGACTGCGACACACGACCCCCGAGGCTTCCGACCGCTGTTGACGTGCTTGCCGACGCGCTGCCGGCACGCCGCTGGAGATGCTGCCGAACGTGCCGTCGTGATGCCCAGGATAGTGCTCTTTCCTGTTCGTCCGTCCGATCGAGGGCCTATTCTGATGGCGCCCGAGCAACATCACGACACGACGTCAACTCATGATCGCCCGAACCTCGTTGACCACGAAGCGGGCGGCAAGCGAACACAGGGGGACGGCGCATGGCGCTGATAGCGGTGCTGCTGGTCGTGGCGGCACTGGCGGGTGCGGCCGTCGTCGTCCTGGCCCGCCGACGGACCCTGGACGCCGCCGCGGCGGCCAGGGCACTGGCCGCGGCCGCCGAACGGCTGGCCGCGGGAAAGGCCGCCCAGGCCCGCCGCCGCTACGCCCGGCTGGCCCGCCGGCTCGCCGACGGGACCGGGGAACTGCGCGTCCAGCGCGGCCTCGCCCTGCTCGGCCAGGCCGAGGCCACCATCCCCACCGGCGACCAGCAGGCCACCCTCGCCCTGCACCGCGAAGCCTTCCCGCTGCTCGCCGACCCGGCCGGACAGATACCCCGGTGGAGCCTGCGCCGCCTCGCCGATGAGCGGATGCGGGCCCCCGACGGCGACCTCGGCCCGGTGCTCGCCTTCCTCCGGGCCACCGCCGCGGGCGCCGAGCCCGGCGAGGAGGCCGAGGCCGTCGCCCGTACCGTCGACTGGCTGCAACAGCGCTGCCGGGACGGCGACACCGGGCAGCGCGACCACGCCACCGCCCAGGCGCTCGCCGCCCTTCCGGGACCGGACTGGCCGGTGCTCGCCCGGGCCGCCCTGCTGAACGCCACCGACCGGGCCGCCGAGGCCGAGGCCCTGCTCGCCGCCGCGGCCCCCTCCGGCAGCGGCGAACTCTGGTTCCGCTGGGGCGCCCAGCTCTACACCCTGCACCGTGACGAACCCGCCGTCACCGCCTTCGACGAGGCCCTGCGCCGCGGGGCCGGCGCCCCCTCCCCGTGGGGGCGCGGCCAGGCCCTGCGCACCGACACCCTGCTCTTCCGCGGCCTGGCCCGCCAGCGCCTCGGCGCCACCGGGGAGGCCTGGGGCGACCTCGCGGCCGCCGCCGACGAGAGCCCGGCCGACCCCCGCCCCCGCTACGCCCTCGGTCGGCTGGCCCTGCTGCTCGGCGCCGACGAACAGGCCGGGGAGCAGTTCACCGCCGCCCTGACCGTCCTACCCTCCTTCGCCCCGGCCCGGTTCGGGCTCGCCCTGGTGCACGAACGGGCCCAGCGCCCCGCCGAGGCGGCCGCCGACTACCGGGCCGGCCTCGGCCGGGCCCCCGAGTGGCGCCCCGCCCGGGTCAGGCTCGGCGCCGCCCTGCTCGCCGCCGGGCAGGCCGAGGAGGCCGAGCCCGTCCTGCGCGCCGAAGCCGACACCGAACCGGGCAGTCGCTGGACCACGATCGCCGCCTTCCACCACGGCCTCGCCCTCGCCCGCACCGACGACCCGGCCGGCGCCCTCGCCCGCTGGGAACCGCTGGACGACCAGGACCTGCACCCCCGCCAGGGCCTCGCCCGCGACCGGCTCGCCCGCACCCGACTGGCCACCGACCCGACGGCCGCCCGCGCACTCTGGCAGCAGGCCGCCGCCGAAGACCCGGCCGCCCCCGGCTACCGCGCCGCGCTGCGCGAGGCCGCCCTGCGCGAGGCCGCCCACCTGCTGGTCACCGGCCGCGACCACGCCGAACCACGCCGCCTGGCCGCCGCCGCGCTCACCCTCGCCGACACCCTGCCCGGCGCCCTCACCCGTAGGCAGTCCAGGTTGCGCGCCGCCCTCGCCCTGGCCGAGGGCACCCCGCAGCCGGTCACCGGCCTGCTCGACGCGGGCGGCGGCCTGCGCGACCGCTACCACCTGGCCGCCGTCGCCCTGCTGGCGGGCCGTCCGGCGCAGACGATCGCCCTGCTCGGCCCGCCCGACCCGGCCGGCGACCCGGCGATCGCCCGGCTGCGCGCCCTGCTCGCCGAACGGGCCGGCAACTGGGCCGCCGCACTGGACTGGTACCGGCACTTCCTGTGCTCCGGCACCGCCCCCGCACGGGAGCCGATCGGCGACTGCGCACGCTGTGAGCGCCCCGCCACCGGCAGCTGCGGCGGCTGCGGCCGCGAGGCCTGCGCCGACCACCTGCACGCCCCCGCGGGCGCCGCCTCGCCGCGCTGCGAGCGCTGTGCCGCCCCCGCCCTGCGCGCCGTCCTCGACTGCGCCCGCCGGGCCGGCACTCCCGAGCAGGCCGAACCCGTGCTCGCCGACTGGGCCGAGGCGCTCGGTGAGGCCGCCGCCGAGCCCGTCCGGCTCGACCTCGCCCTGCTGCGCGCCGAACTCGGCCGCCTGGACGAGGCGTTGGACGGTCTGCCCGCGGACGCCCGGGCGGCCCGGGCCGCCGTGCTGGTCCGCCGGGCCGGCGCCGCCCTCGCCGCCGGACAGCCCGGCCGGGCCGCCGTGGACCTGCGACAGTCCCTCGACCTCGCCCCCGGCACCGCCCACCAGGCGGCGGGCGGTGCGCTGGCCCTGCTCGCCGAGCACGAGGCGCACCAGGCCGCCGTCGACGGCCGCCACCGGGAGGCCTGGGAGGCCTACCGCGACCTGCTGTGCGAGGACCCGGCCCACCCCCGGCTGCTGCACGCGCTCGGCCTGGCCGGCTACCGGCTCGCGGCCGGCTCCGGCGGTTCCGGCCGCTCCGACGACGCCACCGGATCCGATGCCCCGACAGTGTCCGAGGAGAGCATCTGGTCCTGGACGCTCGGCTGCCTGGTCGCCGCCCTGCACCAGCCCGACCTGTGGGCCGAGTCCGCCCGGATCACCGGCCGCACCCCGGAACCGCAACGGCTGGCCGCCGCCAGGACCGGACTGCTCGACCGCCTCCGCGACGACCTGCGCGTCCTGGACCGGGCCGCCGGGCGCAGCGGCGACGAGGTCGACGCCTGGACCCTGCGCCTCGGCATGGAGGCGCACAGCGCGGACGCCTTCGCCCAGGAGCCCGTCCGGATCACCCTGCCGGGCCGCCCGGCCCGCCGGCTCGCGCTCGGCCCCACGCTCGACCGGCTGCTGCGCACCGAGCCCGGACCGGCCGGCTGGGCCGAGGCCTTCGAGCAGGCCGTACGGGCCTGGCGGCGCCCCGCCGACCCGGACGGCCCCGAGGCGCCCGCGCTCACCCTCGCCCTCGGCCTGTTCGGCGACCTCGGCCCGCAGCGCTACCTGCGGTTCCAGGGGCGGCAGGCCGCCGCCGTCACCGCCCTGGACGCGGTGCCCGAGCAGCGGCGTGGCGAGGAGTGGCAGGAGCTGATCGGCGAGTCCCTGGTCAGCCAGGCCCGCGAGCACCACCGCAACCAGGACTGGCGCGAGGCCCTGGACAGCCTCACCCGCGCCCGCTCCGTCCCCGGCGCCAGGCTGCCCGCCGACACCGTCGCGATAGCCGCCGAATCCGGCGTCCGGGCCGCCCGCGCCCTGCTGAAGAGCAGCATGGACGACCAGGCCGGCGCCGCGGAACTCCTGGAGAAGGCCCTGGCGCTGGCCCCCGACGACCCCGAGGTGCGCGGCGACCTCGGCGCCACCTACGCGCAGTGGGCACGCAAGATCAACAACGAGGACAAGGACTACCGCCGGGCCCTCGCCCTGCTGGAGAAGAGCACGGAGCTGGCCCCGGACGACCCGACCGCCCGGCACTTCCTGGAGGCCGCCCTCGGCAACCGGGCCGGCGAACTCAGCAGCCCCGACGCCACCGACGCGGAGCTGGAGGAGGCCGCCGAGGCCTGGCGGTCGCTGATCGCACTCAACCCCGACCCGGACCACCGGATCGGCCTCGCCTTCGTGCTGCGCCACCTCGCCCGCTCCGCCGCCTTCGCCGACGACCGGGTGCGCGCCGTCGAGCGGATGGCCGAGGCCCTGGACGCCGACCCGGAGTGGGAGGGCGAGGTCGAGCACGAGGCCCCCCGGCGGGTCTCGGTGATGCTCGCCAACTACGTGGTGGACGCCATGCAGGAGGAGACGTTCACCGCCCAGTGCGCGATGCTCAAGAAGGCCAGGTCCTACGACGACTCGGTGGAGATCCGCCGGCTGATGGTCAGCGTCTGGCGCGGCGAGGCGATCAGCCAGTACGAGGCCCGCCGCTACCCGATGGCGATCGACCTGCTGGAGGAGGCGCTCCACCTGTCACGGATGCCGGAGGACACCGGAAAGCTGCATCGCGAACTCGGCATCGTCTACGGCTCGTACGCCGTCCAGCAGGCCAACGCCCGCAAGCTGCCCCAGGCCCGCGAGCTGGCTCGCAAGGCCGTCAACCACAGCCCGCGCGACGCGGACCTGCGAGCCATGCAGAGCCGGATCAACTCGCTCTACTGACGGCAACCGCACGGCAGTTGGAGGCGTCGTAGACCGTACGCCGCGACCACGCCGCAGCCCTCCCCGTCACCCGAGCCGTCCCAGCCCCGTGAGCCGTCCCCGTCGCCCGAACCGTCCCCGTCACCGTGAGGAGAGAGACCGCCCGCCATGCCACTGCACGAACCGTCGCCGTACGAGGTCCTGGGCATCCCGCTCACGGCCGGGGTACGCGAGATCAACCTCGCCGTCGGACCGGCGATGCGGGCCGGCCGGTACAGCCGCCAGCAGATCCAGGAGGCCGCCGCGCTGCTGCGCAACCCGGACCGGCGTCTGGAGGCGGACCTCCAGCAGCCGCTGCCGCCGGAGCCGGTCGACCAGGCCGCCGAGTTGCTCGCCCCCGCGCTCGCCGAACCACTGCTGGTCATCGAGCGCCCGCCGCTGCCGCCCGCCGATCTGTCCGCCCTCCACCGCGCCGAACTGGCCGCCGACTTCGCCGAACCCGCTCCGGGCGGCGCCGACCCCGAACCGCCCGTCCCCGCCCGCTACGCGGCGGACCTGTCCGTGCTGCCGCAGATCGAGGTTCCGGAATGACCGACGCACCCACCTCCGCCGCGCCCGCCTCAGAGGCAGCCACCTCGGAGGTAGCCACCGCATCCCCGCTCGACGGCCACCGGCGGCTGGAGGTCCCACCCGGCGTCGAGGACGTCGACCTGGAGCAGACCTTCGGCCGGCTGCTCTTCCGGGCGTCCCTGCTGGAGAGCAAGCTGACGGAGCAGAAGCAGAGCGCCCGGGCCGAGCAGCGCGAACTGCTGGGCATCCTGGTCGAGGTGGACGACGCGCTCGGCGCCCTCGGCCTGGACCGCGAGCTGGTGGCGCTCGGACGCGGCGTCGGCATCGAGGCCACCCGGCGGCGGCTGCTCGGACAGCTCGCCAGGGCCAGGGTGCGGCCGATGCGCCTGGAGGGCATGACGGCGGACCCCGGCCTGACCGAGATCGTGGGCACCGAGGCCAGGGCCGGGGTGGCGCCGGAGACGGTGGTACGGACGGTGGTGACCGGGTTCTTCTGGGGAGACGAGGTGCTGCGCCGGGCCCAAGTGGTGGTCGCCGCACCGGAGTCGCATCCTGAGCCTGAGCCTGAGCCTGAGCCGGAGACAGGGCCGGAGCCTGAGCCGGAGGCGGGGCAGGCGGCGGTCGCGGCCGAGGCGGACTCGCCGCTCCCGGAGCCCGCGGTGACCGCGGTGCCGGTCGAGCCCCAGGCCGTCGAACCCGAGACGTCCGAGGCGCCCGAGGCCGTCGAGCCCACCACCGTCGCCGCGCCGGTCACCCGCGTCCAGCCCAGGACGACCCCGCCCCGGGCCCGCCGCCAGGGCAAGACCGTGGCCAAGCAGGCCAGGCAGGCCAAGCAGGCCAAGCGCAAGAAGTAGCCAGGACCACGAGGGGCAAGAGGGGAACGACATGTACCGCACACTCGGCATCGACCTGGGCACCACCAACTCGGTGGTGGCCCACCTGCGCCGGGGCGAGCCGGAGATCATCTTCAACCGGCAGAACCAGGAGGCCACGCCCTCCGTGGTCGGCAGCGGCCGGAAGGGCGAGCTGCTGGTGGGTTCCACCGCGCGCAGCCGCACCGCCATCGACGGCGCCAACGTGATCCGCTCGGTCAAGCGCTTCATGGGCCGCAAGTTCAAGGACCCGCAGGTCCAGGCGGCCCTGAAGGAGGTCGACTACAAGGTCACCGCCGGCACCGACGGCGACGTCAACGTCTGGTTCAACGACCGCTCGTACACCCCGATCGAGATCTCCGCGATCATCCTGCACCGCCTCAAGGAGGACGCCGAGCAGCGTTTCGGCGAGCCCTTCCACCGGGCCGTCATCACCGTCCCCGCCTACTTCGGGGAGCGGCAGGTCGCGGCGACCCAGGAGGCGGGCCGGATGGCCGGCCTGCACGTGCTGCGGATCATCAACGAGCCGACCGCCGCCGCCCTGGCGTACGGGATCACCTCCGAGGCCGGCGACGAGGGCAGGACCGTCCTGGTCTACGACCTCGGCGGCGGCACCTTCGACATCTCCATCCTGCTGCTGGTGCCGGGTTCGGTCTCGGTGCTCGGCATCGAGGGCGACAACCTGCTCGGCGGCGACGACTTCGACCGCGCGATCACCACCGCGCTGCTGGAGGACATCCGCGAGGAGTACGGCTCGGACTACCAGCCCGACCTGCGCGACCGTCCGAAGATCGCCGGCACCGCCGAGACGATCAAGATCGAGCTCTCCAACCAGGAGTCCTCCGAGGTCATCCTGCCCGGTCTGGGCGCCGGACAGCTGGTGCTGGAGACGGAGTTCGAGCGGGCCCGCTTCGAGGAGCTGATCGAGGCCCGGATCGAGCGGACCATCGAGCTGACCCACAAGGCCATCATGCAGGCCAACCTGACCGTCGGGGACATCGACGAGGTGGTGCTGGTCGGCGGCTCGACCGCGATCCCGCTGGTCGCCCGGCGGCTCGGCGAGGTGTTCGGCCCGCGCCGGATCCGGCGCGGCGTCAACCCGATGCAGTGCGTGGCACTCGGTGCGGCCGTGCAGTCCGCGCTGGTCGGCGAGGTGGAGTGCGCCGAGTGCCGGGCCCCCGGCGACCTGTCCGCCTCCAACTGCGCCAACTGCGCCACCACCCTGCTCGGCGGCGCCAGGGTCTCCTGCCCGGCCTGTCACGTCCCGGTCGACGCCGAGGCCGCCGCCTGCCCCAAGTGCGAGCAGCAGCTGGGAGGTTCGGGCGGCAGCGGGGTCTCCGTCCCGCAGCAGGGCCGGACCACCACCGTGCTGCACGGCGACAACTGCCCGCGCTGCGGTACCCCGGCCGCCGCCGGCGTCACCGCCTGCGAACTGTGCGGCGAACCTCTCGGCTCGGGCGCCCCCGGCCAGACCAGGGCCGCCACCACCGCCGCCGAGGACGTCGGCCTGCGCTGCGGCTCCTGCGGCCTGGTCAACCCGCCCGGCTGCGAGGTCTGCCCCGGCTGTGGCGAACTGGCGCAGGTCACCAACCCGTTCGACATCACCCCGAAGAACCTCGGCATCGAGCTCAACGACGGCCGCCTCGCCGTCATCATCCCCAAGAACACCAGCTACCCGACGAGTTCACCGGTCAGCCGGGAGTTCGTGGTGTCCGGCAGCGGCCGGCAGCGGCTGGAGGTCGCGGTCTACGAGGGCGAGCACGAGATCGCCCAGCAGAACGAGCTGATCGGCCACCTCACCCTGCGGCTGCCCGAGGGCCTGGGCGGCCGGACCCCGGTGGAGGTCGCCTTCGGCCTCGACCGCGACCGCACCATCACCCTGTCGGTGCGGATCCAGGGCGGAGCCGAGAAGACCGTCAAGCTGGAGCGGGTGACGCTCGACCCCGAGCTGAAGGTGCAGGTCGAGGAGCAGCAGCGGCAGATCGAGACCTTCACCGACCGCTGGGGCGGCGAGCTGACGGAGGCCGAGATGCGCGAGGCCCAGCGCATGATGGACGCCCTGGACGACCTGGCGGCCGGGCAGACCCGCGGCCGGTCGGTGGACGCGGCGCTGGAGCTGGCGCAGCAGCAGCTGAAGGCCCAGCGCTGGGTGCGCAGCTCCGAGGCCTACCTGAGCCTGTTCATCCACTACTGCGAGAAGCACCTCGACCCGAGCGACCTGGACCGGCTGCGGTCGGTGGCCGCCGAGCTGCGGCTGCGCCGCGAGGCCGCCGACTGGGAGGGCGCGATGCGCGCGGCCCAGAAGGCGGACGAGCTGTGCGACGCGCTCGGCCACACCATGCGGATGCTCACCATGTGCAACGTCTACGTGACCCAGAACATGGTCTCGCCCGCCCTGGGCCAGCTGATCATGGCCGAGCTGCGCGGACTGGACGCGGCCGTGGAGGCGCCCAACATGGCGGAGGTCAACACCCACATGTCGAACCTGCTGGCCCTGTACGCGCAGGCGCAGCGGGAGCTGGGCAGCGAGCCGGCCCAGGAGTCGCTCGGCCCGGTCCGTCCGGAGGAGGCGGGGCCGCGATGAGCGCCGTGGAGGCCCTGAGCGCGCCGGAGGTGTCCTGCCCGCTGTGCAGGGTCCCGGCCGCCCCGGAGAGCCTGCGCTGCCCCTCCTGCCGGGAGGACCTGTCCGTGCTGTTCCGGCTGCGTTACGCCGGACGGATCGACTACAACCGGGCGCTGGACGCCCTGGCGGCCGGGGACGGGGCCCTCGCCCTCGGGCTGCTGCACCGGGCGGTGGCGGTCGAACCGGGGCTGTCCCCGGCCCGGGAGCTGCTGGAATCACTGAGCGTCGCCGCCCCCGGGGCCGCGGCGTCGGTGGGCCGGGAGGGCGACACGCCCTAGAACGGGGCAATCCGGCGTGCGGAGGAGCGGATCCCTTGTGATCGTGAGCGAGTGTGATCGTCACACATCGACTCGCCGTGCTCACAAGGAGTGACGCAATGCGTATGCGTACCACCTTCGCCGCCACCGCCCTCGCCGCGGCCGCGGTCCTCGCCGGTGCCGGGACCGCCGCCGCCGGAAGCGCCACCGCCAACGGTGCCGCCATCGGCTCGCCCGGTGTCCTCTCCGGCAACCTGATCCAGGTCCCGGTCAACCTGGAGGCCAACGTCTGCGGGAACTCGATCGACATCATCGGGCTCCTGAACCCGGCCTTCGGCAACATCTGCGTCAACGAGTGACCCCGCGCGCCGGGGCCGTCCGTCGAACCCGACGGGCGGCCCCGGCGCCGTGTCCGTACCCCCGTTCGGGGGTGGCGGACGGCTGTCGGGGCCGGGACCATGGTCCCCGTCCCGCACCGCCGTCCCCAGGAGCCAGCCCGTGCCGACCACGCCGACCCCGCGCAGCTACGCCTCCGGCACCTCGGACGTCCCGCTGCTCGGCGACACCATCGGGGAGAACCTCGACCGTGCGGTGCGTGCCTTCCCCGACCGCGACGCCCTGGTCGACCGGGCCACCGCCCGCCGCTGGACCTACGCCGAACTCGCCGCCGACGTCGACGCCCTCGCACTCGGCCTGCTGGAGCTCGGGATCGCCAAGGGGGACCGGGTCGGCATCTGGGCGCCCAACTGCGCCGAGTGGACGCTCACCCAGTACGCCACCGCCAAGCTCGGCGCGATCCTGGTCACGGTCAACCCGGCCTACCGCGCCCACGAGCTGGAGTACGTGCTGAACCAGGCCGGCCTGCGCGTGCTGGTCGCCGCCGAGCGCTTCAAGACCTCCGACTACGCCGGGATGATCGAGGAAGTCCGGCCCCGCTGCCCCGAGTTGGAGCGCGTCCTGCTGATCGGCGGCCCCGCCTGGGACGCCGTGACCGCCGCCGGCAGGCGGGCCGGGACCGCCCTGGTCGAGGAATTCGCCGTACGCCAGGGCGAGTTGTCCCCCGACGACCCGATCAACATCCAGTACACCTCGGGGACCACCGGATTCCCCAAGGGCGCGACCCTCTCGCACCACAACATCCTCAACAACGGCTACTTCGTGGGCGAGTTGCTCGACTACACCGAGCAGGACCGGATCTGCGTCCCCGTCCCCTTCTACCACTGCTTCGGCATGGTGATGGGCAACCTGGCGGCCGTCTCGCACGGCGCCTGCACGGTCATCCCGGCCCCCTCCTTCGAACCGGGCGCCACCCTGGCCGCCGTCGCCGCCGAGCGCTGCACCTCGCTGTACGGCGTGCCGACCATGTTCATCGCCGAACTGGCCGACCCGGACTTCGACCGCTACGACCTCGGCAGCCTGCGCACCGGCATCATGGCCGGCTCGCCCTGCCCCAGCGAGGTGATGAAGGAGGTCATCGGGCGGATGGGCATGACCCAGGTCTCCATCTGCTACGGCATGACCGAGACCTCGCCGGTCTCCACCCAGACCCGGGTCGACGACCCGGTCGAGCGGAGGGTCGCCACGGTGGGCCGGGTCGGCCCCCACCTGGAGGTCAAGGTGATCGACCCCGCCACCGGCCGTACCGTCCCGCGCGGTGAACCCGGCGAGCTGTGCACCCGCGGCTACTCCGTGATGCTCGGCTACTGGGGCGAGCCCGAGCGCACCGCCGAGGCCGTCGACACCGCCCGCTGGATGCACACCGGGGACCTCGCGGTGATGGGCGAGGACGGCTACCTCGCCATCACCGGGCGGATCAAGGACATGGTGATCCGCGGCGGCGAGAACCTCTACCCGCGCGAGATCGAGGAGTTCCTCCACGCCCACCCGGACATCCTCGACGTCCAGGTGATCGGCGTGCCCGACGCCAAGTACGGCGAGGAACTGATGGCCTGGATCCGGATGCGGGAGGGCGCCGAGCCGGTCACCGCCGAGGCCCTCCGCGCGTACTGCGCCGGCCGGCTCGCCCACGTCAAGATCCCGCGCTACGTGCACGTGGTCGAGGAGTTCCCGATGACGGTCACCGGGAAGATCCGCAAGGTCGAGATGCGGGAGGAGGCCCAGCGGATCCTGGGGCTCTGAACGGGAGGCTGCCGTCCCTCCGCCCGGGAGGCCGTCCCTCCGCCCGGGTGAGTCCGGGGAGCGCGGCCGCCCGCCCGGCGGGAGAGTGTGATCATGCCCCTCGACGTCACAGTGGAACGCCTGATCCCCCTGCCGCCCGCCACGGTCGCCGCCTACGCGATGGACTGGCGCCACGACACCGAGTGGACCCGGGGCATCCGCACCGCCGCCCTCACCCGGGAGGCCGACGGCGGCGGCTTCGGCGCCGGGGCCGAGGTCACCAGGACGGCGCGCTTCCTGGGCGCGTCCTTCGGGTACGTGCTGCGCGTGGCACGGTACGACCCGCCGACGGTGCTCGACCTGGTCTCCGTCGCCGGGCCGATGCCGATGCGGGTCACCTACACCTTCGAGCCCACCCAGGCCGGCACCTTCGCCCGCATCCGGGTCCGCGGCGGCTTCCGGCTGGCCGGTCCGCTGATGTCCCGCCAGGTGCGCGGCGCGCTCACCGCGGACCTCCGCGCCCTGGAGGACCGGCTCGGCCGTTGACCGCCGTTTCCCCCGCTCCGGTATGGTGCGCGCGACATCCGAGGGCGACCGGGAGTGGTGCGGGTTCATGAGTACGTCGTCGGCACCGCCGTCCCCGCCGGGGGACCTGCGACGGCACCTCGGGGTGTCGGACGCCGTGGTGATCGGGCTGGGCTCGATGATCGGCGCGGGCGTCTTCGCCGCGCTCGCGCCCGCCGCCGGGGCCGCCGGGTCAGGGCTGCTCGCCGGGCTGGCGCTGGCCGGTCTGGTGGCGTACTGCAACGCGACCTCCTCCGCCCGGCTGGCCGCCCGGTACCCCCGGTCCGGCGGCACCTACGTCTACGGCCGGGAGCGGCTCGGCGACTTCTGGGGGTACCTGGCCGGCTGGGGCTTCGTCGTCGGCAAGACCGCCTCCTGCGCGGCCATGGCGCTCACCGTCGGCTCCTACATCTGGCCCGCCCAGGCCCACGCCGTCGCCGTCGCGGCCGTGGTGGCGCTGACCGCCGTCGACTACGTCGGCGTGCAGAAGGCAGCCTGGCTGACCAGGGTGATCGTCGCCGTCGTCCTGGCGGTGCTGGCCGCCGTCGTCACCGCCTGCCTGGCCGGGGGCGAGGCCGACCCCGGCCACTGGGCGGTCGGCGCGGACGCCGGGTTCCACGGCGTGCTCCAGGCCGCCGGCCTGCTCTTCTTCGCCTTCGCCGGGTACGCCCGGATCGCCACCCTCGGCGAGGAAGTGCGCGACCCGCGGCGCACCATCCCCCGGGCGATCCCGCTCGCCCTCGGCATCACCCTCGTCGTCTACGCGGCCGTCGCCCTCGCCGTCCTGGCCGTCCTCGGCCCCGAACGGCTCGCCCACAGCGCCGCGCCGCTGGCCGACGCCGTCCGGGCGGCCGGGTCGCCGGGCCTGGCCCCGGTGGTGCGGGCCGGAGCGGCGGTCGCGGCACTCGGCTCACTGCTCGCGCTGATCCTCGGGGTCTCCCGCACCACCCTGGCGATGGCCCGCGACCGCCACCTGCCCCACGCCCTGGCCGCCGTCCACCCCCGGTTCGGCGTCCCGCACCGCGCCGAACTCGCCGTCGGCGCCGTGGTCGCCCTCGCCGCCGCCCTCGGCGACCTCCGGGGCGCGATCGGCTTCTCCTCCTTCGGCGTCCTCGTCTACTACGCCGTCGCCAACGCCGCCGCCTGGACCCTCACCCCCGCCGAGGGCCGGCCCCCGCGCGCCGTCCCCGTCCTCGGCGCGGCCGGCTGCCTCGCCCTGGCCTTCGCCCTGCCCGCGGCCTCCGTCCTCCAGGGCGCCACCGTCCTCGCCCTCGGCGCCGCCGCCTACGCCGTGCGCAGGGCCCTCACCCGCCGCGCCTGACCCCGGGAACGCCGGCGGCCGGCGCGGGCTGCTGCCCTGCGCCGGCCGTCGACGGGTGGGTGGCGGCTACCGCGCGCCCCACTCCGCGTCCGTGGGGACGATCTCGCGGCCGAGCGGCATCAGCGAGACCGGGATCATCTTGAGGTTCGCCCAGCCGAAGGGGATCCCGATGATCGACAGGAACAGCGGGATGCTGGTGATCAGGTGCCCGAGCGCCAGCCACCAGCCCGCGAACACCAGCCAGATGACGTTGCCCACGCAGGACGCCGCCCCGGCGTCGGGCCGCTCCACCGTGGTGCGCCCGAACGGCCACAGGATGAAGCCAGCGATCCGAAATGAAGCAATGCCAAATGGGATGGTAATCACGAGTAGGCAGCAGATGATTCCGGCGAGCACATAGGCGAGAGCCATCCAAATTCCGCAGAAAAGCAGCCAGATAACATTGAGGGCGAACTTCAGGAAACTCATGATCGGTACCTTCTCACGACGGATGGCGTTGCACTACGATCTGCCATGCCCGTCGGCGAACGCGTCTATTCCCCTTAGGGGGCGATCCTCAGGGATCGGTCGGGATGAGTCGGCGAACAAGAGGTCCAGGTGGAAGGCGGCCTGACGTCCGGGACCGCTGACGAGGGCTTGCTGCCCGGGGAATCCGTGCAGGTTAGGTCGGGAGGAGGGGTAGTTCTCGGCGCGGGCGGCTCTCGGCGCGGGCGGCGATGCACGCCGTAGATGGCGTTCTTGCCCGGTGGGCCGCGGGCGGGGCGCCGCGCGATGGCCCGAAGTGCACTGAAAGTAATGGCAGACGTGGACAGTAGCTACGGTCTGTGACGAAAACAGGGGGCCCAGGGCCGTCGATCCCCTACTTCGCGCCGATATCGGCCGAAACGGTCACGCGAACGACGGCCACCGGTCGGCGGCCCACTCCCGCCAGCCCGCCCAGCCGGGGGGCGGGCTGGCGACTCCGCGACCTGCCAGCTCTGCCACGTCGGGCTCCTCGAAGTGCGCCCGCCCGTCCAGGATGTCGGCCTCGGTCATCGGGAACGTCTGCTCTGGGGTGGTCGCCCAGCGATGGGCGATCCGGGCGCGTTGGATCTCATCGTCCACCGGCAGGTAGACCATGTGGCAGCACGCGCCCTCCGCCTCCACGAGCCAGCGGATCGCGGACCGCTCGTCCCGTGACCAACAGCCGTAGTCCAGCACGACGTTGGTGCCCAGCCTGACCGCCTCCAGGGCGAGCCAGAGCATGCGCCCCTCCAATACGTCGCGCTTGCCGCCCGCCTCCGACTCGCCGAACAGGGGAATCATCCAGTCGTCGGGGGTCAGGCGCAGCGCGCCGTGCTCCTCGGCGAGTTGCCGAGCCTTCGTGGTCTTCCCGGCCCCTGGCAGGCCGACGGTCAGGAACAACGTGGTCACACCGAGATGGTGGCAGGGAGGCCGGGCAGGCGACCACTGCTTTATCCGCGCGATCCTGGTCAGATCGCCCCGCCCACGTCCCGAACAACGGCCCGACGTGACGCGTCACGCGGTCCGCCGGACAGAACCTGGCCGAAGGAACTCTCCCCATACTCGAAACCCCGCTGCACCAGTTGAGGAACGCCTCGCGGAGGCCAAGCGCACCGCCGAGGCAACCGACCCGGCACCGGCGTAGCCACCCGAGGACCCTTAGTGCCTCGAGCACCCCCGGCCGAACCCCGGCCCGGCGGCCCCGGACCACCCCGGGGCCGCCCCAGCACCCGATGGAGCCACCACCCGATGACGCACACCAACCCGTCCCACGACATGCCGATGGCGGTCTTCCCGGGTTACCTCGCCGGCCCCGGTGAGGATCTCGACACGCTCTTCGCTTTAGCACGTCGTGGTGAGCCCCGGCTACCTCGCCGGGCCTGGCCACCCGGACACCGCCAACGCGGCGTTCGAGGCCTTCCTCACCGAGCACCAGGGCTGGTCCCGGTACTCCTGCGACGACGGCGACACCAGCGTCGCCGTCAGCGACTGCCTCACCGGCCGGATCCGGCTCGACCGCGAGCCGGGGGACCGCAACTCCCGCTGGATGGTGGCCGGATACGAGTCCGCAGTGGGCGAGCGCGCCTGGCACGCGGCCTTCGACCTGGAGACCCCGCACGAGATCGCCCTCGCCTTCGCCGCCGCCTTCTCCCACGCCCTGTCCTACAGCAGCTTCGCCGCGAAGGACGAAGCGCTCTGGGGCAGGGACAGCACCTGCGCGACCCTGGTGACCCAGATGCGCGAGTCCGACTGGCTGGACGTCAGCACCCCTCGGAAATGCGATTCCGCTCGCCCGACGCCACCACCGGGCTGATCCGCTGGATGCCGAGAGGAGAGATCTCCTGGAGTTTTGCCTTCGTGGTAGCGGGACGATGCCGGATGACGCGGTCGCTCAAGTGATCGCTCTCGCGGACCGGAGCCCGGGTCACCGGCTGACGGTCGCCGGAGATTGCTTGCATGATCCGTCGATGGACCGCTTCGACGTCCTGCTGGCCGAACTCGGGGAAACCGCGCGGGCCTTGGTCGGCGAGATCCCAGAGCCGCGAAGGGACAGTTCGGTGTGCGGGGCCGTCGGCTCCGTGGCAACGACTCGGTGAGTGTGGGCGGCCTGCCCGGGACGTGAGATGCCGCAGCGATCCGCAGAGCGGGTGCGTTCCACAGGGGATCACGGGTGGTGGCGCGGGGGCGCACCACGGAGGACCTGCGCCCATGTCCCGCTAATCAGGGCGAGCACGACCACGATTTCCGCTGCGTCGGGGCTCCCGGCAAAGCGCACCACCGGTGCCCCGCGCCGCGTCCCATCATGCATGCCCACCGATGAAGCCCTTGCACGGGCACCACTTCGGAGCGGGTCAATGGCCCGGCCTCGCGCTCGGGTTCCCGCCGAGCGTCGTGGCAGGGATACGCGAATGCCGAGAGGGAAGTTCTCCGCGCGATTTCGATTCCGCTGCCAGGATGGCATCGGATGCCGGCGGGACGGCCAGATTCCGCCCGTCAGGGCGATGTGACTGAACGGGAGTTCAGCGCTTGAAATGCCGGTCGACGTCACGGACGGGAATCATCTGGGAAATGCGATCGCTCCCTCGGTATTCGATCAAGTGCCCAGGATCGAGAAGGGCTCCAGGTCTGGGTGGCACACGCGTCCCGCGTGGGGCGTCGAGCACGCTCGGAAGGGGCGGAGGTGCACCGCCCCGCACGAACCCGTGCGGGGCGGTCCGGGAGGCGGGACTATCAGGTCCTTCTGATACTCCCCGGGAGGCATCAGTCCTGCGACGGTCGCCGCGAAGAAGTCCCCTGCGAGAAACCCCTCGCCGCGTCCGCCGTCGGCCGTCCTGTGGCGGGCAGCCGTGTCGTCGGTACCCGGCAGGCCACGGGACGGTCACGAGGTGGCCGTGAGGGTCGGCGCAGCTGCCACGCCGGCCGCTCTCCCGCGAGGTCGGAATGCCGGCTCCGCACGTCCGGGACGGAGCCGGCAGACGGTGGTGCCGTGTCAGGCGCCGGCTTGCAGAGCCGGGAGGTAGGCGCCGGCCTGGCCGGCGGCGGTGGGGTGGAAGGACTGTCCGATCGGCCAGTTGAGTGCGTGCATCCAGGCAGTGGAGTCGCACAGTTGGTGGCCCGTGAAGCGGTCCGCGACATCCTCGAAGACGAAGCCCGGGTACTTGGCGGCTTCGGTCCGGATGACGCTGTTCAGCACGTCGGCACCCTTGTTGAGCGCGGCCCGCTTGGTGGCACTCATCCCGGGGCAGAACGAGGCGGCGAGATCGTAGAACCGCGGGTAGCCGAGGATGACGACGCGGGCGTTCGCGGCCCGCGAACGGATGGCGCTGTAGACGGTGTCGAGTTTGGCGGGCAGCTGGGTGTTCGCGGTGGTCCCGGCGGACGAGATGGCGTCCAGGCAGGCGGAGTCGCTGCCGAGCAGGCAGGAGCCGAACACACCGGCCAGGCCGACGTCGTTGCCGCCGATGGTCATGCTGACCAGGGTGGTACTGGTACTGAGCGGGGTGAGCTGGTCGTCGAGGACGTCGGTGGTGGTGGCGCCGCCGCAAGCCTGGAAGCTGAACGCGGTCGGCGAGGTGGCCTGGGCGTAGAGGTACGGGTAGGCGTTGGTGCTCTGGTTGCAGCCGTTGAGGTAGATGGTGGCTGACCCGCCGCCCGCGGAGTACGAGTCGCCGAGAGCGACGTAGTCGGTGGCGGTGGCGGTGGCGGTGGCGTGCGCGGTGTCGGTGGCGAGTGCGGTTGTCGTGAGGGCGAGGAGTGCGGTCGAGAGAACGGCGGTCCTGGCTCGGCGCATGCTGGGCTTCCTTCGCTTCGGTGGCGTCCTGCGGGGCGGACGGTCGGCGGCCTGCCGACGGCGGCGCCGGGATCGTGGTCGGTCAGGTCAGGGCTGCTTCGCGCCGACGGTCGAGTTGCCGCTGTACCCGCTCCACGTCCTTCGCGTAGGGCAGGTGGAGGAGCGTCAGGAAAGCGGCGTTGGCGAGCATCAGGAAGACGAGGACCGTCAGGAACACCGGGCGCAGCCCGAGGTGCTGGCCGAGGAAGCCGGCTCCCAGGCTGAAGATGGCCCAGGCGACGGCCTCGAAGATGGACAGGTAGATCGTGAAGGCGGTGGCCCGTAGTTCCGGTGGGGTGACGGCCATGACCATCGGCCGGTTGACCCCGGGGTTGACGCCCTGGGCCATGCCCATGAGCCCGAAGAGCAGGGCGTAGACGCCGAGGCCGCCGTAGTGGACCTGGGTGCCGAGGAAGGCGAACGCGGCGAAGGCGATCTGGGCGGCCTGGAGGACGGCGGGCAGTCCGTGGCCCGGGCTGCGGCGGCCCGCCCAGTCGGCGAGGAAGCCGCCCAGCAGGGTGCCGAGCAGGTAGCCGATGCCGAGCGGCATCAGCACGACGGAGGCCCGCTGGGTGGTGAAGCCGAACACATCCACCAGGTAGACGACGGCGAACGAGCCGAGGAGGAGGTGGCCCGAGAGCAGCCGGGAGACGAGCAGGATCACGAAGCTGGGGATGCGCAGCAGCGCTCGGACCCCGGCGAGGCCGACCGTGGTCGGTGTCTCGCGAGCAGTCCGGTCGAGGTCGGCGAGCTGGTGTTCGGAAGCACCGTGACCGGGGTCGCGGAAGCCCGCCAGCAGTACCAGGCCGAAGAGGATGTTGACGAGACCGACGCCCCACAAGCCCCAGCGCCAGCCATCCGGAATCCCGGCCAGCTGGCCGATCAGCGGACCGAGCACCGAACTCGCCAGGGCGAGCGCCCCGTAGAGGATTCCCACGGCGCGGCCGCGCGACTGGGCGGCGAACAGGTCACCGATGATCTCGGAGACGAGAGGCGGGGCGGAGGCGTAGCCGGCGGCCAGGACGGTGAGGAACACCAGCAGCTGGGTGAAGTCCTGGGAGAACCCGGCGGCCACTCCCCAGACCCCCCACAGGCCGGTGGTCAGGACCAGGACCGCCTTGCGGGACCAGCGCCGGGCCGCCCACACCCACAGCGGTGCGGCGGCCACGCCGATGAGCTTGCCCGCCGCGCCCAGGATGCCGAGGGCGCCCAGGGACAGGCCCAGTGACTGTCTGATCACCGGGAACAGTCCGGTGACCAGACCGGCCTCGGTGCCGTCGACCAGCATGGCGCCGCCGAGGATGGACAGCTGTCTCCAGCGGCCGCGGACCGGGGGCGGTTCGGCTTGCTGGGCGCCACGAGGGGTGTCGTCGATAAGGTTGGGCATGCGCCATCCCGTTCTGTGCATCGTTCTTCGCGAGGACTGTGCGGGGCTGGGGTGAGTGCTCACCGGTGACGGGGTGGCAGCCCCGTCACCGGTTTCTGTCGTACCGCGTCGGTCAGAGCGTTGAGAGTTCGTGCGCGACGACGTGCAGCGCGGAGATGTCCAGCAGTGCGCCGGCGAGCGCGGCGACATCGATCAGCGGTGTGGGGCCGAGGAACTGCAGGAACTCCGAGTCGACGATGCCGGGCAGGTGGGTGCGCAGCACCTCGACGGCGACGGGGTCCGCGAGCAGGGTCATCAGCGGGGTCCGCAGGGAGAGCCGGCTGTCGGGGAAGTCCTGCGGCAGGGGCAGCGGCTGCGCGGCCGTGTGGGCCTGCTGATGCTGGGCACGGGCCAGGAGGTGGTGCTCGGTGACCGGGCCTTCGGCCGGCAGGCCGAGCCGCTCGAATTGGCTCGGCGGGGCTTCGTTCGCCCGCATCAGGTCCACCAGGTGGGTGGCCATGCGCAGTTCGGCCTCCTCGTCGAGGATCGGGGTGCGCTGCTGAGGGTCGGCGTCCAGGTCGAAGAGCAGCGTCCCGTGCTGGTAGGGGTTGATGAAGGTGCGCCCGTTGATGCGCAGTGTGCGCACGCCCTTGGTGAAGGTGAACGGTTCGGCGAGTTCCAGGTCCGCCAGCTCGGCCGGGGTGAACCGGCCCCGCATGTGTGTGGGCATCAGGGTGTGCTCCTGGAGCGGGGCGTTGGTGGGCGTGGCGGGGGCGCGCATGTAGACGTGGCGGCCGTCTGTGACGTTGACGTGCCCGCCGTGCATGCCGAACAGGGCCGCCGCACGCACGGGGGTGTCGTCGGCGACGGGCAGCGGCCTGCCCTGCATGTCGGCCGGGAGGTCGATGCCGAAGTACTCCAGCAGTGTCGGCGCGAGGTCGGTCGTCTGCACCAGCGCCGCCCGCCGCTCGCCGGCCGTACCCGCCCGGGGGTCCCAGACGAACAGCGGCAGGTGGACCAGCTCGTTGTACCAGGGCTGGACGACCTTGCCCCACCAGCCCTTCTCGCCCAGCAAGAGGCCGTGGTCGGTGTTGACGATCAACAGCGTGTCGTCCCAGAGGTTCTGTTCGTCCATCAGGTCAAGGACTCGCCCGAGGGAGTGGTCGCACATCGACAGCAGCGCCGCATACTCCATCCGGGCGTGCTCGACCTGGCCGGAGGTCTCGGCCACGCGCTTGTAGTCGGGCCAGTCGAAGTGCGGGCCGTCGTAGTCGTGCGGGTAGAGGTCCTTGTAACGCTGGTGGCTGAAGAACGGCTCGTGCGGGTCGAAGGTCTCGATCTGGACGAACCAGTTGTCCGAGTCCTGGTTCGTCCGTACGAACTCCAAGCCGGCGTCGAAGGTCAGCGTCTGCGGGTGCACGTCCTCCGTCGCCAGGTAGCGCCGGTTCACCCAGTCCTGCCGGTAGGCATCGCCGCGCAGCCGCTTCAGGTCCTCGGGGATCTCGGGGTCGGCTACGTGGCCCTTCCAGGGGTCGCCCTCCTGGCCGCGGAAGAACTCCCAGGTGTTGTAGCGGCCGTGGTAGGTGGCGCCGCCGTCCTCCCAGTAGTGCGGGTGGTCGCTGACCAGGTGGGTGTACACGCCGTTCTGCTTGAGCAGTTCGGGCATGGAGTCGTCGAACGGCTCCAGCGGGCCCCAGCTGCGGTGCAGGAAGTTGTACCGGCCGGTGTGGATCTCGCGACGGGCCGGCATGCAGGGCATCGAGCCCGCGTAGGCGTTGTCGAACGTCACCGACCGCTCGGCCAGGCGGGCGAAGTTGGGGGCATGGGTCCAGTCGCCTCCGTACGGCGGCAGCATGTGCCGGTTGAGGCTGTCGAACATCACCATGATGGCCTTCATCGGGCGTTCTCCTCTCCAGCCGGCGTGGCCTGCGGCCCCGGCTGCCAGCGTTCAAGGCGCCGGAGCATGCGCTCCAGCCAGACGATCCATGAGTCCACCGCCCGCGCCCCGTACTGGTGCAGCTCCTCGGCGACCTCGCGCACCAACTCCTGGTCCAGCTCCGGCAGCGGGTCCTCGAAACGCATGGTGCGGTCCCGAGGCCGGCTACGCGCGATCTGCTCGCGCCGGTAGTCCAGTTCGGTACGGAGCAACCGGATGGCCGCCGCCCGGTCCAGACCGGCGGCGAAGACGAACCGTGCGTAGAAGTCGGCGTCCTGGAACCGGCTGGGCGGCTCGTACGGCGAGTGCACCCACTCCAGGAGCGCCTCGCGGCCCACCGGCGTCAGCCGGTACACCTTCGCGTCGGGCCGGCCCTCCCGAGGGTCGACCTCGTACACCACCCAGCCGTCCCGGACCATCCGCCCCAACAGGCGGTAGATCTGGCTGTGATGGGCCCGCGACCGAAGGAACTGGCCCTCCGTCTCAACCCACTTGCGCAGGTCGTACCCGCTGAGCGGGCGGCCGGCGAGCAAAGCCAGCAGGACATACTCGAACTGCACCCCGGCCCCCTATGTGCGGACTCACTTATGTGCAGAGTTTCCTTCTGGCGCCCGGGAGCGTCAACGCATCCGGCGGTGACTTATCAGGGCGTTCACCGCAGTTCACACAGGCACATCCGGGTTGGTTCCCCACGCACGAGTGGACCTTGACCGGCCGGCCGCCGGCGAACCGGGTGCTGCCGGCGTACGGAACGGGGGTGTCGCCATACCGTGGATGAGCACCGCGGGCTCCGCGGACCCATCCCTTCGCCGGTTCGCGGTCAGGACACCGCTTCGGAGGCCACTACACCGGCTGGCCGGTCGCCGACCGCTCCATCACCATCGGCGACTACCGGATCGCCCACGTCGCCACGGCCGGCGCCCAGCTCAAGACGCTCCTGGCCACCGAATGCCTTCCCTTCCGAAGTGCGACAGCCCGGCTTCGCCGAGCAGATCCACACCACCGCCCGTCCACGTGGTCCTGGGCGTCGCTACCGACGGTTACCGCGACATCCTGGGCCTGTGGACCAGCGGCGGCAGCGAGGGCGCCAAGTACTGGCAGTCCGTCCTCACCGAGATCAGGAACCGCGGGGTCAAGGACTGCCTCATCCTCATCTGCGACGGCCTGACCGGCCTGACCGGCCTGCCCGACGCCGTCGCGCAGGTCTGGCCCCGGACCGTCGTCCAGACCTGCATCGTCCACCTGTCCGCCGCAACTCGCGACCAGGGCGACGGCTTCGGGACCGCCGCCGACTGGTCGCTGCCGGCCACGCTGTCTACGTGGGTCGCTGCCCCTCGGTGCTCGGGGCCCGGTCCAGCGGTGAGGGGCTGGGGACTGCTCGCTCAGTCGCGGCGGAGTTCGGAGTTGATGCGCAGGGCTTCTTCGAGTTGGTCTTCGAGGATGATGATGCGGCAGGCGGCGTCGAGGGGGGTTCCCTGGTCGACGATTTCGCGGGCGCGGGCGGCGATGCGCAGTTGGTAGCGGGAGTAGCGGCGGTGGCCGCCGGCTGAGCGCTGGGGGGTGATGAGTTTGGCCTCGTCGAGGCTGCGGAGGAAGCTCGGTGTGGTGCCCAGGATTTCCGCGGCTCGGCCCATGGTGTAGGCGGGGTAGTCGTCGTCGTCGAATTTGGTCTCTGCGCTCATGTGGTCCGCCGTGTTGGGTCCGGGGTGAGGGTGGCCTGTTCCACCAGCACCTTCTTTCTCGGGAAACGGGTCGAGGGCCCCGGCGCTGTTGTGCGCCGGGGCCCAGGGATATGTGGATTCACTGCACCATCTACTGCACTACTGCTGCCGGCTGTTTCGCCGGCCTGTGGTGTCCGCGCTGCCCGGGGGATGGGCAGGATGCGGGGATCGCGTATGCGTGACCGAGGACCACCTCTTCCATGACGTTCCATGACGATGGGTACTGCGGTGACCGCCCGGCGGGAGTGCATGCCGTGGCGGGCGATCCGACGGGGTGAACCCTTCCCTTCTCCTCTGATGTGCATCGTGCGTACTGCGGCACTGCGAACTGCTGGGGTGCTGCCGGTACTGCGTCTAACGCGTGTGCGACCGCCACCGCCCCGGGCCCCACGCGTAACCGGGCCCGTAACGCCTGACAGGTCACCCGTCTTCCGTCGGGAATCCTTCTGCCTTGACCGGATCCCGCGTACTGACGGCCTGCACGCCTCCTGCGTTACTGCTGGTACTGCCAACTGCGCTACCAACCGGGCAGTTCGTGTCTGCCCGTCCTGCTGTCCTCTTCTTCCAACACCAGGAACACTACATGCCTTGCTGAGGAATATCTACTCTCGCCACTACAGGTTTCCCCGTTCGGCAGTCGACGGTTATTTCGGAGGCGGCGGCCTGTCGGTGCCGGCGGGCCCGCCGGCACCGGACTATCACGATCTAGGTGTACGACACCCGGTTGGACTAGGTGTTGATCTTGCTGTCGGGCGTGGGCCGGTTGGCCTACGCCCGTCCGGCTGACAGGCGCCCGTCGAAGGTGATGTCGAAGGCGTTGAGGGCGGCCATCCAGCGGTTGCTCCAGCGAACAGCATGGTCTCCATGGCTTGGCGGAGGTCCTCCTCGCGGGGCGCAGAGCGTCACCCGGCAGCCGCGGCGCGCGAGTTCTCCGGCGATGAGCAGGCCGAGTCCGCGGGAGGCGCCGGTGACCAGTGCGGTCCGGGCGATCGTGCGGGACGCGGGTTTGCCGGGCCTGGGCCGGTCCCTGTCGGGGCGGTTGCGGGCGGGGTGTGCCATGGTGGTGGCCTCCATGGTGCGGGCGGCGCGGGTCAGGGGCGGAAGAGGATCTTCGCCAAGGCCCGCACCGGCGTCTCCTGGCCGAAACTTCGTGAGGAGTACGGCTCGATGAGCCGCCTCGAAGTACTTTAACGAGTGGGTGGAGCAAGGCATCTGGGTCGAGCTGGACCTTGCGCTCGCCCAGGTCGAACGGGTGCCGATACCTAGCCCCGACCTGCTTCCGCCTATGCGAATCGAAGGCACCGATTGTCCGTCAGATTTTTTCCAAGTCATGAAAGATGACCACCGCATGTGCCGCCCCGGATCCCACGCCCAGCGACGCGCACGCCACCGTCCCGCCGGCACCAGGTCACATCCGGCTCGCCCGGTCAGGTGAAGGGCAGGAGCATGACCGGCGGCGTGGTGGGGTGCGCGGAGCCGCCCGCCGGTTCGACGGTGACGCCGATGCCCCGTGCCCCGTCCAGCGGCCCGGTCAGCAGGAGGACGCCGTCGCCCGTGGGCAGCAGCCCGGCCGGGCGCATCGTCCCCGAGTCGTCGAACCACAGCTGGTACGTGCCGCCCTCGGCCGGGGCGGGCATGCCGGAGGCCAGGAAGCCGGCCTGGCCGCGGCTGTTCGACCACACCGCCGTGCCCACGCCGCTCCCGCCGGCGGCACGACCGGTGGCGGTCCGGGCGTCGGGCGCGGTGAGCAGGGCGGCGAAGCGGTCCTGCTGGTGCTGGAGAGCGGCGGCTCGGGCGCGGGCCTGCCCGGCTTGCTGGTGCTGTCGCACGGCCACGGCACCGGTGCCCACGGCGAGTGCCAGGCAGGCGGCGAGGGCGAGCTTCGGCCAGCCCCCGGCGAGGCGGCCGCGCCGGCGTCCCGGAGCGGGAACGACGCGCGGGGCCTCCTGGCGCAGCGTCGGCAGCGCGGCCAGGACACGGGTCTTGAGGGCCGGCGGGGGGAGGACGGCCTGGGCGGCGCCGAGCCGGGCGAGGGTGGCGGCGAACTCGGCGACTTCCTGGGAGCAGGCCGGGCAGTGGGTCAGGTGGAGTTCGAAGTCGGCGCTCTCGTCGGGGTCGAGGGCGTGGGCGGCGTAGGCGCCGGTCAGGGTGTGCGGGTCGGCGGTGCTCATGCGGCTACCCCCAGGCAGTCGCGCAGGCGGATCAGTCCGTCGCGCATGCGGGTCTTGACGGTGCCCAGCGGGGCGCCGAGGACTTCGGCGACCTGGGGGTAGGTGTAGCCGCGGTAGTACGCCAGCGTCAACGCCTCGCGCTGGAGGTCGGTGAGCGTCCTCATGCAGCGCCGCACCTGGTCGCGTTCGAGTCTGGCTTCGACCTGCTCGGCGACCTCGTCGAACTCGGGGGTGCGGGAGGCGGCCGCGGCGCGCTGGTCGCGGTCGGCGGCGGCCTGCGCCGAGCGGACCCGGTCCACCGCGCGCCGGTGGGCGATGGTGAGCACCCACGGCATCACCTCGCCGCGCTCGGCGCGGTAGCGGGCGGCGGTGCGCCAGACCTCCAGCAGCACCTCCTGGGCGACCTCCTCGGACTGCGCCGGGTCCCGCAGCACCCGGCGTGCCAGGCCCAGTACCGGGGCGGCCACGCAGTCGTACAGCCGGGAGAAGGCGTCCTGGTCGCCGCGGGCGACCCTGGCGAGGAGCTCCTTGAGGTCCGGGCCCGGTCGTCCGGGACCGGACAGGTGGACGACGGTGCTCATCCGACCACTCCTCGGGGACGACGGGCGGGCGGCGAGCCCCACGGACGGATGGCGGGCATCACGGGCCTCCCCACGACGCGGCCGGGGAAAGAAGGCACCGGCCGGTGAACAGGACTACTCATGTGGTCCTTCGGGACCGGCATGCCACCGGATTGGCCCGGGCTGTCACCAGTTTCGCCGCCGCCGCCGTCGCACGCGGCGGCAGGCGGAGCCCTCCGCGTCGCCGTCTCCCGGCCCGCGGCCGGTGCCGGGCCGCCGTGCCCGCCCCGGCCCCCGGCTCCCGGCCCGACCGGCGCGGACCGCGCGTACGGGCGGCAGCGGGCTCCGGCCGGCAGTCGCCCCGTCGCCCGGGGGCAGCGGGCGGTGACTTCGAGTCAATTCGATGCGCCGCCACCACTCGGGCAGGTGAATCACCGGGTTTCCCGGCCCTCCGGGCAAGCCGGCCAGCGGGCAGCGCCGAAGGGATGACGTACGAGCCCGTGAACCGGCGGGCTCCGGCCTGAGACGGGAGCATGATGCCTTCAGAGCACATCGACACCCGGCTGCTCGAAGAACTCACCGAGCAGTCGCAGGACCTGAACAGCGACGCGCTGCGGATCACGCACGGCGCGCTGACCGACTTCGGGCAGGCGGTCGGACCCGTCCGGCGCCGCTGGTGGCAGCGTGGCGGGCTGGTCGCCGGAGCCGTCGGGACGGCCGCGCTCCTCGGCGGCACCCGCGCCCTCGCCGACAGCCCCTCGCCGTCCGGCTCGATGGCCGACGACATCATGGCGCTGCAGACCGCCGCGTCGATCGAGAACCTCGCCGTGGCCGTCTACCGGACCGCTGTCGGACTGCCGTTCATCAAGGACGGCAACAAGACGGTGGCCGCGTTCATCGCCAAGACCACCGCCCAGCACCAGGCGCACGCCAAGGCGTTCAACGCCGCCGCGACCGCCGCCGGCGGCAAGGCCCAGAACGACCCGGACCCGACGTACAAGGCCGTCGTCGACCAGGCGCTGCCGAGCATCAAGGGCCCGGCCGACGTGGTGAAGCTCGCCATCACCCTGGAGGACGTGGCGGCGCAGACCTACGCCAGGAACGTGAGCCAGGTGAGCAGCGCGGACCTGCGCAAGCTCTTCGCGTCCGTCGCCCCGGTCGAGGCCCAGCACCGCGCCACCCTGCTGGCCGTGCAGGCGCTGCTCGCCGGCAACGCCGCCGACCTGGTCACCATCCCGGTCGACCCGGCCAAGCTCCCGGCGGCGGCCGGCAGCGTCGGCTTCCCCGACGCCTTCTACAAGACCGACAGTGCCTCGCCGATCACCGAAGGAGCCGTCAAGTGACCGCGCACGACTGGGAGCTCCAGATCAGCGAAGGCCAACTCGCCCGTCTCACGGCGGAGATGGACGAGGCCCACCGGGCGACGCTGCCCGCCATGCGCACCGGCGCGCTGGACCTGGGCGAGGAGATCCGCGCCCGCCGGGGCGACGAGCCGCGCGACGCCGGGCGGCGCCGCTTCCTGCTCGGGGCCGGCGGCGCCGCGCTCGCGCTCACCCTGGCGGCCTGCTCCAGCAGCAAGCCCACGGGTGCGCCGCCCACTTCCGGCAGTTCCTCGGCGCCGCCGTCCGGTTCGGTGTCGGGCCAGTACACCGGGGACCTGAAGGTGGTGGCCCTGGCCGTCGCGCTGGAGAACCAGGCCGTCGGCGCCTACCAGGCAGCCCTCGACGCCGCCAAGGCCGGCAAGCTCGGCACCGTCCCCCCGGCGGTCGCCACCTTCGTCACCACCGCCATGGCTCAGCACGCCGACCACGCCAAGGCCTGGAACGCGGTCCTCACCGGGGCGGGCAAGCCCGCGATCACCAACGTGCCGCTGACCAACCAGGCCGCCACCACCGAGGCCCTGGGCAAGGCCGCCAGCGTGGGCGACGTCGCCAAGCTCGCCCTCCAGCTGGAGGACCAGGCGGCCCAGACCTACCTCTTCGCGACCTACAACGTCACCAGCCCCGCCGGCATCGCCACCGCCGCCACCATCGCCCCCGTCGAGGCCATGCACGCCGCCATCCTCAACTACGTCCTCGGCCAGTACCCCGTCCCCGACGACTTCCTGCCCGTCGACAAGGCGGCCAGTCCCACCCTGCTCACCGTCTGAGCAGATCCAGAGCGGTGCGCGCCCGGGCGCGAGACGTCGACACCCCCGCGCCCGGGCACGCACCTTCCCCCCCACCCCGGAACGGAAGTGCACCCGTGACCGCCGTACGCCTGCGCGCCGCCCTGAGCGCGGCCCTGCTGGCCCTTGCGCTCGGCGCCTGCTCGTCGAGCCCCGCCGGATCCCACGCCCCCGCCGGATCCCACGCCCCGGCCGGCTCCTCCGGCCCGGCCCCCTCCGGGGCCCGGATCACCATCAAGGACTTCCGGTTCCAGCCGGCCACGCTCACCGTTCCCCCGGGGCAGAGCATCACCGTGGTGAACGAGGACTCCACCGCCCACACCGTCACCGCCGACGATGGGTCCTTCGACACCAAGGCCGTCAGCGGCGGAGCATCGGCCGTCTTCGCCGCCCCGGCGAAGGCCGGCGGCTACCCGTACATCTGTGCCATCCACCAGTACATGCACGCCACCCTCACCGTCAGCTGACCGGCAACGAAGCGCCCACCCGCGTACGGAGACCAGCGTGTCCGGCCCAGGCGGCCCGAGCCGCCCCCGGGCCCTGCTCGGCGCCGTCCCCGGTGGGCGTCGCCCGGCAGGGCTGACGGGCGGTCGTCAGGCCGGGCGGGGGAGGTAGGCGAGGCCGTGGGCGCCCGGGTCGGCGAGCTTGGGGATGGTGAGGCGGGAGACCGGGGTGAGGGTGGCCAGGTCGATGACGTCGACGGTGGAGGAGATCACGCCGGCGACGTAGGCGAGGCCGCCGTCCGGGGAGGAGGTGATGGTGAGCGGGAAGAGGCCCACCTCGACGGAGCCGAGGCGGCGGTGGTCGTCGGCGGCGAACACGGTGAGACGGCCCGGGAGTTGACGGCCCAGGGCGGAGCCGGAGGCGGGGGTCGACCGGACTTCGCCGGCCAGGAGCCGGCCGGTCGAGGTGAGGTGGACCGGCAGGGCCGGGGAGTCCGTCGGGAGGACGGCCGTGACGGTCGCGGTCGGGACGTCGATGACGCGGATGCCCGGGGCCGCGGCGGGGGCGGTGGAGGTGGAGAGGTACGGGCCGGCGGCGTAGACCCGGGTGCCGTCGGAGGAGACGGCCAGGCCCTCGCTGCCGGGGACCTCCACCTTGGCGGTCAGCGTCCCCCGTTCGAGGTCCACGACCGAGACGAAGGGCGCCTCCTTGTTGGTGGCGAAGCCGGTCCGGCCGTCCGGGGAGACGGCGAACCAGTGCGGGCCGGGGGCGTCGGTGTCGATCCGGCCGAGCGGGCGGCGGGTCGCGGTGTCGATGACCACGACGCCGCCGGGGCGGTCCTCGCCGCCCTCCACGCTGACGTACAGCCGGCCCCGGGCGGTGTCCAACGCCAGCCCGTGCGGGCCGTGTTCGGGGGCGAGGTCGATCACCTCGACGATCCGGCGGGTGTCGGCGTCGATGACGGTCAGCTCGGTGCGGCGGCCACTGTTGGCGTGGTAGTAGCCCGAGTGGTAGGCGCTGCTGCACCAGAGCAGCCGCTGGGTCGGGTCGAAGCACAACTCGTGCGGCTCGGCGATGACTTGGAGGGTGTCCAGGTGCCGGTCGGTGGCGGCGTCGAAGAACGAGACGGTCGGGCCGCTCTGGCTGACGACGGCGAGCACGTCGCCGGCGCGGGCGGTGCGGGAGAGCTGTGACATGAGGACTCCTCAGGGAGGTTGCGTGTTCGTCTCCACCTTCGTCGGCGGTGGGGGCGGGAACAATGCAAGGATCGGCATCGGATAGTTGCGCTGAACGCAAAGACCGAGACCGGGGGCGTGCGGATGCTGGACCTCAACCTGCTGCGGGCACTGGACGCCCTGCTCCAGGAGAGCAGTGTGACCCGCGCGGCCGAGCGGCTCGGCACCTCGCCCGCGGCGGTCAGCCGGATGCTCGCCCGGCTGCGCCGCGCCGTCGAGGACCCGCTGCTGGTGCGCGCCGGGCAGGGCCTCGTCCCGACCCCGCGGGCGCTCGAACTGCGGGAGGAGGTCAGCGCGTTGCTGCGCGGCTGCGACAGCGTGCTGCGCCCCGGCGCCGGGTTCGACCCGGTGCGCCTCGACCGCACCTTCACGGTGCAGGCCGGGGAGCTGATGCTGGTGCGGACGGCTGCCGCGCTCGCCGAGCGGGTCCGGGCGCAGGCCCCGCGGGTGGACGTGGTCTTCCTGCCGGAGGCGCTGGAGGACGGGCCGGCGCTGCGGCAGGGGCTGGTGGATGTCGAACTGGGCGTGCTCGGCGGCCTGGACCCGGAGGTCCGCACCCGGCAGCTCCTCCGCGTTCCGCTGGTCGGCCTCGCCAGAGCCGGCCATCCGCTGTTCGACGGCCGCCGGATCACCGCCCGCCGGTTCGCCGCCGTCGACCACATCGGCGTCTCCCGGCGCGGCAAACGGCTCGGCCCGATCGACGCCGGGCTCGCCGGACTCGGGCTCCGGCGCCGGGTGGCGGTCATCGTGCCCAGCCACACCGGCGCCATGCTGCTGGCCAGGGACAGCGACCTGATCACGCTGGTCCCCGAGGACTGGCTGCCGGACACCGTCGCCGCGCTGGGCCTGCGCACCTTTCCGATCCCGCTCGAACTCGCCCCGCTGGAGTTGGGGATGGCCTGGCATCCGCGCAACTCGGCGGATCCGGGGCACCGCTGGTTCCGGGAGCACGTGGCGGCCGCGGTGCTGGGCGCGGACCCGCGCCACCCGGCATGAGGGGGGAGGGTGAACGCGGCGCCCCGGCTCGGTCCGTGGCATAGGGTCGGGATACCCTGCCGGGGTACGTGGGGGTGGCGCTGAGGGCGGAGGCGGGAATGGCGCGGTCGCGGCAGTTCGGTCCGCCGGTGCCGGTGCCCGTGCCGGTGCCTTGGGTGCTGCGCCTGCTGCTGCTCGCCGCACTGCTGCTGGGCATCGTGACCATGCACACGCTCGGCCATCCGGGCGGCGGGCACGGCGGGCACGAGGGCCCCGGGACGGGTGTCTCAGCGATGCCTCCGGCGGGTGCCGCGCACCACGGACCGGCCGCCGGGCCACCCTCCGTCCACGCCGCCGCCCACCCTGCCGCCTTCGCCGTCGGTCCCGCCGTCGACCCCGCCGCCCCCGGCGGCCTGGACCCGATGGCGGTCTGCCTCGCCGTCCTGGCCGGCTGGACCCTGGTGCTCCTCGTCGTCGGCCCCCTGCCGAGGCGCAGCGGTGACGCCGCCGCCGAGGTGCGGGCCAGGCTGCTGACGGCCGTCCGCGCGCTGCCCCCGCCCGGGGGCGGGCGGATACTCCTCACCCGGCTTTCGGTGCTGCGCCAGTAGGCGCGCGCCCGCCGTTCCGCGCCCGCGCCCCGCTCAGGAGCGCCCGCGCGCACGCCCACGCGCCCGATCGCGCCCCGAAGCGCCCGCGCACGGAACGGCCGACGCGACGTCCTGCACACCCACACACCACACGAGGTGCACTCCGCCATGCGCACACCCACCCGTCGTACCCTCCTCGGCGCCGCGCTCGCCGCCGCCGGGACCGGCCTGCTGACCGCCTGTTCCTCCGGTTCCCCCGGCTCCTCCGACTCCATGAAGGGCATGGACCACGCGGGCATGAACCACGGCCCCACGAGCGGATCGGCCGGAACACCCGGGACGGCCGGAGCACCCGGGACGACCGGAACACCCGGCTACCTCGCCCCGAACGGTCCCGAGGTCGCCGCCGCCGAGGCGGCACGCAAGCCCGGCCCGGAGCGGAAGGTCGCGCTCACCGCCACCGAGACCACCCTCGACCTCGGCGGCCGCACCGTCCGCAGCTGGGCGTACGGCGACCGCCTGCCCGGCCAGGAGGTGCGCGCCACCCTCGGCGACACCCTCGCCGTCACCCTCGCCAACCACCTGCCCCAGCCCACCTCGCTGCACTGGCACGGCCTCGCGCTGCGCAACGACATGGACGGCGTCCCGGGCCTGACCCAGGCCGACGTCAGGCCCGGCGCCTCCTTCGAGTACCGGTTCGCGCTGAGCCACCCGGGCACGTACTGGTTCCACCCGCACTCCGGAGTCCAGCAGGACCGTGGCCTGTACGCACCGCTGATCGTCGAGGACCCCAGGGAGCCGCTGGCCTACGACAGGGAGTGGGTCGTCGTCCTGGACGACTGGGTGGACGGCGTCGACGGCAGCACCCCGGACGCCGTCCTCGCCGAACTCGCCCAGGGCATGGGAGGGATGGACCACTCCGGCGGCTCCGGGAACGGTGGCCACGAAGGGCACGACATGCCGGGGATGTCCGGGACGGGAAGCGCTCCGAGCGGCGCGGCCCCCTCCCGGATGCTGATGGGCGCCCGGAGCCCGCTGCTGGGCGGCGACGCCGGCGACGTCGCGTACCCGTTCCACCTGGTCAACGGAAGGCTCGCCACCGCACCCGAGACCTTCACCGCCAAGCCCGGTGACCGGATCCGGATCCGGCTGGTCAACGCGGGCGGTGACACCGCCTACCGGGTCGCCCTCGGCGGCCACGAGCTGACCGTCACCCACACCGACGGCTTCCCGGTCGAACCGGCCACCACCCAGGCGCTGCTGCTCGGCATGGGCGAGCGCTACGACGTGCTGGTCACCGCCGGGGATGGCGTCTTCCCGCTGACCGCGCTGGCCGAGGGCAAGAACGCCACCGCCCTGGCCGTGCTGCGCACCGGCGGCGGCGCCGCGCCCGACGCGGCCGTCCGCCCGGCCGAGCTGGACGGCCGGCTGGTCACCGCCGGGCAGCTCAGGGCCGCCCCGGACGTCCGGCTGCCCGCCAGGACACCGGACCGCACGGTGAGGCTGGAGCTCACCGGCGGGATGGCGAAGGCCGACTGGGCGTTCAACGGCCGCAGGTACGACCCGGCGCAGCGCCACCCGGTGGCGGCGGGGGAGCGGGTGCGGCTGGAGTTCCGCAACAGCACCGCCATGTGGCACCCCGTCCACCTGCACGGACACAGTTTCGCGCTGCCCGGCGACGGCCCGCGCAAGGACACCGCGATCGTGCTGCCGGGTACGACGCTGGCCGTCGACTTCGACGCCGACAACCCGGGCCTGTGGATGGTGCACTGCCACAACGTCTACCACGCGGAGACGGGAATGATGACCGTCCTCGGTTACCGGGCCTGACACCGGGCTCCCCCCCCCGCGATTCCTTCCGAGTCATTCCGAGCCTCCCGCGAGGGAAGGGATTTCGGGCTTCACCGAGGGAGGGACCCCGGGCCGCACCGCCGGCCCGGGGTCCCGCCGTTCGCGGCACCCGAACCATCGCGCCGTGCCACCCGCCCCGACCTGCGCGGCCATGACGTTTTCTTAACGCGGCCCGATGGCGGTTTCTTAACGCTGGTCGCATAGCGTGTCGCCCTGCCGTCGCCCGACGGCGTTTTTACGGGGTCTTTAAACAAGAGGTGCAAGGTGGTTTCGTCGGGTTCGACGGGGACGGCGGAGACGGGCGCGCCGTCGGCGCGAATACGGCTCCGCAGCTGGCTGCTGGAGGACGTGACCGGGGAGAAGCCGGCGACGAAGCCCGCGCAGGAGTCCGAGGGGCAGGACGCCCCGGAGGCGCCGCCCGGGGGCGCGGCGGCGGGGGGCTCCGCCGCGTCCGGTGCGCCCGCCGGCCAGCGCTGGTGGCGGGTGATGTGCCTGACCGGCCTGGACTACTTCTCGACGCTCGGCTACCAGCCGGGCATCGCCGCCCTCGCCGCGGGCGTGCTGTCGCCGATCGCCACCATCGTGCTGGTGGTGGTCACCCTGCTGGGCGCGCTGCCGGTCTACCGGCGGGTGGCCAAGGAGAGCCCGCGCGGTGAGGGCTCGATCGCGATGCTGGAACGGCTGCTGTCGTTCTGGAAGGGCAAGCTGTTCGTCCTCGCGCTGCTCGGCTTCGCGGCGACGGACTTCCTGATCACCATCACCCTGTCCGCCGCCGACGCCAGCGCGCACCTGGTGGAGAACCCGCACCTGACCGGCATGCTCGGCGGCAAGCAGGTGCTGATCACGATGGTCCTGGTGGCCATGCTCGGCGCGGTCTTCCTCAAGGGCTTCAGCGAGGCGATCGGCCTGGCGGTGTTCCTGGTCGGCTCGTACCTGCTGCTGAACGTGGTCGTGGTGGCCGTCGGCCTCTGGAAGATCATCGAGGCGCCGCACGTGGTCACCGACTGGACGGAGGCGCTGACCGCCCAGCACGGCAACCCGGTCATCATGGTCGGCGTGGCCCTGGTGACCTTCCCGAAGCTGGCGCTCGGCCTGTCCGGCTTCGAGACCGGCGTCGCGGTGATGCCGCACGTCAAGGGCGACCCCGACGACACCGAGGCGAACCCGGCCGGCCGGATCCGCGGCACCCGCAAGCTGCTGACCACCGCCGCCGTGATCATGAGCTGCTTCCTGATCGCCACCAGCTTCATCACCACGCTGCTCATCCCGGCCGACCAGTTCAAGGCGGGCGGCGAAGCCAACGGCCGCGCCCTGGCGTACCTGGCGCACGAGTACCTGGGCGGTGCCTTCGGCAGCGTCTACGACCTCTCCACCATCGCGATCCTCTGGTTCGCCGGCGCCTCCGCGATGGCGGGCATGCTCAACCTGCTGCCCCGCTACCTGCCGCGCTACGGCATGGCCCCGCACTGGGCGCGCGCGGTGCGGCCGATGGTGATCGTGCTGACCCTGATCGGCTTCCTGGTCACCTGGATCTTCGACGCGAACGTGGACGCCCAGGGCGGCGCGTACGCGACCGGTGTGCTGGTGCTGATCAGCTCGGCCGCGATCGCGGTGACCATCGCCGCGCACAAGAAGCGCGAGCGCGGCTGGACCGTCGCCTTCGCGGTCATCGCGGCGATCTTCCTCTACACCACCGTGCTGAACTGCCTGGAGCGTCCTGACGGTCTGAAGATCGGCGCCTGCTTCATCGCCGGCATCATCCTGGTCTCGCTGCTCTCCCGGCTGCGCCGCGCCTTCGAGCTGCGGGTCACGAGCGTGGAGCTGGACGATGTGGCTGAACGTTTCATCAGGGACTACGCGCACCGTCCGCTGCGGCTGATCGCCAACGAGCCCAGCCACCGCGACCACGCCGAGTACCGCGACAAGATCCGCCAGATCCGCGCCGACAACGACATCCCCGACGAGGACGACCTGGTCTTCGTCGAGGTGACCGTCCGCGACGCCTCCGACTTCGAGGCCGAGCTGACCGTCCGCGGTGAGGTGCTGCACGGGCGCTACCGGGTGCTGACCCTGGAGAGCTCCAGCATCCCCAACGCGCTCGCCGCGCTGGCGCTCACCGTCCGGGACCGCACCGGCCAGCGGCCGCACCTGTACTTCGAGTGGACCGAGGGCAGCCCCTTCGCCCAGTTCCTGCGGTTCTTCCTGTTCGGACAGGGCGAGGTCGCGCCGGTCACCCGCGAGGTGCTGCGCGAGGCCGAGCCGGACCGCTCGCGCCGCCCGCGGGTCCACGTCGGCTGAGCACCCGCGCCCGCACGCCGACGGCCCGTCCGCTCCTGGTGAGCGGACGGGCCGTCGGTGCTTTCCTCGCGGTGTCTTCCCTGTGGGTCTCTTCCCTGCGGGTGTCTTCCCTGCGGGGCCTTCCCGGTGGGACCGGTGGGGCCGTCGGGGTCAGGACGGCAGTTCGAGGACCTGGCCGGGCTGGATGAGGTCCGGGTCCTCGCCGATGGTGTCGCGGTTGAGCTCGTAGAGGGCGGTCCACCCGCCGGGCACGTCGAGGGACTCGGCGAGCTCGGCGAGGGTGTCGTTCTCACGGACGGTCCAGGTGCCGTCCTGCGGCGTGGAATGTGTGGCCGACGCGGTCGGCTTCGACGCGGTGGCCGGGGGCGGCTGGACGGTCTCGCGGGGGTGGTCGCGGGTGGCGCGCGCGCCGCAGACCGGCCAGGGGGACAGGCCACGGCGGTCGGCGAGGTGCTGGGCGACGGCGATCTGCTGCTCGCGGGTGGCGAGGTCGGCGCGCGGGGCGTACCCGAGGCCGCCGTTCTCGCGCCAGGTGGGCTGGTCGAACTGGAGACCGCCGTAGTAGCCGTTGCCGGTGTTGATGCGCCAGTTGCCGCTGCTCTCGCAGGCCGCCACGCGGTCCCAGTCGTACGAGCCGCCGTCAGCCCTCCCGGGGTCGGACCCGCCGTCGCGGCCTGGTGGCGCGGCGTGGGCCGCCGGTGCGGCGAGGGCCACGGACAGGGCGCAGAGCGCGGTCGGAACGATGCGGCGGAGACGGGCGGTGGGAGGCATCGGCGGCTCTCATGCTGGGGGACAGGGCGGGGCGCCGTCCGCGGACGGCGCTCTCCCACCCATGCACGCTGGACGGGGCGTTCCGTCGCCGACACGTCCGGCAGGTCACCCGGGCGGCGGCCGTGGACCACCCCGGCGGCCCGCGGCCGATCGGCCGTCACCCTCGTCGCTCGTCGTCACCGCCGGTTGCCCGGCGTCGCCGCGCGGCGACGCCGCCCGTCGAGGCCACTCGTCGGCCGCCGGACGGACGGGCGGAATGCCGAAGCGGGGGCCCGGCGTCCGGGAGCCAGGCCGCACGCAGTACTCGCCGCGGCAGTAGACGACGACCTCGGTGTCCGCGGGGGGCTCGTCCGGCGGGCCGGCCCGCCGGACGGCAGATCAGGGACCGGGCGGTGCACTGAGGGGCCCCGGCAACCCGGCGTTCAACTGCCCTTTCCCGTACGCGAATTCGATGCCATCCGCCCTCTTGTCAAAGGTTAGTGAAGTTTCCTAACTTGATGTCATGTCCGAGACACCACGGCACTCCCGGCGTGACCTCCTGCGCGTCGGCGCGATGGGCGGAGCCGCCCTCGCCGCCGGCGGCCTCCTGCTGCCCGGCACCGCCCAGGCCGCCCCGCGCCTCACCACTCCGAGCCCCGTCGCCCTCGACCTCCCGACCGTCCCCGCGCCCCGGAGCGAGCGGACCGCGGGGTCCGCGCTGCGCCCCTTCGGCCGGCACCTCGCCTTCGGCGCCGACCCGTCCCAGCAGGTCGTCGTCTCCTGGCAGGTGCCGGACGCGGTGACCTCCCCCTTCGTCAGGATCGGCGTCCAGCCCGGGGACCTCGGCGCCCCGGTCGCCGCCGAGGTCCGCACCCTGGTCAGCAAGCTCTCCTGGCAGAAGCCGGTCGAGGACCAGCCCCCGGTCAAGCCCACCACCGTCACCCAGTACTACCTGCACGCCCAGCTGGACCAGCTGATCCCGGACACCACCTACTACTACGTCGTGGGCCACCAGGGCTACGACCCCGCGGGGCAGCACACCAGGCTCGGCGACATGGCGAGCTTCCGCACCGCGCCCGCCCCCGGACGTGGCGCCGGATTCACCTTCACGGCCTTCGGCGACCAGGGCATCGGCTACAACGCGGCCGCCACCGGCCACCTGATCGCCGGCCTCGACCCCGCCTTCCACCTCCACATGGGCGACCTCTCGTACGCCAACGCCGGCGGCAGCGGCAAGACCAGCGACGCGTACGACGCCCGGCTGTGGGACTCCTTCTTCGTGCAGAACGACCCCGTCGCCTCCAGGACTCCGTGGATGCCGGCGATCGGCAACCACGAGATGGAGCCGTGGTACGGGTCCGACGGCTACGGGGGCATGCGCGCCCGGTTCACCACGCCCGACAACGCCTGGAGCCAGTCCACCGGCATCTACTCCTGGCGCTACCAGAACGTCGGCCTGATCAGCCTCGACGGCAACGACGTCTGCTACAACACCCCGGCCAACCTCGACTACACCAAGGGCAAGCAGAAGAAGTGGCTGGAGAGCCGGCTCGCCGCGCTCCGCGCCGACAGCGGCATCGACTTCATCGTCGTCTACCTCCACCAGTGCACCTACTCCACCTGCCACGACAACGGAGCGGAGCTCGGCGCGCAGCAGGACTGGGCCCCGCTGTTCGACAAGTACCAGGTGGACCTGGTGCTCAGCGGCCACAACCACGTCTACGAGCGCACCGACCCGATCCGGGCCGGCAAGGCCACCCGCAAGGTCGCCTCCGGTGACACCGTCAACCCGGTGAAGGACGGCACCACCTACGTCGTCGCGGGCGGCGGAGGCGGCGGGCTCTACTCCTTCCCGGTCTCCGACACCTACCTCGGGCACGAGACCGGCAACGACAAGCCGGTGCCGATGGTGGTCTCCGAGCGGGACGGCCACAACCAGACCGTCAAGGTCACCTGGTCCAGGGTCCGCTACACCGGCTACTGCCTGGTCGCGGTCGACGTGACGCCGGGCGCCGCGGGCAAACCCGCCCGCATGGAGGTGCGCTCGCTCACCGAGGACGGGACGGCGGTGGACCGGGTCACCGTGCAGCGCGGCTGACCCGCGCCCGCGTACCCGGCCCGGGTCGAGTACGCCCGGGTTGAGTACGCCCAGGTTGAGTACGCCTACTCAGGCGGCCGGCGGCGGCGTCCGGCGAGCATGGAGGCGTCAGCCCGCCGGACCCCACGGAGGACCAGCCATGCTCAGCCGGATCGCCGGCACCCTGGTGCCCGCCCTCGGACGCCTGTCCGTCAGCTCGGAGACGCCGGGCCCGGTCGCCCCCGGCAGCATCGTCGCGGCCAACCACAGCTCGCTCGCCGACCCCGGCGTGGTGCTCGCCGCACTGCGCCGGCTGGGCACCGAGCCGGTGGTGATGGCGGCCGCCGGGCTGTGGCGGGTGCCGGTGCTCGGCGGGGTGCTGCGGTCCGGCGGACACATCCCCGTCCACCGCGGCACGGCCAGGGCCGCCGCCGCCCTCGACCCGGCCGTGGCGGCGCTCGCGGCCGGCCGGGTCGTGCTGATCTACGGGGAGGGCGGCCTGCCGGACCGCCGGGACTCCCGCGACGCCGAGCCGGGCGCGTTCCGCACCGGCCTGGCCAGGCTCGCGGCGGCGAGCGGCGCCCCGGTGGTGCCGCTCGGCCAGTGCGGCGCCCGCCGCCTCAGCTCGGGCAGCACCGCCAAACAACTCGCCGGCTTCGCCACCGCCCCGCTGCGGCGCCCTGCCCTGCACGTCCACCTCGGCGCACCGCTCCACCTGGCGGGCGATGTCGCCGAGGCCACGGCCGCCGCCCAGCGCGCCGTCACCGCGGCCTGGCGCACCGCGGAGCGGCGCTGCTGTCGGCGGGGCCCTCGGACTCACCGGGCCTCGGGCTGAGGGGTCGGCGCCCTCCTACGTGCCGGCCGCCCGGACATAGATGTCGGCGCCGCCTCCGAGACCGAAGGGCCGCCGCACCACGAAGATCCGGCGCCCGGCCTGCCCTTCCGGTATCAGCTCGCCTCGGCCGGCTCGTCGCCCGGCAGCGCGACGCGAAGATCGCCCGGCAGCGGGGCGAGGGCGCCGGGCTGTCGCAGGTCGTACGTGGAGAGGAAGTTTGCGAGGTTGACGTCGTCGCTGTCACCGAGTTCGTAGTGCAGGTAGGAGACCGGCGATCCGTCGGTGGCCCGCGACAGAACGGCGTCCGTGGGAATGAAGTACCTTCCCTTGCGGGGGTGTTGGGTGCGGTGCAGACCCGCCGACCGCTCCGCGCGGTCGTTGTCCGTCTCCGGCGGATCGAGGGTTCGCAGGAACCCGGCCACGCCCCACCAGACACATCCCGCGGCGACCGACACGCAGAGTACGAGGAACGTCCCCAGGAGCCTGCGCTTCCAGGGCGCTTCACCGAACCGGGCCTGCTGAACGCTCGACGAGCGAGAAGTACGCATCTCGTTCGGTTACTTGAGCACGTAGCCCTCGTGCGGAGTCGCCCTCTGCCACACGGTCTCGAAGGCGTTCTTCACGAGCTGAACGACGGCAGGTTCGGTGGTCCACTCACGGTCCACCACATCCCCGTCACCCGAGAAGAAGGTGAACATGATCTTGGAGTCATCAAACATCCACAGGTCGGTTCCGGGCAGAGCGATGTCCGCCGCCAGCCGGCGCGGAAGCCAGCGGACCTGTTCGCCGATGGCCACATTCAGGAACGTCACATGGTGCTCGTAGCGGATGTACTCCGTGACTGGCTCGGAGACGATCCGAGCCCGGCGCATGACCACGCCACGGCGAATCGCCTCTCCGGCGAAGTCGGTCCAGTTCTGGAACCACTCCGGCCGGTCGTCCGGGTTGTAGCGAAGACCCTCCCGATAGCGCTGGAACTGTTGGAGACGATCCCGATGAACTCTGGAGGCTGCACGATGCTCCCCGGGACTCTGGTTCCGCATGGTTGCACACCTGATGGGCTCATCCTGACGTGTGCGCGACCGGCCTGTCAGGCGTTTCTATTTGACGAATAGTCAGTTCGATGGCAAAGAGTCCAGTGAGCGCGCGAGTACTCAGGTTGAACTCGCCTTGTCGTAGGTGCTGACGGACCTTGACCGGGTTGAGCATCGCCCCACCCTGGCTGCCGACGTCACCCCCGATGCAACCTCCGTCACAGCAGCGGCCGGGTCTACCTGGCGACGCTATTGCTCGATGGCATGGAGGATGCGCTCGGCCACCAGCTCCGGCTCGTCGGTCGGCAGCGCGTGGCCGGCGCCAGGCACGATCTCCACCCTGGCCGAGGGCATGAGCCTGCCGATGCGATCGGCGACCTTGCGTGAGTCGTGCATGGCGCTGCGCGCCCCGAGCAGGAACAACGAAGGAACGCGCAGGCGGCGCAGTTCCCCGTCCGAGAGGACTGGTGGCACCGGGAGTGCGCGACGGAATCCCATCGAGGCGCGCATCAGGCCCATCAGTTCGCTCTCCAGGATCGCGCTGTTGCCGACCAGACGGGCGAGCCGCGGGCGGAGCGGGCCGGGTGCGGCTGCGGCGAGCCCGCCGGCGATCAACCAGGCGTAGAACCGCGGCCCGAACTCGGCGAAGCCCGCTGGGTCCACCAAGGTGAGGGACGCGGCCCGGCCGGGGCGGTGGATCTGGTGGTTGATCGCCAGCCAGCCGCCGTAGGAGCAGCCGACGAGCTGAGCGTCCGTCACCTCCAACGATGCCAGGACTTCGTCCAGCCAGGCGGCGCTGTCCCGGCCGTCGCGGATCGGGGTGGTCTGCACGCTCGCGCCTGGCTCACCGATGGTGTCGACGGCGATGAGCGGACGGTGCCGGGCCAGCGTGTCGATGTACCGGTGCCACATCAGCGCGTTTCCGCCCGATCCAGGGAGCAGAACGATCGGCTCGCCGCTCTGTGGCCCGGTTCGGTAGACGCGAGTGGTCCCGAACGTGGTCGGAAGATCCAGCGCCGTCCGCTGCCCCGGCCACAGTTCAGCCAGAGTCCGCTCGTATGTGACATGGAACCGGTCTCTGGCTTGGTCGTTCCTGAACTCGCCAATTCGCATGGTACATGTGTATCACGGCATGATACGGGTGTACCAGGGAGGTGGGATCGTGAACACAAGGGTCGATCATGAGGAGCGCCGACGGCAGATCGCCGAGGCGCTGTTGAGGATCGCTGACACCCAGGGCCTGCAGTCGGCCAGCATGCGGGCCGTCGCGGCCGAGGCCAACGTCTCCCTGCGACTGGTGCAGTACTACTTCGAAACCAAGCAAGGGCTGCTGCTCGACGCACTGGCCAGGCTCGGCACCCAACTTCAGGCCCGCATGGAGAAGTGGATCGGTGCGGCGGGGACCCCGCCCAGACCGCGCGGCACCGTGACCGCGCTCCTGTCGTGCATACTGCCGACCGACCCGGAAAGCCGGCGGATCACCAGGACCTACGCCGCCTACTACACCCTGGTACTCAACGACCCCGAGGTACTGGAAAAGCACGGCGCGCGGCAGCCGGAACTGCTGGAGGGCTTTCTCGCCAAGCAGATCCGTGCGGCTCAGCAGTCAGGGGAGATCAGCCCCGACAGGAACCCCGAAATCACCGCCGCCGGACTGCTTGCCATGGTCAACGGACTGGGCCCGAGCGTGCTGGGTGGCCAGCGCACGGGCGACGCCGCACTCGCGATCCTCGCCCACCACCTGGACGAACTCTTCCGGACGCCGTGAGGGCCGGTACGGCCCGGGCCGGAGGACCCACCACCTACCACGGCACCCTCGCTCTTCCAGCTGATTCGATTCCCACTGGCCGACAAGGAAAGTGCAATCTGAGTAGTCATATGGATAAGGGGGGAGCACCTCCGCAATCCGGACGTGCTGCGCTGCGTGGTGCAGGCGGGGCCGGTGCAGGGAGCGTGGCCGAGGGCCTGGCCGCCGTAGTGGGGCTCGACCTCTTCTGGTGCTGCGCACTGGCGATGGTCTACGGGATGGTCGGGGATGAGCTGGCTCGGCACCATGCCGCCGTGGCAATGGGATTGGCGCCGGATGAGGATGAACAGACTTGCTGTCAGCCTCAGTTGGATGGTCTGAGTGTCAGCTGATGGCAGTGCTGTGCAGACGTGAGGCGTCAGGCGGCTTCGGCCCGGTCCGTCGCGGCGGCGGTCGGCGGGGAGAGCCAGGCCAGCCGGGCGGTGATCCCCGGCCGGCGGGAGAAGTGGTGTGCGGCTCGCTCAGGGGAGGGAAGGGTCAAGCGCGTCCGCCCGTCGACGCCGATGACGTGCGTCGACCCGGCGGCGTCGGCGAACCCCCAGGCCGCGACCCACCCGCCGGCGTCCGCGCGGCCCTCGTCGCACACCTGGACGACGGCGAACAGCCGGGGTGCGGTGTCGAGCACGAGCCCGCAGAGTTCCCGGTCGAAGGCCGGGTCGGCCGCCTGTGCGAGCGTGTTGGGGAAGGAGTTTTGCGAGGGCGCGGCAGGCATGGAAGTCCCCTACGTGAAGGGGAGTTGGACGCGGTGCTGTCACCACCACGGGCAGCGATCAGCCCTGACGCAGGATCAAAAGTAGCCAGTCGGTAGCATGTAGTCCACCGCTCTCGGGGGATTGATTTCAGCTCCACCCCAAAGGGTGAACGGTGCCGGCCACGGCCGGCGAGGGAAGGAAGCAACGGATGCCGCCCAGCAAGATTCCGCCGAGCATCCGGCAGCGGCGACTCGGTGCGGAGCTGCGCCGGTTGCGCGAGCAGGCGGGACTGTCGGTCACACGGGCCGGGGAGCTCCACGGCACCACCCAGTCCCGCATCAGCAACATCGAGTCAGGCGGATACCCGGTGAGTGCGGACCGGGTGCGGGCGCTGGCACGTCTCTACGGCTGCGCGGACGACGCCCTGATCGAGGCGCTGACCCGCATGACCGGCGGCCGTACGCGAGGTTGGTGGGAGGAGTACCGCGAGATCCTTCCCGCCGGAGCGCTCGACCTGGCGGAACTCGAACATCATGCGCGATCGATGCGGATTGCCACCGTGATCCACATCCCCGGGGTTCTTCAGACTTCCGACCATGCCCGCGCGCTCTTCCGGGACGCCTTTCCTCCTCTGTCGCCGCCCGAAGCGGAGCATCGTGTCTCCCATCGCATCAAGCGGCAGGGGGTACTCTACGGAGAGCCGCCAATCCCTCTGTCGATCGTCATCCATGAGGCCGCGTTGCGGATGGGGGTCGGCGGAGCGACTGTGGCCCGATCGCAGTACAAGCACCTGATTGAGATGAGCACCTGCGAGAACATCACGCTTCGCGTGATCCCCTTCGGTGCGGGGGCGATTCCCAGCTCTGGCCAGCCCATCGTGTACTTCTCGGCGGCTGTACCCCAACTCGATACCGTCCAGCTTGACACGGATCACGGGTCCGAATTTCTCGATGCTCCGACGTACTTGGTGAAGTACCGGAGCATTCTGGATCTGATGGAATCCTGTGCACTCGGTCCGATGGAGTCGCGTGATCTCATGTCCCGCATTGAACAAGATATTTGAGAGGAAAGGCCATGTCGGTCCTCAGTTGGCAGAAGTCCAGTTACAGCACCCAAGCCGCGAACTGTGTCTACGTAGCAGCGGCATCCGACGGCACCATCAAGATCCGCGAGAGTGATGACCCCGGCGTCGTCATCACCGCATTGCCCGACAGTCTCCGGGCCCTCCTGTCCGGCGTCAAGGCGGGGGAGTTCGACCACCTGACGCGGTAGCCCGCCCCTCACCTGCGGTCGGGGAAGATCCGGCCCAGGTGGTAGTGCAGGACGGCGGTCGCCTCGGCCGCCGTCCGCTGGCCGAGCAGCACGCTGAGGCCGAGGCCGGCGGAGACGGCCAGCAGCACCACGGCCTCCTGGCGCGCGTCCAGCCGCGGATCGGCCTCCCCGGCCTGCTGGGCCGCTGTCAGCTGGGCCGCCAGGAAGGCCTCCATCTCATCCGGCGCCGCCAGGAACGGCTGCCCGCCGAGCGCCGGGTCGGTGACGGAGAGCACCGCGTACTCCGTGTAGATCAGATGAAAGGCCCGGCCCTCCTCCTCAGCGGGGACGGCCTCCAGCAGCACCGCCTCGATGATGCCGCGCGGGTCGCCTGCGGCGCCGCTCTCGCGTACGCGCCGCTGGACCCGCTCTCCCATCCGGCCGGCCAGGCGGGTCATCGCGGCCAGCAGCAACTGCTCCTTGGTGTCGAAGTAGTACTGCACGAGCCGCACCGACACGCCGGCCTCGGTCGCCACCGAGCGCATGGTGACGGAGTGCAGGCCGCTGCTCGCCGCCGAGCGGAGCAGGGCGTCGATGATGTGGGCCCGCCGCTCCTCGTGATCCACCAGCTTCGGCATCGGGTTCCTTCCGACTATTTTTATGGTACAACCATACCATCAAGAGAGGGAGGGGCCATGACCCGGACCAGCGTGGGGCACTTCGTCAGCGACGAAGCCCGGGCGAAGTTCCTTGCGGCGTACGACCGGGCGATGGAGCTCTGGCCGAGCCCGCGCCAGGAGTTCGACGTGGAGACCGGCCACGGGACCGTGCACGTCCACCGGTACGGCGCGACGGCCGGCGAGCCGATCGTGCTGCTGCACGGCCACGCCGGACACCCGTCCAACTGGTACCCGCAGGTCGCCGCGCTCGGCGAGCACCACCCCGTCTACGCGATCGACACCCTGGACGACCCCGGCCGCAGCGTGCAGCGCGTCGTCGCGGCGGGTTCGGAGGGGAACGCGGCCTGGCTGGGGGAGGTGCTGGCCGGGCTCGGGCTGGAGCGGGTGCACCTGGTCGGGGCCTCGTACGGCGGCTGGCTGGCGCTCAACCAGGCCATCCACGCGCCCGAGCGGCTGGCCTCGGTCGTGCCGCTCGACCCGGGCGGGATCGAGAAGGTGTCGGCGCGGTTCTACCTCCACATGGTGGGCGGCCTGTTCGGGATGCTCGCCCCGCGCCCGCTGCGCCCGGCGGTCGGCAGGCTGCTGGCCAACCCGGCGCTGGGCGCACCACGCGAGATGGTCGCGCCGCTGATGCTCGCGATGCGGAGCTACAAGCCGCTCTCGCGTCCACCGGTCAGGCTGTTCACGGACGAGGAACTGGCCGCGATCACGCTTCCCGTCCTGGTACTGGTGGGCAGGCGCAGCGCGCTGCTGCGGCCGCGACGGGCCGTGGAGCGGGTCACCGCGTTGATTCCGGGGGTGCGGGCCGAGATCGTCGAGCGGGCCGGGCACGGGTTGAACCTGGAGCGGCCCGACGTGGTGAACGAGCGGCTGCTGGGCTTCGTCGGCGCGGTCGGGCGGGAGTCGCCGGCGGTGTAGCGGGGTGGCGCCCGAGATCCCGGAGAGCCCCGCGCTCGATGGCGGGGCCGGACTGACCGAGCGGTGCGACGGCGACCGCTGGACGGGCAACGGCTGGACGGGCAACGGCTGCGCGAGAAGTCGGGCGGGCCGACTTCTCGCGCACGTCATCAAGGTGGGGGATCAGGCGCAGGCCGCCGACCGCAGCGCCGTGGCGGCCCGCGCCTCGTCGTAGCGCCGCAGCACCAGCCGGGCGACGGCCGGGTGAGAGCCCAGCGGGGCGCTCGTCCACCTCGCCGCGGTGGTGGCGGCGCGGTGGGGAGGTCCACCCGCAGGTGGTAGCCGGTGCCGAGCAGCAGCGGCACCAGGATCGGCCGCCGGTGGGCGAGTCGGGCGAGCGTCTGATCGAGTGAGGGTCGGGAGAGGTCCAGGAAGCAGCAGTGGACGGTCAGTTGCGGACGCAGGGAGCGAACCACCCTCAGTAGACCGCGAATCGACGTGCTCGCCGTCTCGTCCCGGCTGCCGTGCGCGACGGCGAGCAGTACCGGCGCCATCAGTCCGCCGCCAGCCGGTAGCCGCGCTTGGGGGCGGTGCGGATCAGCGCCGCGTGCGGGCCGAGCGCTTCGAACCTGATGACTTCACCGTCGGCCCGGGTGCGGTGGCGACCGTGACCAACACCGGCACCACCGCCCACACCCTCACCGCGCAGGACGGCAGCGTCGACACCGGCCCCATCGCCCCAGTCGCCGGCACCACCCTGACCGCCGCGAGCCAACCGGGCGCGTACGCGTACCTCTGCACCTTCCACCACTTCATGCGCGGCATTCTGACGTAGAGGGCTCCGATGCTCGTCTGGCAGCACGTCCGGGAGGACCCGAACGCCGAGCGGTACCAGCGAGTCGTGCTGGAAGCCGTCGGTGAGCTGGCCCGGCTTCGGGACTCGGCCGACATGGCGGACGACCCCTGGCAGGACCCGGGCATCGTGGAGCGCTTCGTCAAGCGGGTCGGCTGGTTGCTCGGGAACGCCCAACTGGGCCTCTATCCGGCCGAAGCCGCGCTGTTGGCCTTGCTCCCGTTCCTCTACCGTGTCCGCTCGCTGCGTCTGGCGGCGACGCGGCTCACCGTCGGGCCGACCGACCTCGTGCCCTCACCTGAGCCTGACGCCGACCGATCGGCCTATGAGCAGTTCGTCGAATCCCGCGACCTACTGGTGGGCCGCACGCGAACCCGCCCCGCCTCCGCCGCGTCCTCACCGACCACCCACTCCCCACCCGCCTCACCTCGGAGGAAGCCGCCCCCGCCGTCGGCGCCTTCACAGGCTGGGCGCGCTTCCGCATGGACGAACGCCGAGTGCGCAGCCTGCTGATGGGCGTCGAGCTCTACCGCGACCGGGACCTGGCCGTCCGCGAGCTCTATCAGAACGCCCTCGACGCGTGCCGGTACCGCCGTGCCAGGACGGAGTACCTGGACCGGACCAGTTCGCTGGCCAGCTACACGTACGACGGCCGGATCGAGTTCCGTCAGGGCGTGGACGAGAACGGCCGCGCCTACCTGGAGTGCCAGGACAACGGAGTCGGCATGGGCGAGGAGGAACTGAGAGGAGTCTTCTCCAACGCCGGAGCCCGCTTCGCCGAGCAACTGGACGTCAAGCTCGAACGCGCCGAGTGGCGCAAGGTGGATCCGCCCGTCGAGCTGTATCCCAACAGCCGTTTCGGAATCGGCGTGTTGAGTTACTTCATGCTCGCCGACGAGATCCGGGTCAACACCTGCCGTCTGGACGCCTCCAGCCACTCTTTGATGAGGAAAGGCTTCTGAAGCTTGCCTCGCAACTCGGTGTCACGCCGGACCGTGCTCTTTCCCGCGCTGTTGGGCTGGGTGTGGTTCCCGGTCGCCCATCGGCCTCCGATCTTGCGGTTGCGGACGCCAACGCCGCTCACACCAGCATGGATGGGGATGGGACCTCGGTGGAGGAAGTGGCGAACTCCGGTGGCGATGAATGGGTCCTCCGCCGGGTGGCCGAGGTATGGCGGATGTTCCCCACCACGCGGACTTATGCCCAGGTCTTCTCAGCGACGCGATCGAGCGGACGCCCGCTGCATGAGGCGATCGACTACCTCCGAGCTCACGGCGTGGCGATCTCGATCGATGTGCCTGAAAGGCTCACCAGGTTGGACGAGGAACTCCTCTCGTTCGACAGCGCGCTGCAGTGGGGCGATCTGCGGGCGAACGAGCCGGTGCCGTTCGCCCGGCTGATCACGGCTGCTCGCACGCTTCAGCGGCACCCCAGGGAGAGGACCAGCCATCTGAGGAGCCGCGGGATCGTCCCATCCAGTGATGACCTGCCGCCCGGGCTGACGATGGACGAAGCGGTCGCCCTCATCCGGCGTGACCATGCCTGGCCCATCCTCTGGTCATCGTTCACGGGTATCGACCTGATGGGTCTGTTGAACCTGTCGATGAGGACAGGGCGGTCGATGGCTCAGATCACCGAGTGGTACCAGGACTGGGGCCTCAAGGTTCCCGACGCAGCCGAGCTGATCCGCGACGCCCTTGCCCGGGTTCCCCTGGCCGACCCGTCCTGAGCGCCGAATACACCCGTGAACAGGGCTGCTGCGAGCCGCCTCCATGTTCTACAGTTCTGTAGAACTGGACGGACGGCGATCGGGGACGAGCATGGACAGGCCGCTTCGGCTGCCGCAGCAGGATCGGGCGGACTTCGAGACGGAGCTGGGGCGGGCGCTCTCCGCCCCGTCGGTGCGGGCGGCGTTGTGGGCCAGTGGGGAGGAGGCCCGGGGCGTCGAGCGGTTGCGGCGGACGGCGCGGGAGAACGCGGAGTTCGTGCTGGCCGCGGCGGCGCCGGAGTACGAGCGGTACGCGACGCTGCGGGCGGATGCCGACGCGGTGGCGCGGCTGCCGGCGGCCGCACCGCCCCGGGAGCGGGCGTCGGGGTGGTGGGGGGTGCTGGGGCTGGTCGTGCCGGTCATCGCGGTGACGGCGGCGGTGATCTTCCTGCTGCTGGGCTCGGTACTGGGGCTGGCCGAGGACCTTGAGGTGCCGGCGGGGGCACTGGTGGACGCCGGCTGGGTGTCGGCCGGGGCGGCCGCGGTGAGTCTGCTGGTGGGCGGGCTGGGGCTGCTGGGGACGGCCCGGTCGAAGGGGCCGGAGGCCGGGGAAGCGGTGGACGGGCCGGGGGAGTTGGTGCTGGCGCGGGACGCCTGGCGGTCGGCGCTGGCGGAGCGCGGGCTGGTGCCGTACCTGGTGGCTCAGGCCGGTGCGGCGCCGGGTCGGCGGCGCTGATCAGGCCCGGTCGAGTCCCGTCGAGCGGGCCGCGTCGACCAGGAGCCGGGCGGCGTCCGGGGGGATGGCCAGGCGACGGGCGATCCAGGAGGCCGGCCGGCCGGTTCTGGCGAGCATCCAGGCCGAGTACAGGTGGCCGAGCTGGGGCGCGTTCTCGGCGAGCAGCAGCGGCCGGACGGCCTCCATCGGGAAGCCTTCCAGCGCGCGGGCACTGTACTCGCGGCCGTTGGGGCCGGGCGGGGGCAGCGGGAGCGGGCGGCGGAGGTCGATCCAGCGGCTGAGCAGCACCGCTCCGACCACCAGCAGGCCGGTGCCGGAGGCGCCGATCAGGATGCCGCCGATGACGGGGCGGTCCTCCTCCTCGGCCATGCCCAGGGCGATCTCCTCCAGGACGAGCAGGCCGAGCACGGTGAGCAGCACCGCGGTCTCGGCGGGGCGCGGGTGGGTCCGGGACGTCGTCATGCGGAACCTCTTCCTCGGCGGGGCGACCGGGGGTTTCGGGTGGGCGCGGCGATTCACCTTCCGTACAACGGTGGCGGGCGGCCCGGGGCACGCCTCGCGACTCGGGCGGTGTAATCGCGGATCGGAGTTGACGTATCGTCAAGAGACTGATGTGTTGGGCCGATTGGCCGTCAGCCGGAGGTCTGGTTCACACCTCCTTCCGGTCGGGCGCGCCTGGGCGGTGCGGTCGTCGAGGGGGTGGGGCCCAGCTGCGGGCCTCTGGTCAGCATAGCCTGGGCATGCCAACCTCGACAGGCTTGTCGAAGTTGCGGGACCCCGGTCGCGGCGGCGTGTCAAGGGGTGGCGGCCCGGTTGCTTCGAGTGTGTGGCTCCGCTTTCAACTCGCTTTCATTGAACGGCACTTGGCGAGCCTTCGAAAGCGATCGGCTTCGAATGCGATCGGCTTCGAACGCACGCGCCGTCGAACGCACTCGCCGCGCAACGCAACGCGGCGCCCACCCGCACGACCCGGTGTGGTGGCCGGGTGGTGCGGGTGGGCGCCGCGGGTGGGACGGGCCCCGGACGGGGGGCTCTCGGGGGGCCGGTGTTCTCGGGGAGGCAGGTGTTCTCAGCGGGCCAGCAGGGGGAGCGGGGCGCCGGTGCGGGCCGGGAGTTCGAGGCGGGTGAGGAGGGCCGAGGGCGAGACCTCGACGACCCGGCAGCCGGCCCGGTGGCGGCAGTGGCGGGCGACCGAGCCGTGCCGCAGCCGGTCCAGGCGGCGGCGGGTGGCGGCGCCGAGGACGAGCAGGTCCTGCGGGCCGGTGACGGCTCCGACCAGGGCCGGGCCGGGTTCGGCGTTGACCACCACCGGGTGGATGACCAGCCCGGACGGGTAGCCGCCGTAGGCCTGCTCGAAGGCGACGTCGAGCCGCCGGCGGGCGGCGTGCTCCAGTTCGGAGAGCGGGCGCAGGCCGACCCGCTCGTTCGCGGCCCAGGCGGCGACCGGCACCAGCACGGCCTCGTGCCGGGCCGCCTCGCCGACGGCGTGGTAGAGGGCGGCCAGACTGCTCAGTGATCCGCTCAGTCCGACGATCACTCGGGTGGTCCCGGGCATGGCCGTTCGCCTCCGTCTCTCCGGCGGAACTCTCCATCGGGCTCCGCCGGTTCGGCACTCCTTGCTTCGGATGACTCCAGTCAACCCCGGAACGGACTCCTCCGTACCGCTGCTGACGCCACCATGACGCGGGGCGGGCACATCTTGACGGCCTGCTGACAGCCTCCGTCGGGAGCGTTCAGCCCAGCCCGGGCACGAACCGGACCAGCAGGTCGATCGCCTTGATCCCGAGGAACGGCAGCACCAGTCCGCCCAGCCCGTACACCCGCAGGTTGCGCCGGAGCAGGTCGGTCGCCGAGGCCGGCTGATAGCGCACGCCGCGCAGGGCGAGCGGGATCAGGGCGACGATGATCAGCGCGTTGAAGATGATCGCGGAGGCGATCGCCGAGGTGGGGCTGTGCAGTTCCATGATGTTGAGGTGGTGCAGCCCGGGGTAGGCGTTCGCGAACATCGCGGGGATGATCGCGAAGAACTTGGCCACGTCGTTGGTGATCGAGAAGGTGGTCAACGCTCCCCGGGTGATGAGGAGTTGCTTGCCGACCCGGATGATCTCGATCAGCTTCGCCGGGTTGGAGTCGAGGTCGACCATGTTGCCGGCCTCCTTGGCGGCCGGGGTGCCGGAGTTCATCGCCACGCCGACGTCCGCCTGGGCCAGCGCGGGGGCGTCGTTGGTGCCGTCGCCGGTCATCGCGACCACGTTCCCGGCGGCCTGCTCGCGCCGCAGGTGGGCGAGCTTGTCCTCCGGGGTGGCCTCGGCGAGGACGTCGTCCACCCCGGCCTCGGTGGCGATGGCGCGCGCGGTCAGCGGGTTGTCCCCGGTGACCATGACCGTCCGGATGCCCATCCGGCGCAGCTCGGCGAAGCGTTCGGCGATGCCCTCCTTCACCACGTCCTTGAGTTCGACCACGCCCAACGCCCTTGCGCCGTGCCGGTCGTGGACGGCGACCAGCAGCGGGGTGCCGCCGGCCCCGGCGATCCGGTCCACCAGCGGCTCGGCCTCCCTGGGCGGCCTCCCGCCGGAGTTCACCACCCAGCGGGCGACGGCGCTCGCGGCTCCCTTGCGGATCAGGCAGGTGGTGCCGTCTGCCCAGGTCAGGTCGACGCCGCTCATCCGGCTGTGCGCGGTGAACGGGACGGGCCGCGGATCGCCGAGTTCGCCGGGGGCCCTCGGCGGCACCCAGTACTGACGATTCGTCAGTTCGACCAGCGATCGCCCCTCCGGCGTCTCGTCCGCCGCCGAGGCCAACTGGGCGGCCTCGGCAAGCTGTTCGGTGGTCGCGCCGGGCAGCGGGTACAGGGCGACGGCCCGCCGGTTGCCGTGGGTGATGGTGCCGGTCTTGTCGAGCAGCAGTACGTCCACGTCGCCGGCGGCCTCCACCGCCCGCCCCGAGAGCGCGACCACGTTGCGCTGCACCAGCCGGTCCATCCCGGCGATGCCGATCGCGGAGAGCAGCGCGCCGATCGTGGTCGGGATGAGCGCGACCATCAACGCGACCAGCACGATGGTGGTCTGGGGCGCGTGGGCGTAGATGGCCATCGGCTGGAGCGAGACCACGGACAGCAGGAAGACGATCGTCAGCGAGGCCAGCAGGATGTTGAGCGCGACCTCGTTCGGGGTCTTCTGCCGGTCGGCCCCCTCCACCAGGGCGATCATCCGGTCCACGAAGCTCTGGCCGGGCCGCGAGGTGACCCGGACGACCAGGTGGTCGGAGAGGACCACCGTGCCGCCGGTGACGCCGGTGCGGTCGCCGCCGGACTCCCGGACGACGGGCGCCGACTCCCCGGTGATCGCCGCCTCGTCCACGGTGGCGACGCCCTCGACCACCTCGCCGTCCCGCGGGATCACCTCGCCGGCCGGGACGAGGACGATGTCGTGCAGCAGCAACTGCTCGGCGGGGATCACCTCGTGGCGCAGGTCGCGGGTGCCGACCCGCCAGTGCGGCAGCCGCCGGGCGGTGGTGGCGGACTGCGCGCGGCGCAGCGACTCGGCCTGCGCCTTGCCGCGGCTCTCGGCGACGGCCTCGGCGAGGTTGGCGAACAGCACGGTCAGCCAGAGCCAGAAGGAGATCACCCAGGCGAAGACGCTCGGGTGGACGACGGCGCTGAAGGTGGTGAGCGCCGAACCGGTCTCGACCACCAGCATCACCGGGTTGCGCAGCATCGTGCGCGGGTGGAGTTTGCGGACGGCGGCGGGCAGCGCCTCGGCCAGCTGGCGCCGGGTGATCAGCCGGCGTCGGCCGCCCGGCGAGGTGGGGCGGTGGCTCGGTGGCGGTTCCTGCCCGCGCTCCCGGCGCCGGAGCCGGTTCTGCCGGCCGGCGGCGGTGTCCGGACCGGCGGCGGTGTCCGGGCCGGTCTTCGGAGTGGCGTCCGGGCTGGTGCTCGGGCTGGTGTCCGGGGTGGTGAGGGCCGAACGGCGCATCGTCTCGGGGGACCTTCCGGGCCGGCCCCGGGCGACCGGGGGCGGCGGGTTCGGTGGGGCTGCGGGGACGGCGGACAGCCCACCATCGCGGAGCCGGGTGGCATGCCGCTCTTGACACGGGCTTGGCGGCGGAGCGGCCGTCCTTGACAGCTTCCTGACGCCGCCGCCGGGGCACTGTCAGGAGAACGTCAAGGACGGCGGCCGGGGCGTACGCCCTGCGTCAAGGACGGGTGCGGTCGGTGTGCGGAGGGTCTCCACTGGAGGTGTCCGGCCGTACGGGCCGGCGCTCGAAGGGACCTGCCATGACCACTGTCACCGCCGTCATCGACGTCGACGAGCTGCTGGAGCGGAGGGTCCGCCTGGTGCCCGTCGCCTGGCGCCGGGACCGCCCCGAGCCGCCGGAACCCGGGACCGCCGCGAACGGGTCCCCGGCGGAACCGTTCCCGGCGGCCGACCGGGAGCGCACCCGCCCGGCGCACTGCCGGTTCGCGGTGCACTACGAGGACTGACCCGCCACCCGCGCGCCCACCCGGAGGAGCAGCCGACATGACCCAGCTCATCACCCCGCCCGTCCCCACCGCCCCGGTCGTCGCCACCGCTCCCACCGCCCCAGCCGCTCTCACCGCCCCCGCCGACGGGCTCGGCGGCCCCTGGCCGGCCTCGGCGCGCCCCGGCCGGGGAGCCGACCTGCTGGTCGGCGGGGTGGGGCTGGCCGAGGCCGCCGAGCGGTTCGGCACCCCGCTGTACGTGCTGGACGAGGCCGAGCTCCGGGGGCGGGCCCGGGCCTACCGGCGGGCGCTGCCGCACGCCGAGGTGCTGTACGCGGCCAAGGCGTTCCTGTGCAGCGCGATGGCCGACTGGGTGGAGCAGGAGGGGCTGGGGCTGGACGTGTGCTCCGCGGGCGAGCTGTGGCTGGCGGTCTCGGCGGGCTTCCCGGCGCAGCGGATCCTGCTGCACGGCAACGCGAAGTCCCCGGAGGACCTGCGGCTGGCCCGGCGGCTGCGGGTCGGGCGGATCGTGATCGACGGACCGGCCGAGATCGCGCGGCTGGCCGCGCTGGTGGCCGCCGACGTGCCGCAGAAGGTACTGGTCAGGGTGGTCCCCGGGATCGCCGCCGGGCACCACGCGGCGGTGCGGACGGGCGTCGGCGGGCAGAAGTTCGGCTTCACGGTCGAGGGCGGCGACGCGGCGGACGCCATCGCCCGGGTGCTCGACCAGCCGGGCCTCGAACTGGCCGGTCTGCACTGCCACCTGGGCTCGCAGATCACCTCGGTCGAGCCCTACCTGCTCGCGGTGGACGCCCTGGTGCGGCTGCTCGCCGAGGTACGGGAGCGGCACGGCGTGGAGCTGCCGGAGCTGGACCTCGGCGGCGGCCACGGCATCCGCTACCTGCCCGAGGACGCCGGGTTCGACCTCGCCGGGTTCGCGGTCCGGGTGACCGACCGGCTGGCGGTGCGCTGCGCGGAGGCCGGGCTGGAGGTGCCCCGGCTGGTCGTGGAGCCGGGCCGGGCGATCGCCGGACCGGCGGCGGTGGCGGTCTACCGGGTGCTGTCCGTCAAGCACACCGCGGACGGCCGCTGCTTCGTCGCGGTGGACGGCGGCATGAGCGACAACCCGCGCCCGGCGCTGTACGGATCGCCGTACACGGTGCGGCTGGTCGGCCGCCGCTCGGAGGCGGGGGAGACGAGGGTGGACGTGGTCGGCCGCCACTGCGAGGCCGGCGACGTGCTGGTGCGGGACGCGGCCCTGCCCGCCGACCTGCGCCCGGGCGACCTGTTGGCGATGCCCGCGGCCGGCGCGTACCAGCTGTCGATGGCCTCCGGCTACAACCTGGTCGGCCGCCCGGCCGTGGTGGCGGTGAAGGCCGGCCGGGCCCGGTTGCTGATCCGCCGGGAGACGGTGGAGGACTTCCGCCTGCGCGAAGTCGGCCGCTGAGGGCGGGCGCGGGGACGGCACGGGCCCGGTTCCCGGTCAGCCGCCCGTGGAGGCTCCCGGGCCTGCGGCGGGTTTGACGCAGGGGGCGATGACGGTCAGGTACAGGGTGTCCGGCGCCGTGGCGGGCTCGCCGGGCACGACCGAGGCGGTGAACTTGTTGGTGTCATTGGTCAGGTCCAGCCGCTTGTCGTCGCTGCGTTTGACGGAGAAGCCGTCCTGCTTCAGCCGCTGCGCTACCGCCTCGAAGACGCCTTGCACCTTCGGCGCGGGGATCCCGTGCAGCTTGTACCTGATGTACGGCATGTACGTCTGGGTGGAGCCGAGCGGTCCGAGCTCACAGGCGTCCTTGTCCACCAGTGGTGTGGCGACCTGCACGGTGTCCTTTTCGGGGAGCACCGCGAGCGCGGCGGAGGAATAGGCCTTGACCTTCTCCTCGGCCTGCCCGAGGTTCATCCCCGGGGCGTCGCTCCCGCAGGCGGTCAGGGTGAGGAAGACGCTGGACAGTAGCCACAGCAGGGCGGCCCGCCTGCGCGGTACGGGTTGTGAGGATCGGTTCATGTGACCGGCTGCCCCGAGATGACCTGGCCGAACGCCTTCCATGAGGGTGTGTCCGCGCTCCAGCCGGTGCCCTACTACCTGGCGAAGGCCACGGTGCTGGATCCGCCGACCAATCTGGCCAAGGCCCGCAACCACGCGACCCGGCTGGCCGACCGGTTCGACCTGGAGGAGCTGCGCGACGGCCTCGACGACCTCCCGCGGGCCCTGCGCGCCGTGATCGCGGGACGCGGGGTGACCCCGCTCGACTCCACCGCCCGCTACCTCGACACCCCCACCCACCCGGCCATCGCTCAGGTCGTCCGCGACGCGGTGTTCGTCGAGGGCATGGGCCTGTCGTCCGCGGACTCGATGGTCACCATGCTGCCGTCCGTCCCGAACTGACCGGCACCTCCCGAACCGGACGATCCTGGAGAGCACCCCCATGTCCACTCGGCAGCACGTGGAGATCCTTCCCCCGCACCCGTTGCGGGCCGGCTACGACAGGTCCCTGGACCGCGGGTCGATCGCCGACGACTTCCAGCGGCGCCTGGAACCGGCCCACTTCACCCCGGGCTACCTCGGGGCCCTGGCCGAGCGGGTCGAACGGGCCCTGACCCGGGACCCGGCGGACGAGACCCTGCGCTGGTGCCTGGCGTTCCTGCTGCTCCAGAACAACGCCACCGCGGCCGCCGTCGAACGCGCCGAGGACCTGCTCACCGGTGCCACCCTGCCGCAGGCCCGGCGCCTGGCCGAGCTCGTGGCCGGCATCCGGAGCCGCGCCGGCCGGCCGCGTACGGGTCGTCGCGTCCGGCGGGTCAACTGGTCGATCAACAACCGCTGCCCGATGTCCTGCCAGGGCTGCTACAACCCGTTCGCCGCCGAGCAGATCGACCTCGCCCAGGCCGAGCGGATCATCGCGAAGCTGGCCGCGCACGGGACCAGCGACCTGGTGCTGGCCGGCGGCGACCCGCTGCTGTGGCCGCCGATCTTCGACGTGGTGGACCGCGCCGTGGCCAGTGGCCTGAAGGTCGGCCTGGACACCACCGGCTACACCCTCACGGCGGAGAAGCTCGCCAGGCTCCGGGGGCTGTCCTCGCTGCGGCTGCCGCTGGACGCCGTGACCGCGGAGGTGCAGCGCGCCTTCCGCCGCAGCCCGGACGGCAACCTCCTCCAGGCGCTGCTGGACTCCCTCGCCCTGTGCGACACCGAGGGCTTCGACCGGGTGCGGATGCACACCGTGGCGAGCGCCGAGAACCTCCACCAGCTGCCGGAGCTCGCAGCCGAGGTGCTGTCCCACCCCTCGGTCGCCCAGTGGGTGATCTTCCAGTGGTGGGGCCGGCGGGCCTCGCCGGCCACGGTGCGCAGGCTCGGGGTGGCGGTGGAGGACGTCCGCGAGGTGGTGGAGGGCATCCGGCGGGACCACCCGGGGCGGGAGATCCACCTGGCGGAGAGCTCCGAGCGGGAGCTGCTGAACTGGATGATCCAGTCGAGCGGGCAGGTCGTCACCTTCGGGTCGGGGGCGGAGGAGGAGTTCATCCTGGGCAACCTCCTGACCGACTCGGTCGAGGAGATCCTGACCCACCCGATCCTGGACTTCGAGGCGATGTCCCGGGGGATCCCGGTCACCCCGGGGACGGTGTTCGGCCCCGCGGACGGCACCCCGGGCCGATGACGACGGCACCCCGGGCCGAGGTCTCCGGCTCATAACGGAACGGTTGCGGAGCCCGCCCTTCCCGTGCTCAGGGCTTGACGGCACGGGGAGGGCGGGCGTTTGCTGTGTCCGCTCGTTGGAACCTGTTTGGTTCTGGTTTGTTTTGTGTGTTTGAACGTTCAAATCTGCGTTCAATCCGCCTCAGGCCCGCGAAGTCCGCAAGCCGAGTGTCCGAACCCCACCCCATCCCGTCCTCCCGCTCCTCGCCACCCCATCGAGAGGAATGCAATGTCACACCTTTCCCGCCGCGACCTGCTCCGCGCCTCCGGAGCCGGCCTGCTGGCCCTCACGGCCTGCGGCACCCTCACGGCCTGCGGCGGCGGCTCCGGCTCGGGAGGCGCCTCCGGTGGGGACGCCGACACCGGCACGATCACCGTCTGGTCCTGGGCCACCGCCGCCGACGCCCTGTGCGGGATCGTCCCGGCCTTCGAGAAGGACAACCCGGGCATCAAGGTCGACGTCCAGGACATCGGCGAGCCCGCCATCTGGGACAAGATCACCGTCGGCATGGCGGCCGGCGGCCAGGGCCTCGGCGACGTCCTGCACATCGGCTGCGACTACCTGCCCGGCTACCTGGAGAAGTTCCCCGGCGGCCTGGCCGACCTCTCCTCGCTCGGCGCCGACGCCCACAAGGACAAGTTCGCCAAGGGCCTGTGGCCGGTCGTCTCCGGCAAGGACGGCCACGCCTACGCGCTGCCCTGGGAGGTCAACCCGCTCGGCTTCTTCTACCGCAAGGACTACTTCGACAAGGCGGGCATCGACCCCGAGTCCTTCGCCACCTGGGACGACCTGCTCGCCGTCGCCGACCGCTTCAAGGCCGCCAACCCCGGCATCGCCCTGATCGGCGTCAACAAGGCCGCCAACCCCACCCCCGACCTGGACTTCCTCCAGGGCCTGATGCAGCTCCAGGGCGCCTTCTACTTCGACCTCCAGGGGAAGATCACCGTCGGCTCCGAGCCGGCCGTGCGCGCCCTGACCATCATCAAGCGGCTGGAGGAGGCCGGGCTGATCGGCGACACCCCCGGCGTCCAGAGCTGGCCGCCGGTGATGAAGACCGGCAAGCTCGCGGTGGCCGCGATGCCCGCCTGGGTCGCCCACTACCTGGAGAAGAAGTTCCCCGACCAGAGCGGCAACTGGCGCCTCACCAAGCCCCCGGCGGTCACCCCCGGCGGCAAGCGCACCGCCCTGGTCAACTCCACCCACCTGGCCGTCGCCGCCTCCAGCCCGCGCCGCCGCGCCGCCTGGAAGTTCGTCGAGTACGCGCTCACCCGCCCGGCCTCGGTGAACTCCATGTTCAACGCGGGCGGCGTCTTCCCGGCCCTCACCGAGGCCTTCGCCGACCCGGTGTACGCCGCGCCGAGCGCCTTCTACGGCGGCCAGCCGGTGCTCAGGACCTTCGCCGACCTCGCCACCGAGGGCGGCGACCCCACCAACTACTCCGGCGACTACGCCCGCGCCCTCAAGCTGGTCAGCGACGCCCAGGTCAAGGTCCTGCTCAAGGGCGCCGACCCGGCCGCCGTCCTCCAGGACGCCGCCAAGCAGCTCGCCCAGCAGACCGGGCGCGGGATCGCATGAGAACCGCCAGCCCGCCCCAGGCCGGCCTCAACGGCCGGGCCAGGAGCAGCCGTTGGCGCCGCAGCGCGGTGCCGTACCTGCTGCTCGCCCCCGCCCTGCTGACCTTCGGCGTGTTCAAGGCCTACCCGGTCGTCGACTCGCTGCTGCTGTCCTTCACCACCGGATCCGGTGCCGCCACCCGCAACGCCGGCGTCTCCAACTACCAGCGCCTGCTGGACGATCCGCTGTTCTGGACGGCGCTGCGCAACACCGGTGAGATCCTCGCCATCCAGGTCCCGCTGATGCTCGGGCTGGCCCTGCTGATGGCCGTCGGCCTCAACTCCGCGCTGGTGCGCTGGCGCACGGTGTGGCGGCTCGGCGTCTTCATGCCCTCGGTCACCGGCCTGGTCGCCACCGGCGTGATGTTCGCCTACCTGCTCAAGTCCGACGACGGCGCCGTCAACTGGGTGCTGAGCGCCGTCGGCCTGCCCTCCGTCGACTGGCTGGGCCAGCCGGTCTGGGCCCGGATGGCCGTCATCGTGGTGCTCACCTGGCACTACACCGGCTACAACGCCGTCATCTACCTCGCCGGGCTCCAGGGCATCCCCAAGGAGCTGTACGAGGCCGCGATGGTCGACGGCGCGGGCCCGATCCGCCGCTTCATGTCCGTCACCGTCCCCGCGCTGCGACCGGTGCTGCTGTTCACGGTCGTGCTCTCGACCATCGGCACGCTCCAGCTCTTCGACGAGCCGTACGTGCTGACCGGCGGCGGGCCCGACAACGCGACCCTGACCGTCTCCATGTACCTGTACCAGAACGGCTTCCGGTTCTTCGACTTCGGCTACGCCTCCGCCATCGCCTACGCGCTCACCCTGCTCGTGTCGGTGCTCGGCGCCCTCCAGATGCGTTTGATGGGAGAGCGCGAAAAGTGACCTCCAAGTCCGTTACCCCCGACGGCGCTAAGCCCAAGGGCGTCCTCAAGAGGCTGCGCGGCTGGCCGCTGACCTTCTTCCTGGCCGGCGTCACCGGGCTGTCGATCGCCCCCTTCTACTGGCTGGTGGTCTCCGCCACCCGCAGGGACACCGAGGTCTTCGACTGGCCGCCCAAGCTGCTGCCCGGCGGGAACCTCGGTGAGAACCTGAGCCACCTGGAGCAGAAGATCGGCCTGCTCAGGGTGGTCGGCAACTCCCTGCTGGTGGCGGGCGTCCAGACGCTGGGCGCCCTCGTCGTGGCGCTGCTCGCCGGCTACGCCTTCGCCAAGTTCCGCTTCCGCGGCCGCACCCTGCTGTTCGCCCTGCTGCTGTCCACCCTCGTGGTGCCCGAACAGGTCACGCTGGTACCGCTGTTCAAGATGATGATGAACTTCGGCCTGCTGGACACCTACCAGGCGCTGATCCTGCCCGGCCTGTGCGTGCCGTTCGCCATCTTCCTGATGCGGCAGTCGCTGAGCAGCCTGCCCGACGAACTCCTGGACGCCGCCCGGGTCGACGGCGCGGGCGAGCTCCGGGTGCTGTTCAGCGTGGTGGTGCCGGTCATGCGGCCGGTGCTGGCGGCCCTGTCGATCTTCCTCTTCCTGGGCTCCTGGAACCAGTTCGTCTGGCCGCTGATCGCCCTGCGCAGCCCCGAGATGCACACCCTGCCGGTCGCCCTGGCGACGCTGCACGGCAACAAGTCCAACACCGACTACGGCGCGATCCTCTCCGGCACCGCGCTGTCCACCCTGCCGATGATGGTCCTCTTCCTGGTCCTCCAGCGGCAGTTCATCTCCGGCCTGCTGGCCGGTGCCACGAAGGGCTGACCATGACCGAGAGCACGAACCAGAGCACGAACGAGACGACGGACACCGGCGCCGGCACGACCACGGCCGAGGTCTGGGAACCGCACGCGCCCACCGCCGCCGGCGGCCTGCGCCCGCTGTACGCCCAGGGGCTGGACGTGCGGGTGAGCGGCACCGGCACGGCCCAGGGCGTCGCCGACGGCGTGGTGGAGGTGACCGCCGAGGGCGCGGGCGAGGTCCGCATCGAGTGGCGGGTGCCCTGCGTGGACGTCACCGCCCTCTGGACGCCCGAGCCGCGCGGCACCGGCTGGCTGCCCGCCGCCTGGAGCGCCCCGCGCCGCACCTCGCTGGCCAACGGCGCGCCGATCGCCGCCCTGATCGGCACCGGGGACGTCGCCCTGTGCGCCTTCGCCGCCGGGCGTCCGGACGTGCTGGCCGGGGCCGGAGTGGTCGAGGAGACCGGCGAGTTCCGGTTCTGGGCCCAGGCCACCGACCGGCTCACCGTCCGGATCGACACCTCCCGCCGGCACTTCGGCCGGGCCCTGGCCGACCTCGCCGCCTGGTGGGGCGAGGGCCGCACGGCCGACATCCCGGAGGCCGCCCGCCGCCCCGCGTACTCCACCTGGTACTCGATGCACCAGGACGTCACGCCCAAGGGCGTCGAGACCCAGGCCGCGCTCGGCAGGGAACTGGGCCTGGACGTGATCATCGTGGACGACGGCTGGATGACCGCCGACCGCACCCGCGGCTACGCCCACTGCGGCGACTGGGAGCCCGTCTCGCTGCCCGACACCGCCGCCCACGTGCAGCGCGTGCACGACCTGGGCGTGCGGTACATGCTCTGGTACGCGCTGCCGTTCATCGGCAAGGACAGCGCCGCGTACCGGGAGATCGGCCACCTCGCGCTGGCCGACGCCGCCCACATGGGCGCGATCGTCGCCGACCCGCGCCACCCCGAGGTCAGGGCCTTCCTCACCGACCGGCTCGCCCGGGCCGTCGAGGAGTGGGGCATGGACGGCCTCAAGGTGGACTTCGTCGACTGGTTCGCCCGCGCCGACGCCCCGCCGGCCCGCCCCGGCGCGGACTGCGCGAGCGTGGACGAGGGCGTGGAGCGCCTGCTCGCGGAGATCCGCCGCCGGATCACCGCCGCGAACCCGGAGGCGATGATCGAGCACCGCCAGCCGTACGTCAGCCCCGGACTGTGGCCGTACGCCACCATGATCCGTGCCACCGACTGCCCGCTCAGCCCGCAGGAGAACCGGCAGCGGACCATCGACGTGCGGCTGGCCGCCGGGCCCGTCCCGGTCCACGCCGACATGCTGATGTGGCACGCGGGCGAGCCCGCCGAGCAGATCGCCTGCCACCTGATCAACGTGCTGTTCTCGGTGCCGCAGGTCTCCGTCGACCTCGCCGCGCAGAGCGAGGCGCAGCGTGAGGCGATCGCCTTCTGGCTGGGCGTCTTCCGCGAGCACACCGCCACCCTCCAGCTCGGCGAACTGCTCCCGGCCCGTCCGGACCTGGGCTATCCGATGGTCACCGCGCGCGGCACCGGCACGGTGGCCGTGGCCCGCTACACCGCGCTGCCGGTGGACGTCTCCGGCGACGACTGGCACACCCTGCTGGTGGCCAACGCCGACGCCGACCCGGACGTCCGGCTCACCGGTGGCCGCGGGCAGGTGGCCGTGACCGTGCGGGACGCCCGGGGGCGTATCGTCCGGCAGGGCGAGGTCGAGCTGGACCGGGCGGAGGCGGTCCCCGTGCCGCGCGGCGGGCTGCTGACCCTGCGCCGGGCCTGACCCCGCACCGGGCCTGACCTCGCACCGGGCCCGACCCGCTCGGGGCGCCGGACCGGCGCCGGCGCCCCGTCCGAGCCCCCGACCACCCTGGAGAGACCGCATGCCCGAGGGAGCACACCGGCCGCGCCGCGGCGCCACCACGATCGAGGAGGTCGCCAGGGCGGCCGGGGTCTCCCGGCAGACCGTCTCCAACGCGCTCAACGCGCCGCAACGGGTCCGCCCGGAGACCCTGGAGCGGGTGAACGCGGCGATCCGCGAACTCGGGTACCAGCCCGACCAGTCGGCCCGCTCGCTGCGCAGCGGCGCCCGGCGCACCATCGGCTACCTCGCCCCGGTGGACGACCCGCTCGACCCCAACCCGCTGATGGCCGGCTTCCTGGAGGCCCTGGTCGACGCGGCGGGGGCGGCGGGGCAGCGGGTGCTGCTGTTCCGTCCCGGTCGGGGGACGGCCGACCCGGTGGCGGCGATCGACGAACTGGTGGCGGCCCGCCAGGTGGACGGGCTGGTGCTGGCGGACGTGCTGCGCGAGGACGTCCGGATCGCCCATGTGACCGGGCTCGGCGTCCCGTTCGTCAGCTTCGGGCGGACCGGGCCGGGGGAGCCCCAGCGCTGGGTGGACATCGGCAACGAGGCGGCGATGGCCGAGGTGGTGCGGCACCTGGCGGCGCTCGGCCACCGCCGGATCGGTTACGTCGGGGCCGCCGAGGAGCTGCCCTGGACGGCGGCGCGGCGGGCCGGGTTCCTGGCCGAGGCGCGGCGGCTGGGGCTGTCCGCGGTGGCGACGGGCGCGCGGCGGGCGGGCACGTCGGAGTCGGGCGATTCTGGGTGGGGCGATTCGGGGTGGGGCCGTTCGGGTGCGGCGGCCGAGGGCTCCGTGGCGGCTTCCGTCCGGGCGTTGCTGCGCGGGCCCGACCGGCCGACCGCCTTCGCGGCCGGCAGCGACCTGCTGGCGCTGGACGTGTACGAGGCCGTCCGGGCGGAGGGGCTGGTGGTCGGGCCCGGCGGGGTGGCCGTGACCGGCTTCTACGACATGCCGCTCTGCCGGCACCTGCATCCCGCGCTGACCTCGGTCCGGCTGCCGCTGCGGCCGATCGCCACGGCGCTGGTGGGCCGGCTGCTGGCGCAGGTGCGCGGGGAGGCGGTGCCGGGGGAGGGGCTGGAGCTGCCCACCGAGCTGGTGGCGCGCGGGAGTTCGGGCCGGTCCGGCGGGCCGGCCCGATCCGGCTGGTCGGGCTGGTTCGGTTAGCCGGGCGGGTTCGCGCGGCCCGTCGGCCCGGCCGGTCCGTCGGCCGGCCGGGTTCGCATGGCCCGTCAGCCCGTCAGCCCGTCAGCCCGTCAGCCCGGCTGGTTCGCGTGGTCCGTCGTCGGCGCGACGATCAGCTCGCCGACCAGCCGGGCCGCGGCGGCCCGCTGCTCGGCGGGCAGGGCGTCGTCCGTGACCAGGACGTCCAGCTGGTCCAGGCCGGCGAAGGAGGCCAGGCCGACCGCGTTCCACTTGGTGTGGTCGGCCACCACGACCACCCGGCGGGCCGACCGGAGGAAGGCGCGGTTGGTCTCCGCCTCGGCCAGGTTCGGGGTGGTCAGCCCGGCCTCGGCGGAGAGGCCGTGGCAGCCCAGGACCAGCAGGTTGACGTGCAGCGAGCGGATCGCCTGGTCGGCCACCGGCCCGACCAGGGCGTCCGAAGGGGTCCGCACGCCGCCGGTGCGGATCACCGTGGCGGTGGCGGGCGTGCCGTCCTCGGCGGGTTGCTCCAGCAGTTCGGCGATCCGCAGCGAGTTGGTCACCACGGTGAGGTCCTCGACGGCGCGCAGGTGCCGGGCGACGGCGAAGGTGGTCGTCCCGCCGGCCAGCCCGACCGCCGAGCCCGGCGGCACGAGTGCGGCGGCGGCCCGGGCGATCGCCTCCTTGGCGGGCAGCTCCCAGTGCGCCTTGGTCTCGAACCCGGGCTCGCCGGTGGCCGGCGCCTCGACCCGCACCGCGCCGCCGTGCACCTTGTGCACCAGGCCGCGGCGGGCCAGCGCGTCCAGGTCGCGGCGCACCGTCATGTCGGAGACCCCGAGGTCGCGGACCAGTTCGGTGACCCGGACCCCGCCGCGCGCGCGGATCTGCTCCAGGATCAGCACGCGGCGCTGTCCGGCGAGCGGTTGGGCGCTGTCAGCCATCGGGAAGCCTCCTTCGGCCGCCTCAGGGGAGTGGCCATGGTGGATAATGTTTGAGATTGTAGCTTTCTGTTGATTCCAATGGCTTCACTCAGAGGAAGAAGGGCCATGCCCGGTACGTCCCTGACCCAGCCCACCGTCAGGACCGTGACCACCCTCGCGGACGGTCGGCAGCTGATCTACTACGACAGCGGCGCCGCCGCCCCCCGGGGCGCCGTGGACGGACGGCCGCTGGACCCGCAGGTCCCCGGTTCCGAGGTCCGGCTGGACCCGGTCACCGGCGACTGGGTCACCATCGCGGCCCACCGCCAGGCGCGCACCTACCGGCCGCCGGCCGAGGAGTGCCCGCTCTGCCCGTCCAGGGACGGACGGCTCAGCGAGATCCCGGCCGATGACTACCAGGTGGCCGTCTTCGAGAACCGCTTCCCCTCGCTGGCCGGCCCGCCCGCGGAGCCCGCCCCGGCGGCCGACGGCCCGTGGATCGGCGGCCCCGGCGCCGGACGCTGCGAGGTGGTCTGCTTCACCGCCGACCACGAGGCCTCCTTCGCCGACCTCACCCCCGAACGCGCCCGGCTGGTCCTGGACGCCTGGACCGACCGCACCGCCGAACTCTCCGCGCTGCCCGGCGTGCGGCAGGTCTACTGCTTCGAGAACCGGGGCGCCGAGATCGGCGTCACCCTGGCCCACCCGCACGGCCAGATCTACGCCTTCCCGTTCACCACCCCGCGCACCGCCAGGACGGCCGCCCGCGCCGCCGAGCACCGCGCCGCCACCGGCCGCAACCTCTTCGACGACCTGCTCGCCGCCGAACGCGCCCACGGCGACCGCGTTGTCCTCGCCGGGACGCACTGGACCGCCTTCGTCCCCTTCGCCGCCCGCTGGCCGTACGAGGTGCACCTCTACCCGCACCGCAGGGTGCCCGACCTGACCGCCCTGGACGCCGGGCAGCGGGACGAGTTCCCGGTGCTCTACCTGGAGTTGCTGCGCCGCTTCGACCGGCTCTTCGGCGGTGGCCGCACCCCGTACATCTCCGCCTGGCACCAGGCCCCCGTCGGACAGCGGGACGAACTCGCCCTGCACCTGGAGCTGTTCACCATCCGCCGCGCCGCCGACAAGCTGAAGTACCTGGCCGGCGTGGAGTCCGGCATGGACGCCTTCGTCAACGACGTCACCCCCGAGGACGCGGCCCTCCGGCTGCGGGAGGTCGCCACATGAACGAGCGAAGCGAGTTCGTCATCAAGAGGTGCGGGTTGTGTGAAGCACCCGCCGAGCGCAGCGAGGTGGGCGCATGAACACCTTCGATCAGCTGTACGGCCGTCCCGCCGAGGGGGAGTGGGCCGCCCCCGGCCGGGTGAACCTGATCGGCGAACACACCGACTACAACCTCGGGTTCGTCCTGCCGATCGCCCTGCCGCAGACCGTCCGCGCCGAGGCGGCCCGCCGGGAGGACGGGCTGCTGCGGATCTGGTCCGCCCAGGGCCGTGAGCTCGTCACGCTGCGGGTCGACGACCTCGCCCCCGGCTCGGTGCCCGGCTGGGCCGGCTACCCGGCCGGCGTGGTGTGGGCGCTGCGCGACGCCGGACACGAGGTCGGCGGGGCGGACCTCCGGCTGGACAGCGACGTGCCCAGCGGCGCCGGGCTCTCCTCCTCCGCCGCGCTGGAGTGCGTGCTCGCCGCCGCGTACAACGACCTGTACGGGCTGGGGCTGCCGGCCGCGGAGCTGGCGGTGCTGGCGCAGCGGGCCGAGAACGCCTTCGTCGGCGTGCCCTGCGGGATCATGGACCAGATGGCCTCGATGTGCTGCCGCCCGGGGGCCGCGCTGTTCCTGGACAGCCGGGACCTGGCGATGCGGCAGGTGCCCGTCGACCTCGCGGGCGCGGGCCTCGCGCTGCTGGTCCTGGACACCCGGGTGAAGCACGACCTCGGCGACGGCGCCTACGCCGCGCTGCGGGCCGGCTGCGAGCGGGCCGCCGCCCTGCTCGGGCTGCCCGCGCTGCGCTCGCTCCAGCCGTCCGGGCTGGCGGACGCCCTCGCCCGACTCCCTTCGGAACTGGTGCCGCTGGTGCGCCACGTGGTCACCGAGAACGCCCGGGTGGAGGCCGCCGTCGCCCTCCTGGACGCCGGCGACCTCGCGGCCCTCGGCCCGATCCTCACCGCCGGGCACGCCTCGCTGCGCGACGACTACCGGGTCTCCTGCCCGGAGACCGACCTCGCCGTCGAGACGGCCGTCGCCGCGGGCGCCCACGGCGCGCGGATGACCGGCGGCGGCTTCGGCGGCTCGGTCATCGCCCTGGTGGACCAGGACGCGGCCGAGCGTGTCGCCGCCGAGGTCACCACCGCGTTCCGCGCGGCCGGGTACGCCGAGCCGCGCACCCTCACCGCCGTCCCGGGGGAGGGTGCGCGCCGGCTCCGGTGAGCTAGGGCTGCCTACGCCCTGTGGGCCTCCGGGCGCTCCGGGGACGCCTCCGCGAGCGCCCGGGTCACGGCCTCGACCCCGGCGCGCAGCCCGTACACCGGGGTGGCCGGCTGCTGGCGCCAGGACTCGTCGATCCCGCCCGCGTCCACGGTGTCGAAACCCAGCTCGTCGACCAGCGCCCGGACCACCCGCTTGGCCGCCTCGTCGTCCGAGGCCACCGGTACGGCGAGCCGCTCAGGGTCGCCCGCCGGGAGCGGGCGCTCCAGCAGGTCCTGGGCGTAGGTGCCGTTGAACACCTTCACCACCCGGTGCCCGATGTGCTGCTCCGTCCAGCGGCTCTCGGTGAGCCCGCCGTCCTCGATCGCGTCGATCCGGCCGTCGCGCTCCTTCGGGTAGTAGTTGCCGGTGTCGATCACCGCGACGCCCTCGGCGGCGCCGTCCAGCAGCCCGGCGGGCAGGTCGGGCACGCTCTTCAGCGGCACCGTCACCACCACGACCTGCGCCCCCGCGGCCGCCTCGGAGACCGTCACGGCCTTCGCCCCGGTCTCCTCGACCAGCGCCTTGAGCGTCTCCGGGCCACGGGAGTTGGCCACCGCCACCTCGTGCCCGAGCGCGGACAGCCGCCGCGTCAGGTTCCCGCCGATGTTGCCCGCGCCGATGATGCCGATCTTCATGGGAAGCCCCTCTTCGCGAGTGCCGTAATGGACCGTCGCCTTGGCCCAACCACCCGGTGATCGTCCCGATTCCCGGCCGGCGGGGTGGATTTCGCGAACCGCCGGGTGGATCCCACGATCGGCGGGACGGCCGTCCCGGTCCGCAGGGTGGCCCTCCCGGACCCGGGGTCGGGGCGGGCCTGGCACCGGCCCCGCGCCGTCGCGAGGGTGGACGCCATGAACCGCACTCCCACCGGAACTCCCACCGAATCCACCGTCCTGGTCACCGGCGGTACCAGCGGCATGGGCCTCGCCACCGCCCACCGGCTCCTCGCCGCCGGCGCCCGGGTCGTCGTCACCGGCCGCGACGACGCCAGACTCGCCCGCGCCGCGGCGCGGCTCGACGCCGGCGACCGGCTGCTCACCGTCCGCGCCGACGCCTCCGTGCCTGCGGACCTCGCCCGGCTGGCCGACACCGTGCGGGAGCGGTACGGCCGGCTCGACGGCGTCTTCGCCAACGCGGGCGTGGCCGGGTTCCAGCCGGTGGAGGAGGTGACGGAGGCCGAGTTCGACCGGGTCGTCGCCACCAACCTCAAGGGTGTGTTCTTCACCGTGCAGCACGCCCTGCCGCTGCTGGACGCGGCCGGCGGCGGCTCGGTCGTCCTCAACGCCTCCTGGACCCCGCACCGCGGCCTGCCCGGCGCCGCCGTCTACGCCGCCACCAAGGCCGCCGTCCTCAGCCTCGCCCGCACCCTCGGCAGCGAACTCGCCGGACGCGGCATCCGGGTCAACTCGGTCAGCCCCGGCTACATCGTCACCGAGATGTTCCACGCGGCCGTCCCTGACCCGGCCGACCACGAGCCGATCCGCGGCCACGTCCCGCTCGGGCGGCTGGGCACGGCCGAGGACGTCGCGGAGACGGTGGCCTTCCTGCTCTCCGACCGCTCCTCGTACATCACCGGGCAGGACATCGTGATCGACGGCGGCCTCGTCCCCGCCTTCCCGTCCCTGACCGGCTGAGCGCCCTCCCGCCCGTGCCTGGTCCTGACAGGACCAGGCACGGGGCGCGCGTTCGGGTGACAATCCAGGACGTGAACCCGAGCAGCGCCCTGAGCGAATTCCTCCGCACCCGCCGCGCCCGCCTGCGGCCCGAGGACGTCGACCTCCCCGACTACGGCGGCCGCCGCCGGGTCGCCGGGCTGCGCCGCGAGGAGCTCGCCCACCTCGCCGGGGTCAGCGTCGACTACTACACCCGCCTGGAACAGGGCCGGGTCGGCAACCCGTCCGACGCCGTCCTCGACGCCGTGGCCCGCGCCCTGCGCCTGGCCCCCGACGAGTCCGGCCACCTCCACCGCCTCGCCCGCCCCTCGGCCCGCCCCCGCCGCCCGGCCGCCCGCCAGCAGCCGCGCCCCTCCCTGCTGCACCTGCTGGAGCAGCTCGACCACACCCCGGCCGTGGTGATGGGCCACCGGATGGACATCCTGGCCTGGAACCGCGCCGCCGTCGCGCTGTTCGGCGACTACGGCGCCCTGCCGGCCGAGGACCGCAACATCGCCCGGATCACCTTCCTCGACCCGGCCTCGCGCGAGCTCTACGCCGACTGGGCCACCTGCGCCCGCGAGAACGTCGCCTTCCTGCACCTGGAGGCGGGCCGCCGCCCTGACGACCCGCTGCTCGCCGAGCTCGTCGGCCGGCTCTGCCTGGGCAGCCCGGAGTTCCACCAGATGTGGGCCGAACACCCGGTCGCCGACAAGACCTCGGGCCGCAAGTCCTTCCGGCACCCCCTGACCGGCACCCTCGACCTCGCCTACGACACCCTCCGGCCCGCCGACGACACCGGGCAGGCACTGGTGACCTACACCGCGGACCCCGGCTCGCCCTCGGAGGACGGGCTGCGGCTGCTGCTCTCCTGGGCGGCGACCGGCTGACGGCCGGGAAAGGCCACGGGGGGCGGCGCTCCGTCGCGGAGCGCCGCCCCCCGTGTTCAGGGCCTGGGAAGGATCAGATCGTCTGGTAGTAGCCGAACAGGTCGACCATGAAGTCGATGTCCTGCCAGCCCTGGTTCCAGATGTCGACGATGCCGCCCTTGCCACCGGGGGTCTGCGCGATGTTCGCGACGGTGGCGCCGGCCGTCCAGTTGAGCGTCGAGGAGACCGGGCGCTGCGGTACGGCCGGGGTGCCGTTCTGGTAGTCGGACCAGAAGTTCGGGTCGGGAGTGACCGACAGGAAGCCCGGGCCGGTGGTGTTGGTGACGGTGGTGTTCAGCACCCAGCCGTCGACCCTGGGGGTGGTGGTGTCGCTCTCGTTCCGCATCGCGTAGAAGTCGCGGCCGTGCAGCGGGCCGGCCGGACGGCCCCAGCGGTTCGTGCGGCTGTCGACCAGGCGCAGCGACACCGAGCCGGACACGAAGGCCGAGCGGCTGTCCGGGGTGTAGTAGCCGACGACGTCGATCACGACGTCGGTCGGCCGCCAGCTGCCGTTGCGGATGGAGATCTTGCCGTCCGGGCCGACCGGGACGATCACCGCGTTGGCGACCGTCTGGCCAGCGGTGAAGTTGACGCTGGAGGTGGTCGGCGCCGCCTGACCGCTCGGGTAGGCGATCAGGTGTCCGGCTTCCTGAGGGCCGGTGACCGTCAGGTTGAGCGCGACGGCGGTGGCGTTGCCGGGTACGCCGTTGCGGCCGGCAACCGCCACGTCGAAGCTGCTCTGCCCGGCGACCTGGCCCTTGGCCGTGCCGAGGCTCTCGCGGGTGTCCACGACGCGGGTCTGCGGCACCGAGCCGTAGCCGCTGGCGGTCTGGGGCGAGAAGTAGCCGGTCACGTCCGCGAGCAGGTCCACCGGCTCCCAACCGGCGTTGTACAGGTAGACGTACCCGTCCTTGCCGACGTACGAGGTCACCAGGTTCGGCACGGTCTGGCCGGCGGCGTAGTTCAGGTTCGAGGTCTCGGTGCCCTCGGCGAGGTCCTTCTGGGACGCCACCGAGACGTGGCCGGAGCCGGTGGAGCCGGTGGCGGTGACGTTGAGGACCACGGTGGCCACGTTCGCCGGGATCCGGGCGGTGCCCGCGACCTTCAGCGCCACCGTGCCGCGCCCGGGCACCTTGGCCTGGGCGGCGCCGAGGCCCGAACGGGTGTCCAGCAGCCGGGTCGGCGCGTGCGGGGTGAACTCGGAGCCGCCGGTGACGAAGTCGACCTGGTTCACGGCCTCGCCGCCGCTCGCCGGGTCCTTCACCGTGACCTTGATCTGGTAGGAGCCGACCGCGGCGTAGTTGTGCTTGGTCACGCGGCTGTCGGAGACGGAGGTGGAGGCGGACGAGCCGGCGGAGAACGTGTCCGTGGTGCCGTCGCCCCAGGCGATCGTGACGTCGACCGTGGTCGCCTCGTAGACCGAGACGTAGGTCCTGAGGTCCACCTCGTGCGCGCCCCAGGTCATGGCGTCCAGGCTGGTCCAGAAGTGCTGGGAGCTCTGCGAACCCTGGGCGCCCTGCGCGGGTGCGGCCAGGCCGGCCCGGACACCGGGCTTCGCCGTGGCCACCGTCCGCTCGGCCGGGCTGCTGTACGTCCGGCCCGGGAGCTGGCGCACCGCGTCCGTCCCGTTCGCGGCCGCGCCTTGGGCCGCGGGCGCGGCAGGCTTCGCACCGGGCCCCGAAGCCTGGGCGATCCCAGGCGTGACACCCACACCGGCCGCCACCAGGGCAGCCAGAACCACAAGTCGGCGATTGCGCACCGAGTTCCCCCCACAAGTCATCACAAGAAGCACGCGTTCGAAGGTTTCGAACGCGTGCAGATTACCCACTTCCACGGCGCCCGCGCGCCCGCATTTCCTAGCAGTACGGGCACGCCTCGCGATTCCGGCGGCCGCCGAGCGCCCGCACGACGTCGTCCTCCTCCCCGGAGCAGGGCCGCACCCGCGCAACGCCGTCCTGGCCCGGCAGGGCCCGGCCCGGCACGCCTTCGCCGGCCGACTGCCCGGCCCAGCCCTCCGGCTCGCCGTCGAGGCGGCAATCGACCGGACCGACCATTCCACCGAACTCGAACAACTCTTCACCGTCCATGACATCGCGGCGCCCCTGGCGTACCGTCCATCCACGTGGCCCTCGATCAGGCGTACGTGAACCAGATCTTCCTTCCGGACACCTACGCCCGCGGCGTTCCGTACGAACTCTTTCGAAAACTCCGCGAATCCGCCCCCGTCTGCCGGGTCGAGGAGCCTGCCGTCGGCGGCTGGCCGGCCGGGTCCGGCACCGCGGACCCGGCGGGGCTCACCGAGCCGGGACGGGCGGCGGTGGCCCGACGCCCCCAGGCCCTCACGACCCCCGACGGCCGTCCCGTCAATCCGCGTTCGCGCGCCGCGCTGGCGGACATGTTCGCCTACGCGCACGCCCTCGCCGAGCAGCCGCCGCCCGGCAGCATCGTGGCCCGGATGCGGGAGGCCGGGCTGAGCGCGGCCGAGTTCGAGACGATGTTCTTCCTCTTCGGGGTCGCCGGCAACGAGACCCTGCGCAACGGCGTGCCCGGCGGACTGTATTCCCTCCTCACCCACGCCGACCAGTACCGCCTGCTGAGCCGACGGCCGGACCTGGCCGCCTCGGCGGTGGACGAGCTGCTGCGGTTCTGGCCGCCGGTACTGGAGTTCCGGCGCACGGCCACACGAGACGTCGCCCTGGGCGGGCAGCCGATTCGCCGCGGGGACAAGGTGGTCGTGTACCACGCCTCCGCCAATCGCGACGAGTCGGTCTTCTCCGACCCGGACCGCCTGGACATCACCCGTACGCCGAACGACCACGTCAGCTTCGGCTTCGGCCCGCACTTCTGCATGGGCGCGCAGCTGGCCAGGATCCAGATGTCAGCCCTGATCCGGCGCGTCGTCGCCGAGCTGCCCGGCCTGGCCTCGCGCCGGTGCCGGGCCGGCCGCCTCAGCGCCTGGTCCCGGACCTCCGGAACGGGCTCAAGTCGCTTCCAGGCCAGTGGGGTTGAGGCGGCCGCCCGGCAGTACCCGGTCCGTCACTCGAAGCGTGCGGGGTCGCCGGCCCCGCGACGGACGATCTCCGCCTCGCCGCTGGAGAAGTCGACGACCGTCGTCGGGACCGTGCCGCACTCGCCCGAGTCCACCACGGTGTCCAGCACGTGGTCGAGCCGCTCCTTGATCTCCCACCCCTGGGTCAGTGGTTCGTCCTCACCGGGGAGGAGCAGCGTGCTGGAGACCAGGGGCTCGCCGAGCTCGGCGAGCAGGGCCCTGGTGACGGCGTGGTCGGGGATCCGGACCCCCACCGTCTTCTTCTTGGGGTGCAGCAGGCGGCGGGGGACCTCCTTGGTGGCGGGGAGGACGAAGGTGTAGCTGCCCGGCGTCGCCGCCTTGACGGCGCGGAAGACGTTGTTGTCGATGTGGACGAACTGGCCCAGCTGGGCGAAGTCCATGCACATCAGGGTGAAGTGGTGGCGTTCGTCGAGACGCCGGATCGACCGGATCCGGTCGAGGGCGTCGCGGTTGTCCAGCTGACAGCCCAGGGCGAAACAGGAGTCGGTCGGGTACGCGATGAGGTCCCCCGCGCGCAGGCCGGCGACCACGGTGCCGATGGTGCGGGGCTGGGGGGATTCCGGATGCACGTCGAAGTACTTCGCCATTGGCCGACCCTACGGGATGCCCGCCCCCGATCGGTGCAGCCGTCGGGCACGCCGCGCCCGCCGGGCACGCCGCGCGGGGCGCCCGTGATCAGCCCGCGCAGTCCGGGCAGAGCCCCCGGTAGGTGACCTCCGCCTGGGCCACCGCGAACCCGAAGCGCTGCTCGTCCGGCAGGTCGGCCAGCGGATTGCCGAGCGGGTGGACGTCGCGGATCGCGCCGCAACCGGTGCAGATCAGGTGCTGGTGCGGGCGGTGCGCGTTCGGGTCGTACCGCTTGGCGCGCCCGTCGGTGGACACCTCGATGACCTCACCCAGGGTGACCAGTTCACCGAGCGTGTTGTAGACCGTCGCCCGGGAGATCTCCGGCAGGCGCTCGGCCGCCCGGGCGTGCACCTCGTCGGCGGTCAGGTGCACGTGCTCGCCGTCCAGGACCTCGGCCACGACACGCCGCTGGGAGGTGAGGCGCCAGCCACGCCCGCGCAGCCGCTCCAGCAGGTCACTCATATCGGTTCACCTATTCAGGTCAAGTAGTGGACCGGAGTTTACCAATGCACATCCGGTGCCTTCCGAATCCCGATCGGATATGGCTTTGGTGTCTTTCTTGACTTGGATTCCGTCCATCGTAGGATCGGCTCCGGCGCTAGCCTGGGTGGCAGCAGCACGTGACCCCCGTCACCGCCGTACGCGGCGGCAAGCGTGGCAACACGTGGCGCGCCAGGACCAGACAGCAGCAGTAGGTGCCGTAGGTAGCAGTGAAGACACCGTGATCCGCCTTGTGAGGGAAGGATTCCCATGTCTGACATCCACGATGCAACCGGCGTAGAGGCGAGCGCGGAAGGTTGCCCGGTGAACCACGGGCGGGCGCCGCACCCCACCCAGGGCGGCGGGAACCGCCAGTGGTGGCCGGAACGGCTCAATCTGAAGATCCTCGCGAAGAACCCCGCCGTGGCCAATCCGCTCGGTGCGGACTTCGACTACGCCGAGGCCTTCCGGACCCTGGACCTCCCGGCCGTCAAGCGGGACATCCAGCAGGCCCTGTCCACCTCGAAGGACTGGTGGCCGGCCGACTTCGGCTACTACGGCCCCTTCATCATCCGGATGGCCTGGCACAGCGCCGGCACCTACCGGGTCAGCGACGGCCGCGGCGGCGCCGGCGGCGGCCAGCAGCGCTTCGCCCCGCTGAACAGCTGGCCCGACAACGCCAGCCTGGACAAGGCCCGCCGCCTGCTGTGGCCGGTGAAGAAGAAGTACGGCCGCGCCCTGTCCTGGGCCGACCTGATCGTCCTGTCCGGGAACGTGGCCCTGGAGGGCATGGGCTTCCGGACCTTCGGCTTCGGCGGCGGCCGGGTCGACGAGTGGGAGCCGGACGAGGACGTCTACTGGGGCCCGGAGACCACCTGGCTCGGCGACGAGCGCTACACCGGCGACCGCGAGCTGGAGAGCCCGCTGGCCGCCGTCCAGATGGGCCTGATCTACGTCAACCCCGAGGGCCCGAACGGCAACCCGGACCCGGTCGCCGCCGCCCGCGACATCCGCGAGACCTTCTACCGGATGGCGATGAACGACGAGGAGACCGTCGCGCTGATCGCCGGCGGCCACACCTTCGGCAAGACCCACGGCGCCGGCCCCGCCGACAACGTCGGCCCGGCCCCCGAGGACGCCCCGATCGAGCAGCAGGGCCTCGGCTGGAAGAGCGCCTTCGGCACCGGTGTCGGCGGCGACGCCATCACCAGCGGTCTGGAGGGCACCTGGACACCCACCCCGATCACCTGGGACAACAGCTTCTTCGAGACGCTGTTCGGCTACGAGTGGGAGCTCACCAAGAGCCCGGCCGGCGCGCACCAGTGGAAGCCCAAGGACGGCGGCGGCGAGGGCACCGTCCCGGACGCCCACGACCCGGCCAAGCGGCACGTGCCGATCATGCTCACCACCGACCTGTCGCTGCGCCTCGACCCGGTCTACGAGCCGATCTCCCGGCGCTTCCTGGAGAACCCGGAGGAGTTCGCCGACGCCTTCGCCCGCGCCTGGTACAAGCTGACCCACCGCGACATGGGCCCGGTCGTCCGCTACCTCGGCCCGGAGGTCCCCGGCGAGCACCTGCTCTGGCAGGACCCGCTGCCGGAGGCCACGTACCAGCAGATCGGCGCGGCCGACGTCGCCGACCTCAAGCGGCGGATCACCGCCACCGGCCTCCCGGTGTCCGACCTGGTCTCCACCGCCTGGGCGGCGGCCTCCTCGTTCCGCTCCAGCGACAAGCGCGGCGGCGCCAACGGCGGCCGCATCCGGCTCCAGCCGCAGATCGGCTGGGAGGTCAACGAGCCCGACCGGCTGGCCTCGGTGCTGCGCGCGCTGGAGGGCGTGCAGCAGGAGTTCAACGCGCAGGGCGGCGGCAAGCAGGTCTCGCTCGCCGACCTGGTGGTGCTGGCCGGCGGCGTCGGCGTCGAGCAGGCCGCCAAGGCGGCCGGCCTGGCCGTCGAGGTGCCGTTCGCGCCCGGCCGGGTGGACGCGTCGCAGGAGCTGACCGACACCGAGTCCTTCGCCGCCATGGAGCCCAAGGCGGACGGCTTCCGCAACTGGGTCGGCAAGGGCAACCGGCTGCCGGCCGAGTACCTGCTGCTCGACAAGGCCAACCTGCTGGGTGTCAGCGCGCCCGAACTGACCGTGCTGGTCGGCGGCCTGCGGGTGCTGGGCGCCAACCACGGCCAGTCGAAGCACGGCGTGCTCACCGGGACCCCGGGCGTGCTGACGAACGACTACTTCGTCAACCTGCTGGACCTGGACACCAGTTGGAAGGCCACCTCGGAGGACGCGCACACCTTCGAGGGCCGGGACGGCTCGGGCCGGGTCCGGTGGACCGGCACCCGTGCCGACCTGGTCTTCGGTTCGAACGCCGAACTGCGGGCCGTCGCCGAGGTGTACGCGGGCGACGACGCCAAGGAGAAGTTCGTCGAGGACTTCGTCGCGGCCTGGGTCAAGGTCATGAACGCGGACCGCTTCGACCTCGCCTGATCCCGGGCGGCTGACGGCGGGAGCCCTGGGGCGTCGACCCCCGGGCTCCCGCCGTTCCGCGGTCGCCGCCGGGCTCCCGCCGTGCGCTACCCGCCCGCCCTCCGGGTGGGCTCAGGAACCCTGGACGGACGGGCCCCCGTCCGAGGTCTCCCCCGCGGACTGCTCCGCCGTCTCCTCCTCCGCCCGCTTCTCGGCCGCCCGGATCCGCTCGGTGAAGTCGTGCGCGTCGATCCGCTCGACCGCGGCCCCGTGCCGGGCGGCCAGCTCGTCGGCCGGGCCCGGCGCGGACTCCCTGATCTCCAGGGCGAGCAGCGCGCCGCCGTCCGGCACCCGGGGCGAGAGCACGATCAGCCCGGCGCCGCCCTCCGCCGCCTGGTGCTCCTCGGCCGCGCTGCCGAGCGCCGCGCCCGCCGCGAAGCCCAGCAGCACGCCGACCGGCCCGCCGAGCAGCCCGATCAGGCCGCCCAGCACGCCCGATCCGACGGTGGCCATGCCCGCGCCCCGGGTGAAGGTGTCCTTGACCTCCAGCAGGCCGTCGGCGCTGCGCTCCATCGCCGCCACCATCCGCAGGCCCGGCAGGCGCTGCGCCTCGTCGAACGCCGGGCGCCAGGCACCGGCGTCGGGGAAGGTCAGCAGGACGACGTTGTGCTGGTCGCTCATGGCGCTCCGATCGGGCCGGGGCCGGCGGTGGCCGGGCTTCCATCGTGACCCTCGGCGCCGGCCGCTGCCACCCCGGTGCCGCTCAGCGCGGCCCGTCCTCGGGGTGGTTGAAGACCGGCCCGAGGTCCGGCGGCAGGTGCTCGACCAGCAGGGCGACCGCCTCCTCCGCGGTGGCGGGCGTGCCGACGACCTCCCCGCCGTTCGGGCGGCGGACGCGGTAGCCGCCGGGGTACAGCGGTTCGGCGTACGGCATGCCCGCGTCCACGTACGGGGGCGAGGTCGCCAGGCTGAACCACAGGTTGTAGTGGCTGGTGAAGGGGAAGAACCGGGCCAGCCGGGGCTCGGCGCGGGCGGCCCGCAGCAGCCGTACCAGACCGGCGTTCTCGCTGTCCGGGCCGTGTCCGACCTCCCGCCGGACCTCCTCCCACCTCTGGGCGAGGATCTCCCAGCGGGCCTCCACCGCCGCCTCGGGACCGACCGCGCGGGCCTCGGCGAGGTTCGGAACCCCGGGTTCGGGCAAGGCGTCCCTCTGATCATCTGATCGCATGTCACGTAGTCTGCCGCCGGCCGCTTCCGGAAGCGAACGCCGCGGGTGGGTGGCCGATGTCGGCTCCGACGGCCGCACGGTCCCCGTGATCGTCCCCTCGTACGTCAACCCGGTGCTGACCGGTCTCGTGCTCTGCGCCGTGACGCTCACCGTTCTCACGGTCGTCCGGAGCAAGGGGAGGAGCACACCCCGGGACCGGGCCGCCACCCCCGGCCGGGGCGTACGGGAGGCCGGCTGAGCGGTCAGCCCCTGGCGGCGGCGGAGCCGCGCAGCTTGCGCCAGGTACGGCTGACGGAGGCCAGTCCGGTGCGCCCGGCGGCGGGCGCACCGGACTCCCAGGTCCGGGCCGCCTCGGCGAGGCTCTCCGCGGGCGCCGGGGCGACCGGTGGGCGGACCCGGGCGGCGTACAGGAGGCCGGCGGGGCCGAGGGCGTCGAGCCGGGCCCTGGCGTGGTCGAGCAGTGCGGCGCCGGCGTCGGCGATCGCGGCCTCGCCGAGCGGGCGTGCCGGGAGGTCGAGGCCGTCGGCCAGCCCGCGTTCCAGGGCGGTGCGCAGGTCCTGGACGGAGAGGTCGCGGACGGTCAGCGACAGGTGGGCGGACAGGCCCCCGGCGCCGACCGCGCGGTGCGCGAAGCCGCGCGGGACGTAGAGCACGCCGCCGGGTTCGAGGACGCCGCGCAGACGCAGCGGGGAGCGCTCGTCGTCCGGGAGCTCGCCGAGCCGCCAGTCCGCCGTCGCCGGCGCGTCGTGGACGTACCAGGTCTTCCGTCCGGCGGCCTGGAGGACGAACACGTCGGCGTCGTCGCGGTGCACCGCCAGGCCCTGGCCGCCGGCGGGGGTGACGAAGAAGAACGCCTCGATCCGCCGGTCGAGCTCCTCGGAGAGCCGGGCCACCAGCTCGCCGGTCGGGCGGTGCCACTGGTCGACGCAGCGCAGCAGCAGCGTCGACCCGCGGCGCAGCAGGGCGAGCACCTTCGCGCGGTCGGCGAAGCCGTGGTGCGCCGTGCCGTTGACCACGCGGGAGGCGGTGAAGGCCTCGGACGGGATGGTGACCTTGTCGGAGCGGACCATCTCCAGGTACGGGGTGCGCAGCAGTCCGCTGTCGAAGGCGGCGTCCAGCTCGTCGAGGTCGAAGGGCGGGGCGAGCGCCTCCGGGGTGTAGAGCGCGGGTTCGCGTTGCCACCGGCGGCCGGTGAAGCTCTCGACGTCGCCGACCCAGGCGGCGAGCGTGGGCGATTCCATGGTGTGTCCCGTGGTGTCAGGGGTGTTCCGGGGTGCTCGGTGCTCGGCGGACGGCGCCCGGCGGGTCAGGCTCCGACCAGCGCCTCGAACCGTACGGAGAGCAGGGAGCGCAGCGGCACGTGGGCCTGCTGCTGCGGGCTGTGGACGGTCAGGCGGTTGTCCAGGGCGACGGCCAGCAGGCGCTCGGCCAGCGGCACGATGAGGTGCTTGGCCCAGCAGCGGGCGCCGTCGAAGCCGAAGGGCATGAACGCGGGCGTCTTCTCCGGGTCCGCGACGCCGTCCCAGCGCTCGGGGCGGAAGTCCAGCGGGTCCGGCCAGTAGTCGGGGTGGCGGTGCATCAGCAGCGGGAAGAGCGCGACGTCGTCCCCGGGCCGGATCTCGGGATGCAGGCCGGTGTACGCCTCGCCGCCGTTGCGGTACAGCATCCAGGCGGGCGGGAGCAGCCGCAGGGTCTCCCAGAGGACGGTGGTGAGGTTCGCGCGGTCCTCCGGCCGGGCCCGCCCGGGGCCCAGCAGCCACAGGGCGTTGCCGGTCAGCGCGGCCACTCCGTCGCAGAGGGTGGCCGTCGCCCGCCGGTACATCGCGACGGCCTGCCGGCGCTCCAGCGGGTCGTCGGCGCCGCGGATCAGTGTGGCCAGTTCGGTGCGGCCCTCGTGGCCGGCGGAGCCGGGCCAGACGGTGACGGTGCGGTCGACGAGACGGGAGAGGGTGTCGGAGCGGGTGATGCCGCGCTTCGACAGCAGGGAGACCGGCAGCGGGTCGGCGGCGAACAGCCAGCGGCGCAGGTAGGAGGTGCCCGCGTAGGGCCAGGGGCCGGACAGCCCGCGTGCCGGGGGCGGGGGCTTCCGGACGCCCGCCATGGCGTCCTGTCCCAGGGCGCGGATGGTCCTGGTCGCGCTGTCGTGGGGGATGTCGGCGCCGGCGGCGGGTTTGTAGACCGAGCGTTCGGTGGAAAGAACGGGGCGTGCCGCGACGACTTCGGCCATCAGCCGGGAGTCCGAGACACCGACCTTGGACGGGTCGATCCGGAACACCTTCTCGTCTCTGTCCAGCAGTTCCCGAATTCTCGGGGCGTACACGACGGAACGGCTTCGGGTGGTCGCCGTCGCCATTTCTTCCACGGTAATCGAGCCTCCATTTCGAAATGGCCGGGACAGGCGTTCCGGAGCGGCCCGGGAGCGAATCCGGAGCGGCCCGCGGAGTGATTCCGAACGTGCCGCGGCGCCGGCGGGGGTGCCGGCCGACCCGGGCCCCCGCCGACGGCTGACCACGTCAGATGACGTGCAGCACCCACGCGTGGTTCGCGAGGTCCTCGTCCTTCTTGAACTTCCTGACGAGCGACTTGATCATCTTCATGATTAATCTCCATTCCTGGGATCGCGGATGTGGCGGCACCGCCGCACCCGAGCCGTCAGAGGTATTCGGCATTCCGTCGCCGGAAGCCGAACGGGTTGATCTGTTCATGGACACTAATCGAAACTTCGCCGCCCGGACACCCCTTCGGCAGAAAAGTATGCGATCTCTGCGCGATGTTAACGGTCTATTCGGTGGTCGAATCGTTATAACCGTGGAATGTCCCGGCGGAGTCCCGCCGGGGCCCTGGCGGGGAACGCGGAAGAGCCCCGCGAAGCCGCGGGGCCCTTCGGTGCGTGCGGTGCGTGCGGTGCGCGCCGTGCGTGCGGCGCGAACCGCACGGTCGGTCAGTTGTAGGTCGTGGTGACGGTCACGCCGCCGAAGCCCTGCTGGGCGTGGAGACTGAAGAAGACGTAACCGGCCGGCGGGTTGGTGATGGTCAGGGTCTCACCGTTGCCGCCGGTGGTGGACTTGGCCGTGTAGGAGCCGGTGGTGGCCCAGGAGCCGGCGTTGTAGTAGAGGTCGGCGTTGCCGGTGCCCCCGCTGGTGGTGATGGTCAGCTGCTTCACACCGGCCGGCAGGTTCAGGTAGCTGTAGCTGTAGTTCCCGGTGGTGGCGGCGACGTTGTCGCGGCGGCAGTCCTTGTCGAACTGCCGGGCGTCGGCGGCGGTGCACAGCGGGGCCTTGGGCTGCTCGGTGGGCAGTGAGCCGCAGTTGTCGGCGCCGCACTCCTTGAGCCAGGCGGCGAAGTCGGCGTCGTACTTGGTGCCGATGGTGGTCTTCAGCAGGGTGCGGGCGCCGTTCCAGTCACCGGCGCGGTACTTGGCGAGCAGCGCGTCGACGTCCTGGGGATGCGACTGGAGCATGTAGCGGACGGCCAGGTAGCCCCAGTTGTAGACGCGGGTGGAGTCCGCGTTGTCGTACGTGGTGTCGAACAGGGTGCTCAGGCTGTAGGTGCCCTTGGCGGCCTGGGCGACCGCGGCGTCGTAGTGCTCCTTGCGGTAGCCGTAGGAGACGTACTCGGCGAGGCCCTCGACCCACCAGATGGTCGGGGTGGTCATGCCGGCCTCGAAGTCGCCGTACATGTCGTAGCGGCCGTCGAGGTAGTGGGTGTACTCGTGGTTGAGGTTCCAGATCTGGAACTCGGGGCGCAGCCAGGAGGCCTCGTGGGCGATGAAGCGGGCCTGGTTGCCGACCGTGGCCGGGTTGCCCTCCTCGTACATGCCGCCGTTGTCGACCTCGATCTTGTACATCTCCCAGGCGTACAGGCTGTAGTTGTAGTAGTCGTCGAAGGCGACGACCTCGAGGTTGGTGTTGTTGTCGTTCGGGACCGGGCCGCCGTCCTTGACGATCTTGTGGAAGTAGGCGTCCTGGTTGACCAGGCTGGTGCAGGTGTCGGCGAGCTGCTGCGCGGTCATCTCCTGCGCGCGGATGCGCAGGTTGGGGTTGCAGGTGTGGTCGACGGTGAGCACCTGCGGGACGAGCTTGGCGGGCACGTCACAGGTGCCGTAGTAGGAGCAGTTGCCGGCGTCCTTCTTCTCCGTGAACCAGAGCAGGTTCATGGTGAGCGGACCGGTGTTGCCGACCAGCGGGTAGCGGTTGATCAGGTCCTTGAGGATCGGCCGGCCCTGGGCGCGCAGCGCGTCGTTCGCGACGAAGTTGCCCAGCTGGATGCCGATCTTGGTGACCACGTCGCCGCCGTCGATCAGGCCGCTGTTGCGGGTGACGAAGGACGACACGGTGGTGGCGAAGGACGGGTCGGCCTGGAGGGCGGAGACGAACTCCGGCAGGTCGAAGCCGCGCTCGATGACGGTCTCGGTGTTGGCGACGGCGCTGGTCATCGCGGCGGGCCAGCTGCCGGTGTAGTCGTTCAGCAGCCGCTTGACGACGCCGGTGTAGCGGGCGTTCTCCGCGGCGCTGTCGATCAGGGTGACGGCCTCGGAGAGGGTGGCGCCGTTGGCGTCGGTGGCGTCCTTGCTGTGCGGGGCGGCGTAGAAGGCGTCCAGCGCGCCGCGGATGGCGGCCTTCAGGCTGTCGCCGTACGGACCCACGGCGTCCGCGTTGTACCACTGCACGTAGTAGCCGGCGCGCAGGAAGAGCACCAGCTGCCCGGCTGAGGTGGAGTTGTCGCCCGGGTAGGTGGCGGAGACGTCGCGCAGGGCGTTGGCGACGGTGACCATCTGGGCCTCGTTGAAGGCGCCCTTGGCGTCGTTGCCGGTGAGCTTGAAGAGCGTGTTGACGCAGTCGAGCCCGGCGGACTTGACCTGCTGGACCAGCGCGGCACCGGACTTGCCGGTGAACGCGGAGACGTCGCAGGCGGCCGCGAGCTGCCGCGCTGCCGGGGCGGCGCCGACGGTGCTGCCCGCCGTCGGGGCGGTGGCCTTGGCCTGCGGGTCCGAGGCGAGCGGGCGGGCGTCCTCGGGGGTGTCGGGGGACTTGGGCACCGGGATGGTGCGCGGCGCGGCCTTTCCGGCCGAGGCGGCCGGCTGCCCGGCCGGTGCGGTGGTGGTGGCGCCGGCGGCCTGTGCCGCCGGCGCGAACAGGCCGAGCGAGAGGAGGAGGGCGGTGCCGAGCGCAGGGAGTCTGCGCGCGCTGTCCTTCGCTATCGAGGAGGGACGCATCTGTGGGGGCCTCCGGGGCCGTTGAGGGTGGGGGTGGCCGCGCTGCGTGGGGCGCACGGGCCTTGCTGTGTGACATGTAAAATGGCACAACGGAGAACGCGGAGGGAAGCCCCGGGAACGGATTGCCGGTCGGCGAGACCGAAACGTTGTCAGGTCCGCACGAGCGGACGGGGAGTGAGCGCCGCGAACTCCAGCGGCGCCGACGGGTCCACCGACAGGTCCGCCGGGGCCGGCCGCGCGCCCGAGCGGACCAGCAGGTCGCCGACCGCCGCCACCATCGCGCCGTTGTCGGTGCACAGCCGCAGCGGCGGCACCCGCAGCGCGATCCGGGCCGCCGCGCAGCGCTGCTCGGCCAGCGCGCGCACCCGGGAGTTGGCCGCGACCCCGCCGACCACCACCAGGGTGCCGATCCCGTGGTCCCGGCAGGCCCGCACCGCCTTGCGGGTCAGCACGTCGGCGATCGCCTCCTGCAACGCGGCCGCCGCGTCCGGCACATGGGGCTCGCGCTGGGCCTCGACCCAGCGGGCGGCGGCGGTCTTCAGGCCGGAGAAGGAGAACGCGTAGGGGTCGTCCCGCGGCCCGGTCAGCGGGCGCGGCAGCCGGACGGCCGTCGGGTCGCCCTCGCGCGCGGCGCGGTCGATCGCCGGGCCGCCCGGGTAGGGGAGCCCCAGGATCCGGGCGACCTTGTCGAAGCACTCGCCGGCCGCGTCGTCCAGGGTGTCGCCGAGGTGGACGACCGGGTCGCGGGCCAGGTCACGGACCAGCAGCAGTGAGGTGTGGCCGCCGGAGACGATCAGCACCACGCACGGGTCCGGCAGCGGCCCGCCGTCCAGGGTGGCGGCGGCGACGTGCCCGGCGAGGTGGTGCACGCCGTACAGCGGGACGCCGAGTGAGAAGGCGTAGCCCTTGGCCGCGGCCACGCCGACCTGGAGCGCCCCGGCCAGCCCCGGGCCCGTGGTCACCGCGACCGCGCCGATGTCGCCGAGGGTCAGCCCGGCCCGGTCCAGGGCCTCCTGGACCACCGGCGCCATCGCGTGCAGGTGCGCCCGGGCGGCGATCTCGGGTACCACCCCGCCGAACCGGGCGTGCTCGTCCATCGAGGAGGCCACCGCCTGCCCGAGCAGCACGCCGTCGCGCACCAGGCCTGCGCCGGTCTCGTCGCAGGAGGACTCGATGCCCAGTACCACCGGCGACCCTGTCACAGTCACTCACCCTTGTCACTCATTACACGGAACGGTGACCATTGTGCACGACGAGACGTGAGGAATAAGCAGGAGCCCATGCTTCGTTCCTGCAACTGATACGCAATAGTGTTGACCCGGCACGATCACCACCGTTCAACCCGCCGAAAGGGGCCGTGTCCTGATGGGCACCTACACGCTTCCCGACCTGCCGTACGACTACTCCGCGCTGGAGCGGGCGATGTCGGCCGAGATCCTGGAGCTGCACCACTCGAAGCACCACGCCGCGTACGTCAAGGGCGCCAACGACACCCTGGACCAGCTCGCCGAGGCGCGCGACAAGGAGCAGTTCGGCGGCCTGGTCGGCCTGCAGAAGACCTACGCGTTCCACCTGTCGGGTCACGTGCTGCACTCGCTGTTCTGGCAGAACCTCTCGCCCGAGGGCGGCGACCGCCCCGAGGGCGAGCTGGCCGACGCCATCACCGAGCACTTCGGCAGCTTCGAGGCCTTCAAGAAGCAGCTCACCACCGCCACCACCGGCGTGCAGGGCTCCGGCTGGGGCATCCTGTCCTGGGAGCCGCTCGGTCAGCGCCTGATCGTCGAGCAGGTCTACGACCACCACGGCAACGTCGGCCAGAACGCCACCCCGCTGCTGGCCTTCGACGCCTGGGAGCACGCCTACTACCTCCAGTACCGCAACGTCCGCCCGGACTACGTCACCCGCCTGTGGGACGTCGTCAACTGGCAGGACGTGTCGGCCCGCTTCGCGGCCGTCAAGGGCGCCTGACCCGCATCGGGTGACGGCGGGCCCCGGACCGGTCGAGCGGTCCGGGGCCCGCCCCTAACGGGTGTTCCTGTAACGGGAGTTGACAGTGGAGGCGGCTGCTACACTCCGCCGCAGGCCGGACGCCATCCGCCGTTCGCCTGCCGGTCGCGTGCGCTCCCTACGCTCGCTCGGACCACTGCCGGTGATCGGCCGGCAACGGCCTCCCGGCCCGATCCGCTGCTGCCGCCGCTGAGCGAAAGGGCGCCCGATGGCCCCGCGTCTCTCCCTCGTCGTCCCGGTCTACAACGTCGAGCGCTACCTCGGGGAGTGTCTGGACTCGATCGCGGCGCAGACCTTCGGGGACTTCGAGTGCGTCATGGTCGACGACGGCTCGACCGACGACGGCCCGGCCGTCGCCGAGGCGTACGCCGGGCGGGACCCGCGCTTCCGGCTGGTCCGCCAGGAGAACCAGGGCCTGGGCGCCGCCCGCAACACCGGCTGGCGCCACCTCACCCCCGGCACCGAGTACCTGGCCTTCGTCGACAGTGACGACACCCTGCCGCCGCACGCCTACCAGCTGATGATCGACACCCTGGACGAGACCGGCTCCGACTTCGCCGCCGGCAACGCCCTGCGCCTGCGCACCACCGGCCTCAGTCCCTCGCACGCCCACCGCCGCCCGTTCCGCGAGACCAGGCTGCGCACCCACGTCAGCGAACTGCCCGCCCTCGTCACCGACCGGACCGCCTGGAACAAGGTCTACCGGCGCTCCTTCTTCGACACGGCCGGCGTGCTGTACCCCGAGGGCATCCTGTACGAGGACGCCCCGGTCAGCGTGCCCCACCACTTCCTCGCCGACCGGGTCGACGTGCTCGCCGAGCCGGTCTACCACTGGCGCGTCCGCGAGGACGGCAACCTGTCCATCACCCAGAAGAAGACCGACCCGCGCGGCCTGGTCGACCGGGTCCGCTCGATGGAACTCGTCCGCGAGTGGCTGCTCGCCCGCCCCGAGCCCGTCTTCGCCGAACACCTGCGCGCCTACGACCGCAACTGCCTGGTCGAGGAGATCCCGATGTTCTTCTGGACCGTCCCCGACGGCGACCACGCCTACCGCGCCGCCTACCAGCAGCACGTCAGCCGCCTCCTCCGGGCCATCGGCCCCGAGCACGTGGCCACCCTGAACCCCCAGCTCCGCCTCAAGTACCGCCTCACCCTGGCCGGTTCGATGAGCGGCTTCGTCGCCGTCCAGCGCGCCCACCGCCTCGCCCGCCGCACCCGCCAGGCCATCCGCCGCTGAGCCGCCGTACCCGCGGGTCGGACCGTTCGGCGGGTACGGCGGCTCAGCGGGCCGGGCCGGCGCGTTCCGCGCTGCGCAGCAGGACGGGCAGGGCGGTGGCCAGGCGGTCGTGCCGGTCGGCGAACGGCAGCCGCAGGTGGCTGCGGAACCCGTCGACGGCGGAGAAGGCGGGCCCCGGGACGACCAGGACGCCGGCCCGGCGGGCCAGTTGGGCGGTCGCCCCGGCATCGGTGCCGGGCAGTTCGACCCAGAGCGCGGAGCCGCCGGCCGGCCGTTCCCAACGCCAGTGCGGAGCCTGCTCGGTGAGCAGCCGCTCGGCCGCGGCGAGGCGCTCGCGCAGCTGCGCGCGGCGCCGGGCCCGGGCCTCGGGCAGCGACCGGAGCAGCCGCACCGCGAGCAGTTGCTCCACCACCGGACAGGACAGGTCGACGGACTTGCGCAGCTCGGCCAGCCGGTGGATCACCGTGCGGGAGGCGCGGATCCAGCCCAGCCGCAGGCCGCCCCAGTACAGCTTGGAGAGGGTGCCGATGGTCGCGGTCCGGCTGTCCGGCAGCTGCGCGGCCAGCGGGGGCGGCGCGACGGCCCCGGGCAGGAGCAGCTCCGCGTACGCGTCGTCCTCGACGGTGTACAGGCCGTGCTCGGCGAGGACGGCGGCCCAGTCCTGCCGGGTGCGCCCGCTCATGGCGCGCCCGGTCGGGTTGTGCACGGTCGGCTGGAGGTACACCAGGCGCGGTCGGAGCCGGCCGGCCAGCCGGGCCAGGGCGGCGGGTCCGTGGCCGTCGCCCGTGCCGGCGCCCGGGCCGTACGGGGGGAGCGGCAGCAGCCGCGCACCCCGGGCGCGCAGTGCCTCCAGCGCGCCCCGGTAGGTCGGGTCCTCGACGACCACCGTGTCGCCCGGCTCCACCAGGCCCTGGGTGACGAGCCAGAGCGCCTGCTGGGAGCCGGCCGTCACCAGGATCTGGTCCGGCGACGTCGGCAGGCCGGCCGCGCGGTACTGCTCCGCCAGCAACTCGCGCAGCTGCGGCAGCCCGTACGGCAGGTAGCCGTCGCCGTCGAGCGCGGCGGCGAGGTCCCGGCCGGACAGCGAGTCGAGGGCGTCCGCGACGGTGGGCAGGCCCTCCAGAGCGCCGCTGGAGAGGTCGACGACGCCCTCCCGGGTGCCGAAGCTGGCCAGCCGCCCCTCGCCGACGGGTCCGCCGACCGGTCCCGAGGCACGCAGCCGCGAGCCGCTGCCGTGCCGGCTCTCCAGACGCCCCTGCGCCTCCAGGAGCCCGTACGCGGAGGTGACGGTGGAGCGGCTGACACCGAGGGACGCGGCGAGCTCCCGCTGGGAGGGCAGGGTGCTGCCCGGCGCCACGTCCCCGCGCTCGGCCAGCTCGCGCAGCGCGTCCGCGAGCAGCTGCGGCAGCGGGCCCGGACCGTCGGCGGCCCAGCCGGTGAGCAGGCGTGACAGGCGGGTGGCGGGGATCCGGTCCATGCCGTCCATGATGCCCCGGCGGGGGTGCGGGCCCGGCAGGGCGGTGGAGTGCGGCGGTGCGGCCGGCGCGGGCGACCGGTGGTGCGACGGGACGGCGGGGCGGTGCCGTGGGCCCGGTCGGACGCACGGCAGGCCACTTGCCCGCAAGTGGTCTTTGCCGCCGGCCCGGCCCCGCCGGATGATCGGGGAATCGTCCGTTCGAAGGAGCAGGGACATGGCGACCGTCGTGCTGGTCGGGACACTGGACACCAAGGGCGCGGAGTACGCGTGGCTCGCCGAGCGGCTGCGGGCGGACGGCTGCGAGGTGGTCGTGGTCGACGCGGGCGTGCTGCCGGCGCCGGCCGGCACCCCGGCCGCCGACATCGGCCCGGAGGAGGTCGCCCGCGCCGCCGGCCACGACCTGGCGGCGCTGCGCTCCGCGGGCGACCGCGGGGCCGCGGTGACGGCGATGGCCCAGGGTACCGAGCGGCTGGTCGGTGAGCTGTACCGGTCGGGCCGGCTGCACGCCGTCCTGGCGGTGGCGGGCAGCGGCGGGTCGTCCATCGCGGCCCGCGCGATGCGGGCGCTGCCCGTCGGGGTGCCCAAGCTGCTGGTGTCCACCATGGCGGGCGGGGACGTGGCACCGTACGTGGGCAGCAGCGACGTCACCCTGATGTACAGCGTGGTGGACGTCGCGGGCATCAACTCGGTGTCCTCCCTGATCCTCGGCAACGCGGTGGCCGCCGTCGGGGGCATGGCCGTCCGGTACGAGCGGCTGCTCGCCGCCCCGCGCCCGCCGGGCCGCCCGCTGGTCGGCGCCAGCATGTTCGGCGTGACCACGCCCGCGGTCGACGCCGCCCGCGAACGCCTGGACGAACTCGGCTACGAGGTCCTGGTGTTCCACGCCACCGGGGCCGGCGGCCGGGCCCTGGAGAAGCTGGCCGCGGGCGGCTTCCTGGCAGGCGTCCTGGACCTGACCACCACCGAACTCGCCGACGAACTGGTCGGCGGTGTGCTCAGCGCCGGGCCGGACCGGCTGACCGCGGCCGGTCGGGCCGGCCTCCCGCAGGTGGTCGCGCCGGGCGCGCTGGACATGGTCAACTTCGGCCCCCGGGAGACGGTTCCGGAGCGCTTCGCCGAGCGCCGGCTGCTGGTCCACAACCCCACCGTCACCCTGATGCGCACCACCGCCGAGGAACTGGCCGCCGTCGGCGCCGACCTCGGCCGGAAGCTCAACGCGTCGCGCGGCCCGGTGACGGTGCTCTGGCCGCTCGGCGGCGTGTCCGCCGTGGACGCGCCCGGCGGGCCCTTCCACGACCCGGCCGCCGACCGGGCCGGCCTGGCGGCGCTGCGCTCGGCGCTGGCGGGCGGCCGGGTCGAGCTGCGCGAGTTGGACGCCCATCTGAACGACCCGGCCTTCGCCGTCGCGGCCGCCGACCGGCTGCACCAGCTGATCACCGCGCAGGACCGCCCGTCGGCGAACAACTGACGACGCGTCACCACCGCACCGCCCCACCGCAAGAGGAGTCCACCCGTGAACCGCACCGAAGCCCTGGCCCGCCTGACCGCGCAGATCACCGCCGGCCGGCCGGTCATCGGAGCCGGCGCCGGCACCGGCCTGTCCGCCAAGTGCGCGGAGGCCGGCGGCGTCGACCTGCTGATCATCTACAACTCGGGCCGCTACCGGATGGCCGGCCGGGGCTCGCTGGCGGGCCTGATGCCGTACGGCGACGCCAACGCCATCGTGCTGGAGATGGCGGGGGAGGTGCTGCCGGTGGTCCGCGAGGTGCCGGTGCTCGCAGGGGTGTGCGGCACCGACCCGTTCCGGATCATGGGCAACTTCCTGGACCAGCTGAAGGCCGTCGGCTTCACCGGGGTGCAGAACTTCCCCACGGTCGGACTGATCGACGGCACGTTCCGGGCGAACCTGGAGGAGACCGGGATGGGCTTCGGGCTGGAGGTCGACATGATCCGCCAGGCCCACGAGCGCGAACTGCTCACCGCCCCCTACGTGTTCGACCCGGGGCAGGCTGCCGACATGGCCCGGGCCGGCGCGGACGTGCTCGTCCCGCACGTCGGGCTCACCACCAAGGGCTCCATCGGCGCGGCCACCGCGCTCACCCTCGACCAGGCGGCGGCGGCCGTGCAGGAGATGCACGACGCCGCGAAGCGGGTCAACCCGGAGATCATCGTGCTCTGCCACGGCGGTCCGATCGCCGAACCCGAGGATGCCCGCTACGTGCTGGAGCACACCACGGGGATCGCCGGGTTCTTCGGCGCTTCCTCGATGGAGCGGCTGCCCACCGAACGCGCCATCACCGAGCAGGCCCGGGCCTTCAAGTCCCTCCCGCTGGGCTGAACCCGGCCCAGCCGTGCCCGGCCGCGCCCCGTGCCCGGCCGGGCACGGCGCATGGCACGGACCTGCCCCGCCCGCCGTGAGTGGTGCCTCACGCGGCCTTCTGCCGTGCGACCTCGCGGGTGCGCTCCCGGAGTCGGTGCACCGTGCCGTTGGTGGCATGTGCCGGGAGGGTCGCGTTCAGCGCTCGGAAGTGCTCGTCGCCCCGGACGGAGCTGAGCGTGACGTAGTCGTCCAGGAAGGTGTCCCAGGTCGCGCAGGCGGCCTCGATGTGCCCGAGTTCCATCTGGCGGCGGGCGAGCAGGCCGTTGCCGTGGACGCGGCCCTGCTTCTCGTTGGCGGGGCGGGCCCGGTCGGAGAGCCGGAGTTCCTTGATGGAGCCCGGGAGGTCGCCGAGTTCGTACAGCACGTGTGAGACGTGGAAGTGGTACGCGGCCTGGTCGTAGCCGCCGATGGAGTCGTTGCGCCCGTCGGCCCGGGCCAGCGCCGTCTCGGTCTCGGTAAGACGTGCGAAGGCCTGGCGTCGGTCCTTCACCATGGCGGCGCCGTGTGCCTGTTGGCCCGAGAGGAAGGCCCGCAGCCTGGGGCCGGCGACGGGAGCGGCCTCGGCGGCCGAGTCGGCGAGTTCGAGGGCCTTCGGGCCGTAGCCGAGGTTGGACGCCTGGAGCGCCATGCCGCGCAGCGTGCGGCAGTACGTCACGTGGTCCTGGGCCTCCCGGGCGAGCTTGAGGGCCTGGACGTAATAGCTCTGGCCGAGTCCGTGGGCGGTCTCGTACATCGCCATCCAGCCGGTGAGATAGGTGAGATCGGCGGCGGCCGACAGCAGTTCGGCCTTCACCTCGGTCGTGCCGGATGCCTGGAGCCACGGCCCCACCGAGTTCACCAGGAACGCCGCCGCCATCGGACGGGCATGGGCGGCCCCCAGCTCGTCGAGGATTCCGGCGATCCGGTCGGTCATCGTCCGGACGGTCTGGACCTCGCCCCTGCCGACACGCACGGTCCGGCCCGCGGCGGCACGGGCGATCCGCTCCGGGCTCTCGTCGAACTCCGGCAGCGTGAGGGCCAGCGAGTAGAGACCGGCGGCCAGCACACCACGACGTGAGGGATCCGTGTCGGACCTGCCGATCGTCATCAGATCGGGCAGGACGCCTCGGCCGGCCGCCTGCCCGGCATGTGGCCCGAACCCGGTCTCCTCAGGTGTCACCGGCCGCCCGAGCCGGCGGGAGAGCACCTCCCGAACGACCTCCCGCACCTCGGCCCGGGGGCGTGTCCCGGTCAGCCAGTGGGAGATCGCCGACGCGTCATAGGCGAGCCGGAGCCCGGCCTCGGCGCCGACCCGGTTCACGGCCCGGGCGAGCTGACTGTTGCCCGTTCCCGCCTGCCGCATGAGCGTGGCGAGCGCGGTGTTCGGTGTACGTGGCCGGTGGGTCATCGTGATCCCGTCCCCTGTTCGACCGGTGCGGCGGCTCGACCAGCTTCCTCGGTTCTCCGCTCTGGTGTACCCGTATCGACTTGGCGTCATCCGTTCGGGCGATTGCCGCCCCGGGGTATGCGAAGCGCCGTGCCCCCTACTCGTGTGGGGCACGGCGCTCGAACCGCAGGCTCTCGGTCAGCCGAAGAAGGCGTCCAGGATCTGCTGGGCGGCCAGCCCGGCCGGGAGGGTGCCGGCCCGGACCTGGGTCTCCAACTCGGGTGCCAGCCGCCGTACTTCCGGGTTCTCGTGCAACCGCGCGTACAGCTGGTCGTGCACCATCGCCCAGGTCCACTCGACCTGCTGGTCCCGCCGCTTGGCGGCCAGGGCGCCCGTCGCGTCCAGCACCTTGCGGTGCTGCTGCAACCGCTCCCACAGCACGTCCAGTCCCGCGCCGTCGAGGCCGCTGCAGGTCAGCACCGGCGGCGTCCACGCGGCATCGGGCGCCTGCAACAGCCGCAGCGCGCCCGCGAGTTCACGTGCCGCGGCCTTGGCGTCCCGCTCGTGCGGGCCGTCCGCCTTGTTGACGGCGATGACGTCCGCGAGCTCCAGGACGCCCTTCTTGATGCCCTGCAACTGGTCGCCGGTCCGTGCCAGGCTGAGCAGCAGGAAGGTGTCCACCATCCCGGCGACGGCCGTCTCCGACTGGCCCACGCCCACCGTCTCGATGAGCACCACGTCGTACCCGGCCGCCTCCATCACCACCATGGACTCCCGGGTGGCCTTGGCGACCCCGCCCAGTGTCCCCGAGGTGGGGGAGGGCCGGACGAAGGCGGCGGGATCCACCGCCAGCCGCTCCATCCGGGTCTTGTCGCCCAGGATGGAGCCGCCCGTCCGGCTCGACGTCGGGTCGACGGCGAGGACGGCGACACGGTGGCCCTGGTCGGTCAGCATGGTGCCGAAGGAGTCGATGAAGGTCGACTTGCCGACACCGGGCACCCCCGTGATGCCCACCCGGACCGCGCCGCCCGCGTGCGGCAGCAGCCGCCGGAGCAACTGCTGGGCCAGCGCGCGGTGGTCGGGCCGGGAGGACTCGACGAGCGTGACGGCGCGCGCGATCCAGGCGCGCGAGCCGTCCAGTACACCCGTCACGTAGCTGTCGAGGTCGATCGTCCGCGGAGGCATCCGATCAGGCGATCACAGCTCGTGGCCGAGGTCGGCCGCCAGTGACTTCAACAGGTCGTACGCCGCGTCCGGGATGACCGTGCCGGGCGGGAAGACCGCCGCCGCGCCCGCCTCGTACAGGGCGTCGAAGTCCTGCGGCGGGATGACCCCGCCGACCACGATGGTGATGTCCTCCCGCCCCGCCTCGGCGAGTTCGGCGCGCAGCGCCGGCACCAGGGTCAGGTGCCCGGCGGCCAGCGAGGAGACGCCGACGATGTGGACGTCCGCCTCGACGGCCTGGCGGGCGACCTCGGCCGGGGTCTGGAACAGCGGGCCGACGTCCACGGTGAAGCCGAGGTCGGCGAAGGCGGTGGCGATCACCTTCTGGCCGCGGTCGTGGCCGTCCTGGCCCATCTTGGCGACCAGGATGCGCGGACGGCGGCCCTCGGCCCGCTCGAACCGCTCGACCAGGTCGCGGGTGCGCTGGAGGGAGGCCGACGGCCCCGCTTCGTCTCGGTACACACCCGAGATGGTACGGATCTGGCCGGAGTGGCGGCCGTACACCTTCTCCAGGGCGTCCGAGATCTCGCCGACGGTGGCCTTGGCCCGGGCCGCGCCGACGGCCAGGTGCAGCAGGTTGCCGTCCAGCGAACCGCCGCGCTGCGGACCGGCCTCGGCGGCCCGGGTCAGCGCGTTCAGGGCGTCCTGGACGACGGTCTCGTCGCGCTCCTCGCGCAGCCGGCGAAGCTTCTCGATCTGGCGGGCGCGCACCGAGGAGTTGTCGACCTTGAGCACCTCGATCTGCTCGTCGCTCTCCACCCGGAACTTGTTGACGCCGATCACCGGCTGGCGGCCGGAGTCGATCCGCGCCTGGGTGCGGGCGGCGGCCTCCTCGACGCGCAGCTTGGGGATGCCGGCGTCGATGGCCTTGGCCATGCCGCCGGCCGCCTCGACCTCCTGGATGTGCTCCCAGGCCCTGGCGGCCAGGTCGTGCGTCAGCTTCTCGACGTACGCGGAGCCGCCCCACGGGTCGATCGACCGGCAGGTGCCCGACTCCTGCTGGAGCAGCAGCTGGGTGTTGCGGGCGATGCGGGCGGAGAAGTCGGTGGGCAGGGCGAGCGCCTCGTCGAGGGCGTTGGTGTGCAGCGACTGGGTGTGGCCCTGGGTCGCCGCCATCGCCTCGACGCAGGTGCGCGTCACGTTGTTGAACACGTCCTGGGCGGTGAGCGACCAGCCCGAGGTCTGCGAATGGGTGCGCAGCGAGAGGGACTTGGGGTTCTTCGGGTCGAACTGCCTGACCAGTCTGGCCCACAGCAGCCGGGCCGCGCGCAGCTTGGCGACCTCCATGAAGAAGTTCATGCCGATCGCCCAGAAGAACGACAGCCGCGGCGCGAAGGCGTCCACGTCCAGCCCCACGTCCAGACCCGCGCGCAGGTACTCCACCCCGTCGGCGAGGGTGTAGGCGAGCTCCAGGTCGGCCGTCGCACCGGCCTCCTGGATGTGGTAGCCGGAGATGGAGATCGAGTTGTACCGGGGCATCTTCTGCGAGGTGTACGCGAAGATGTCCGAGATGATCCGCATCGACGGCTGCGGCGGGTAGATGTAGGTGTTGCGGACCATGAACTCCTTGAGGATGTCGTTCTGGATGGTCCCCGCGAGCTTCTCGGGCGGCACGCCCTGCTCCTCGGCCGCGACGATGTACAGGGCGAGGATCGGCAGCACGGCGCCGTTCATGGTCATCGACACGGACATCTTGTCCAGCGGGATGCCGTCGAACAGCTGGCGCATGTCGTAGATCGAGTCGATGGCGACACCCGCCATGCCGACGTCGCCGGTGACGCGCGGGTGGTCGCTGTCGTAGCCGCGGTGGGTCGGCAGGTCGAAGGCGACCGAGAGGCCCTTCTGGCCGGCCGCCAGGTTGCGGCGGTAGAAGGCGTTGGACTCCTCGGCGGTGGAGAAGCCCGCGTACTGGCGGACCGTCCAGGGCTGGTTGACGTACATGGTCGGGTACGGCCCGCGCAGGTACGGGGCGATGCCCGGGTAGGTCTCCAGGAAGTCGAGCCCGGCCAGGTCGTCGCCGGTGTACAGCGGCTTGACGCCGATGCCCTCGGGGGTGTCCCAGAGCAGCTCGTCGACGTCCTTGCCGGTGGACTGGCGCCAGGCGGCCCGCCACTGGTCGTCCGTGACGTCGGCGCCGCCGCCGTCCAGCCCGATTCCGGTGAAGTCGGGGATCATCGAGCGGCTCCGATCTGGTCCAGCAGGGAGGTGAGGACGGCGACGGCGTCGCCCCCCGCGAAGATGAACTCGTCCACTCCGGACGGGAGTTCGCCGAGGCGTCCGGCCAGCAGCACGGTGCCGGCGCCGGCCGCCTTCAGGGTCTCGGCGACGGACGAGGCGTGCTCGGCGTACAGCGCGTCGCTGGAGCAGAGGCAGGCGACGGTCGCGCCGGAGGCGGTGAACGCCTCGGCGAAGGCCGCCGGGTCGACGGACTCGGCGGAGACCGTCGCGATGCCGCCCGCCTGGAACAGGTTGGCGGCGAAGGTGGTGCGCGCGGTGTGGGCGGACGCGGAGCCGATCGAGGCGAGGAAGAGGGTCGGACGGGCGCCGTGCAGGGCGGCATGGGCGTCCGAGCGGTCCCGCAGCGCCTCGTAGGCCTCGGCGCGGCGCACCTGCGGCAGGCCGCCGCCCGGGGCCGCCGGGGCCGGCTCGCGGACCAGCGGCTGCTCGTCCAGGTGCGGGAACTCGCTGACGCCGGTGACCGGTTCGCGCCGCTTGGCGAGCCGCACGGAGCGCTCGGCCCAGGTCGCGGCGATCCGCTCCTCGACCAGCCCCGCGGAGAGCGCGGCGTGCTGGCCGCCGGCCCGCTCGATCTCCTGGAACCAGGCCCAGGCGGCCCGGGCCAGCTCCTCGCTCAGCTGCTCGACGTACCAGGAGCCGCCGGCCGGGTCGATCACCCGGGCCAGGTGGGACTCCTCCAGCAGGATCGTCTGGGTGTTGCGGGCGACCCGGCGGGCGAAGGCGTCCGGCAGGCCGAGCGCGCTGTCGAAGGGCAGGACGGTGACGGAGTCGGCGCCGCCGACCCCGGCGGCCAGGCAGGCGACCGTGGTGCGCAGCATGTTCACCCACGGGTCGCGGGCGGTCATCATCACCCGGGAGGTGACGGCGTGCTGGCGCTGCGCGGAGGCGTCCGCGCCGGCCCCCGAGACCTCGGCGACGCGGGCCCAGAGGCGGCGCGCGGCACGGAACTTGGCGATGGTGAGGAACTGGTCGGCGTCCGCGGCGTAGCGGAACTCCAGCTGGCCGAGCGCGGCGTCCACCGGGAGCCCGGCGGCGGTCAGCGCGCGCAGGTAGGCGACGCCGGTGGCCAGCGAGCAGCCGAGTTCCTGGGCGGGGGAGGCGCCGGCCTCGTGGTAGGGCAGGGTGTCCACCGTGAGCGCCCGCAGGCCGGGGTAGCCGGCCGCGCAGCGGGCGGCCAGCGCGGTGGCCTCGGCGAGCAGCGCCCCGGTGCGGGCGGCCTCGCCGGTACGGGCCTGGAGGCCGAGCGGGTCGGCGCCGAGGTTGCCGGAGGCGGCGCCGGGGGAGACCTCGCGCTCCTCGTACAGCCTGAACAACTGCTCGGCGGCGTCGGTGAATTCGGGTCCGGCGTCGAGCGCCACGGCGGCCAGGTCCAGGTACACCCCGGCCAGCGCCTCGGGCAGCGCGTCCAGCGGGAGGCCCGCCTCGCCCAGCTCCAGCCAGAGCGAGCTCACACCGTGCTCCAGGTCGGTCAGGACCGCCTCGTTGGTGCGCCGGCGGTCCGGGTCGGCGTGCCGCTGGCGTACGTCCCACCCGGCCACGGCCGAGCCCTGCGGCCGGCCGCCGCGCACGAACGGTGGGAAGCCCGGGTAGCCCGGGGCCGCGGCGGTGTCCTCGGCGGTGTACAGGGGGCGTGCGCTCAGCCCGTCCTGGAGCCGGGTGGTGAGCGCCTGCTCGGCGGCGGGGCCGTCCTCGGGCTGGGCACCGGACTTGCGCAGCACGCCCTGGACGAGCTGCTGCCACTGCTCTCGGTGCGCGGCCGGGAACTCGGCGGCGAGGGGGAGCCTTTCGGGCGGGACCTTCATGTGCGCAGGTTAGCGCTCGTTCGCAGGGCCGCAGGAGGGGAATCCCGTGTGACCTTTCCCTCTGTTCGGCGGATTTCGAGCACTCCTCGGGCCGGGGAGTGCCAGCGGGCGCCGAGGCGTGTGGCACCTGGGGCGGGAGTTGGTGTCGGGGCAGGTGGGACCAGGGACGGGAGGAGGCGGGGAGGGGTGCCGAGGAGCGTGGTACCGGGGGCGGGAGGGGAGGCCGTGACGGGTGGTCGGAAGGGCGGCGCGGGTCTCCTCCGGGCGGCCGCGGCGGTGGACGGCGTCCGATGTCAACCCCGATGGCACGGACCGCGTTCGATGTCCCGTCATGTTCCGGATCCGTCATGATCAGGGGGATTGCGGAACCCTGCCCCTCATCTATTAAGTTACTTCGAAGAAGGTGGGCGGGGCAGCACCCCCCGTTGCTCGTCCTGCCTGCCTTCGCCGTTCCTCGGCCCCGTCCGAGCTGTCCACCGGCCCCGTCCGTGCCGTCTCCGGCCCCGTTCGAGCCGTCCCCAGACCCCCCGTAAGGAGAGCGACCGCCATGGGAAAGCGTCGCAAGCCCAGCCCCCCGAGCCGGGCCCGCATGGCGGTGCTCACCACGGCCATGGCGGCCGGCGGCGCGGTCCTCGCCTCCGGTACCGCCCACGCCGAGCCCTCCCCGACCCTCGCCTCCGTCAAGGAGCAGGTCGACCAGCTCAACGAGGATGCCGAGCAGGCGATCGAGCGCCACAACGGCTTCCAGGCGAAGCAGCAGAAGCTCCAGGGCGAGGCCAGCCAGATCCAGGAGAAGGTCGCCCGCGGCCAGGAGGCGATGAACGAGCTGCGGACCCGGCTCGGCGCGGTCGCCGCCGACCAGTACCGCACCAACGGCATAGACGCGTCGGTCCAGCTGATGCTCGACTCCGACCCGTCCGCCTACCTGGAGCGCGCCGCGGTGCAGAACCAGGTCTCCGACTCCCAGGCGAACCTGCTCAAGCAGGCCCAGGACGAGCAGCGCAAGCTCGACCAGGACCGCGCCGAGGCCACCGCCACCCTGGCCGCGCTCGACTCGGTGGGCACGCAGCTGGCGGAGCAGAAGAAGGACATCCAGACCAAGCTGGCCCAGGCCCAGGCGATGCTGAACAAGCTGAGCGCCGAGGACCGCGCCAAGATCAACGCCCAGCAGAGCGCCGAGAAGGCCAAGGCCGAGGCCCAGCAGGCCGCCACCGCCGCCGCCAAGGACCGCGCCTCCCGCTCCTCCGAGCGCCCGGACATGAACGCCCCGGTGCCGCCGGCGAGCGGCCGGGCCGCGAGCATCATCGGCTTCGCCCAGGCCCAGCTCGGCAAGCCCTACGGCTGGGGCAAGAACGGCCCGGCCACCTTCGACTGCTCCGGCCTCACCAGCCAGGCCTACCGCGCGGCCGGCGTCACGATCTCCCGGACGTCCGAGGAGCAGTGGAAGGACGGCCCGCACATCGACCGTGCCAACCTCCAGCCCGGTGACCTGGTCTTCTTCTACGACGACCTGCACCACGTCGGTCTGTACATCGGCGACGGCAAGATGATCCACGCCCCGCGCACGGGCAAGAACATCGAGGTCCTGCCGATCTCGGTGATGCCCTACAAGGGTGCCGTCCGTCCGGCCTGAGCGCGCGCCTCGACGGTGGCCCGTTCCCGCTCCGGCGGGGGCGGGCCACCGTCGTCGTGGGGGCGCCGGCCGGGGTGCGGGCCCGTCAGGGTGCGGCCAGCCGCCGCAGCAGGCCGGCCGGGTCGGTGAGGCCGCAGGCCCGGCGGACGGCGGCGTCGTGGGCGGCGGCGAGGGCGTCGAGGCGGGTCAGCCTGATGCGGCCCTGCCGGGAGAGGTGGGCGGTGATCCGGCGGCGGTCCTGGTCGTCCTGGCGCCGGTAGACCCAGCCGGCGTCGGCCAGCGAGTCCACCAGCCGGCTCAGGCTGGCGTGCGGGATCAGCAGGGCCTGGGCCAGCTCGCCCATCGCGTGTCCCCGGCCGTCCGCGAGGGCGCGCAGCAGCCGCCACTGGTCGACGGTGCAGTCCTCCTCGGCCAGCGCGGCGGCGAGACTGCCGGAGAGCCTGCGCTGGGCCAGGGTGACCAGCTCGACCAGCAGCGGCTCCGGGGCGGAGTGACGGTCGGCCGGGTCGGCGGGGCGGCTCGCCGGGTCGTCCGTGGACGGGCCCGTGGACACGCCCGTGGGGCCGTCGGCGGACCGGCCGGCGGGTTCGCCGGGGCGGCCGTCGACCCCCGGTGCGGCACCAGTTGCGATCATCGGACCCGTCCCCTTCCGGCCTTTCCCGATCTCGGCAGTACGACGATACTCGCACTGTGAACGTCGAGGTCAGGCTGATCGATCCGCTCGATGCGCTGCACTCCGTACGGGAGCAGGCGGCGTTTCGGGTGGGCCTCGTCGTGCCGCAGTCCGGCCCGCTCGGGCTCACCGGCCCGTCCGCCCTGGACGGCGCGCTGCTCGCCGCGCACGAGGTCAACGCGGGCGGCGGTGTCCTCGGCCGGCCCCTGGAGCTGGTCCTGGTGGACGGCGGCGGCGCTCCCGACCCGGTCGCCGCCGAGGTGCGGAGGCTGCTGGACGCCGGGGCGCTGGACGCGCTCGCCGGCTGCCACACCAGCGACGTCCACCGGGCGGTCGAGACCGTCGCCGCCGGCCGCGTCGCGTACGTCTACACCCCGCCGCACGAGGGCGGCACCCGGCTGCCCGGCGTGCTCTGCACCGGCATCGACCCGGCTCGCCAACTCGGCTTCTCCATAAGCGATCTGACGATCCGTCATCGGATCGCGCGGTGGGCGCTGATCGGCAACGACTACATCTGGCCGCGCTCCGTCCACCGGGCGGCCGAGGGGCTCGCCGCCCGGGCCGGTGCCCGGGTGGTGCTGGAGCGGCGGATCCCGTTCGGGTCGGTCAGGGTGGAGCTCGAACCGCTGCTGGACGCGCTGCGCGCCGCCCGCGCGGACGCCCTGCTGCTCAGCCTGATCGGGCGCGACCTGGTGGACTTCAACCGGGCGCTGCGGCGCAGCGGACTGGACCGGAAGCTGGTCCGGCTCTCCGGCGCGCTGGAGGAGAACGGCCTGCTCGCCCTCGGTGGCGACGACACCGGGACGCTGTACGCCGCGATGCCCTCCTTCGCGACGCTGGCCGAGGAGCGCCGGCAGAGCCTCGCCGAGCGGCACCGGGCCCTGTGCGGGCCGTGGGCGCCGGTCCTGGACGCCTACGCGGTGGGCCTGTACGAGGGCCTCCACCTGCTCGCCGGCCTGGCGGCCCTCGGGTCGCTGGCCCCGGACGGCCTGCTGGCCGCCGCGGGCCGGCTGCTGCACCGGGAGGGCGCGGTCCGGGCGCCGATCCACCTGGCCAGGGCCGAGGGCCTCGGCTTCGCCGTCCTGTCGCGGTAACCCCGCGTGACCGCCTTCTCGCCAGGTGGAATGCCGGGACAAAGCCCTTCCATCTGGAAATAGTTGCCTCTACAGTCTCCCCACACACCCCTGAGGGTCGTCACGGAGAGAGAGCACCATGGCCGACACACCCGCGCCCAAGGGCATCGAGAGCTACGGCTACCAGCAGGAACTGCGCCGTTCGCTCAGCTTCACCGACCTGCTCGTCTACGGGCTGGTGTTCATGGTGCCGATCGCACCGTTCGGCATCTTCGGCGGCGTCTTCCAGGGCTCCGGGGGCATGGTCGCCCTGGCCTACGTCCTCGGCATGGTGGCGATGATGTTCACCGCCCTGTCCTACGCCCAGATGTCCAGGGCCTTCCCGATGGCCGGCTCGGTCTACACCTACGCGGGCCGCGGCATCGCGCCCCCGGTGGGCTTCCTGTCCGGCTGGATGATCCTGCTCGACTACGTGCTGGTGCCCGGACTGCTCTACCTGATCGCCGGCGTCGCGATGCACTCGCTGGTGCCGTCCATCCCGGTCTGGCTCTGGCTGATCGGCTTCGTGCTGCTCAACACCGTGGTCAACTACCTCGGCATCGAGACCACCAACAAGGTCAACAAGGCGATGCTGATCGGCGAACTGGTGGTGCTGGCCCTGTTCGTGGCGATCGGCATCGTCGCCCTGATCAACGGCAAGGGCCGCGGCTTCGACTTCACGCCGCTGTACAACCCGGACACCTTCTCGTGGAGCCTGGCCTTCGGCGCGGTCTCGATCGCGGTGCTCAGCTTCCTGGGTTTCGACGGCATCTCCACCCTCTCGGAGGAGAACCGGGACTCCACCAAGGCCATCGGCCGGTCCATGGTCGCCGCGCTGCTGCTGGCGGGCACACTGTTCATCGTGCAGACCTGGGTCGCCTCGCTGCTGGTCGCCGACCCCGACGCGCTGCTCAGGGACGGCGATCCGGACGGCGTCGCCTTCTACGACACGGCCCGTACGGCCGGTGGCGCCTGGCTCGCCACGCTGACCGCCGCCTCCACCGCCGTGGCCTGGGGGTTCGCCAACTCGCTGGTCGCCCAGGCGGCCACCTCCCGGCTGCTGTACGCGATGGCCCGCGACCGCCAGCTGCCCTCCTTCCTGGCCCGGATCCACCCCACCCGCCGGGTGCCGGTCAACGCGACCCTGCTGGTCGCCGGGGTCTCGCTGGTGCTCGGCCTCTACATGGCCTCCCGCGAGGACGGCATCGCGCTGCTCAGCACCCTGGTCAACTTCGGCGCGCTGACCACCTTCCTGGTGCTCCACGTCGCGGTGGTCGTCCACTACCTGATCCGTCAGCGGAGCAAGGACTACTGGCGGCACCTGATCGCCCCGGTGCTCGGCTTCGCGATCCTCGGGTACGTGGTCGTCAACGCCGACATCGCGGCCCAGCGGCTCGGCTTCGTCTGGCTGCTCGTCGGCGGGATCGTGCTCACCGGGCTGATGGTGACCGGCCGCAAGCCCCGACTGGCGGTCGTCGAGGCCGAGTCCGCGATCGGGGCCGAATCCGGCACCGGCACCGCCGTCGGCACCGGAACCGGCACCGGCACCGCCGCCGCCACGAACGCCACCACCACCGCTCAGGAGAAGAAGTGAGCCTGCCCGAGACCGTCACGCTGTCCCCGACTCCGGAGGACTACTCCTACACGTTCGGCGGCCGCGCCCCGCTGGTCACCGTCCAGCCCGGCACCGTCATCGAGCTGACCACCGAGGACTGCTTCGGCGGCAAGGTGCGCGGCACCGGCGACCTGCCCAGCCAGGTGTGCGTCTTCCCGTACCTCAACCCGGTCACCGGCCCGATCGCGGTGGCGGGCGCCGAGCCGGGGGACGTCGTCGCCGTGCACTTCGTGGAGATCACCCCGGCCAGGGACTACGGGATCTCCAGCACCTTCCCGCACTTCGGCGCGCTGACCGCGACCCACAGCACCGCGATGCTGCACGCGCCGCTGGAGGAGCGGGTCTGGCTCTACGACCTGGACGTCAAGGCCGGCACCTGCCGGTTCCGGGCCCGCAACAGCGAGTTCACGGTGGACCTGCCGCTCGACCCGATGCACGGCACGGTCGGCGTCGCCCCGGCGGCCGGCGAGGTGCTGGCCTCGATCACCCCGGGCGCCCACGGCGGCAACCTGGACACCCCCGAGATGCGGGCGGGCACCACCGCCTACTTCGGGGTCAACGTCGAGGGCGGCCTGATCGCCATCGGTGACGGCCACGCCCGCCAGGGCGAGGGCGAGGTGTGCGGCACGGCGGTGGAGGCGGCGATGCGCACCACCGTGATCGTCGACCTGGTCAAGGGCGGCGGCCCGGCCTGGCCCCGGCTGGAGAACGACGACTTCCTGATCAGCACCGGCTCGGCCCGCCCGCTGGAGGACGCGTTCCGGATCAGCCAGCACGACCTGGTCGGCTGGACCGGCGAACTGCTCGGCCTGGACCAGCTCGACGCCTACCAGCTGGTCAGCCAGGCCGGGCTGGCCCCGGCGGCGAACGTCTGCGACACCAACTACACGATGGTCGCCAAGCTGCCGAAGAACCTGCTCGGCCGGGCCCGCGCCTACGACGGGCTGCACGACCGCCTGCGCGAGACGGCGGGGGCGTACCTGCGGCACCGGTAGCGGGGCCACGCCGGTCGCGCGGGTCCGCCTGGGTCGACCACGTGGGTTCAACCGCGTGGGTCAAGGTACCGGCAAATCTCACGGACCCTCCAGGGTCGGCCCGTCGGCACCGTTCGCCGACGGGCCCGCCGGGGTGTCCGGGGGAGCGGCGTGAGGGTCACCGCGCTTCCGTGGACCTCGGCTGGGCGAGGGCGGCGAGCAGGGCCGAGGCCTCGTCCCCGCTGATCCGGTCGACGAAGTGGAGCAGCGCGCCCGCCCGGTCCTGGCTGGTCTCCAGTGCCTGGTGCATCAGCCGTGCGGTGTACTCCTCGCGGGTGCAGGTCGGTTCGTACATCCAGGCGCGGCCGACCTTGTCCCGGCGCAGCCAGCCCTTGGTGTGCAGGATGTCGGCGACCGTGGTGACGGTGGTGTACGCGACGGCCCGCTCGCGCCGGAGGTCGTCCACGACCTGGCGGACGGTGGCGGGCCGGCCCCAGGCCCAGAACCGGTCCATGATCTCGGCTTCCAGATCGCCGAATCCCCGTAGCACCGCCCTGGTCTCCCTCGCCGAACCGACCACCGGCGCCCTTCGTCGCCGGACCGCGGCCCATGGTACGGCGAGCGCCGGGCACCCGCCCCCGGGTGAAGGGGGCGGGCGCCCGGCGTGTTCCGGATGGTGCCCGGGTGGTGCCCAAGCGGTGTCATCCGGTGGGCGGCGAGTGTCCAAGCCGTGTCCGGGGCCGGCACCGGGCACTCGTACGGGTGTCCTTCCGAGTGCCCGTGTGGCGCCCCGGGCGCGGGCGGCCGCCGCCGGTCAGGACAGCCGTCGCCCGAGCGGGATGCGGGACCGGGTGAACAGCGCCGCGAGCAGCCCCGCGACCACCGGCAGCAGCAGCACGATCAGCAGCAGCTCGCCCCAGGGCGCGGTGATCAGCGCCGGCTTGGCCCCGAACCCGCTCGACCGGGACTTCAGCAGCCCCACCGCCGGCACGAACCCGTTGACCGCCCCGAGCAGCGCGCCCAGCAGGGCGATCAGCGTGCACTGGAGGCCCGCCATGGTCCGCCGGATCCGCGGCGGAGCGCCGACCGCGGCCAGGGTGGCCTGGTCCTGCCGGGAGTCGGCGGCCGCCAGGCCGGTGGCGATCCCGGCCGCGCCGAGCACCACCAGCGCGGCGAAGCCGGTGAGCGCCAGGGTGAGCGCGTCGCTCTTCGGCTGGTACCCGCGCTCCACGTCGAGCATGGCGAAGCGGTCCAGCTGGACGGCGGCGGCCGCGGCGCGCTGCTGCGCCTTGCGGTCGGGCGGGGTGGCGGGCAGCCAGACCGAGCCGGTCGACTGGGAGGAGAGCCCGAGCCGGGGCAGGGCGGCGGGCAGCACCAGGCCCTGGGCGAAGTCCGCGGCGGTCGGGTTGTCCACCAGCACCGCGTCGACCGGGACCTCCTGGACGTCAGGCTTGGGCACCTCGCCCGGCTGCAGCGGGGCGCCGCCGCCGCCGCGCAGGACCATCACGGCCTTCCCGTCGGCCCCCACCAGGGCCCGGTCGAAGACCAGCAGCTTCCCGGCGGCCAGCGCCTGTTCGACGGCCGGGTCGTGGATGGCGAACAGGTTGCGCAGCACGGTCGCGTCGCCCGAGGCCAGGTGCGGCGGGGCGCCGAGGCCGCGCCGCTCCACCGGGCCCTTGAGCTGGACGGTGCTGGAGCAGTTGTCGCAGAAGCGGTAGATCACCTGCCCGAGGTCGCCGCGCGGGCCGAGCCCGGTCAGCTGCTTCTCCAGCTCGGCGCGCTCCTCGGCGAGCCGGGGCCCGTCGGCGTGGCTGGTGAGCTGGACGGCTCCGTACGGCGCCTGCGGCCGGTAGTCGCGCCGGTTCTCGGCGTCGGTGCTGGTGGTGTACACGCCGATGGCGACCGCGCCGGCCACCGCGGCCATCACCGCGGCCACCGCGGGAGCGGTGCGCGAGCGGTGCCGGGCGGAGTCGCGCAGCGCGAGCCTGGGCCCGAGCGGCAGCCGGCCGGCGGCCCGGCCGATCAGGGCGATCAGCATCGGGGTGCAGAGCAGCAGGCCGAACTCGGCGACCACCGAGCCGCCGAGCACGGTGAGCGTCCGGGTGTCGTAGCCGCCGGCGACGGGCCGGTCATGCTGCATCGCGCCCGCTCCGTACATCGCGAGCACGCCGCCGACGGCGACCAGGACCGCCCCGCCCACGGTGACCCAGCGGCTGGGCCCGCGGACGGTGTCCCGGCCGGTGAGCCCGGCGGTGACGCTGCGGCGGGCGGCCTGCACGGCGGGCAGCGCGGCCGCGAGCAGCGCGGTGAACACGCCGATCCCGGCGATCGCGGCCAGCTCCAGCGGGGGCATCGCGAGGTGCCCGAAGCGCACGCCGCCGAACTGCTCGATCCTCGGCCGCAGCGCGACGACCACCGCGGTGCCGAGCACCACGCCGGCCAACGCCCCGGTCAGGCCGAGGACCACGCCGCCGCCGAGCACCACCGCACCGACGTGGGTGCGGCTGCCGCCGGCCGCGCCGAGCAGGGCGAGCTGACGGCGCGAGCGGCGGGCGCCGACCGCGAAGGCCGGCCCGGCGAGCAGGGCGATCTCCAGCAGTGCCATGCCGGTGACGGTGGCGACGACCATCTTGGTGTTGTTGGCGGCCGTCGGGTCGCTGTATCGGTACGAGTCGCGGTAGTAGGGGACGGCCTGCTCCGGCGGCGGGGCGAGCGCAACCGAGCGTGCGGTGAGGGTGTAGCCGTGGGCGTTGAACCGCTGGACCGCGGCCCAGTCGAGGGTGGCCCCGGCCGGCAGCCGGACCAGCCAGGCGGACCGTCCGGCCGGGCCCTTCTCCGCGGCGGGCCCGCCGGCGGCCAGGGCGGCGGCCAGCGGGTCGAGCAACTCGCCCGGCCTGGCGACGAGTTCGACCCGGCCGAGTTCGCTCGGGTGCTCCACCACACCGGTGATGGTGTAGGTGGTGCGTTCCAGGCCCTGGAGGGTGGTGGTGGTGCCGGGCCTGAGCCCGGAGCGGTCCAGGAAGGCCCGGGTGACGGCCACTTCGTGCGGGGCGCTCGGGGCGCGGCCCTCGACCAGGTCGAGCCGGCCGCGCCAGATCGGGTCGCCGAGGTCGGCCTCGGTGGTGAGGGTGCGGACCAGGCCCTCGGGCGAGGTCGCGCCGGCCTCCGGGCCGGGCCTGGCGGGGGTGAGCACGCTGCCGGGCGGCAGCAGCGAACCGATCAGGGTGGCCGGGTCGGTGCTCGCGCCCTTCTGCTGCTCGGCCGTCGGCTGCTCGCCCGGGCGGGCCTGGACGGAGAAGGCGCCGTCCTGGGCGATCGGGGCCTGCTCGACGAGCTGGCCCGGATCGAGCGAGGTGACCAGGGCGTCCGCGCCGCCCACCACCCGCTCCACCCGTTCGGCCGGGGTGAGCTGTCCGCTGCGGTGGACCACGTCGGCGCCGGTGACGCCGAGGACGGGCAGCGCGATCATGGCGGCGATCAGCGCGCTGCGGCCCTTGGCCCGCAGTGCGTCGCGGCGGGCGATCCGCAGGGTGACCCGCCAGGCTCCGAGCCTCACTGCGCCACCTCGCCGGCCACGCCGGACAGCTGCGCACCCGCCGGGTAGGCGGAGGAACGCCGGCCACGGCTCTCCGAGGCGACCGCGCCGTCCCGCAGGTGGACCACCCGGTCCGCCCAACTGGCGTGCGCCGCCTCGTGGGTGACCATCATCGCGGCGGCCCCCGCGTCGCAGCGGGCGCGCAGCACGGCGAGCACGGCCTCGCCGGTGGCCGAGTCGAGGGCGCCGGTCGGCTCGTCGGCGAGCACCAGCCGGCGCTCGCCGATCAGCGCGCGGGCGATCGCGACGCGCTGCTGCTGGCCGCCGGACATGTCGTCGGGGAAGCGGTCGGCGAGTTCGCCGATGCCCAGCTCCTCCAGCGCGGCCACCGCCTCCCGGCGGGCCCGGCGGCCCGGGACGCCGTCGAGTTCGCGGGGCAGGGCGATGTTCTCGGCGGCGGTGAGCGCCGGGATCAGGTTGTAGTCCTGGAAGACGTACCCGATCGAGCGCCGCCGCAGGTCGGCGAGCTTGCCGCGGCCGAGGCCGCCGAGTGCGACGCCCTCCACCAGGACCTCGCCGTCGCTGGGCTGGTCCAGTCCGCCGGCCAGGGTCAGCAGGGTGGACTTCCCGGAGCCGGACGGGCCCATGACGGCGACGAACTCGCCCGGGTGGACGGCCAGGTCGATGCCGCGCAGGGCGTGCACCTCGGCGGCGCCCCGTCCGTGCACCCGGGTGACGTTGGCCAGGCGCAGGACGGGCGCGGGCCGGGTCGGATCGGCGTGGGACACACTTCCCCCTCGTGAGCTGCTCAACTGCATATGTCGGTGAACTATATATGCCGGAGGACGTGACGCAAGCCGGGATGGTTCCCGGTGGGCGGGGGAGTGGCCGGTGGGCGGGGGAGTGGCCGGTTCGGTCAAACTTCTACAAAGCTGTCGAGGAAAGGGAGCCAACCCGGTCCGGGCCGTTCGGGGGCGGTCTATGCTCGGGACGGCTCGCGGAACCGGGTGGGCGCCCCGCGCGCACGCCGGGTCGCGGAGCGGAGCGGGGGCGGACCCTCGGCCCCGCACCGCCAGGCCGCCTGGCGTCACGTCATGTCGTCGCGCGGCCGCACGGGCCGGCCGGCGCCCTGCGCGCCTCCCCGCCGGTCGCGACGGCGGTGGCCATCATCGAGGTCGTCCGGGCCGGGTGGGACCACCGGCCGCGCGTCACCGTCCGTACCCCTCCTCCCGTGAAGGAGGTGCCGTCGTGCACACCCTGACCACCGTCGACTTCCTGGTCCGGCTCGCCACCGGCGTGGCCTGCGGCGCGCTGATCGGCGTCGAGCGCCAGTGGCGGGCCCGGATGGCCGGCCTGCGCACCAACGCCCTGGTCGCGGCGGGCGCCACCCTGTTCGTGCTGTACAGCGAGGCCGTCGGCGACGCGGCCAGCCCCACCCGGGTCGCCTCGTACGTCGTCTCCGGCATCGGATTCCTCGGCGGTGGCGTCATCCTGCGCGACGGCGCCGGGGTGCGCGGCCTCAACACCGCGGCCACGCTGTGGTGTTCGGCCGCGGTCGGGGTGCTGGCCGCCTCCGGCAAGCTGGAGTTCGCCGTCCTCGGCACGCTCGCCGTGCTCGTCGTCCACCTGGTGCTGCGCCCGGCCGGCCGGCTGCTCGACCGGGCCCCGCAGTCCGGCAGCGACCCGGACTCCACCAGCCGCGCCACCGTCCACCTGGAGTGCGACCGCAAGGCCGAGAGCCACATCCGGGCCCTGCTGCTCCAGGCCCTCGCCGCCTCCGGGCTCGCCCCGACCGGTCTGCGCGCCCGCCGCACCGACCAGGGCGACGCCACCAGCCTGCGGGCCACCGTCGCGATCACCGGGCAGGTCGCCCCGGCGCTCGAACAGGTCGTCACCAGGCTGTCGTTGGAGCCGGGCGTGCGCGACCTGCACTGGCACCTGGAGGACGAATCGGAGGACGACGGCGGCAGCCCGGCGCTCGCCTGACGGCGCGGAGCGGCGGGATGCCGTCGCCCGAGACCCCGCCCGAGACCCCGCCCGAACCGTTCCGCGAGCCGCCTGGAGGGCCGATGTCCACCCCCGATCCCGAGCACGGGCCGCTGGTGCCGATGCTGCTGGTGCTGACCGTGGTCACCGGAGTGGTGGACGCGGTCAGCTACCTCGAACTCGGCCACGTCTTCGTCGCCAACATGACCGGCAACGTGGTGTTCCTCGGCTTCGCCCTGGCCGGCGCGGCCAACCTCTCCGCCACCGCCTCGCTGGCCGCCCTCGCCGCCTTCCTGCTCGGCGCCCTAGCGGGCGGCCACCTGGCCCGCCGACTGCCCGGCCACCGCGGGCACCTGCTGACCGCCGCGGTCGCCGTCCAGTCGGCCCTGGTCGCGGCGGCCACCGTGCTGGCGGCCGTGGCCGGCCACGTCTCCGACCCGGCCCGTTACACCCTGATCGGGCTGCTCGGCTTCGCGATGGGCGGTCAGAACGCGGTGGTCCGGGCGCTGAAGGTGCCCGATCTCACCACCACCGTGCTCACCATGACCATCACCGCCCTCGCCGCCGACCGCACCGGCCCCCGTCGCCTCGCCTCCGCGGTCTGGATGTTCGCCGGAGCCCTCGTCGGCGCCCTCCTCGTCCTTCACGCCGACGTCCCCGTCGCCCTCGCCCTGACCCTCGCGCTGCTCCTCGCCGTCGCCGCCCTCACCCACCGCGCCGCCGGATCCGCCGTCCCCGCCCCGGCCTGGACCCGGCCGCGCTGACGGGGCCGGGAGGCGGCGCCCCACCGCGGTTCCGTCGTGGTGCCCGCAGGATTCCGGTGTCCCGGGCCCGCTCAGTCCTCGCGGCGGCGGCGGCCGGCGCGGTGTCGGGCGTTGGGGCAGGTGCATCGCAAGGCGGAGACAGGGGCCCCGGCTGAGGCTGGGGAGCGTCGCCGGGAGTCTGACGACAGGTCCTGGCTCAGTCCTCGTGGCGGTGGCCGGCGCGGCCGCTCCAGAGGGGTTCGAGGCGGGCCCAGTCGGCCGTCCAGGCGGCCTGGGCGCGGCGGTCGAGAGCGTGCAGGCGCAGACGCAGAGCGAGGGCGAGCAGGGCGAGCGCGGTGAAGAGGGCGCCGGCGCCGGTGCAGGCGGCGGAGACGGCGAGGGCGGCCCGGTCGGCCGGGGGAGCGGAGACGTCACCGTCCGGGTCGACCCAGATGAGGATGTGACTGCCGGTGACGGTGGAACGCGGGGCCTGGACGGTGCCCAGGTGCTGGGTGCCGTCGGGGGTGGTCCAGGCGGCGTCGACGTCGATCCGGGTGCTGTAGCCGCCGGCGAAGCGGCTGGTCGCGAGGGCCGCGCTGTCCGGGGTGCTGCGGACCACCGCGTCCACCCGGTGCAGCCGTACCCGGTCGGTGGCGGCCTGGGGCGCGGTGGAGCGGTAGAGGAGCAGGGCGCCGCCCGCGGCGAGGGCGACGGCGAGCACCGCGCCGAGCACGGCGGACAGCCAGGCCCTGGCCCGGGCGCGGTCGACCGGGCGGGCGAGCGGTTCGTGCCGGGCACCGAGGGCCCGCCGCAGCCTTCGGCCGGTGCGCCGCGGGAGCGACGCGGGCCGGGCCGGGCGGGGTGTGCTGGACACGGTGAGGACTCCTCAGGGGTGCGGAGGCGCAGGGCGGTTCCGCCCCCAATGTCCACCCGGCGGCCCCTCCCGCACAAGAGTCGTGCGCGGTCGGAGGACCGCCAGGGCCGCTCGGCCCCGCGGCCGGGACGTTCGGCCCTCGGCAGCCACCGCCCGTCGGGGGCAGGCTGGGAACCGGCGGCGCCCCCGTGCCTGGGCGCGGCCGTGGCCCGGTTCGACCGTGGGGGTGCCGGGCCGAGGTACGGGGCGGGGGGTGGTCGTGGGGCCACCCCCCACCTGTGCCGCGCGGGGCCGAGGTCCCTCTCAAGCGCGACCACGTCGCCCCGTCTTCGGCGAGAGCCCCGCCCTGCGCGGGGACGGCCTTCGGGCCGGCCGCCTCGCTCGGGATCATCGTCTCGACGCTGCCGCTGCTGAGGCGGATCACCGGGCCGAAGGCGGCCCGCAACGGCTGAGCGCCCGTCGGGAGCCGGCCCCGTCGTCCGCCGTCAGCGGGCGACGGGGTAGCCGTGCGTCCCGTCCGTCCGCAGCACGTCCAGCCCCGGCAGCCAGCTGCCGAGCACCAGCGCGGACGGGTAGAACATCGGCTCCGGCAGCGCGTCCACCGGGAAGCGCTCCCAGCCGGCGCAGGCGTGCGGCTCGGTGACCACGGCCTCGGCCAGGCTCGGCGGGGCCAGCACGGCGGCGGTCAGCCGGGGCCGGCCGAGCTCGTGGTCGAGGTGGACGGCGAGCACCCGCATCAGCTCGGCGGGCAGCACGATGCCGGTCTCCTCGGCGAGTTCGCGGGCCGCGGTCCGCTCGAAGGACTCGCCGAGGTCGACCTTGCCGCCGGGCAGGCTCCAGGTGGGCGGCTCGCCGGCGGTGATCCGGCGGCCGACCAGGACCCGGCCGTCGCCGGTGGGCACGATGATCCCCGCGCCGAGCAGCGGTGCGGTCGGTGCTGTGCTCAACTCGCCATCTCCTTCAGCCCGTTACCAGTTCGAACGCTCGTAGTCCTTGAGGAAGACGCCGTACAGGTCCTCGCCCGCCTCGCCGCGCACGATCGGGTCGTACACCCGGGCCGCGCCGTCGACCAGGTCGAGCGGGGCGTGGAAGCCCTCGTCGGCGAGCCGCATCTTGTCCGGGTGCGGGCGCTCGTCGGTGATCCAGCCGGTGTCGACGGCGGTCATCAGGATGCCGTCGGACTGGAACATCTCCTGCGCGCTGGTGCGGGTGAGCATGTTGAGCGCGGCCTTGGCCATGTTGGTGTGCGGGTGGCCGGCGCCCTTGTAGCCGCGCGAGAACACGCCCTCCATCGCGGAGACGTTGACCACGTACTTGCGGCGGGACGTGGAGGCGGCCATCGCCGGGCGCAGCCGGCTGATCAGGATGAACGGCGCGGTGGAGTTGCAGAGCTGGACCTCCAGCAGCTCCATCGGGCCGACCTCGCTGACGGTCTGCACCCAGCTGTTGGTGTCCGCGAGGTCGGGCACCAGGCCGCCGGCGTCGATCGCGGTGCCGGCCGCGATCCGGGCGGGCGTGGCGGAGCCGGTGACCAGGGCGAGCGAGGTGACGTCCTCGGCGGTGATCCGCTGCTCGTCGCCGGCCGACTGGTGGGGGAGGGCGGGCAGGTCGACGCTGCCGCTGCCGAAGCGGCCGATGGTGGTGGACTGCGGCAGCTCGCCGGCCGGCAGCGGCGCGGACTCGGCGTTGACCAGCTCGCGGTAGGACTCCGGCGGGCGGCGCACGGTCTGCGCGGCGTTGTTGATCAGGATGTCCAGCGGGCCGTCGGCGGCGACCTCGTCGGCCAGCGCCATCACCTGGGCCGGGTCGCGCAGGTCGATGCCGACGATCTTGAGGCGGTGGATCCACTGGGCGCTGTCCGGCATCGCGGTGAAGCGGCGGATCGCGTCGTTGGGGAAACGGGTGGTGATGGTGGTGTGGGCGCCGTCGCGCAGCAGCATCAGCGCGATGTACATCCCGATCTTGGCCCGGCCGCCGGTGAGCAGCGCGCGCTTGCCGGTGAGGTCGGCGCGGGCGTCCCGGTGGGTGCGGTTCTTGACGGCGCAGTTCTGGCAGAGGTTGTGGTAGAACGCGTCGACCTCGACGTACCGCTGCTTGCAGGTGTAGCAGGAGCGCGGACGCTCCAGGACGCCGGCGATCTCGGTGGTGGTGACGGTGGTCAGGCCGAAGGCCCCGGCCGTCTCGTCGTCGATCCGGGTGGGCGCACCGGTGGCGGTGCGGGCGGTGACCTCGCGGTCGTTGGCGGTCTTGCGGGCCCGGGTCTCCTGGCGGCGGCGCTGCTTGAGGGTCCGGAATATGCCGCCGACGGCCTGGCGGACGGTGATCGCGTCCGGGTGGTCGACGTGCAGCTCGTCGAGCTCGGCGATCACCTCCAGGCAGAGCTTCAGCCGCTCGGGGTCGAGGCCGGGACCGTAGTCGATCTCCTCCTCGGTGTCCTCGCCCTGGCCCTGCTGGATGTCCGTCTGCCCGATGCTCACGCCTGCTGCCGCTTTCCCGTTCGCCACGCCCGTTACCGCGTGAAGCCGTGCCCGTTACCGCGTGAATGCTACGGGAGCGGTCCGGACCGAGGCGAAAGCCGGACGTCGGAGGGGGTCTTTGGATGATCCTCCATGTCTACGCGCGGAGCATTGATCACCGTTTGTGCACAGCCCCAGCAATGCCCCTCGAACTGGCTTTTGCCCCCCGACCTCACGGAGAATCGAACGCTGGGTGCCGGGCGCCCGAGTGCGCCCCGGCGGCTTCGCCGCAACCGCACCCGAGGTGTATCCCCCAGCCAGAGAGCCCTTCTTCATGCGCTTCCTGAACGACCTCAAGCCTTCGTACGATTTGACGTACGACGACGTCTTCATGGTCCCCAGCCGTTCCGCCGTGGGCTCCCGGCAGGGCGTCGACCTCTCCTCGAACGACGGCACCGGCACCACCATCCCGCTGGTCGTGGCCAACATGACCGCCATCGCCGGCCGCCGGATGGCCGAGACCATCGCCCGCCGCGGCGGCCTGGTCGCCATCCCGCAGGACATCCCCACCGAGGTCATCGCCGAGGTCGTCTCCTGGGTGAAGCAGCGCCACCTGGTCTTCGACACCCCGATCACGCTCGCCCCCGGCGCCACCGTGGCCGAGGCGCTCTCGCTGCTGCCCAAGCGCGCGCACGGCGCCCTCGTGGTGGTCGAGGACGGCAGGCCGGTCGGCGTGGTCACCGAGTCCGACTGCCAGGGCGTGGACCGCTTCACCAGCCTGGCCGACGTCATGTCCCGCGAGCTGCTGGTGCTGGACGAGGACGTCGACCCGCGGGCCGCCTTCGAGAAGCTCACCGAGGCGCACCGCAAGCTCGCCCCGGTGGTGGACGGCGACGGCCGGCTGGTCGGCATCCTCACCCGCAAGGGCGCGCTGCGCGCCACCCTGTACACCCCGGCCGTGGACGCGGCCGGCAAGCTGCGGATCGCCGCCACCGTCGGCATCAACGGCGACGTGGCGGGCAAGGCCGGGGCGCTGATCGAGGCCGGCGCCGACGTGCTGGTGGTGGACACCGCGCACGGCCACCAGGAGTCCATGATCAAGGCGCTGCGCGCGGTGCGCGGGCTGGACCCGCGGGTCCCGATCGTGGCCGGCAACGTGGTCTCCGCCGTCGGTGTCCGCGACCTGGTCGAGGCCGGTGCCGACATCCTCAAGGTCGGGGTCGGCCCGGGCGCCATGTGCACCACCCGGATGATGACCGGCGTCGGCCGGCCGCAGTTCTCCGCCGTCCTGGAGTGCGCCGCCGAGGCGCGCCGGCTCGGCAAGCACGTCTGGGCCGACGGCGGCGTGCGCCACCCGCGCGACGTCGCGATGGCGCTGGCCGCCGGCGCCTCCAACGTGATGATCGGCTCCTGGTTCGCCGGGACCTACGAGTCCCCGGGCGACCTCAGGACCGCGGCCGACGGCCGCCAGTACAAGGAGAGCTTCGGCATGGCCTCGGCCCGTGCGGTCAGCAACCGCACCGCCCAGGACTCCTCGTACGACCGGGCCCGCAAGGCGCTGTTCGAGGAGGGCATCTCGCACTCCCGGATGTTCCTCGACCCGGCCCGCCCGGGCGTCGAGGACCTGGTCGACTCGATCATCGCGGGTGTCCGCAGCTCCTGCACCTACGCGGGTGCGGGCAGCCTGGAGGAATTCCACGAGAAGGCGATCGTGGGCGTCCAGAGCGCGGCCGGCTACGCCGAGGGCAAGCCGCTGCACTCCAGCTGGGCCTGATCGCCCGCTGTCGCTGCCGCGGCGGCGCCGTCGGTCCGGTCGGCCGTCCGGTCCCTCGCTTCGGGGAGCCGGGCGGCCGGCCGGTCGCGCCGTCCGTCGTCGCGCCGTCCGTCGTACCCGCTGGTGTCATGCCCGTCGCCGAGCCGGTCGCCGTGCTTGTCGTCCGGCCCGGGCGGGAGCGGGGAGCCGAGCGGGAGCAGCAGGGCGCGGCCGAGCAGCCCGACCGAGCCGTCCAGCGCGGTGGCGAAGGCCCGGGCGGCGCCCGGGAGGTGCCGCAGCTCCCACAGCGCCTCGACGGCGCCCCAGGCACCCTCGCGGGCGGCCCCGACCGACCAGGCGCCGAGCAGGTGGGTGAGCGGCTCGGCGTGCTCCAGCAGGTCGGGCCCGGGCATCAGCTGTTCCCGGACGGCCGTCTCCACCTCGGCCAGCACCCCGTTGATCCGGTGGTAGTCCTCCTCGATGTCGGCCGGCTCGCAGTGCCGGCGCCGGCAGGTGGCCACGACGGCGAGCGGCAGGTCGTGCTGGATGTGGGCGTTCATCCCGGCCAGCGCGAACTGGAGTGGGTGCACCCCCGGGTGGGCGCGCAGCGCGAACAGCGGCCGCCAGCAGACCGGTGGCCGCCGCCCGGCCGCGTCCGCGGCCACCGCCCGCAGGTACCGTCCGGCGAACACCACGTCCAGCTCGGCCACCGCCGGCGGGTCGGCGAAGTACCGGCGGCCCAGCCGGTCGCGGACCGCCTCCGTCACGGTGAGGTAGAGCCGGTTGAAGACCGCCACCCCGTCGGCCGGGGGCAGCCCCGCCCCGATCTCCCGCAGCCGGCCGACCACCTGCCCGACCGTGGCAGGGGTCGTCCTCGCGCGGGTCTCCGCGTGCGCGATCACTGCCGCCGTACGATCCACCGCCGTGCCGGGCATGTGCCACCCTCCGATGCCGATCGTGTACTGATCGCATCATCGTGGCAGCGTTGCCGAGCGCTCGGCGGCCGCGGCGCGCTGGTCGAGGGCGTGGGGGTGGCCGGACGCCGAGGTGGCCGGACGCGGACCCGACCGGGCGTGGAGGAGACCGGACGCGCCGGCCGATGGGCCGTCAGCCCAGCTCGTACTCCAGGACGTAGGTGTGGGCGCCGGACTCGTCGACGGTCAGGTGGAGCTCCCCGGTGATCCCGGCCAGCTCGCCCGCGCCCGTGCCCGGCACCACGCGTATCGTCGTGCCGGTGGTGTCCCAGGCCGTGTGCTGGAACACGAACGAGCCCTTGTGCCCGTCCAGTTCACCCGTCACGTGCTCCACCGCGACGTAGGAGGCCGGACCGTCGGAGGGGCCCGCGACGGAGAGCATCCGCACCTCGCCCGTCCCGCTCAGCCCGCCCGTGAAGACCTTGGCGATCCGGACCCGGCCGAAGGCCGCGCCCTCCCGCTCCTCCGTCTCCACCGGCTCGAACGCCGTCAGCTCGAACGACCCGCTTGCCCTGCTCCCCATGGCGCTGTCCCCTCGTCTCGTCGATCGTCGGCCGTCCGGCGGCGGACTCCCCGCCGACCGCGAACCGAGCCTTGCACACACCACTGACACTGTCCGTCCGTCCGGGCCGTCGCCGGGGGCCCGGTCAGGGCTCCCAGCGGATCGCCAGCACCGCCGCGTCGTCGGCCGGCCCGGCGTCCCCGACCCAGCCGCGGACGTCCGTCAGCACGGCGTCCAGCAGGTCCGCCGGGGTGCCGCCGTGCAGGCCGGGCAGCCGTTCCACGATCGGGTAGAAGCCGCCCCCGGGATCCCTGGCCTCCGACACGCCGTCGGTGTGCAGGAGCAGCAGGTCGCCCGGCTCCGGGTCGAACCGCCGGGCCGGGTACGTGTCGTCGGTGAGCCCGAGCAGTCCCAGCGGCGGCGCCGGGAACGGGGGCTCCAGCTCGCTCACCCGGCCGGCCCGGCGCAGCAGCGGGGACGGGTGGCCGCAGTTCACCAGCCGCACCGGCCCCCGGTCCGGCGCCACGTCGAGCAGCAGCGCGGTGGCGAACCGCCCCTCCTCGGACTGCCGGGCGGCGAGCGCCGCGTCCAGCCGCTCGGCGAGCCGCCCGGGGTCGGGCTCGGTCCGGGCGGCCTCCCGGAACACCCCGAGGACGTCCGCCGCCGTCTCCACCGCGGGGAGCCCGTGCCCCTGGACGTCCCCCAGCAGGATGCGCACCCCGAACCGGGTCTCCACCACGGCGTACAGGTCCCCGCCGATCCTGGCCTCGGCGGCCGCCGCCACGTACCGCACCGCCAGCCGCAGCGGCCCGATCCGCTCCGGCGGCGGGCGCAGCAGGGCCCGCTGCGCGGCCTCGGCGACCGTCCTGACCTGGAACAGCTCCCGCTCGCGGGCCGCGACCAGGACGACGCTGGCGGCGCTGGCCAGGGTCGAGGTCAGGACGGTGACCGGCACGCTGATCCGGACGGAGAGCGGCAGCTGCGCGTTGGCCGACTCGAGGAGCCCGACGGAGAGCAACGCTGCCGCGCCGACCAGCAGCGGCACCCGGGCCCGCCGGGTGGTGGCCCCGGCCAGCACCGGGGCCACCGCGAGCAGCGGGGCCAGGGTGGTCCCCGGGCCGATGGCCAGGGCGGCCACCACGGCGGCGACCAGCAGCAGGAGCGCGCCGTAGAGCAGCAGCCGGGTCCGCCTCGGCAGGTGCAGCGGCGGCACCCCGTCCGGGCCGTCGGCGGTCACGCGTCCTCCAGGGGGCCGGCAGCGTGGTCCGGGCGGGTCGGCTCGGCAGCTCGGCGGGTCGGTGCGGCGGTCGGTCCGGCCGGTGGGGCTGGTGGGTCGGCGGGCCGGAAGCCGGTCCGCCGGAAGCCCCGGCGGACGGTCGGAGGCCCCCGGCGGAACGAGGGCCTCCGACCCACTGTCCCCGCCCGGCCCCGGGTCGGCACCTCGGCGCGGGCCGTACGCCGGCGCGCACTACCCTGGGCCGGGACATGAGACGCAAGAGTCGCCGCCCGGCCTCCCCCCTCCCGCAGCGCCACGGCGTGGACCCGGCGCACCTGAAACTGCCGCCCGAGGGCCCCTGGCCGACGGTGCGCGACCACCTGGTGGACCGGCTGCCAGCCGTCCCGGCCGAGCGGATCGACGCGGCGCTGCGGGACGGCGAGATCGTCGGCGAGCACGGCCCGATCTCCCCGGCGGAACCGTTTCGCCCCAGCGCGCACCTGTGGTTCTACCGGGACCTCCCCGAGGAGGTGCGCGTCCCCTTCGAGCTGGTCGTGCTGCACCACGACGAGCACCTGGTGGTGGTCGACAAGCCGCACTTCCTGGCCACCACCCCGCGCGGCCGGCACGTCACCGAGACGGCGCTGTCCCGGCTGCGGCACACCCTCGGCCTGCCCGCGCTCAGCCCCGCGCACCGCCTGGACCGGCTCACCGCCGGCCTGGCCATGTTCGTCGTCCGCCCCGAGGAGCGCGGCGCCTACCAGACGCTGTTCCGCGACCGCCTGGTGCGCAAGGAGTACCAGGCGATCGCCGGGTACGACCCGGAGCTGAGCCTGCCGCGCACCGTGCGCAGCCACATCGTCAAGGAGCGCGGGGTGATCGCCGCGCGGGAGACCGACGCACCGCCGAACAGCGAGAGCACGGTCGACCTGCTGGAGCGCCGCGACGGCCTCGCCCGCTACCGGCTGCGGCCGCTGAGCGGGCGCACCCACCAGCTGCGGCTGCACATGTGCGGGCTCGGACTGCCGATCCTCGGCGACCCGGTCTACCCGGTGGTGCTGCCCGAACCGGCCCCCGACGACTTCCGCCGCCCGCTGCAACTGCTGGCCTCGACGGTCGAGTTCACCGACCCGCTGACCGGCCGCGAGCGCCGCTTCGAGAGCCGCCGCACCCTGGCCGCCTGGACCGACCCGCAGGGCTGGGCCGACGGCGCCGCCACCGGGGCCTAGCCGGCCGGACCGGGAATCCCGGCGCGGGGGCCGCGTCGCTTCCGCGGTGGCCGGCGAGCGCCTTGCCGGTTGTGGTCCAGGCCTTCGGTCACGATGCCTGTTCGTGACGGCCGCCGACCGCCGGCCGTTGGTCAGGCGGTCGGTGAGGCTCCCGGGGGCAGTTCCAGTTCGAACCAGACCACCTTGCCGTCCTTGGTCCGGCGGCTGCCCCAGCGGTGCGCGAGCTCGTTGACCAGGTGGATGCCGCGGCCGCCCTCGTCCTCGCTGTGGGCGCGGCGGATCCGGGGCACCTCGGTGTCCCGGTCGGCGACCTCGACGGTGAGCACCCGGTTGCAGTAGAGCCGCAGTTGGGTGGGCGATCCGGCGTGCACCAGGGCGTTGGTGATCAGCTCGCTGGTGAGCAGCTCGGCCCAGTCGGCGAGCGCGTCGAGGCCCCAGGCGATCAGCGTCTCGCGGGTGAAGCGGCGGGAGTGGGCGACCATCGCGTGGTCGCCGCCGAGCGGCAGGATGGCGATCCGGTCCGCGCCCCGCGGGCGGACCTGCGCCATGATGACGGCGATGTCGTCCTCGCCGGTGCTCTCGGTGAGCCGGCTCAGGACGGCGTCGCAGGTCTGCTCCAGCGAGCCGCGCCGGTCGGCGACGGTGCGGCAGAGCAACTGGAGCCCCTCGTCCAGGTCCTGGCCCCTGCGCTCGACCAGCCCGTCCGTGTAGAGGGTCAGGATGCCCTCCTCGGGGAGGGTGAACTCGGCGCTCTCGAAGGCGACTCCGCCGACCCCGAGCGGGGTGCCGGTGGGCAGCTCGACCAGGTGCGCCCGCCCCTCGGTGTCGGCGACCACGGGCGGCAGGTGGCCGGCGCAGGCCGCGGTGCAGCGGCGCTCCACCGGGTCGTACACCACGCAGACGCAGGTCGCGAACTGGCCCTCGCCGATCGCCGCGGTGGCCTCGTCCAGCCGGTACAGCACCCGTGCCGGGTCCAGGTCGAGGGTGATCAGCGTCCGTGCCGCCGTGCGGAGTTGGCCCATGGTCGCGGCGGCCCTGATGCCGTGGCCCATCACGTCGCCGACGATCAGCGCGACCCGCCCCGCGGAGAGCGGCACCACGTCGAACCAGTCGCCGCCGACCTCGCTGACCACGCTGCTGGGCAGGTAGCGGTAGGCGAGGTCCAGTCCGAGCGTGCGGTGCACCTCCTGCGGCAGCAGGCTGCGCTGGAGGGTGAGCGCGGTGTCCCGTTCGCGGCGGTAGAGCCGGCCGTTGTCGATCGCCAGCGCGGTGCGGGCGGCCAGCTCCTCGGCCAGCGAGCGGTCCGCGGGGCCGAACGGCACCGGGTTGCGGGTGCGGACGAACTCCGCGCCGCCCAGCACCTGTCCGCGCGCCACCAGGGGCACCATCAGGTACGAGTGCACTCCGGCGTCCAGGCTCGGCTGCACCCGGTCGGGCGAGGCGACGATCCGGCGCAGCTCCTTCTCGGTCACCTCGGCGACCAGGATCGAGCGCCGGGTGCGCAGGCTCTGCGCGTACAGGCCGGCCGACTGCGAGGTCTCGCCCACCTGGTCGGAGGCCTCGTGCATGCCGCCCTCCGAGTCCGAGTCGCCGACCGCCACCGCCCGCATCAGCACCGCGCCCTCCGCCGGGACCGGCCCCGGCTCCTCGCCGCTGAGCACCGCGTCGCGCAGGTCCACGGTGACGAAGTCGGCGAACCGCGGGATCACCACCTCCACCAGCTCCCGGGCGGTGCGGTACAGGTCGAGCGTGGTGCCGATCCGGTTGCTGGCCTCGTTCAGCAGCGACAGTCGCTGCTGGGCCGCCCAGGCCTCGTCCAGCGCCCGCTGCCGGGCGGCCGCCGCGTCGCGCTCGCGGGTGAACAGCAGCGCGTTGTCGATCGAGACGGCCGCCCGCACCGCCAACTCCCCGGCCAGCGCCACGTCGTCGTCCACGTACGGGCGATCGGCCACGGTGCGGTAGAAGCCCGCCACGCCGACCGGGGTGCCGCGCGCGATCAGCGGGACCACCATGAACGACCGTACGTTCTGCTCCAGTGCGGCGGCCGTGCGCACCGGGTCGTCGGCGAACCAGGCCATGCCCTCCTCGTCCATCCGCGGCACCAGCACCGGCCTGCGGTGTGCCAGGCACCACGCGTACGGCGAACCGGGCAGGAAGCGGTGCAGGTTGCCGGTGCGGGCGATCGGCGCCAGCGTCGAGCCGCGCACCGAGTGGAACGCCATCCGCCGCAGCAGCGCCGAACCGTCCGCCGGGGCGGTCGCCTCGCGCTCGCCGCGGACCAGCTCCTCCAGCACCTCCACCACCACCGTGTCGGCCAGCCGGGGCGCCGCGACCTCGGCCAACTCCTGGGCGGTCTGGGCGAGATCGAGCGTGGTGCCGATCCGGGTGGAGGCCACGTTGACCAGCGCCAGCCGCTCCTGCGCGGCCTTCGCCTCGCGCAGCGCCTGCTGCCTGGCCAGCACGGTCTGGTGCTGGCGCAGGTACAGCCGGGCGTTGTCGATCGCGACGGCCGCGCGCGAGGACAGCTCGTCGCCGAGCGTGATGTCCGCCTCAGCGAAGGACTCCCGCGAGCCGCGCCGCGAGTACACGACCATGCCGAGCGTCGTGCCGCGGGCCACCAGCGGGGTGATCCGCACCGAGCGCGGGCGGTCGCCGAGGTAGGCCAGGCGGCGGCTCTCGTTGAGGCCCTCGGTCAGCATCGGCAGCTCCCAGGACGGCACGACCACCGTCCGCCCGCTGGTCAGTGCCCGGGAGTACGGGGAGTCCGGCGGCAGCTCGTACACGGCGTCCACCGGCAGGGCCTCGGCCGGGTAGAGCGCGTCGGCGGTGGAGATCGCCAGGCGGCGCACCAGCAGCGGGGCGTCCGGGGCGGGCGGCTCGACGCTCCGGCCGGCCTCCAGCTCCTCCAGTCCGAACACCGCGCTGATGTCGGCGACCCTGGGCACCATCGCGTCGGTCAGCTCCCGGGCGGTCTGCCGCAGGTCCAGCGTGGTGCCGATCGAGGCGGTCGCGTCGACCAGCAGGGCGAGGCGTTCCTGGGCGCGCACCGCTCTGGCGTCGGCGTGGAACCGTTCGGTGATGTCGATGACCGTGGCGCACACCCCGAGCACCCGGCCGCCGCGGTCCTTCAGCCGGAAGTAGGACGCGGACCAGGCGTGGTCGTGGTTCGGGTCGCCCGGGGTGCGGCCGTGCGCGAGGTCGTCCACCACCGGCTCGCCGCCCTCCAGCACCCGGCGCATCACCTCCTCGGACTCGGCGGCGTTGATCCTGGGCAGCACCTCGGTGAGCCGTCGGCCCAGCGGCTCATCGCCGTGCAGGCCGTTCGCGTCCGCGAGCGCCTCGTTCAGCCGGACGAAGCGCAGGTCGGTGTCGAAGACCGCCATGCCGACCGGGGACTGGGTGAAGAACCCGTCGAGGAGGGCCAGGTCCGCCTGGAGCCGGTGCAGTGTGGTCACCTCGGAGGCGACCGCCAGCACCATCGGGGCGCCGCCGGGCCCGCGGATCGGATGGGTGCGGAACTCCAGGTCCACCAGGTGCCCGTCCCGGTGCCGGACCGGGAAGACCCCGGACCAGGACCGGCCCGCCAGGATCTGCCGGAACAGCCGGAGCACCTCGGGCCGGCGCTCGTCCGAGCTCAGCAGCGTCGCCGCCCGTGCCCCGACCGCCTCCCGCGCGGAGTGTCCGAGGAGTGCCTCCGCGTCACTGCTCCAGTGCAGGATCCGCCCGTCGGCGTCGATCAGCGCCGTCGCGATCGGCACCATCAGCAGGGCGTCACGCCGAGGCTGCCCCGCGCGCTGCGCGTAGTCGTCCACCATGGCCAGAGAACCGTCCCAGATGACGTCCGGAGATCGTTCCCACCAGCCCTGCCATCTTCGCACGCGGCCCCGGGCGGCCGCTCACCGTGGCAGCGGGCACCGCGGGTGGGCGCCCGGCCACGATCGGCGCCCGGCGCCCGGCCCGGGGGCGCCAGGGCGGTGGCGCCGACGGGAGCGTGGCCCGGTGGGCAGGACACCGGCCGGGCCGACGTCCCGGGCTTCACCGCACGACCGTGGGCCGGCGGGCCGGCCGTGCGGCGTCCGGCTCCGTGCCCGAGCGGGCTTCGGCGGCCCGGGCGGCGAGGGCGAGCAGCGCGCCGACCAGGCAGAGGGCGGCCGCGACCAGGACGGCCCGGTCGGTGCCCGCCGCCAGGGCCCGGGCCGCCGCCGCGGGGCCGGGCGAGCCGGGCCGGGCGGACCCGGCGACGGCGACCGTGACCGCCACGCCGAGGGCCGAACCCAGGTAGCGGGAGGTGTTGTTGGCGCCGGAGCCCATCGCCGCCCGGTGCGCCGGGACGCTGCCGATCGCCAGCCGGGCCAGGGCCGCGTTGAGCACCCCGCTGCCGACGCCCGCGACCGCGAGCCCCGGCGCCAGCCGCAGCCAGGACGAGCCGGGCGCGAGCCCGTACAGGCCCAGCTCGCCCGCTCCGCAGACCAGCAGACCGAGGGCGACCTGGGTGGTGGCGGTCAGCCGGGTGGCCAGCCGGCGGGCCTGGAGCGCGGAGACCACCGACAGGCCCGACCACAGGACCAGCACGCCGGCCGCGGCCGGACCGGACAGGCCGAGCACCCCCTGGAGCAGGGTGGGCAGGTAGCTCATGAAGCCGACCAGCGACAGCCCGGTGAACAGCGCCCCGCCGGTGGCCGCGACGAAGCCGGGCTCGTGGAACAGGGCGAGGTCCAGCATCGGCTCCCGGACCCTCGCCTCGACCACCGCGAACGCCGCCAGCAGCAGCACCCCGCCGGTCAGCAGCGCCACGGCGGTGGGCCGCCCCCAGCCGTCGCGGCCCTCGGCCAGTCCGGCGATCAGGCAGGAGGTGCCGGCGGCGAGGGTGAGCACCCCGTACGGGTCGAGCGCTCGCGGCCGCTCGGCCCGCGACTCGGTGAGGACGGCGACGGCGCAGCCGGCCACCACGGCCGAGCCCACCGCGATGCCGCCGCTGACCGCGCGCCACCCGGCCCACTGCTGGACCAGGGCGCCGTACACCGGCCCGATCGCGATGCCGAGGCCGAGTGCCGCGCCCCAGACTCCGAGTGCCCGGATCCGGTCGGGCCCGGGAGGGTGGGCGTGACCGATCAGGCCGAGCGCGGGTGCCAGGACGGCCGCCGAGGCGGCGCCGAGGAGCACCCGGGAGACCAGGTAGACGGCGCCGCCGGGGGCGAGTGCGGCCAGCGCCTCGGCGGCCGTGAACAGCAGCACGCCGAAGGTGAAGACCCGCTTGCGGCCGTGGTCGTCGGCGGCGCTTCCGGCGGTGAGCAGGAGCGCGGAGATGCCGACCAGGGTGCCGGTGAGGACCCAGGTGCGGCCGGTGGCGCCCAGATGGGCGGCCTGGGCGGTGGCGGCGAGCGAGGCGGTGGGGGAGGTGTACGCGAGGGTGGTCAGGGCGGTCGCCGTCGCGGTGGTCGCCAGCGTGGCGGCGGGCCGGACGCGCGGGCCCGGGGCGGCGGGGGAGACGGGTGAGGCGGGTGAGCTGGGTGAAGAGCCAGGTGGTGCGGGGGACATGGGTGTTCCCTCCGGGGGCCGGACTTATGGTCTGGTGAACGAACCTTCATCTCGGGCGGCACGCTACCACTGTCGGTCTGTTCATTGAACCCTTGAGGGGGGTGGACTAGGCTGACGCCCATGGCCCTGGGAACCGACTACGAGCTGCAGGAGTGCGCACTGGCCCGCGCGCTGGAGGTGGTCGGCGAGCGCTGGAGCCTGCTGATCGTGCGCGACGCGTTCTACGGGGTGCAGCGTTTCAACGACTTCCTCGCCCACCTCGGCATCCCGCGCGCCGTCCTCGCCTCGCGCCTCAACGCCCTGGTCGCGGCCGGGGTGCTGCGCAAGGAGGCGTACCGGCAGGCGCCGCTGCGCCACGGTTACCGGCTCACCGGGACCGGCCTCGAACTCTGGGGACCGCTCTACCAGCTGAGCCGCTGGGGTGGCCGGCACGCCACCGACGGCGGCTCGTACCACCTCTTCGCGCACGCCGGCTGCGGCACCGACCTCGACCCGGTCGGCGTCTGTCCCGCCTGTGGCGGCGGGCCCGTCCCGCCGGCCGCGGTCGTCATGCGCCCCAACCCCGCCCGCGCCGGCTCGCACCGGGAGGACCCGGTTTCCCGGGCCCTGCTCCGCCCTCACCTGCTGCTCGAACCGATCGCCTCGGCGGCGCCGCCGACCGGCTGACCGTCGGCCCGCACGCCGTCGGGCCCGCACGCCGAGGGGCCGTCGGCGGCGTGCCGACGGCCCCGCCCGGGACCGCTGTCACCCGGGAGCGGTGACCAGGGGTGGCCCTCAGTGGGTGAACCGCACCTCCGGGTCGGTGGCGGTCGGTCCGTCGAGCAGTGGCTGCGGGACGCCCTTCAGCTGGAGGTCGAAGAAGGCCCGGACGTACCGGCGGGTGAGGTCGAGGCCGCGCAGGCTCGACGTGGTGGTCCCGGACGGTTGGGGGATGCCGTACGCGTCGAAGAACAGCGGGAAGTCGGTGAAGCTGCCGTGGTTGGTGCCGTCGAAGGTCAGCCAGCGCTTGCAGCCGTCCAGCCGCGACCAGCTCTCGGTCCAGTTGGCCGCCTTGTCGTCGCCGGAGTTGTTGATCATCAGGAAGGGCTTGCCGTCGATGCCCGACTCCGGCACCGGGAGGTCCATGAAGCCGTCGAGGTTCACTCCGGCGCGGATGCGGTCGTCGGTGAGCAGGGCGGGGACGGTGGCGGCGCCGCCGGCGGAGTGTCCGGCCATGGCGATCCGGTCGCGGTCGATCAGCCGGGCGTGGCGCCAGGCCGGGTGGGGCCGGTCGGTCAGGCGGTCGAAGACGAAGGAGGCGTCCTTCGCCCGGCTCCGGTCCAGGCCCTGCCACGCCTCCCGCGTCCGTAGCTGGCCGCACATCACGCAGGGGAGGGTCTGGCCGTCGGGGAAGGTGGTGCCGGTGTTCTCGTAGGTGTGGTCGATCAGGGCGACGACGTAGCCGTGGCTGGTCAGGTCCCCGGCGAGGCTGCTCAGCGAGGCCCGGGGCATGGTGAAGCCGGGGGACAGGAGGATCAGGGGGTAGTGGCCGCCCTTCGGCCGGGCGCCGGACTCGGCCCAGGTCCGGGCGCCGGCCGCCGCCTCGGCCGGGATGGGGCCGCCGGGCAGTTTCGCGTCCAGCAGCGCCTGGGCGGCGGCGGTGGTCAGGTAGGGGGCCGGGGTACCCGTTCCGGCGTGCGCGGGGTAGTACATCGAGACCATCAGCTGCCGTGGGCCGGCGGAGGGCACCCACGGGTCCGGGCGGTCCTGGTCCACCAGGTGCAGGACTTCCTGCCCGACCGCGTACGGGCCCGTCGGGCGCGGCAGTTCGACCCGGGCTGTGGCGGGGGCGGGCGTCCCGGCCAGGGTGGTGGCCGAGGCGATGGGCGGCGCGGCCAGGGCGGGTACGGCGGTGGCCACGGACAGCGGCAGCGCGAGCAGCAGGGCCGCCGCGGCGGCGGTCGTACGGAGTCGGCTCATGTCCGAGACCGTAGGCCGCTGTCAAGGGAACTGACGTCGACTCAGCGGCGTAGTGATCCCTTCCGGGAAGGGCTCGTGGCCCCTTAGGGGATGGTCGTCCGAGGGCGGCCACCCTACGGCGGCGGCCCTGAGGTCCTCCAGGAAGTCCGCCGCCGCACGGGCGTTGGGCACCGGAAAGGTGAGCGGGAGGCCGGCCGGGCGCGTCCGGATCTCCAGCTCGCCGAGGTCGGACGCCCGGGCCGAGTGCACCTCCGCCCACCGGTGGGCCTCCGTCGCGGCGAGTGGGTGCGGCGGCCGGTGCACCAGCCCGCGGGCCGTCACCGTCAGCCGCCCCCGGGCGAAGCGGACGCTCCCCTCGGTGCGCAGCGTCTCGTGCAGGGCGGCCCGGAGCCCGGGGGAGAGGCGCTCCTCCGACTCCCGGAACAGCCCGGCCAGCCCGCGCAGGTGTGCCAGCACCAGCGGCTCCTCCGCGCCGGCCGGCCATATTCGTCCGTGCTCGTGCTCTCCGCACGGCCCGCCGGGGGAGTACTCGGTGGCCTCCACGGCGCTCCAGGGCAGGGACTCCTCGCCGCCGCCCGCCGAGACGAGCACCAGCCCGCCCTCGTGGACCCGTACGGACCGCAGCCCGGGCGCCGGCCACAGCCGCTCGTACTCGCTCACCGCCACCACCGTGGCGGCCGCCAGCACGGGCGCGGGCCACCACTCCCCGAGCACGAGACAGGCGGCCAGGGCGACGGCCGCCGCGAAGAAGTGAACCCACAGCCGCGCCCGCCGCGGCAGCGGCCGGAAGCGCCGGTACAGCCGCACCACCGGGCCGAGCCGTCCGGCCTGGTCAGGGGAGCCGACCGGGCCGGCCGAACCAGCCGGGCCGGTCACACCGGGCGCACCGGTCACACCGACCGCACCAGCCGACCGCACCCGCGTCGGCGGCCACGTCACCGCCATGTCGGCCCCCTCTCACCCGGTGGGCTCCCCAAGCGGAACCGCGACTGCCGAATCCCCAGCATCGACCGTTCGTCGCCTGAGACGACAGTGCCAATCGACACCCTTTGGCCCGAATCGGCCCCGCCATCATCGCGCCCCGGCCGGAGCCCCTCGCCACGGGGGTGGGTGCGGACGAGGCGAACGCCTCCCGGGCCGTGCGGCAGCACGCGCGCCGCGGACCGATCCACTGCCATGCCGAGCTCCTTCCACTCCGCGGCCCCTCGGGAGAGCCGCAACCGTCGGATGCTCAGGATCGACCGCCCGCCACCTCCGACAACAGTGCCGATCAGCACATTCGGGTCGAAATCCCCCGGCCGCGGCGGAGTGGCGTCCGAGCCCTCAGGCCGTCGTCGCGAACTCGTTCTGCAGCCTGCGCAGCAGCGCGGTGCCGGCCGGATCGGCCGGGCGGCGGGTGTTGGCCAGCACCACCACGCCCACCTGCTTCTCCGGGTCGAAGGCCACGAAGGACCTGAACCCGCCCGTGCCCCCGTTGTGCCAGATCTGGAGGTGCCCGCCCTGCTGGGTGTGCAGCCGGTGGCCGAGCCAGCCCAGGTGCGTCCAGGCGAACGGGTTGACCCGGTGGCGGGTCTCCCTGGTGAGGGCGATCGCGGGCGCCAGCGGCGCGTCCGGCTCGCGCTCGGCGGTGAGTTGGGCCCGCAGGAACACCGCGAGGTCGGCGGCCGTCGACCGGAGCCCGCCCATCCCGGGCACGGCCGCGAACTCCCAGTGCGGCACCGGCCGCCCGCCCCCCGTGTGCCCGTGGGCCAGCCGTGCGGACCGCTCCGCGTCCGATCGCACACAGGTGTCCACCAGGCCCAGCGGTTCGCAGACCTCGCGGGCCACCAACTCCTCGTACCCGGTGCCGGACCGCTGCGCGAGTGCCAGGCCGAGCAGCCCGGCGCCGAGGTTGGAGTAGCGGAAGCTGCGCCCCGGCGTGGCCCGCAGCCGCGTCCGGGCCAGCCCGTCGAGTATTCGCTCGGCGGTGCAACCGGCGTACGGGTCGGGATCGTTGGGGGACAGCAGCGACCGCACCGCCATGCCGCGCGGCAGCCGGGGGAGCCCCGAGGTGTGGGTGGCGAGGTGGCGGAGGGTGATCGGCTGCCGGCCCTTGGCCGGGACCGCGGCGGGCCCGCCCGGCGCCCCGGTGAGCACCTCGGCGAGCGGCTCGTCCACCTGGACGCCTCCGTCGAGGACCAGCCGGGCGAGCACGAGCGAGGTGAACACCTTGGTGACGGACCCTATTTCGAACAGCGTGTGCGGTCCGGGCACCCCGCCGTCCGGCCCGGTCCGTCCGGCACCACGGATCTCCACGTCGCCACCGGCCAGCCCGGCGACCACCGCACCGACGTGCCGCTCCGCGAGCCGGTCGACCGTCTGTTGCACGAGGGAGGCGAGTTCGTTCATGAGCCGAGGGTAGGCTCCCCCGCCGACCGAAGTCGTCCGCCCGGAAAACGATTTCGACCCCCTCCGATGCGCCTGTGGAGGTACGCCCCGCGCTGCACGCGGCAGCGGACCTCAGCCCTCCAGTGCCTCCCGCAGCCGGGCCGCGACCTCGGCCGCCCCCGCCTCGTCCGGATACCGCCGCCGAGGCCAGAAGAACCCGCGCAGCCCGTCCTTCGGATTCCGCGGCACCACGTGGACGTGCAGGTGCGGCACCGACTGGCTGATCCGGTTGTTCGCCGCCACGAAGCTGCCCGCCGCGCCCAGCCCCCGCTCGACGGCCGCGGCCACCCGCTGCACCCGCAGGAAGAACGGTCCCACCTCGGCCGGCGGCAGGTCGGCGAGCGTCGGGTGGTGGGCACGCGGCACGACCAGGACGTGCCCGGGGAACAGCGGCCGGCGGTCCAGGAAGGCCACCGCCGCCTCGTCGTCCAGCACCAGGTGCGCCGGTTCGTCGCCCGCCACCACCGCACAGAAGACGCAGTCCATCCGTCCATTCAAACCAGCGGCGGCCGTCCCGGCACCCCCGCAAACCGTCACGGACCCGGCTTCACCCGACCGGCCGCCGACCGGGTGCGGCCGCCCCGCCGCCGGGCGCACGGTGCTGCCGGGGGCCGGAGAGCGGGCGCGTCGAGCGCCCACGAGGAGGTGGCCCGGATGTCGGGCAAGTTCGAGGTCTATCAGGACGCCGGCGGCAAGTACCGGTTCCGGCTCAAGGCGGGCAACGGCGAGATCGTCGCCACCGGCCAGGGCTACGTCAGCAAGGACGCCGCGCACAAGGGCGTCGAAGCGGTCCAGCGGGCCGCCGACGGCGCGCCCGTGGTGGACGTGCCCAAGGCCGCCTGAGCGCGCCCCGCCCGGCGCCCGGCCCGCCAGGACCGGCCGCCGGGCGGGGCGGGAACGGCAGGGGCCCCGCAAACGCCAGGGGCCCCCGTAAACGCCAGGGGCCCCCGTAAACGCCAGGGACCCCCGCGAACGGCACGGGGTGCCCCGGCAGCTCACTCGTACCGGTACAGCAGCGCCTCCCGCTCGTTCTGCTCGATCATCTCCACGGTCAGCGACTCGTCCCGCAGGTGCGAGAGCGTGACCTCCGCCGAACTCGGCTGGGCGTCCTGGGCGAGCCAGTTCTCCGGCTTCCACGCCGAGGAGCGCAGGAAGGCCTTCGGGCAGTGCCCGTACACCTCCTCGACGGCGACCACGATCGCGCTGCGCGGCGGCTTGCCGACGGCGGTCAGCTGCCGCAGCAGCTCCGGGTCGGTCGAGACGCAGGCCCGCCCGTTGACCCGCAGCGTGGCGTCCCGGCCGGGCACGACGAAGAGCAGCCCGACCCGGCCGGTCTCCAGGACGTTGTGCAGGGTGTCCAGCCGCTTGTTGCCGGTGGCGTCCGGGAGGGCCAGGGTGTACTCGTCGAGCACCGAGACCAGCCCGGCCGGCCCGCCGCGCGGGGAGACGTCGCAGCGCCCGGCGGCGTCCGAGCTGGCCACGAACACCAGCGGGGAGCAGGCGATCAGGCGCTGGGCGACCTCGTGCAGCCGGTCGACCTGCTTGCCGCGGGCCTGGGCGCCGGGCTGCTCGTAGATCTCGCGCAACTGGGCGGGATCGCTGAGCGCACCCGCGCTGAGAGCCCCGAACAGGCCGCTCGGGCGGTCCTGACCGGTACTTGACGGAACGGTGGCTTCCGGTGTGATGGTCATGCCGGAAATCTAACCGAGGCCCCTCGGCGCCCCACCGGCCGGCAGTCCCGGACCCCTCGGCGAAGGACCGGCCGGACCCCTCGGTGAAGGACCACCCGGACCCCTGTTCACCAGCGGATTTCCGCTGATAATGGGGCCAGGGGCACCAGCCGCAGCCGGAGGTGGTGGTCGTGATCGTCAGAATCTGGGCCGGGCAGGTGCTGGCCGGTCGCATCGAGGAGTTCTGCGCGCACCTGGCCGCCCAGGTGATCCCGCAGCTGGGCCGGACGGACGGCTGCCTGGGCGGTGAGCTGCTGCGCTCGGTCTCCGAGGACGGGCACCGCGTCCTGGTGGTGAGCCGCTGGCGCGACGAGGAGGCGCTGCGCGGGTACGCCGGCCCGATGTGGCGGATCAGGCCGGTCTGGTCGGAGGGCGAGCTGCGCTACCTCGCCCACCCCCCGGAGGTCACCCACTTCACCTCGATCGCCGCCCCGGCCGCGCCCTGAGGCCGTGGCCCGCCGTTTCGCGGGGCCGGGCAGGGGGCGGGTAGCAGGCTGCCGCGCATTCCCCGCAAGCCCGTGAAACAGGCCACAGTCGGAGACTCTCCCTGCGCCTGCGTCGACCGTGGCAGAATGACGGCATCAAGCAGTGACGTTCAGCGCACTCCGGGGTCGGTGAAAATCCGAACCGGCGGTTACAGTCCGCGACCCGTCCGCAGCCAGCGGCCGGTTGACCAGGTGAAATTCCTGGACCGACGGTTAAAGTCCGGATGGGAGGCGTGCGCGGGCGGACGAAGAGCAGTACCCGTGGTCCATCGGCAGGCGACAGCCGGCCTTCCGGGCCTCGGTGAGGTGCGACGACGGGAGCGGTGTCTCCCGGGCCGGGCGAGCGATCTCCCGGCGGCTTCGGCATCCCGGCGACGGGTGTGCCCGGGGTCCGTGCGCCGCTGCCCGTCCGCGTCATCTCCCCTGCCGCCCCGGAGTCCGCGCCCCAAGCGCGAGGAGAACCCGGGTGTTCACCGGCATCATCGAAGAGCTCGGCGAGGTCGTGTCGATCGAGGAGATCGGCGACTCCTCGCGGATCCGCCTGCGTGGCCCGGTGGTCTGTACGGGTGCCCGGCACGGAGACTCCATCGCGGTCAACGGCGTGTGCCTGACCGTCGTCGACAGCCCGGCGGAACTGGCCGCCGGCACCGGCGAGTTCAGCGCCGACGTGATGGCCGAGACGCTGCACCGCTCCAGCCTCGGCGAGCTGGCGCCCGGCTCCCGGGTCAACCTGGAGCGCGCCATGGCGCTCGGCGCCCGGCTGGGCGGCCACCTCGTCCAGGGCCATGTCGACGCCACCGGGCGGCTGTTGAGCCGCGAGCCCGGCGAGCGCGGCGCGGACGGAACGCTGCGCTGGGAGGTGCTGCGCTTCTCGCTGCCGGACACCGTCTCCCGCTACCTGGTGGAGAAGGGCTCGATCACGGTCGACGGCGTCAGCCTCACCGTGGTGGAGGCCGCCCGGGACAGCTTCACCGTCAGCCTCATCCCGGCCACCCTCGCGCTGACCACGCTCGGCACCAGGTCCGTGGGGGAGAGCGTCAACCTGGAGGTGGACGTGCTCGCGAAGTACGTCGAGCGCCTCCTGGAGTCCCGCACCCTGCCCGCCCTGCCGGGCCTTTCCGGCCCGACCGACCCGACAGACCTGACCGATTTGATCAACCCCACAGACCCGACCGACCCGACCGGCCTGCCGGTCGACGCAGCCCCGGGGGAGTCCCAGTGAGCTGGCTCAGCGGCGAGGCGTTCACCGTCCTCGGCGAACACGTCAAGTGGGCCGACATGATCGGCAACATCCTCGGCCTCGGCGGGCTCGCGCTCGGCTGGCGCCGTTCGGTCTGGAGCTGGCCGGTCCAGCTGCTGTCCGGCGCGGTGCTGATCACCGCCTACCTGGGCGGCCACGTTCCCGGCCTGATCGGCAAGCAGCTGATCGTGATCGCCACCGCCTCCTGGGGCTGGGCGCAGTGGCAGCGGGGCCGTCGCAACGGCGGCGGGATCGCCGTACGGTTCGCGCGCTGGCCCGAGCGGATCGCGCTCGCGGCGGGCACCGCGGCCGGCACGGTCGCCCTCGCCCTGCTCTTCACGTCCTACCCCAGCCTGTCCTGGAGCCCCTGGTCGGACGCCTACATCTTCGTCGGCACGCTGGCCGCGATGGTCGCCCAGGCCCGCGGCTGGGTGGAGTTCTGGTTCGCCTGGATCGCGGTCGACGCGGTCGGCGTGCCGTTCGCCTTCAACAGCGGCTACACCTTCTCCGGCCTCACCTACTCCGTCTACTTCGTCCTGGTGCTGCTCGGCCTGCGTTCCTGGTGGCTGAGCACCCGTGAGCCGCGCGCCAAGTCCGCCACCGTCCCGCAGGGAGCCACGGTATGACCGAGCAGACCGAGAACCAGTCCGGCAACGGCGCCACCGAGTCCGAGTCCGAGTTCGTCCTCGACCCGGTGGAGCGGGCGATCGCCGACATCGCCCTCGGCCGTGCCGTGATCGTGGTCGACGACGAGGACCGCGAGAACGAGGGCGACATCGTCTTCGCCGCCTCCGCCGCCACCCCCGAGCTGATGGCCTTCACCATCCGCTACAGCTCCGGCGTGATCTGCGCGCCGATGACCGGCGAGGAGCTGGACCGCCTCAGGCTTCCGCCGATGACCCAGGTCAACGAGGACCGCAAGGGCACCGCGTACACCGTCTCGGTGGACGCCAGGGAGGGGGTCGACACCGGCATCTCCGCCGCCGACCGCGCCCGCACCGTACGGCTGCTCTCCTCGTCCGGCACCGAGCCCGGCGACCTCACCCGCCCCGGGCACGTCTTCCCGCTGCGCGCCGTCGAGGGCGGCGTGCTGGTCCGCCCCGGCCACACCGAGGCGGCGGTCGACCTGGCCAGGCTGGCCGGACTCGCGCCGGCCGGCGCGATCGCCGAGGTGGTCAACGACGACGGCACCATGGCCCGGCTGCCCGAGCTGGTCGCCTTCGCCAGGGAGCACGGCCTCGCGATCATCTCGATCGAGGACCTGATCGCCTACCGCCGCCGCACCGAGCTGCACGTCGACCGGGCGGCCACCACCGCCCTGCCCACCGCGTACGGCGAGTTCACCGCGGTCGGCTACAAGGGCACCCTCGACGGGGTCGAGCACCTCGCGCTGGTGGCCGGCGGACTGGACGAGCAGGGGCGGCTGCCGGCGGGCGAGGACGTCCTGGTGCGGGTCCACTCCGAGTGCCTGACCGGTGACGTCTTCGGCTCGTTGCGCTGCGACTGCGGCCCCCAGCTGGAGGCCTCGCTGCGGCGGGTCGTCGAGGCCGGGCGCGGCGTGGTGCTGTACCTGCGCGGCCACGAGGGGCGGGGGATCGGCCTGGCCCACAAGCTGCGCGCCTACCAGCTCCAGGAGCAGGGGCGGGACACCGTCGACGCCAACCTGGACCTCGGCCTGCCCGCGGACGCCCGCGACTACAGCATCGCGGCCCAGATGCTGGTGGACCTCGGCGTCCGCTCGCTCGCCCTGCTCACCAACAACCCGCAGAAGCTGACCGCGCTGACCGAGCACGGGCTCAAGGTCAAGGGGCGCGAAGCGGTGGAGATCGCGCCCGGCGAGCACAACCTGCGCTACCTGCGCACCAAGCGCGACCGGATGGGACACGACCTGCCCGGCCTCGACTCCTGAACCACCCCTCCCGGCAGAGACACCAGCAGAGACACCACAGGAAGCAGGAACCATGAGCGGCCACGGAGCCCCCGAACTGACCATCGACGGCGCCGCCGGCCTCAAGGTCGCCGTCGTCGCCGCCCAGTGGCACGACACGGTGATGAACGGCCTGCTGGACGGCGCCCACCGCGCGTTCGAGGAACTGGGCGTCACCGGGCCGACCGTGCTGCGGGTGCCCGGCACCTTCGAGCTGCCGGTCGCCGCCAAGCACCTCGCCGAGCGCGGCTACGACGCCGTGGTGGCCCTCGGCGTGGTCATCCGCGGCGGCACCCCCCACTTCGACTACGTCTGCCAGGCGGCCACCGCCGGCCTCGCCCAGGTCAGCGTGGACACCGGTGTCCCGGTCGGCTTCGGCGTGCTGACCTGCGACAACGAGGAGCAGGCGATCGACCGCGCGGGCCTGCCGGGCTCCGCCGAGGACAAGGGCCACGAGGCCGCCACGGCCGCCGTCGCCACCGCCGTGGTGCTGCGCGCCGCGCTCTGACGACGGCCGGGACGGTCCCGGAGCGCGGACGTCCACTCGACTGTCCACGGTCCGGGACCGTTTACCGTCCGTCCGCCCGTACGCCGTAAGGTGGGCCCATCATGGCTTCGAAGACATTCGAGGAGCTCTTCGCCGAGCTCCAGCAGAAGGCCGCCACCGGCGACCCCTCGTCCTCCCGTACCGCGCAGCTCGTCCAGCAGGGCGTCCATGCGATCGGCAAGAAGGTCGTCGAGGAGGCCGCCGAGGTCTGGATGGCCGCCGAGTTCCAGTCGGACGAGCAGACCGCGGAGGAGATCTCGCAGCTCCTCTATCACCTTCAGGTGATGATGATCGCCCGCGGCCTGACCCTCGACGACGTCTACAAGTACCTCTAGAGACCCCGCTCTCCCGAGCACACCCATCCTCCCAACAGGTAAGGAAGCAACCTCCCATGCTGCGCATCGCCGTCCCCAACAAGGGTTCGCTCTCGGGTCCCGCGGCGGAGATGCTCCATGAGGCCGGCTACCGCCAGCGGAAGGACCCCAAGGAGCTCGTCCTCGTCGACCCGGCCAACGAGGTGGAGTTCTTCTTCCTCCGCCCGCGGGACATCGCCGTCTACGTCGGCTCCGGCCGTCTCGACGTCGGCATCACCGGCCGTGACCTGCTGCTGGACTCGCACTCCAACGCCGAGGAGGTGCTCGCGCTCGGCTTCGCCGGGTCGACCTTCCGCTTCGCCCGCCCCGAGGGCGTGGACGTCGATGACGTCAAGGGCCTGGAGGGCCTGCGGATCGCCACCTCGTACACCGGTCTGGTCGAGCAGCACCTGGCCGACCACGGGGTGAAGGCGACGGTCACCAAGCTGGACGGCGCGGTCGAGACCGCGGTGCAGCTGGGCGTCGCCGACGTGATCGCCGACGTGGTGGAGACCGGAACGAGCCTGCGCAACGCCGGCCTCGAGGTGTTCGGCGAGCCGATCCTGGTCTCCGACTCGGTGGTGATCCGGCCCAAGGGCGCCGGCGAGGACGCCCGGGTCGACCAGTTCCTGCGCCGCCTCCAGGGCGTGCTGGTGGCCCGCCGCTACGTGCTGATGGACTACGACATCCGCGCCGAGAAGGTCGGCGCCGCCGTCGCGCTCACCCCGGGCCTGGAGTCGCCGACCGTCTCGCCGCTGCACACCGAGGGCTGGGTCGCGGTGCGTTCGATGGTGCTCCGCAAGGAGGCCCAGCAGATCATGGACGACCTGTGGAGCATCGGCGCCCGGGCCATCCTGGTCACCAACATCCACGCCTGCCGCCTCTGACCCGAGCGGTCCGCCCGGCCCGCGCACCCGCCCGGTCCGCGCACCCGCCCGGTCCGCGCACCCGAGCGGCCCGAGCGACCCGCGTGACCGCGCCGCCCGGGTGACCTGGCCGCCCGTCCGCGAGTAAAGAACGGTTCAATGGGGCGGGGACGCCGACCGCGTCCCCGCCCCTCGCGCTGCCGCCACCAGAACCACCCCCGGAGTCCCCACGTGTCCACGCCGTCCGTCCAGTTCCCCGTCACCTGGGCGCCGCGCCGCACCCGCGCCGTGCTGCTGCCGGTCTGCGTGCTGCTGGTGGCGCTGTTCTCCGCGATGGCCGTGATGCTCCCGGAGAACTGGCAGCTCAACGACCGGATCATGATGACGGCCAGCGGCGTCCTGTTCGCCGCCGTCGGCCTGATGCTGGCCCGCCCCCGGGTGAGCGCCGACGCGGACGGCGTGACGGTGGTCAACTTCGTCCGCCGCCGCCGGCTCGCCTGGGCCGAGATCGTCCGGGTCAACCTCCGCCAGGGCGACCCGTGGGCGACCCTCGACCTGGCCGACGGCACCTCGCTCGCCGCGGTCGGCATCCAGCCCGGGGTCGGCAGGGCCCAGGCCATCGCGGACGCCCGCGCGCTGCGCGACCTGGTCGAGCGGCACGCCCGGGGCTGAGCCGCCACCTGCCCGTCCACCCCCTCCACTCGACTCCGGCACCGCTCCCGGCAGCCCGCTCCGGGCACCGTGCCCCCGGCGGGCCGAAGGGTGCCCTTACCTCCGTCCGGGTATGGTCTACGCTGGTAAAAGCAGGGCAAAGTGCGCCCTGCTCCCGATCGAGTGCCCGACATCCGACCAGAGGAGTGACACTCCCCCTCGATGGACGATCCGTCCGGTAGTACCTGCGCCGCCTCGCTTCCGATCCCCGGAAGGCAGGCGGCACTGTGATCACCGCCTGGCTGCTGTTGCTCGCAGCCGTTCTCCTGATCCTCGCCAACGGCCTGTTCGTGGCCGCCGAGTTCGCCTTCGTGACCGTCGAGCGCGGGGCGGTGCAACGCTCCGCGGGGGCGGGCGACGCCAAGTCCCAGCGGGTCGCCAGGGCCCTGCGGCACCTCTCCTTCGAACTCTCCGGCGCCCAGCTCGGCATCACCGTCACCTCGCTGGTGGTCGGCATGCTCGCCGAGCCGGCCCTGTCGACCCTGCTCGCACCCGTCATGTCCGGCATCGGCGTGCCCGACTCGGCCGCGCGCGGCGTCTCCGTGGTCGTCGGCATGGTGCTGGCCACCGTCGTCCAGATGGTGATCGGCGAGCTGGTGCCGAAGAACTGGGCGATCTCCCACCCGCTCCAGGTGGCCCGCGCGGTCGCCGCCCCGCACATGGCCTTCTCCTTCGTCTGCCGCCCGCTGATCAGCTTTCTGAACGGCACCGCCGACCGGACGGTCCGGGCCTTCGGCGTCGAGCCGCAGGAGGAGCTGGGGCACGCCCGCACCCCGGACGAGCTGGTCTCGCTGGCCCGTCACTCGGCCAAGGCCGGCGCGATAGACGAGGAGTCGGCGACGCTGTTCGTCCGCACCCTCGGCCTGCGCGAGCTGACCGCCGAGTCCGTGATGACCCCGCGGGTGGACGTGGCCGCGCTCCAGGGCGACGCCACCGCCTCCGACGTGATCAACCTGACCAGGGCCACCGGCCTGTCCCGCTTCCCGGTCTACACCGACAGCCTGGACGAGGTCACCGGCATCGTCACGCTCAAGGACGCCCTGGCCGTCCCGGCCGCCCGCCGCGGCCTGGTGCGGGTCGGCGCGCTGTCCTCGGCGCCGCTGCTGGTGCCCGAGACGCTGCCCGCCGAGCGGCTGCTCGACCAGCTGCGCCGCCTCCAGCCGATGGCCATCGTGGTCGACGAGTACGGCGGCACCGCCGGCGTCGTCACCGTCGAGGACATCGTCGAGGAGATCGTCGGCGAGGTGCAGGACGAGCACGACCCCGACGACCACCCCGAGCTGTTCCCGCTGCCGCCGGTCGACGGCCTGCCGGTCTGGGAGGCCGACGGCCGCGCCCGGATCGACCAGTTGGAGCGGATCGGCCTGAACGCCCCGGACGGCCCGTACGAGACCCTGGCCGGTCTGGTCACCGACCTGCTCGGCAAGCTCCCCGAGGTGGGCGAGCAGACCGAGCTGCCCGGCTGGCGCTTCACGGTGACCGGTGTCGACCGCCACCGCACCACCGAGGTCCGGGTGGAGCGCACCACCGCGCCCGCGCAGTTCGACGAGGACCGGGAGGAGGGCCGATGACCGCCCTGCAACTGGCCGTCGCGCTGCTGCTCCTGCTCGGCAACGCCTTCTTCGTCGGCGCCGAGTTCGCCGTGGTGTCGGTGCGCCGCAGCCAGATCGAGCCGCTCGCCGAGGCCGGGCACAAGCGCGCCCGCACCGTGCTGCACGCGCTCTCCAACGTCTCCGCGATGCTGGCCGCCGCCCAGCTCGGCATCACCGTCTGCTCGCTGGGCCTCGGCGCCCTGGCCGAGCCGACCATCGCCTCCCTGCTGGAGGGCCCGTTCCACGCGATCGGCGTCCCGTCCGGCCTGATGCACCCGCTCTCGTACGGGATCTCGCTCGCCGTCGTGGTCTTCCTGCACATGGTGATGGGCGAGATGGTGCCGAAGAACATGGCCATGGCCGCCCCGGAGAAGGCCGCGCTCTGGCTCGGCCCGCCGCTGGACCGGCTGGCCCGCTGGCTCGCCCCGGTGATCCGGGTGCTGAACGCCTTCGCCAACGGCATCCTGAGGCTCTTCAGGGTGGAGGCCAAGGACGAGGTCGAGTCGGTCTTCACCACCGAGCAGCTGATGTACCTGCTGGCGGACTCCCGGGACGCCGGCCTGCTCGACGAGGGCCGCCAGGAGCGTCTGGAGGACGCCCTGGAGCTGGGCCGCCGCCCGATCACCGAGGTGCTGCTCAAGCCCGAGCAGCTGGTCACCGTGGACTCCAAGGCGACCGCCGCCGAGGTCGAGGAGCTGGCGCTGCGCACCGGCTTCTCGCGCTTCCCGGTCACCGACGGCGACCCGGCCGGCCACGGCTACCTCGGCTACCTCCACCTCAAGGACATCCTCGACGTGGAGGACATCTCGGCGCCGGTCCCGGCCCGCCTCTGGCGGCCGATCACGGTGCTGCGCGGCAGCCTCCCGCTGGACGACGCCCTCGGCGCGATGCGCCGGGCCACCTGCCACCTGGCCGCCGTGCTGGACCAGGACGGGCGCACGCTCGGCGTGGTGATGCTGGAGGACGTGCTGGAGGAGCTGGTCGGGGAGATGCACGACCCGGACCACCGCGCCACGGCCTGACGTCCGTCCGGAAGGTTCCGGATTCCGCTGACGGCGTGTCCGCTCCCGGCGATTCCGCCCAGAGCAGTCAGCCCTTCCATGCCGGCCACCCTGGGAGCAGGGTGGTCGGCATGAGACTTCTCCTGCTGGGTGGAACCGAGTTCGTCGGACGGGTCGTCGCCGAGGAGGCGCTGGCCAGGGGCTGGGAGGTGACGGCCCTCAACCGCGGCACGCGGCCCGCGCCGGAGGGTGTCCGGGTGCTGAAGGGCGACCGCACCGCCGAGGACGGCCTCGCGGCGCTCGGCGCGGGGGAGTGGGACGCGGTGGTGGACACCTGGTCCTGGGCCCCCGCGGCGGTGCGCGACAGCGCCCGCTTCCTGAACGGCCGGGTCGGCCACTACGCGTACGTCTCCAGCCGGTCGGTCTACGACCACCCGCTGCCCGCCGGGGCCGGCGAGGCCGCCCCGGTGGTCGCCTCCTCCCCGGACCTCACCGGCGAGGTGGCCTACGCCGAGGCCAAGCGCGGCGCGGAACTGGCGCTGGAGGCGGAGTACGGCGGGCAGGCGCTGCTCGCCCGCGCCGGGCTGATCCTCGGCCCGCACGAGAACATCGGCCGGCTGCCCTGGTGGCTCAGCCGGATCGCGGAGGGCGGCCCGGTGCTCGCCCCGGGGCCGCGCGAGCTGGCCCTCCAGTACATCGACGCGCGCGACCTCGCGGCCTGGACCCTGGACGCCGTGGCGGCCCGCCTCGGCGGCCCGTACAACCTGGTCGGCCCTTCCGGCCACGCCACCATGGGCGAGCTGCTGGAGGCCTGCGTACGGGTCACCGGCTCGGACGCCGAACTGCGCTGGACGGACCCGGAGCGGATCCTCGCGGCGGGCATCGAGCCGTGGACCGAGCTGCCGATCTGGCTGGCGCCCGGCGAACTGTACGACTTCCTGCACACCGGCCTGGTCGACCGCGCGCTCGGCGCCGGGCTGCGCTGCCGACCGGTCGCCGAGACCGTCGAGGACACCTGGGCCTGGCTGCGGTCGATCGGCGGCAGCGCGCCGCGGCGGCCGGACCGGGCCAGGGTCGGGCTCGACCGCGAGCGGGAGGCCGCGCTGCTCAACGGCTGAACCGGGGCCGGACCGACGGGCGGCCGGCGGGGAACAAGCGAGGGGGCTGATCCGCGGGGCGGGCCTCAGCCCCGCCCGTCGATCAGCTCCCCGTACGCCTGGACCAGGTCCGGCAGGCGCAGCGTGGCCAGGTCCTCCCGGCCGGGCGGCTCGCGCAGCAGCGACAGCCGCAGGTCCCGGTAGGCGCAGGACTTCTCGTACAGGGTGCGGATGAACCGGCCGTTGCCCAGCTCGTCGATCCAGCCCTCGCGGACCACGTGGACGCAGATGCTGGCCAGCTCCTCGGCGGCGTCCTCGTCCCAGCCGTCGCCGTCCCGGCCGGCCAGCGCGGCGCCGATCGCGGTCAGCTCGCCGGGGCGGTAGCTGGGAAAGTCGACCCTGGTGGTGAAGCGGGAGTTGAGGCCGGGGTTGGTGGCGAGCAGCCGGTTCATGCCCTCGGGGTAGCCGGCCAGGATCACCACCAGCCGGTCGCGGTTGTCCTCGGCGCGCTTGAGCAGCACCTGGAGCGCCTCGTCGCCGTACGCGTCGCCCTTGGTGTAGCCGGAGTTGGAGAGGCTGTACGCCTCGTCGATGAACAGCACGCCGTCCAGCGCGGAGTCGATCAGCTCGTTCGCCTTCACGGCGGTCTGGCCGAGGAACTCGCCCACCAGGTCGGCGCGTTGGGCCTCCACCAGGTGGTCGCCGGAGAGCAGGCCGAGGGCGTGGAAGACCCGGCCGAGGATGCGGGCCACGGTGGTCTTGCCGGTGCCGGAGGGGCCGGAGAAGACGAAGTGGCGTTTCGGCGGCTGGACCGGCAGGCCCTGCTCGGCCCGCAGCCGCGACATGCGCAACTGGGCGGAGAGCGCCCGGACCTGGCGCTTGACCGGCTCCATGCCGACCATCAGGGAGAGTTCGGCCAGGGCCGCGTCCAGCTCCCGTTCGTTGCCGCCGGCCCTGGGCTCGGGCGCGGCGGCGGCCCTGGGCTGCGCCCGGCCGAGGGCGGGCAGCGGCGGCGGTACGGCGGTGCCGGGCGAGGGGGCCGAGCCGGAGCGTTCCCCGGCGGTCTGCGGCGCGCCGTCGGCGGGGGCGCCGGCCGGCGGGGCCCCGCCGGCCGGAACGCCGTCGAACGGTGCGCCGCCCGCTGGGGGGCCGTCCACCAGCCCGGCGTCCACCGAGGGCCCGCCACCCGACGGCACCCCGCCGGTCGGCGCACCGTTCGACACCTCGTCGCCGGGGACGGTCGCGCCGGCGGGCCCGCCGATGTCCCCGAACTCCTCGCCGTACCCCGGCAGTCCGGCGAATCCGGCGTCCTCCGGGTACCCGGAGTCGACGCCGGGCCCGCCCGGTGCGTCCGTCCCGCCCGGGCGCCCGCCGAGCGTGGTGCCGTCCGACAACGCGTCGGTGAGCCCGTCCGCGAGCCCGTCCTCGGCCGAGATGGCCGCCAGCCGGGCCGCGGTGTCCATGAACGCCGGGTCCGCCCGGTGCACCGCCCGGTAGAGCGGGAGCGCCGCCGCGCTGCGCCCGGCGCCGTCGTACGCCCGCGCCAGCCAGTACCGCAGCTCCTTGCGCTGCGGCTGCTCGGAGCGGCAGCGGGCCAGCGAGGCGGCCAGCGGCACCTGCGCCTGGGCGCACATGTCGAGGCGCACCCGTGCCATGCCGGCGAACAGCCCGGCTTCGATGCCGAGCAGCGGGTCGTCCAGCAGCCGGTCGGTGTCCCGGATCAGCTGCTCCCAGTCCTTGAGCAGGTAGGAGCGGCAGGCGTACAGGAAGCGGGCGGCGGAGTCCTCGCCGGGCGCCGGGCACTGCTCCAACGCCCGGTCCAGCTCGGCGAGATGGCGGCCGTCCAGCCAGTGCGAGGCGTGCGCGAGCGCGAGGTCGCGGGCGTCCTCCAGCACGGGCTGCACCCACCAGCCCAGCCAGTACCAGGAGCTGAGCGGCCGTCGGTGCAGCCGCCGTTGCTCGCCGAACCGCTTCTGGTTGCGGTACATGGCCAGCAGCGCGGCCGAGGTGTCGCTGCGCAGCGCGTGCAGGCCGAGCCAGGCGTCGGCCATCCCCGGGTCCAGCCGGACGGCGGCCCGGAACTCCTCCTCGGCCCGGGCGTACGCGCCGGCCGTGTAGGCGTCCATGGCGCGCAGCCAGGCACGGTCGGCGAGCCGGTCCGGTCCGCCCGCCGTGCTGTCGGAACTGTCCACCGTCGTCACTCACGCCCCCCCGCGGTGCGGCCCGGGGCTCGGCCGGCGAGTCGCCTGCGCCCAGCCCGGCTGGTGGTCGTCGACCCCATGCGGCGCGTCTGCGCCTGCCAGGAATCGTACCGGCGCGGGGCTGATCCGGAAGGGTGTGGCACCGAGTCAAATGTGATCGCGCGAGCGGTCGTTGAGCGGCCGGGCGGGGAAACCGGCGGCGGGGGAGCGACTTTCGGAAGGGGACCGGACGGCGTCCCCGGCTCACGGGGGAACAAGCCGGGGGCGCCGGGTCCGGGCGGCCGGAAGCAGGTGTTCCGGCGGCTGGGACGAACCTAGGTCCCGGCGATGTCGCAGGTCAAGGCGATGGTTGAAGATTCACCCACAGTGCCCGGCGCGATCCGGCCGGTCACCCCGTCGACCCTCGTCGCGGCGTACGGACGGCTCGGATCGACGGCGAAATGCGCCGATTCGGCCCGGGCCCAACCCGCCCAGAACCCGGCCAGTTCCGGACCGTCCCGCTGCTCGCCGCGCCGCCGGGCCGCGGCCGCCTCCAACTCCATCCAGATCACCCGCGCCAGCCACGGACGCACCGCCCGCCGTCCCGCGCCCACCCCCTCCACCAGCACCACCGGGGCGGCCGGCACCCGGGCCGTGCCCGCGAAACGGCGCAGCGTCCAGTCGTACACCCGGTACTCGGCGTCCCGGCCGGCCGCCAGCGGCTCCAGCACCTGCTCGCGCAGCCGTCCGGTCCACTCGAACAACTCCTCGTGGGTGGCCAGGTCGTCGAGGTGGACCACCGGTGCCCCGCCGAGCGCCGCCGCCAGCCGTCCGGCGAAGGTGGTCTTGCCCGAGCCCGCGTGCCCGTCCACCGCGACCAGCCGCACCGGCCCGCAGGACGGCGGCAGCGCGCGCAGCTCCGCCGCGAGCGCGGTCAGCCGGTCGTCGCGAGCGGACCGGAGCGGGGGCGGGAGAAGTTCGGATGCAGCCACAACGTCAACCCTACGGTGCCGTATCCCGCCACTGCGGACAGTTCAAATGTGCTGGTCGTGACGGCGGCGCGGGTTTCGGGCATACTCGCCTTCGCCACGACTGTGAACGGCCGTTCACCGAAACCCGGTGCCGGTCGGTCCGACTGCCACACCCCCGCCGGACCGGCCGACACCTCGGCCCGGCGCCCGATCGAGGAGGCGACCACCGCCATGACCCCCTCCCCTGTGAAAGCCGTGGAGCGCCAGCTGCCCAGCGAGGAGGCCCGCGAGCTGCTGAGCCTCACCCGGGACCTGGTCCAGCGCGAGATCCAGCCGCGCGCGGCGGAGGACGAGGCCGCCGGACGCTTCCCGCGGGAGGTCTTCCGCACCCTCGGCGAGGCCGGCCTGCTCTCCCTCCCGTACGGCGAGAAGCACGGCGGCGGCGAACAGCCCTACGAGGTGTACCTCCAGGTGCTGGAAGAGCTCGCGGCCGGCTGGCTGGCCATCGGCCTCGGCGTCAGCGTGCACACCCTGTCCTGCCACGCGCTGGCCACCTTCGGCACCGACGAGCAGCGCGACGCCTGGCTGCCCGGCATGCTCTCCGGCGAGCAGCTCGGCGCCTACTGCCTCTCCGAGCCCCAGTCCGGCTCCGACGCGGCCGCGCTGCGCACCCGCGCCGACCTCGACGGCGAGGCGTACGTGGTGAACGGCACCAAGGCCTGGATCACCCACGGCGGCCGGGCCGACTTCTACAGCGCCCTGGTGCGCACCGGCGCCGAGGGCGCCAAGGGCATCAGCTGTCTGCTCGTCCCCGGCACCCAGCAGGGCCTGTCCGCGGCCCCGCCCGAGCACAAGATGGGCATGCGGTCCTCGCCGACCGCGCAGCTCCACTTCGACGGCGCCCGGGTCCCCAGGGAGCGGCTGGTCGGCGAGGAGGGGCAGGGCTTCCAGATCGCGCTCGCCGCCCTGGACTCCGGCCGCCTCGGCATCGCGGCCTGCGCGGTCGGCGTCGCCCAGGCCGCGCTCGACCTCGCGGTCGACTACGCCCGCACCAGGCGCCAGTTCGGCCGCCCGATCGCCGACTTCCAGGGCCTGTCCTTCATGCTCGCCGACATGGCCACCCAGATCGAGGCCGGCCGGGCGCTCTACCTGTCCGCCGCCCGGCTGCGGGACGCCGGCCGGCCGTTCTCCAAGGAGGCGGCGATGGCCAAGCTGTTCTGCACCGACGCGGCGATGCGGGTGACCACCGACGCCGTCCAGGTGCTCGGCGGCTACGGCTACACCCAGGACTTCCCGGCCGAGCGCTACATGCGCGAGGCCAAGGTGCTCCAGATCGTCGAGGGCACCAACCAGATCCAGCGCCTGGTGATCGGCCGGCACCTCACGAAGGCCTGAGGCCTTCCCCCACACGGCCTCCGGCCGTCACTCCAGGGTGCGGAGTGACGGCCGGAGGCATTTCCGATGACGGGTCAACTCGCCTTGGCGGTACGGGCGGTCAGCGCCGGACGACGACGGCGCTGCTCCGGGATGGCGCCCCGCAGGGCCGTGACGGTCGGGCCGGCGGGCACGACCGGAGCGGCCTGGCCGACCGCGGCGAGCCGCACCGGGCGGTGCGCGACGGCGTGCGAGAACGGCTGGGTGCGCCAGTCCAGCCCGCTCGGGAGCTTGAACAGCGCGTCGAACAGGACCGGTTCGGCGTCCTCCGAATCCTCGGCCTCGGCCAGGTCGTCCGTGGGCGTGCCCGAACCCGGGCAGATCGCGGGGGCGAAGGGGTTCCAGGCGGTCGGCAGCAGTGCGTGCAGCGGCAGCCGTTCCTCGTCCGCCACCAGGGCGATCGGGCGGCGGCACTCGGGGCAGTGGACCCGGAAGATGTCCCAGGTGTCCGCCTCGCCGGGGTCGGTGCCCGGCATGTGGTCGACCGCGAGGTCCTCGCGGTCGGTCATATCGTCGGTCTCGTCGGCGCCCAGCACGCGCTGGTCGGTAGCAGGCATGAGGATCCCCCTAGGATCGGGCCCGGCGTGGTCGTCCAGGGCCACAACCAGCACTTCCCTGTGATCCGGACTCATAATCCTGCGCTTCTGCGCACCGTGATGCACCGGGTGTGTCCTTGGCCACACCGGTTGCCACATTCTCCCGGCACATGCCGTCTGGCACCTGGGAAACCGCTCCGTGCCACCTCGTGCGCCCCCCGTGCTCCCGACCGGGTAGGTTTGCGCACTGTGGAGGATCTCGACCAACGCATCGTCCAGCTGCTCCTCGAAGACGGCCGGATGAGCTACACGGACCTGGGCAAGGCCACCGGCCTGTCCACCTCGGCGGTGCACCAGCGGGTGCGCCGCCTCGAACAGCGCGGGGTGATCCGCGGCTACACCGCGATCATCGACCCCGACGCCGTCGACCTGGCGCTGACCGCGTTCATCTCGGTCAAACCCTTCGACCCGAGCGCCCCGGACGACACCCCGGAGCGCCTGGCTGGCCTGCCCGAGATCGAGGCCTGCCACAGCGTCGCCGGCGACGAGAACTACATCCTCAAGGTCCGCGTCGGCGCCCCCGGCGACCTGGAGGACCTGCTCGCCCGCATCCGCAGCGCCGCCGGCGTCTCCACCCGCACCACCGTCGTCCTGTCCACCCCGTACGAGGCGCGACCCCCGAAGCTCTGAGCGCGAACCGGCGGGGTGCAGACTTGGCCGCATGACCGAACGCACCCTCCCTTCCTGCCCGCCCTCGGACGGGAAGGGCCCACGAACCGTCCTGCTGCGCGGCGGCGCCGTGTACAGCCCCGCCGACCCCTTCGCCACCGCGATGCTCGTGGAAGGCGGGCACGTCGCCTGGGTCGGCAGCGACGGCGCCGCCGAGGCGTACGCCGCGACCGCCGACGAGATCGTCGAGCTGGACGGCGCCCTGGTCACCCCGGCCTTCGTGGACGCCCACGTGCACGCCACCGCCACCGGCCTGGCGCTCACCGGTCTCGACCTCACCGGCAGCCCCTCGCTGGCCGCCGCCCTGGCCGCCGTCACCGCCTTCGCCGAGGCCCGGTCCGAGCCCGGCGGGGTGCTGATCGGCCACGGCTGGGACGAGACCGGCTGGCCCGAGGGCCGCCCGCCCACGCTCGCCGAACTCGACGAGGCCGCCCGCGGCGCCGCGCTCTACCTCTCCCGCACCGACGTGCACTCCGCGCTCGCCACCAGCGCGCTGCGCACCCTCACCGAGGGCCTGGCCGAGGCGCCGGGATTCGACCCCGAGGGCCCGCTCACCAAGGACGCCCACCACGCCGTCCGGCAGACCGCGCTGGCCCGCCTCACCCCCGAGCAGCGCCGCCGCGCCCAGGGCGCCACCCTGGCCCGCGCCGCCGAACTCGGCATCGGCGCGGTGCACGAGTGCGCCGGCCCGGAGATCTCCTCCGAGGCCGACCTGACCGCCCTGCTGGCCCTGGCAGCGGAGGGCGAGGGGCCGGAGGTCTTCGGCTACTGGGGCGAGCTGGGCGGCGTCGAGACCGCCCGCAGGCTCGGCGCGGTGGGCGCCGGCGGCGACCTCTTCGTGGACGGCGCGTTCGGCTCGCACACCGCCTGCCTGCACGCCCCCTACGCCGACGCCGGGCACACCGGCACCGCCTACCTGAGCGCCGGGCAGGTCGCCGACCACGTCGCCGCCTGCACCGAGGCCGGGCTCCAGGCCGGGTTCCACGCCATCGGCGACGCCGCCGTGGCAGCGGTCGTCGAGGGCGTCAGGGCGGCCGGCACCCGGGTCGGCGCCGACCGGGTCAGGGCCCTGCGCCACCGCGTCGAGCACGCCGAGGCCCTGGACGACAAGACCGTCGCCGCCTTCGCCGAACTCGGCCTCACCGCCTCCGTCCAGCCCGCCTTCGACGCCGCCTGGGGCGGCCCCGAGGGCATGTACGTCCGGCGCCTCGGCGCCGAGCGGGCGGCGGCCCTCAACCCCTTCGCCGCGCTGCTGCGGGCCGGCGTCCCGCTGGCCTTCGGCTCGGACGCCCCGGTCACCCCGCTCGACCCGTGGGGCACCGTCCGCGCGGCCGCCTTCCACCACACCCCGGAGCACCGGATCTCGGTGCGCGCCGCCTTCACCGCCCACACCCGCGGCGGCTGGCGGGCCGTCGGCCGGGACCAGGACGGCGTGCTGGTGCCCGGCGCGGTCGCCAGCTACGCGATCTGGGCGGCCGGCGAACTCGTCGTCCAGGCGCCCGACTCCCGGGTGGCCGGCTGGTCCACCGACCCGCGCTCCGGCACCCCCGGCCTGCCCGACCTCACCCCCGGCCACCCGCTGCCGGCCTGCCTGCGCACCGTGGTCCGCGGCCGCACGGTGTACCAGCGGTAAATCCCGTGGAACGGCGGGCCGCCGCACCCTGGGTTGACCACCATGACCGCACCGGTGCCCGCCGACTTCACCGTCCCGCGCGAGCTGCTCGCCCCGGAGTTCCGCCTGGAGCCCCTGGGCGAGCGGCACAACGCCTCCGACCACGCCGCCTGGACGAGCAGCATCGCCCACATCCGCGCCACCCCCGGCTGGGCCGGCCGCGGCTGGCCGCCCGCCGAGGGCATGCCGCCGGAGCGGAACCTCGACGACCTGCGCCGGCACGCCGCCGACTTCGAGGCCCGCACCGGCTTCACCTACACCGTCCTGGAGCCGGACCGCGACGAGGTGATCGGCTGCGTCTGCCTCTACCCGGACCGCGAGGACCCGTCCGTGCTCTCGGTCAGCTCCTGGGTCAGGGCCGACCGCGCCCACCTGGACACCCCGCTGTACCGGGCCGTCTCCGACTGGCTCACCGGCCACTGGCCGCTGCGGGAGTTCCGCTACGCCCCGCGCTGCCCCGGCCACCACCCTGACCTCACGGGCCATCGACGTTCCGGGGTACCTTCTTCGCACAGCGTCCGAACAGCAAGCCCCAGGAAGATGGTGCGCCGGTGGCCACTCCCGTCACCCAGGAACGGTCCGAGACCGTGCCGCAGCCCCAGGGGCCGGTGCCAGGACCGGGCCGCGGCGCCCGGGCGCTCGCCAAGGTCCGCGCCGGACTGCCCAGGACCGGCCTCGCCGCCCTGGCCGGCCTGCTGCTCGCCCTCGCCTTCCCGCCGTACGACCTCTGGCCGCTGTCGCTGCTCGGCGTGGCCGCGCTGTCGCTGCTCACCCGGGGCCGCACCTTCCGGCAGGGCCTGTGGACGGGCTTCGCCTTCGGCCTGCCGTTCTTCCTGATGCTGCTCAGCTGGCTGCGGGTGGTCGGCTGGGACGCCACGGTCGGCCTGTCCGTCGTGGAGGCGCTGTTCCTGGCTCTGCTCGGCGGCGCCCTGGCCGTCACCTCCAGGCTGCCCGGCTGGCCGCTCTGGTCGGCCTGCCTGTGGATCACCCAGGAGTGGGCCCGCGACCGGCTGCCGCTCGGCGGCTTCCCCTGGGGCCGGCTCGCCTTCGCCAACACCGCCACCCCGTACACCCCGCTGGCCGCGCTCGGCGGCGCGCCGCTGGTGACCTTCGCGGTCGCCCTCTCCGGCGCCCTGCTGGCCTGGGCCGCGCTGCGCCTGCGCGGGCCCGGCAGGGCCCCGAAGGCGGCCGCGCTGGCGGCGCTCGGCGCGGTGGCCGCGCTGCTGGCCGGCTACCTCGTCCCGGTGCCCACCGCCGCGGCCGACACCGTCAAGGTCGCCATCGTCCAGGGCAACGTGCCCAACCCGGGCATGGACTTCCTGGGCCGCCCGATGATGGTCCTCAACAACCACGCCGCGGCCACCGAGCGCCTCGCCGCCGACATCGAGGCCGGCAGGGTCCAGCGCCCCGACATCGTGATCTGGCCGGAGAACTCCTCCGACCTCGACCCGTTCAGCGACCCGCTCGCCCACCAGCGGATCGACGAGGCCGTGAAGGCGATCGGCGTGCCCACCCTGGTCGGCACCCTGGTGGACGGCCCGGACGCGCAGCACGTCCAGAACGAGGGCATCGTCTGGGACCCGGTCACCGGGCCGGGCGCCTCCTACACCAAGCAGCACCCCGTCCCGTTCGGCGAGTACGTGCCCTTCCGCGCCCAGCTGATGCAGGTGATCACCCGGCTCCAGCGGGTCGCCAGGGACTTCTACCCCGGGGACCACAACGGCGTCATGCAGCTCGGCCCGGCCCGGATCGGCGACGTGATCTGCTTCGAGGTGGCGTACGACGAGATCGTCCGGGACACCGTGGACAGCGGCGCCCGGGTCCTGGTCGTCCAGACCAACAACGCGACCTACGCCAGGACCGGCCAGCCCGAGCAGCAGCTCGCGATGAGCCGGCTGCGGGCCGTCGAGCACGGCCGGGCGGTGCTGATCGCCGCCACCAGTGGCATCAGCGCGGTGATCGCCCCGGACGGCAGCGTCCAGCAGCGCACCGAGGAGCTGACCGCGGCCCAGCTGTCGGCCACAGTCCCGCTGCGCGACGGCACCACGGTCGCCGACCGGGTCGGCGCCGTCCCGGAGTGGACGCTGGCCGTCGGAGGTCTGCTGGCCTGCGGCGCGGCCCTGCTGATCGGCCGCCGGAAGAAGTCCTCCGCCGGAACACCGGCAGGCCGGGAATCGTTGGACCAGGTGGTGCCGTAGCCGGCCCGGACCTCCCGTGCGGCGCGCAGAGCACCGCTTGGAGTGGATTCGTACCGTGACCCAGCAAGCTACCCCCACCCGTCCGGCCCGGCGGAGCAGGCTCCGCCGGGTGCTGCCACTGCTGATCACCGCGTGGCTGGTGCTGGAGATCTGGCTGCTGGTCCAGGTCGGCTCGTGGCTGGGCGGCTTCACCGTCGTGCTGCTGCTCGTCGCGGGCGTCCTGATCGGCGGCTCGCTGATCAAGCGGGCCGGGCTGAAGGCGCTGTCGGCGGCGATCGAGCAGAGCAAGAACCCGCAGTCCCAGCAGCCGGAGACCGGCACCAGCATGACCGTGCTGGCCGGCCTGCTGCTGATCGTCCCCGGCTTCCTGTCGGACCTGGTGGCCCTGACCCTGATCTTCCCGCCCACCCGGGCGCTGTGGCGGGTGGCCGGGCGCCGGGCCGCGGACAAGGCGCTGCGCGGCGCCGCCGCCACCGCGGGCGCCGACCCGTTCGCGGACGCGATGCGGCTCCAGGAGCAGCTGCGCATCCACCGCCCGGACGGCAAGGTGATCCAGGGCGAGGTGGTGGACCCGCAGGCCGGCCCGCAGGGCCCGGACACCACCCACCGTCCGCCGATCGCGGGCTGACCCTCCCGTTCCCGTGGACCGTCCGGTCCGGCGCCCGCCGGACCGGACGGTCCGAGGCCCGGCGGAGGTGCAGCCGGCCGATACGGAACCGGCCGATGCGGAACCGGGCAGCGCGCACCGGACAACGCGAAAGGGACCCTGGTGACCAGGGTCCCTTTTCGCGTCCTCCCGCCGGAGCGGGAGCGAGGTCGGGTCAGGCGCTCTTACGGGTGTCCCGCGGGTGCACCGCGAGGTTCATCCCGCCGGAGCGGAGCACGGCCAGCCGTTCGGCCAGCACCTCCTCCAACTCCTCGCGCGTCCGGCGCTCCATCAGCATGTCCCAATGGGTGCGCGTCGGCTTGGTCTTCTTCTCCTCCGGCTCGTCACCGTCGAGAAGGGCCGCTTCCTGGCCGCAGAAGCGGCATTCCCAGGTCGAGGGGATCTCCGCCTCGACCGAGAAAGGAACCTCGAAACGGTGTCCGTTCTGACATGCGTACTCGACGGTCTGGCGGGGAGCCAGATCGATACCACGGTCGGTCTCGTAGCTAGTGGCCCCGAGTCGCGTGCCGCGGAGAGCTCGCTCGCTCATGAATCGTGCCTCCCGGGCTTATGGCCCACAGGACTAGTGGTCGCTGTTCTTCGTCGTTCGGTCAACGCTCGGCTTCCGACGAAGATTCCCGTCCCGGGACATGCGTCGTCTGTAGTGCCGCCCCTGTTTGTACCCACCTGCGCCCGATTTGTCACATCTGGCCGGTGATATCACCCCAGGTGTCACCTATTTCACATCTGGTGATCGGGTGGACTTTCTGCGACGAGCGTACCGGGACGGGATTCGCCGGTGGGCGCCGACCCCCGCGGGGACCGGAAAACCGGGCCCGGAAGGGCCGGCTGGGCCCGCGGTCAGGAGATCGGTCGGGAACGGACCATCGGCTCGCCCTTCACCAGGTCGACCGGACGGGCCGACGCGGGCGTCCCGGCCGCCGGGAGCGTGGGCGGGTGCTCCGGGCGCGGCGGCGCGGCGGCGGCCTCGACGCGGCCGTCCCGGTGCGGCAGCAGGGCGATCACCGCGTCCCGCAGCCGGTCCGGGGCCTCGTCGTCCAGCGGGTCGACGGTGGCGGGCACCTGGAGCCGGACCGGGGCGCCGTTGCCGATCCGGGCGTAGCCGCGGCCGACCGGGACGTGCGAGGCGGGCACGATGTCCAGCGCGGCCCCGAGCGCGGCGCGCCCCTCGTCGGGGCCGGCCGGGCCGAGCACCACCCGGGCCCTGGTGGTGGCGCGGACGGTGGCGGTGATCCGGTCCCCGGCCTCGACGTCGTCGGCGACCACCACGGTGACCCGGGCGGCCCGGCCGTGCCGCAGCGGGAGCTCCAGCAGGTCCTGCGGGTCCGGGCGGCCCTCGGCCTGGGCGAGCTCGCTCAGCTCGGTCGGGTGGTCCAGCAGCAGCCACAGCGGCCGGGTGACGTCCTCGGGCGGGGCGGTGCCGGCGTGCCGGGCGGCGTTGAGCGCGGCGAGCCGGCGCTCGGTCTCCCCGGCGGCCCACTCCAGGGCGGCCAGCGCGCCGTGCAGGCTGGTCTCCACGGTGTGCACGCCGGGCCGGTTCACCAGGCAGGCGTGCTCCCCGGTGCCCGCGCCGTCGACCACCACCAGGTCGCCGTACGGGAGGGCCTGGAGCGCGATCGAGCGCAGCAGGCTGGAGGTGCCGTAGCCGGTGACGCCGAGCGCCAGCAGGTGCGGCTCGGAGGAGCGCGGGCCGGTGCGCCAGACCACCGGCGGCTGCTGGACGGTCGTGCCGCCCTGGGTGACCGGGATGGTCCTGGCGGTGCCGTCCTCGTCGGTGAAGCCCAGCACGATCTCGCCGGGGGCGGCCACGAAGCGCTGGGCGACGACGTCGGTGGGCAGCGGGGCCAGCGCGGAGATCCGCAGCCGGTTGGACTCCTCGTCCCAGTCGAAGCGGAACTCCCTGGCCCGGCCGGCCTTGCCCTGGACCACCTGCTCGATCCTGGCCCTGGAGGCGGGCTCGGTGTCGGTGAAGTACGCGGGGTAGCTCAGTTCCAGCCGGGCGAGCCGGCCCTCGCCGTCGAACTCCCAGGCGCTGAAGGCGCTCCGGTAGCCGCCCTCGAAGTGGTACAGCGGGTTGGCGTCCTCGGGGCCGCACAGGTACGGGGTGAGCGCCGCGTAGAGGGCGCCGAGCTTGACGTCGGCGACGTCCGGGGCGGGCGGCGCCGGCGCCGCCTTGGGGGCCCGGCCGGTCCAGGCGGCGCTGGCCATCAGGGCGATCAGGGCGAACAGCAGGCCGTGCGGCAGCAGGTAGACGCCGATCCCCATGGCGGCGGTCAGGAAGAGCGTCGGGCCGCGGCGTTCCTTCGGGGTGGCCTGCCAGCGCTCCTTGGCCCAGTCGGCGTGGTGGCGCAGGCCGCGGCCGATGACGGAGAGCGGGGTGAACATGTCGGAGGCGTGGTCCCCGGCGGTCCGGGCGATCGCGCGGCCCCTGCTGAGGTGGCGGTGGAGCGGCATTCCTTGACTCCCCGGGCGGCGGGACGGGTGGGGGTTCGCGGGTGGGGTGCGACGGGGCCCGGGGCGGTGGGATCCGCGCCCGGGCCGGTACGGGGATGCGGGGAGGCCGGGGCCGGCTAGAACCTGATGCCGCTCAGCAGGCTGGCGAGGCTCGCGCCGCCCGCGGTGATGCTCGGGGCGATCGAGGAGCCGGCGATGTAGAAGCCCAGGAGGGCGCAGACGATGGCGTGGGAGACCTTTAGTCCGTCCCGGCGGAAGAAGAGAAAGGCGATGGTGCCGAACAGGACGATGCCGGAAATCGAGAGGATCACGTTCCGCTCCTCGGAAGGGGAACCAGCAGGGGTGTTACGGAAAGTGCACTAATCGTGACAAAAAGTAATAGATGATGGAACGGCGCAAATGGGTGGTTCTGCCATTCAATGCCCTTCCGGCGACCGGACGGCGGTATGGGAACCGGTCGGTGCGGGGGCCGGGCGGCGCGGGGATTCCGTGCGCCGAGGCATTCCCTGACGGCGGGCGGGAAGTTTCCGGGGGGTCGGGGAAGTTCGCTCGAATGGCTGCGCAACGCACGTGGTCGTGTGTCGGGGCGGCGGCGGGCCGTCATCCGGATTCCGGATGCCCGCTGGTCCGCCGCGGCACCGGCCGCTACCGTGCCCTGGCACAGCCGGTGACCGTCTCGAAGCACCGCCCGAAGCACCGCCCCGGGAGCCGTCCCGGGAACCGACCGAAGATCCGCCCGAAGACCCGACCGGAAAGGCCACCCGCCATGACCGACGCCGCCAGCCAGCAGCCCGCCGACGCCCCCGACGCCGAGGTGATCGCGCTCGCCGGGAAGCTCTTCGACGCCGCCAGGGCGGGGGAGACCGACACCCTGGGCGCCTACCTGGACGCCGGCGCCCCGGCCGACCTCACCAACGACCGCGGCGACACCCTGGTCATGCTCGCCGCCTACCACGGCCACGCCGCCACGGTGGCGGAGCTGCTCCGGCACGGCGCCGACCCGGACCTCGCCAACGACCGCGGGCAGACCCCGCTGGCCGGTGCCGTCTTCAAGGGCGCCACCGACGTGCTCGACGTGCTGCTGGCCGGCGGCGCCGACCCGCGGGCGGGCACCCCCAGTGCCGTGGACACCGCCCGGATGTTCGGCAAGGACGAGCTGGTCGCCCGGTTCGAGGTCCGCTGAGCGGGGACCGTAGGCTCTTTTCCCATGAGCACCAGCACCGCCCAGGACACCGGCACCGTCGAGTTCCGCGTCACCGGCTACGCCCACCCCGACGCCCAGGCCCTCTCGGCGGAGGTGCAGCAGGAGTACGTGCGCCGCTACGGGGACCCGGACGAGACCGTCATGCACCCCGAGGACTTCGAGGCGCCGGCCGGCCTGTTCATGATCGTCTACCTGGACGGCCGTCCGGTCGCCTGCGGCGGCTGGCGGGCCAAGCAGGCCGGCCCGGACGACCTGCGCGACGGTGACGTCGAGCTGAAGCGGATGTTCGTGGTCCCCGACGCCCGCGGCCGCGGCCTGGCCCGTGCGGTGCTGCACCGCCTGGAGCGGAGCGCGATCGAGGCCGGGCGGACCCGCGTCATCCTGGAGACCGGCACCGAGCAGCCCGAGGCCGTCGCGCTGTACGAGTCCGAGGGCTACGCCGCGATCCGGAAGTTCGGCATCTACAGGGACCACGAGCAGAGCATCTGCCTCGGCAAGGAGCTGACTCCGGCGGTCTGAGCGGCGGCCGCGCGGGGAAGGCTCACGTCGCCTCGAAGGGGGGACGGGATGAGTCATCGCCGACCGGCGTCCGGCGCCGACGGGCTCGGAATGTCCGGAGTCGACCGGCTGGTCGGGGAGGGCGCGCGCACCGTCGGGGCGGGTGCCGTCTGGGCCGTCGGCGACGCCGGCGGCACACTCGGCGGCGGCAGCCACGGCCTGCTCGGCCAGGGGCCGTACGCACGGCTGCGGCCCGGGCCCGACACCCTCCACGACCTCGCCAGCCTCACCAAGATCGTCGCGCTCTGGCCCTGCGCCGGGGTGCTGTGGCAGTCCGGGCGGCTGCCACCGGACGAGCCGCTCGGCCACTGGTGGCCGCCCGCCGCCGGGCACCCCGCAGGCGAGGTGACGGTTCGTCAACTCCTCGCCCACACCGCCGGGATGCTCCCGTACACCCGGTTCGAGCAGCTCTACGGGCGGGACCTCGCGGCGATCAGGGCCGGGGTGGTCACCGCCCCGCTGCACCGCCCGCCGGGTACGGCCGTCGAGTACACCGACCGGGCCGCCGTGCTGCTGACCTACCTGGTCGAGGACCTCGGCGGCGCGCCGCTGGACGAGCTCGCCGCGCGCTGGGTCTGGGAGCCGCTCGGCATGGCCGACACCCGGTACGGCCCGCTCGGCACGGTGCTCGCCGCCCGTACCGCGCCCACCGAGTACGACGAGCGGACCGGCACCCACCTGCGCGGAGTCGTTCACGACCCCTCCGCCCGGCTGCTCGGCGGGGTCTCCGGCAACGCCGGGGCGTTCTCCACCGCCCGCGACCTCGCCCGCTTCCTGACCGCGCTGCTCGCCCCGCCGCCCGGACTGCCCTGGGGCGGGGCGTGGATCGACGAGTCGCTGCGCGAGCAGACCGGCGGCCTCGTCCCCGCCCGCGGCCTGTCCTGGCTCTGCGCCCCCGGCACCGATCCGGCGGAGGGCACCTTCGTCCACTACGGCTTCACCGGCACCGGCTTCTGGATCTCCCGGCGGCTCGGCCGCTGGGCCCTGCTGCTCACCAACAAGGTGCACTACGACTGGGGCGTCCGACAGCTCACCGAGCTGCGCAACGCCTTCCGGCAGGCCGTCTTCGGCTAGCCGGCCCGAGCCGCCCCCGTCGGCACTCGTTCGGGTGGACTGCGCGTGAACCGCCGTTTGGCGGGCGGGGATCGCGGCAGATTGTCCCCGAGGACGGCGGTCGGCGGAGGGGCACGATGACGGACACCTGGGCACTCTCGGAGGAGGAGTGGCTCGCCGGGATGGTGCGCGCCTACGTCGGGTGCAGCGTGCTGCTCACCGACGCGGCGGGCAAGGTCCTGCTGCTGAAGGCCAGTTACCGCGACCAGTGGCAGTTCCCCGGCGGCGGGATGGACCCGGGGGAGGGGCCCGCCGAGTGCGCGGCCCGGGAGCTGTACGAAGAGACCGGGCTGGCGGTCGGGCCGCTGCGGCTGCTCGTGGTGGAGTGGCGCGAAGCCATCCCCGACCAGGGCGAACACGCCCACCCCGCCGTGCAGTTCATGTTCGACGGAGGCACGGTCGCCCCCGGGGCGGTGGTCAGGGCGCAGCCCGAGGAGGTCGCCGACCACGGGTACTTCACCCCGGCGCGGGCCGCCGTCCTGCTGCAGCCCGGTGCGGCGCGCCGGCTCGCCGGGGCCCTGGAGGCCCGGCGGACCGGCGCCGCCGCACTGCTGCACTCCCACGGGTACGTGGGGTGAGGGACGGTCAGAGGAGGGTGCTCCAGTAGTACCAGAACCGGTTGAGCACCAGCAGCGCGATCACCGCCGCCCACAGCACCGGCAGCGCCCAGTGGTACCGCGCCGCCTCCCGGACGGCCACCGCCAGCCGCGGGCCCACCGGGATGACGCCGGAGCGCAGGTTGTGCAGCGTGGTGTACCAGAACAGCACCACCACCGTCGCCCAGACCACCATGCAGTACGGGCACAGCGCACCGATGTCGTACAGCGCCTGGTCGACCAGCCAGTGCACGAACACCACGCCCAGCGCGGTGCCCGCGTTCAGCCCCAGCCAGAACCAGCGCCGGTACGCGGCACCGGAGAGCAGCCCCGCGCCGATCGCGGTCAGCGCGCCGAAGGCGGCCAGCCCGAGCAGCGGGTTCGGGAAGCCGAAGACCTCCGCCTGGTCGGTGCGCATCACCGAGCCGCAGCTGATGACCGGGTTGAGGTTGCAGCTGGGGACGTAGGAGGGGTTCTCCAGGATGCGGAGCTTGTCGAAGGTCAGGACGGCCGAGGCGGCCAGCCCGACCAGCCCGCCGAGGAACAGCAGGAACGCGTAGGCGCGGCTCGCGCCGACCGGGGCCCGGCCGGCGTCGTCGGGTTCGGAGCGGGACAGGTGCACGGTGGTAGCGGCGGTCATGGCAGCACACTCCGGTGGCTGGCTGGGAGGAGCCGGCCCGGCCGGATGTTCGGCCGGGCCGGGTTGTGCCGTACGGTGCGGGGCCCGGCCTACCGGAGGCCGGCGGCCTGCTTCACCTGCGCGGTGAACTGCTCGGCCGGAACCACGGCGTTGCCGGCGAACAGGGAGATCGTCTTGCCGTCCACCTTGACCGTCGGGGTGCCGGTCACACCGCTGCCGTTGAACGCGTCGGAGACCTTGGCCGCCCACGGGGCGTAGGTCCTGTCGGTCACCGCCTTCACGAAGGCGTCCGTCTTCAGCCCGGGCACCTGGCCGGCCAGGTCCAGGATGTGGTCGACGTCGCCGAAGGCGTCCTCGCGCTCGTCCGGCTGGTTGGCGTACAGCACGTCGTGGAACGCCTTGAACTGGTCCACGCCCTCGTTCAGCGCGGCTCCGGCGGCGGCCAGCGCGGTGCGCGAGCCCTTGCCGCCGAGGTTCTTGTCCAGGAACGCCGCCAGGTGGAACTCCACCTTGATCTGGCCGTCCTCGGTGAGCTTCTTGACGGTCTCGCTGTTCGCCGCCTCGAAGTGCTTGCAGATCGGGCAGCGGAAGTCCTCGTAGATCTCCATGGTGTGCGGGGCGTCGGCCTTGCCGTAGGTGATCACCGTGCCGTCCGGGCCGGAGGCGTTGGCGGGCGCGACGAACGGTGCCGAAGCGGCCGCGGTGCCCTTGTCGCTCTTGTCCGAGGCCGAGTTGACCGCGACGGCGACGCCGCCCGCGAGGGCCAGGACGGCGACGGCCGAGACCGCCACCACGATCCGCTGACGGCGCTTGCCGGCCTGCTGCTCGCGGCGCTGCGCCTCCTGGATCCGCTCACGGGCACTGACGCGCTTGGCCTGCTGCTTGCTGGGGGTCTGAGCCATGGGGAAGTCAACTCCTGTACGCGGCGCGCGGGTGCGCGCGGGAAACCGCACGGGGTGCGGCGGGGCCGGGTGAACGCGGGAGTCGTGCGCACTGCCTGCGGGCGTACCGGGGCCGTCCGGCCGGGTACGGGGTTGATCGGAGGGGGAAGGGCGATCAGCAGGCAGGCGCGAAGGCGGGCGGACCACGCCGGGGTGCCGGGCTCAGCAGCACGTCCTCGCGGCGCGGCCGCGGGCGGTCCGACACCGGCAGCGGCACCCGCAGCACCGGGCGGACCGGAGCCGGGGTCAGCAGGACCACCAGGGCGTGCAGCGGGGCGGCCAGCGACTCGCGCAGCGTGCGCATCGCCCGGGCCAGGCCCGACAGCGCCGCGTCGCCCAGCCGCAGCCAGGCCGAGGCCGCCAGCGCGATCACCAGGTGCGCCAGCAGGAGCAGCAGCTGGGTCGCCGCCGGTGCCAACTGCCCGACGTGGCCCAGCAGCGAGCCGTCCACCGAACCGCCGCCACAGACCAGCAGGTTCACGCCGCGGGCGGGCACCTGGCCGGTCAGCACCGGCGCACAGCCGGTCTGGCCCAGGTTGAACGTGGTGTTGAGCAGCAGCTCGACCGGCACCATCACACCGGAGATGTGCAGCATCCGCCGCTCCCCGCCGGCCAGCACGGCCGCGACCAGGAAGACGACGACGCCCGCCGAGGCCACCAGCGGCAGCGGCAGCGGGCGGCCCGTGATGACCACCTGGCCCAACGCGGCCATGGGCACGGCGAGCGCGGTGAACACCGCGGCCCGCAGGGCCCTGGTCGAGGGGGAGGAGGTCGTCACGCTCCGGAGTATGCCATGGCGCTCACATCCGCACGAGGGCCCGTAGGTCCCTGGTCCGGCTGACGTGTCCTCAGTGGCTTGAGAGGTCTCCCGTGAGGTCTCCGGCAGGGTCTCGGGCAGGGCCTCCGGCGGACTCGACAGCGGCCGTACGCGCACTAGCCTGGAAGGCGTTCCCGCTGACCCGACGAGGGGGCGAGCGCACATGGCGAAACCCGAGACCACGGTGGGGCAGGTCCTGCTGGCCCGGATCGGGGCGCAGGCGGTGGTGCTGGCGGAGCTGGACGACGCCGTCCGGGCCGACGAGCCGGACGCCGTGCACCGGATGCGGGTCGCCTGCCGGCGGCTGCGCAGCGCCCTGCGGACCTTCCGGCGGCTGTTCACCGCCGGCGCCACCGACGAGCTGGTCGCCGAGCTGCGCTGGCTCGCCGCCGCCCTCGGCGGGGCGCGGGACCGCGAGGTGCTGGCCGCACGGCTGGCCGCCGAGGCCCGGGAGCTGCCCGCCGAGTGCGCGCCGCAGCGGGTCGCCGCGGAGCTGGAGCGGTGGGGCGAGGCCGAGTACCGCAAGGTCTGGCCCGAGGTGGTCGCGGCCCTGGACAGCCCTCGCCGCCGGGCCCTCGGCGAGGCCCTCGTCACCCTGCTGGCCGACCCGCCGCTGCGCCCGCGGGCCGCGCGCGGCGCCCTCCGGGAGCTCTCCCGGTTCGCCGCCCGGGAGCAGCACCGCACCGCCGAACGCGTCCGCGCGGCCCTCGCCGCCGCCCCGGAGGAGCGGGACCGCGCCCTCCACGAGGCCCGCAAGGCGGCCAAGCGCGCCCGCTACGCCGGTGAGACGGCGGCCCCGGCGGCCGGTGCCAGGGCCGAGCGCTTCGCGCGGCGGATGAAGGACGTCCAGGATGTGCTGGGTGAGCACCAGGACGCCGTGGTCGCCGCGAGCACGCTCGCCGCCCAGGCCGCGAGCGGGGGCGAACCGTTCGGCTACGGCGCCCTGTACGGTCGCCAGCTGGCCACCGAGGGGGCCGCCAGGGAGCGGCTGCCGGAGGTCTGGCGGCGGGCGGGCAAGCGGAAGCTGACGCGGTTCGGGTAGGCGGACGCGGGCCGGCGGGAGCCCGCTACCGCGGGGTGAGCCCCGCCGAGCGGGCGGCCTCGCGCAGCAGGTCGTGCAGCATCGCGGTGGTCAGCCGGCCGGTGTTCGTGTTGCGCGGGCTCACGTGGTAGCAGCCGTACATCCGCAGGCCGGGGCCGCCGTCGCGGGCCGGGAAGGTGGCCAGGGCGGCGTGGCCGAAGGCCGGGCGGGGGCGGGGGACCCGCCAGCCGGCCTCCGCGATCACCGGGAGCATCGCCTGCCAGGCGAAGGCCCCGAGGGCGACGACCGTCCGTACGGTGGGGCGCATCAGCTCCAGTTCCCGGGTGATCCAGGGCCGGCAGGTGTCGCGTTCGGTGGTGCTGGGCTTGTTGTCCGGCGGGGCGCAGCGGACCGGGTCGGTGATCCGTACGCCGGACAGCTCCAGACCGTCGCCGTGGCGGACGGACTGGGGGCGGTTGGCGAAGCCGAGTTCGTACAGGGCGGCGTAGAGCAGGTCGCCGGAGGGGTCGCCGGTGAAGATCCGGCCGGTGCGGTTGGCGCCGTGGGCGGCGGGGGCGAGGCCGACCAGGACGAGCGGGGCGTCCGGCGGGCCGAAGCCGGGGACGGGCCGGGCCCAGTAGTCCCAGTCCAGGTAGGCGCGGCGCTTGGTCCTGGCGGTCTCCTCGCGCCACTCGACCAGGCGGGGGCAGGCCCGGCAGCCGGTGACGACGCGGTCCAGCGCGGTGAGGCCGGGGGCCAGGGCGGCGGCCTCCGCGGGGTGGCGGGGGTCGTCGGGGTCGTCGGCGGGGGACGGGGGCACGGCCACGGTCGGCATGGCCACGATCCTAGGGTTTCGGGGGCCGGGGGACGTTCGGTCCGCCGTCGTGCGGGCAGGCGTAGCGTGGAACCAGGTGTTCCGGCGGCCCCGGCCGGTCGGGTCGGCAGCGGCCGGGCACGTCGGTGTGCGCGCAGGGCGCGGGCCGCGAGGAGGCCGCGATGATCGTCGAAGCGGTGCTGGGAGCCATCGGGGGGCTGGCCGGGCTGGGGGCGATCTGGGCGGGGCTGAGCATCAGGGTCGTCCAGCAGTTCCAGAAGGGCGTGGTGTTCCGCTTCGGGCGGGTGCGCGAGGAGGTGCGCGATCCGGGGCTGGTGGCACTGATGCCCGTCGCGGACCGGCTGCGCAAGGTGAACGTGCAGATCGTGACGATGCCGATCCCGGCGCAGGAGGGCATCACCAGGGACAACGTGACCGTCCGGGTGGACGCGGTGGTCTACTTCCGGGTGCAGGACCCGGTGAAGGCCACCGTCAACGTGCAGGACTACAACTTCGCGATCTCCCAGGTCGCCCAGACCTCGCTGCGCTCGATCATCGGCAAGAGCGAGCTGGACGACCTGCTGGCCAACCGCGAACCGATCAACCAGGGACTGGAGTTGATGATCGACAGCCCGGCGCTGGGCTGGGGCATCGAGATCGACCGGGTGGAGATCAAGGACGTCGCGCTGCCGGAGTCGATGAAGCGCTCGATCGCCCGGCAGGCGGAGGCCGAGCGGGAGCGGCGGGCCAGGATCATCACGGCGGACGGCGAGTTCCAGGCCTCGGAGCGGCTGTCGGAGGCCGCGGCGGTGATGAGCGCGACCCCGGCCGCGCTCCAGCTGCGGCTGTTGCAGACCGTGGTGGAGGTGGCCGCGGAGAAGAACTCGACGCTGGTGCTGCCCTTCCCGGTGGAGCTGCTGCGGTTCCTGGACAGCGCGACGGAGGTGCAGCAGCGGAACCTGCTGACGGCCGCGGCGGCCGCGGCCGGGGCGAAGGCCGCGGAGGAGGCGGTGGAGAGCGGCGAGGTCCCGGAGGAGGAGCTCGGACCCGAGTAGCCGAAGCGCGAACTCCCGCCCCTGGAGGAGGTGTTGGAGCAGTCCCCGGTGGACCGCCCGGAGTCGGTGGACGGTCGGGTGGAGTGGGCCGCCCGCACCGGGCCGGACGGGGATTCCTGAGCGCGCCGCCCGGTGGCGACGGCCGTCCGGGCGGACCACGATGGACGAGGGGACGGGAAGCCAGGTCAGGAGGCGGACCATGACCAGAGCCGGCGACATCATGCACCCGGGCGCGGAGTGCATCCGTGAGCACGAGACGCTCGCGGACGCCGCCCGGATCATGCGGGAACGCGACGTGGGCGCCCTGCCCATCTGCGGGCCGGGCGACAAGCTGCTGGGCATCGTGACCGACCGCGACATCGTGCTGCGCTGCGTCGCCGAGGGGCGCGACCCGGCGTCGGTGACGGCGGGGGAGCTGGCGCAGGGGCGGCCGATGACGGTGGAGGCGGACGAGGACTGCGAGCAGGTGCTGCGGGTGATGGAGCAGTACCAGGTGCGCCGGCTGCCGGTGATCAACCACCCGGAGCACAAGCTGGTCGGCATGATCAGCGAGGCGGACATCGCGCGCGGGCTGCCGCAGGTGCGGGTGGCCGAGTTCGTCTCGGCGGTCTGTGCGGAGCAGTCGCCGGCCGGGGCCGCCCAGGGCTGACACTCCCGTGCGCGGCCCGTCGGTAACTTTGGTTGTCGAGAATGGATTCGACAACTAGAGTTGTCGGTATGACGTCTGTGGAGATCACTCATGAGGAGCGCGCCGAGCTGGCCACGGCCCTGCTCGGCGCGCTCGACCCGCTCGCCGCAGCCGTGCGCTCCCGCGCGAGCGGGGGCTTGCCCGCGGAGCGGATGTGGAACGCCGAGCCGGTCGAGGTCGCCCTCTCCGTGCTGTCCGCCTGGAAGCTGGTGGACGCGGAGGTCAAGCGGCTCACCGCGGTCGCGGCCGCCACGGCGGGCTCCTACGGCGCCGGCTACGAGCAGCTCGGCGCCGCCTGGGGCATCACCAGGCAGGGCGCCAGGAAGAAGTGGCCGGAGGCCGTCAGCCGTCCGCCGGCGCGGCCGGGATCGCTCGAACTGTTCGGGGGCACCGCCGAGTTGGACGAGGACGAGGCCTCCGGCGGTTGGCGCTGGACGGCCGTCGGCGCCGACGGCGCGACCGGCGAGGCGTCCACCGGACTCCGGAGCAGGGAGGAGGCCGCGGCACACGCCGGGGCCTTCCTCGCCGCGCACGCGGAAGGTTAGGGACGCGCCGCGCGCAGCTCCCGGGCGATCAGCTCCGCCAGGTGCAGGGCCCGGCGCCCGTCGGCGAGTTGGGCGATCTGGGTGCGGCAGCTGAAGCCGTCCGCCAGGACCACCGTCTCCGGCCCGGCGGCCCGGACCTCGGGCAGCAGCACCCGCTCCGCGATGGCCTCGGACACCTCGAAGTGGCCCCGCTCGAAGCCGAAGTTGCCCGCCAGGCCGCAGCAACCGGCGTCCAGCACCCGGTTGTTCAGACCGAGCCTGGCCTCCACCCGGCGGTCGGCGGCGCTGCCGAGCGCCGCGTGCTGGTGGCAGTGGGTCTGGGTGACGGCGTCCAGACCGATCCGGGGGAGCGGGGCGTCCGGGGCGTGCTCGTCGAGGAACTCGGCGAAGGTCCGGGTGCGGTCGGCGAGCGGGCGGCCGTCCGCGCCGAGCAGCCGGGGCAGGTCCTCGCGCAGGGTCGCGGTGCAGCTCGGGTCCAGGCCGACCACGGGGGTGTCGGCCGGGAGCCCGGCCGCCTCGAGCACCCGCAGGCTGCGCCTCAACACCCGCCGGGCGGTGCCGAGTTGGCCGGTGGAGTACCAGGTGAGACCGCAGCACACCGGGCCCGGGGGCAGCCTGACGTCGAAGCCCAGGTGCTCCAGCACCTCGACGGCCGAGCGCGGCACGTCCGGCTGGAGGTGGTCGGAGAAGGTGTCCGGCCACAGCAGCACCGGCCGGGCGCCCGCCGGGGCCGGACGGCCGGCGCGGTGCCGCCGGTACCAGGCGGTGAAGGTCTCCGGCGGGAAGACCGGCAGCACCCGGCGCCCGTCGATCCCGCCGAGCCGCTTGAGCAGCCCGCCGGCCCGGGAGCGGGCGAGCGTGTTGGCGGCCCCCGGCGCGAGCGCGACGGCCCGCAGCCAGAGCGGCAGCCAGCCCATCGAGTAGTGCGCGAGCGGGCGCGGCCGGTGCCGGTAGTGCTGGTGCAGGAACTCGGACTTGTACGTCGCCATGTCGACGTGGACCGGGCAGTCGCTCGCGCAGCCCTTGCAGCTCAGGCAGAGGTCCAGCGCCTCCCTGACCTCCTCCGAGCGCCAGCCGCCCGGGACCGCTCCCCCGTCCCGGTGGCCGGGAGGTGCCCCCATCCCGCGCAGCATCTCGGCGAGCAGTCGGGCCCGTCCCCGGGTGGAGTGCCGCTCCTCGCCGGTGGCCAGGTAGCTCGGGCACATCACCCCGCTGCCCGGGGCCACGCACTTGGCGACGCCCACGCAGCGGTGCACCGCCGTGACCAGGCTGCCGCCGTCCTGCGCGTACGGGAGGGCCAGCGGCAGTGTGCGGGGCGGGGTGGTGACGAAGCGCAGGTCGGCGTCGAGCGGGCGGGGGTCGACCAGCGCGCCCGGGTTGAGCAGGTTCTCCGGGTCCCAGATCCGCTTGAACTCGCCGAACAGGGCGATGACTTCGGGCGGGTACATGCGCGGCAGCAGCTCGGCCCTGGCCTGCCCGTCGCCGTGCTCGCCGGAGAGCGAACCGCCGTGGGAGACCGCCAGGTCGGCGGCCTGCTCCAGGAACTCCCGGAAGACCAGCACTCCTTGGGGCTCGTCCAGCGGGAAGTCGATCCGCAGGTGTACGCAGCCGTCGCCGAAGTGCCCGTACGGGACGCCGTGCAGGCTGTGCCGGCGCAGCAGGGCGCGCAGGTCCCGCAGGTAGTCGCCGAGCCGCTCGGGCGGGACGGCGGAGTCCTCCCAGCCGGGCCAGGCCTCGCCGCCTCCCGGCAGCCGGGTGACGATCCCCGCGCCCGCCTCCCGGACGGCCCACAGCTGGCGCTGCTCGACCGGGTCGGTGACCAGTGCGACGGTGGCCGACCGCTCGCGGCGCACCGCGTCGGCCAGGGTGCGGGCGGCCTGGTAGGCCTCCAGCGGGGTGGCGCCGCCGGTCTCCAGGAACAGCCAGCACTCGCCGGCGGGCAGCCGGTCCAGCGCGGGCGGGCGGGGCCCGGCGGCGAGCAGCGCGGTGATCAGGTCGGCGGCCATGCCCTCGGCGGTCAGCGGACCGTACGGCAGCAGGGCGGGGACGGCGTCGGCGGCGGCGCCCTCGTCGGGGTAGCCGGCCACCACCAGGGCCCGGGCGGGCGGGTCCTCGACGAGCCGGACGGTGGCGCCGAGCAGCAGCGCGCAGGTGCCCTCGGTGCCGGTGAGCGCCCTGGCCAGGTCGTGGCCGTGCTCGGGCAGCAGGGCGTCCAGCGGGTAGCCGGAGGTGCGGCGGGGCAGCTGCGGCATGCCCTGCCGGATGACCGCGAGGTTGCGGTCGGTGAACTCCTGGAGCCCGGTGTGGAGTCGGCCGACCGGACCGCCCTGCGCGGCGAGCGCGGCGCGCTCCCCTGAGGTGAGCCGACCGCCGACGGTCAGCTCGGTGCCGTCCGCGAGCAGCAGCTCCAGCCGCTCGACGTTGTCGGCGGTGCGCCCCCAGGCGAGCGAGTGCGAGCCGCAGGAGTCGTTGCCGATCATGCCGCCGAGGGTGCAGCGGCTGTGCGTGGACGGGTCGGGGCCGAAACGCAGCCCGTACGGCCTGGCGGCGCGCTGGAGGTCGTCCAGCACGGTGCCGGGCCGGACCCGCGCGGTGCGGGCCTCCGGGTCGACCTCCAGCACCGCGCCGAGGTGGCGGCGGAAGTCCAGCACCACCGCGCCCGGGCCGATCGCCTGCCCGCCGATGCTGGTCCCGGCCCCGCGCGCGACCACCGGCACCCGGTGGGCGCGGCAGAGCGCCAGCGCGGTGCGCACGTCGTCGAGGTCGGCGGGCTTGACCACGCCGAGCGGCAACTGCCGGTAGTTGGAGGCGTCCTGGCTGTAGACGGTGCGCTCGGCGGCGCCGAAGCGGACCTCGCCGCGCAGCACGGCGGCCAGCTCACGGGCCAGCGCGGCCCCCGGGTCGGCGGACGGACGGCTCACCAGGGACCTCCCGGGGCGGGTGCGGCGACGGCCCCGCCGATGATTCCAGGCACCGGCCCGGACCGGTACCGGGCGCGACGGGGGTACCGCCGACGGGGTGTCGCGCGGCACCCGCCGGGAGCCCCGGCCGCCCGCCGAGGTGAGGGCCGGGCGGGCGCGCGCTATTTCCGCCCGGTGAGCGTGCCGCGCGCGATGTGGGAGAGCTTGGCCACCTCGAAGGCCGGGTAGGCGCCGCCCGCCAGCAGCGAGAACTTGATCCCCTCGCGGCCGCCCGGCCGACGGTGGCCGGGCGGCTGGAAGCGCCGGTGGTGCTCGGCGGCCCGGTGGAAGAACTGCGGCCGCTCGACGCGGGAGACGCAGCCGGCCAGGTCGAAGACGAACAGGTAGTGCCGGATCATCCGGACGAACAGTGCCTCGCGCACCGCGTACAGGTGCGGCTGGTCCTCCAGCAGGGCGAAGCTGCGCTCGTACTGCTCGAACAGGTCGAAGACGCTGCTGCCGGGGCCGCCCGCCGGATGGACGGTCTCCCTGCGGCGCAGCTGGACGCATTCCCGGGCCAGCACGGCGGCCTTCCGGGCGCCGAGCAGGGCCGCGTGCACGACCGGGACCTCCTCGTGGCGGCCGGGCGGGAAGGCCAGGCCCAGCCCGGCCCAGTGGTCGCGGCGGATCAGCCGGTCCCAGATCAGCGGCGGCGCGCCGAACAGCGCGGGCCGGTCGAAGGGGGCGAAGGGTTCGGGGCCCGCCTCCGCGAGCAGCGCCTCGGCTCCGCCGGGCCAGTCCCGGTCCTGGTGGCGGCGGGAGTGGCCGAACAGCAGCACGTCCACCGGGCCGGTCTGCCGGAGCCGGTCGGCGAGCGCCTGGAGCGCGTCCCTGGGCAGCAGGTGGTCGGCGTCGAGGAACAGCAGGTACTCGCCGGCCGCCCGCGCCGCCCCCGCGGTGCGGCTCGCCCCGACCCCGACCGCCGCGTTCAGGTGCAGCACCGACACCCGCGGGTGCCGCGCCGCGTAGGCGTCGGCGAGCCCGGCCGCGGTCTCGGGGGAGCGGTCGGCGACCACGATCACCTCGACGTCGGCCAGGGACTGCGCGAGCAGCGAGTCCAGGCAGTCGGCGAGCTGTTTCTGCCGGTCGTAGGCGGGGAGCACGACGCTGATCAGGGGTGAGGGCATGACGCCGGAGCGTAAGAGGGCCCGCGAACCGTGGCAAAGGCTCGATGGCGGGTATTTCCCCGCAATCACCGACAAATCGTACGAGTGTGCGCCATATCTTCACGCCGCCTTCCGGGCGTGTCCACGCCCGTCCCGACCTGCGGCGATACGCGCCGGGGCCCGCGACGCGGGGTGCGTCGCGGGCCCGGGGGCCGAACGGGGCGGCTCAGTACCAGTGGTGGTTCTGCCAGAACGACCAGGCGGCGCAGGGGCTGCCGTAGCGGGTGTTCATGTAGTCCAGGCCCCACTTGATCTGGGTGGCCGGGTTGGTGCGCCAGTCGGCGCCGGCGGAGGCCATCTTGGAGCCGGGCAGGGCCTGGACCAGGCCGTAGGCGCCGGAGGAGGCGTTGACGGCGAGCGGGTTCCAGCTGCTCTCGCGGAAGACGATGTTGCTGAAGCACTGGAGCTGGCCGGCCGGGACGATCTGGGCGGCGATCTGCTGCGGGGTGCCGGAGTAGCCGGCCGGGGCCGCGGCGAGGTTCTGGCGCTCCTGGGAGCGGGAGGCGGCGGCCTCGGCGTCGGCCTTGGCCTTGGCGTCCGCCTGGGCCTGCGCCTCGGCCTGGGCCTGGGCCTGGGCGGCGGCGTCCGCGTCGGCCCTGGCCTGGGCCTCCTGGGCGGCCTGCTCAGCGGCAGCGGCGGCAGCGGTGTCGGCCTGGCCCTGGTCGGCGACCGGCTCGCCGTCCACCGCGACGGCCGCCACGGGGGCGGCCTCGGTGGTGGTGTTCCCGGCCTGCGGGATGGCGAGGGCGGCCGTGGCGGCGCTCGCGACCACGAGGGTGGCGATGCCGGTGATCAGGGAGTTGCGGCGGGCATGGCTGAGCTGGCTGAGCTGCATGAGGCGGACGATCCTTCTCCGTCGGGGGCCGTGCCGGTGGCACCGGGGGCGGGGCATCGCGGCGGCTCCGGGTGAGCGGGGCCGGTGCGGCCGCCCTGGACGGCCGTGGCGCCCCGGCCGAAGCGGCGGGGCGGACGGGCTGCGCGGCGGGGGTGGTCGGTCGCGCTGCCCGGCGACGGGCCATTCTTGGCAGGGCCGGGGACGGGTGGCAAAGGGGTCCGCTACTACGCCGAGTCGTGGTTGCGGGGCGGGCGCAGCAGTGATCGGCGGTTGATTTGGTGGAGTTTGTCCATATTGCGAGCCTGTGGGGCGAGGCCGGGGAGCGGTGGTGGAACGCAAGGGCGCCAGGCGCGGTGGCCTGCGTCCTTCGGGCGGGACGCGGTCGCGGGCACTGTGGCCGGGGTGGCCCGGCGGTGGCGCGGAGGGGGCTCCGGCGCGCTCGTCCACTATCGGGGGTCGTACGTGGGGATGCCCCTGTGGGCGGGCTCACACGTTCGCGGGGGCGGCATCGGCGCAGCGTGAGCGGCCGGTCACGGCGCCCCGCCCCGGCTGTACGGGAGCGAAGCGGGGCCCAGGGGGTGTGGTGGTGCGGGAAGAAACGGCGCCGGGCCAGGGAGCCTCCGCAACGGCTCCCGGGCCCGGCGTTCCCGCGCGGGGCGGACGGGTCAGGAGCCCGCCGCCACCGCCGCCCGCCGCCGTCGGCCCACCACGGCCGAGGCCGCCAGCACGATGGCTGCGGCGACCAGCGACAGGTACATCTGCTTGCGCCCGTCGGCGTCGGTGAACATGTACACCATGACGAACCCGATCATGCCCATGGCCGTCCAGGTCAGGTACGGGTACAGCCACATCCGCACGGTGTGCCGCTCGGGCATCTCGCGCTCGATGATCTTGCGCATCCGCAGCTGGGTCGCGCAGATCACCAGCCAGACGAAGAGCGCGACGGCGCCGGAGGAGTTGAGCAGGAAGGCGAACACGGTGTCCGGCGAGGTGTAGTTGAAGAACACCGCGACGAAGCCGAAGACCACCGAGGAGAGGATCGCCACCCGCGGCACGCCGCGCGGGGTCACCGTCGCGAAGGCCTTGGGCGCGTCCCCGCGCTGGCCGAGCGAGAAGGCCATCCGGGAGGCGGTGTACATCCCGGAGTTGAGGCAGGACAGCACCGCGGTCAGCACGATCACGTCCATCACCTGGCCGGCGCCCGCGATGCCGATGTGGTCCAGCACCGCCACGTACGGGCTGGCCTTGACGTCGGCGGAGTCCCAGGGCAGCAGGGTGACCACCAGCAGGATCGAGCCCAGGTAGAAGATCCCGATCCGCCAGATGACGCTGTTGGTGGCCTTGCTGACCGCCTTCTCCGGGTTCTCCGACTCGCCGGCGGCCAGGGTGACGATCTCGCTGCCCATGAAGGCGAAGACCACGGTGAGCATGCCGGTGAACACCGCGCCCACCCCGTGCGGCAGGAAGCCGCCGTGCCCGGTCAGGTTGCTGGCGCCGACCGCGTGGGTGCCGGGCAGCAGGCCGAAGGCGGCGAGGGTGCCGATCACCAGGAACGCGGCGATCGCGACCACCTTGATCCCGGCGAACCAGAACTCGAACTCCCCGTAGGAGGCGACCGAGAAGAGGTTGGTGGCGGTCAGCACGCCCATCACGATCAGCGCCCACCCCCACTGCGGGACGCCGGGGACCCAGTTGTTGAGGATCTTCGCGCCGGCCGTGGCCTCGACCGCGAGCACCACGACCCAGAAGAACCAGTACAGCCAGCCGATGGAGAAGCCGGCCCAGCGGCCGAGCGCGCGGTCCGCGTACGCCGAGAAGGAGCCGCTCTGCGGGTCGGCCGCGGCCATCTCGCCGAGCATCCGCATCACCAGGACGACCAGCGCGCCGGCCAGTGCGTAGGAGAGCAGGATGCCCGGTCCGGTGGTCGCGATGCCCGCGCCGGAGCCGACGAACAGACCGGCGCCGATCACGCCGCCGATGGCGATCATCGACAGGTGGCGGTTCTTGAGCCCGGCCTTCAGGTGGCCGTCGCCGCCGTTCCCGGCCGGCCCCGGCTGGTGGGGGACCTTCGTGGCCGTCGTGGGCTTGGTGGTGTCCGCACTCATCAGGGTGCCCTGTGCCTTTCCAGCGCGGCGTTGTCCCTCGGCTCGACGCGCCGGAGGGTGGGGGACTGACCCGCGCATTGCGTCGCAACCTAACTTCTATGCACCGATGATCGGAACAATCTTTTGGTAACTGTTCGCTCAACGGACACAAAAGCCCTGGTCAGAGCGGGTACGAAAGTGGCATGAAAACCTCAAATCTGACACATCGTCAGCCTTCGGAAGGGTTCCCAAGCTCTGTCGGGGCTCACATCGCCCCGGGGTGGGCGGTCAGACCGGCCGCACGTCGAGGATCGTGACGGACGTCTCGTCCGCCGGTCGCCCGGTCAGCCGGGCGGCCAGGATCCGCGGGATGTCCGTCTCCTGCGAGTATCCGGGCAGCACGGTCACCTCCGCGCGCCGTACGCCGGACTCGCCCCGCACCGCGTACGTCACCAGGTAGCCGTACCGCTCCGGCGGCGGCGCCTGGTCCCCGCCCTCCGGGCTCCGGGCGGTCATCCGCATCGACCTCCTCGGTCCCATTGTCGGCGCGGTGTGGCCGATCGCCGCGAATCCGGGCAGAGTGGGACTCTCGGGACATGTCGTAGGAGCATCCCGAGCGTTCTCGGAGCCGGCCGGCACCCGGCGCCGGTCAGGAGCGACCCCATGCAGACCACCTGGAAGGGGACGATCAGCTTCGGGCTGGTCAGCATCCCCGTCCACCTGTACTCCGCCACCCAGGAGCACGACGTCCCGCTGCACCAGGTGCACGCGAAGGACGGCGGCCGGGTGCGGATGAAGCGGTACTGCGAGCGGGAGGAGAAGGAGGTCCCGTACGCGGAGATCGCCAAGGGGTACGAGTCTCCCGACGGGCGGACCGTCACGCTCTCCGACGAGGACCTCGCCGACCTGCCGCTGCCCAGCAAGAAGATCATCGACGTGCTGGCCTTCGTGGACGAGGGCGAGATCGACCCGCTGATGTTCTCCAAGGCCTACTACGTGGGCGTCGCCGACAAGGCCGCCGCCAAGCCGTACGCGCTGCTGCGCGACGCGCTCACCGAGTCCGGGCAGATCGCCGTCACCAAGATCGCGCTGCGCACCAGGGAGTCGCCCGCGGTGCTGCGGGTGCACGACAACACCCTGGTGCTCCAGACCTGCATCTGGCCCGACGAGGTCCGCCCGGTGGCCGGCATCGCGCCCGAGGAGGGCGTCACCGTCCGGCCGCAGGAGCTGAAGATGGCGCGGTCGCTGATGGACACCCTCTCCGAGGACTTCGACCTGGCCCAGCTGCACGACGACTACCAGCAGGCGCTCCAGCAGGTGATCACCGCGCGGCTGGAGGGCGTGGAGATCCCGCACGAGGAGGAGCCGGGCGAGGCGCCGGACAACGTGATCGACCTGATGGAGGCGCTGCGCAGCAGCCTCAAGCGGGCCAAGGGCGGGCGGGGTGCCGACGACGGCGCCGAGGAGGAGAAACCCGCGCCGCGCAAGCGGTCCCCGGCGAAGAAGGCAGCCGCCTCGGAGGCTCCGGAGGCGGCCCCCGCGAAGACCTCCGCAAAGAGTTCCGCGAAGAGCTCTGCCGGGAGCTCGGCGGCGAAGAGCCCGGCGGCGAAGAAGACCACCACCCGGAAGTCCACGGCTCCCCGCAAGGCCTCCTGACCCTCCCCGGGCCAGGCGTTCCTCCCGTCCAGCCGTCCAGCACTGGAGGCGATCCCGATGGACCTGCTGACCTACAAGGAACTCGACGCCCAGGCCGAGGCCCAGGCCGACGCCGACACCGGCCCCGAAGCCCGGAGGGCCCGGGGCTTCGGGCACCGCCTCTGGCACTGGCTGCTCAGCCTCAGCCCCACCGTGGTGACGTTCATGATCGCGCTCTCGGTCGGCCTCGGCATGATCGCCGTCCAGGTGAGCCTGCTGCCGGTGCTGGTGCCGATGGCGATCTTCTGGGGCCTGACGGTCGTCGCGATGGGCGGCGTGGTCGCCCGCTGGATGACCCCGGGGCCGGGCCGGCACCGGATGGCGTCCTGACCCGGCCGGGGTGAGCGGGGGTCCGGGAGGGCTCAGCCGATCCACACCGTGGTGATGTTGCAGAACTCCCGGATCCCGTGCCCGGACAGCTCCCGCCCGAACCCGGAACGCTTGACGCCGCCGAACGGCAGCGCCGGGTGGGAGGCCGTCATCCCGTTGAAGAACACCCCGCCGGCCTCGATGTCCCGGACGAAGCGCTCCTGCTCGATCGCGTCGGTGGTCCAGACGTTGGCGCTGAGCCCGAACGGGGTGTCGTTGGCGACCGCCACCGCCTCGTCCAGGTCGGCCACCCGGTAGACGGTGGCGACCGGACCGAAGGTCTCCTCCTGGTGGATCCGCATCGCCGGGGTGATGCCGGTCAGCACCGTCGGCTCGTAGAACCAGCCGGTGTCCCAGCCCTCGGGGCGCCCGCCGCCGCACTCCACCCGGGCGCCGCGGGTGCGGGCGTCCTCGACCAGCTCCTCCAGGTCGTCCCGGCCCTGGCGGCTGGCCAGCGGACCGACGTCGGTGCCCTCGTCCATCGGGTCGCCGACCTTCAGCGCGCGCATCGCCTCGGTGAACGCGGCGGTGAAGCGGGCGTACACGTCGGTGTGCACGACGAAGCGCTTGGCGGCGATGCAGGACTGGCCGTTGTTCTGCACCCGGGCCCGGACGGCGGTCGCCACCGCGGCGTCCAGATCGGCGCTCGGCAGCACCACGAACGGGTCGCTGCCGCCCAGCTCCAGGACGGCCTTCTTCACCACGTCCGCCGCGGTGGCCGCGACCGCCCGCCCGGCCGGCTCGCTGCCGGTCAGGGTGACGGCGGCGACCCGGCGGTCCCGGATCACGCCCTCCACCGCGCCCGAGCCGATCAGCAGGGTCTGGAAACAGCCCTCGGGGAAACCGGCCCGCCGGAACAGCTCCTCGATCGCCAGCGCGGTGCGCGGCACGTTGGAGGCGTGCTTGAGCAGGCCCACGTTGCCCGCCATCAGGGCCGGTGCCGCGAACCTGAGAACCTGCCAGAAGGGAAAATTCCAGGGCATAACGGCCAGGACGGCGCCGATCGGGCGGTAGCGGACATAGGCGCGGGCGGCGCCGGAGTCGGCGACGTCGGCCGCGGCCGGGTACTCGTCGGCGAGCAGCGCCTCGGCGTTGTCCGCGTACCAGCGCATCGCCTTCGCGCACTTGGCGGCCTCGGCCCTGGCGGCGGCGAGCGGCTTGCCCATCTCCTCGGTCATGATGCGGGCGACCAGCTCCCGGTCGTGGTCCAGGAGGTCGGCGGCGCGGCGCAGCAGCCCGGCGCGGGCGGCGAAGGAGGTCTCGCGGTAGCGGTGGAAGGCGGCCTCGGCGCGGGCCAGCCGGTGCTCGATCCCGGCCGCGTCGAGTGCTTCGAAGGTCTGGAGGGTCTCGCCGGTCGCGGGGTTGACGCTGGCGATGGGCATGCGGGGCTCCCAGGTGGGGGTTCGGGTCCGGTGCGCGTCTGCCCTCACACCCTCCCCGACGGCCCGGCTCCGGGCACGCCACCGCGCACCCGGCGTGTCCCGCCGGGCGCGCGGCCGCCGCGGCTCACTCCGGCAGCGACTCCACCCGGGCGGCCGCCTCCCTGGCCCTGGCCCCCGACCTGGTCCGCGCCGCGGTGACCTGCCGGTTGGGGAAGCGGTGCAGGTACTCGGCCTCCAGCTCCCCGGTGCGCAGCGTGTGCCGCTTCAGCGCGTCCTCCGAGCCGTACAGGAAGGTCTCGTGGCGGGTGCGGTGCAGCTGCTCCAGCTCGTGCAGGAGCGTGTCGTTGCCCAGGGCGTGCGCGGAGATGCCCGCGGGCCGGATGTGCGGGTCGTCGGCGTGCCGCATCTCGGTGCCTCCTCGGCGGAAGTCCCCTCCTCCAGGGTGCCCGCCGACCGCCGCCGGTGCACCCGTTCGCCGGGGCGCGGATCATAGGATGAATCCGTCAGCACCTTCCAGGACCACCCGCTACAGCTCGGACAGATCGCACATGCCGCTTCCCAAGGCCGAACTCCACCTGCACATCGAAGGCACCCTGGAGCCCGAACTCGCCTTCGAGCTCGCCGCCCGCAACGGCGTCCGGCTGCCGTACACCGACACCGAGGCGCTGCGCGAGGCGTACTCCTTCAGCGACCTCCAGTCCTTCCTGGACCTCTACTACGCGCTGATGGCCGTGCTGCGCACCGAGGAGGACTTCGCCGACCTCGCCGACGCCTACCTGGCCAGGGCCGCCGAACAGGGCGTGCGGCACGCGGAGATCTTCTTCGACCCGCAGGCGCACACCGCGCGCGGGGTGCCGCTGGGCGTGGTGGTGGACGGACTGACCCGGGCGCTGGAGCGCAGCGAGGAGCGGTACGGCATCAGCACCCAGCTGATCATGTGCTTCCTGCGGGACGAGTCCGCCGAGTCCGCGCTGGAGACCTTCGAGGCCGCCCGCCCGTACTTCGACCGGATCGCGGGCATCGGCCTGGACTCCGCCGAGGTCGGCCACCCGCCGGTGAAGTTCCGCGAGGTGTACCGCCGGGCCGCCGAGGCCGGGCTGCGCCGGGTCGCCCACGCGGGTGAGGAGGGCCCGGCCGCGTACATCACCGAGGCGCTGGACGTCCTCGGCGTCGAGCGGATCGACCACGGGCTGCGCTGCCTGGAGGACGGCGAGCTGGTCGCCCGCCTGGTGCGCGAGCAGATCCCGCTGACCCTCTGCCCGCTCTCCAACGTCCGGCTGCGCTGCATCGACACCCTCGCCGACCACCCGCTGCGCGAGATGCTGGAGGCCGGGCTACTGGTCACCGTCAACTCCGACGACCCGGCGTACTTCGGCGGCTACGTGGAGGACAACTTCCGTGCCGTGCGCGAGGCCCTCGCCCTCGACCGGGAGACCCTGCGCCTGCTGGCCGCGAACTCCTTCCGCGCCTCGTTCATCGGCGAGCGGCGCCGGGCGGAACTCCTGGCCGAGGTCGAGGCGTACGTCTTCTGACCCGGCCCTGCCCGTCCGTCGCCGCGGCCCGTCACCCGTCCAGGGGTGACGGGCCGCGGCGCTCGTAGTGCAGCAGGGTGACGCCGTTGGTGAAGCGGTGGGTGTCCTTCAGGGTGAGCGGGGTGGGGTGGCCGCCCGGGCGGAAGAAGAGGGTGCCGCGGCCGAGCACGACGGGGTGGACGTAGAGGCGGAACTCGTCGACGAGGTCCTGGGCGAGGAAGGACTCGGCCAGGTTCGCGCCGCTGAGGGCGAGGTCCCCGCCGGGGCCGGCGGTGAGGGCGGCGACCGACTCGGGGGTGACCTCGCGGACGACGGTGGTGTTCCAGTCGGCGCGTTCGAGGGTGCGGGAGAAGACGGTCTTCGGCATCGCGCGCCAGATGCCCGCGAACTCGATCATCGGGGCGTCGGCGTCCGGGTCCCGGTCGGCGGTGGGCCAGACGGAGGCCATCAGTTCGTGTGTCACCCGGCCGGAGACGAAACCACCCATCCGGGCGAGTTCCCGGTTGAAGTGGGTGTGCACCTCGTCGTCGACGAGGTTCCAGCCGAGGTCGTGGTCGGGGCCCTCGAAGTAGCCGTCGACCGATAGGGAGACGAAGAGCACGATCCTGCGTCGCATGGCACCCCACCGGGAGGAATGGCCGCCGCCCGCCCCGGGTCGGAGGAGAGGGCGGCGGACGGGATCAGATCAGGGTGCTCCAGTAGTACCAGAACCGGTCGAGGACCAGCAGCGCGATCACCGCGTACCAGAGCGCCGGGACGACCCAGTGGTAGCGGGCCGCCTCCCGGACGGCCACCCGCAGGCGTGGGCCCACCGGGATCACGCCCGAGCGCAGGTTGTGCAGTGTGGTGTACCAGAACAGCGGGATCACCGCGGCCCACACCACCATGCAGTACGGGCAGAGCGCGCCGATCCGGTACAGCGCCTGGTACATCAGCCAGGTCACGAAGCCGGCCCCGAACACCGTCCCGGCCTGGAGGCCGAGCCAGAACCAGCGCCGGTACGCCGCCCCGGACAGCAGCCCGGCGCCGACCGCGATCACCACCCCGAAGGCGACCAGCCCGATCAGCGAGTTGGGGAAGCCGAAGGCCTCGGCCTGGTCGCTGCGCATGATCGAACCGCAGCTGATGATCGGGTTGATGTTGCAGCTGGGGACGTACGACGGGTCCTTCAGCAGCCGGATCTTGTCCAGGGTGAGGACCGCCGAGGCGAACAGGCCGACCGCGCCGCCGATCAGCAGCAGCCAGGCGAACGGGCGGCTCGCGCCGTACGTCCGGGGCCCGGTGGCCTCGGGCCGTACGGCGGCGGAGCCGGCCGTCATCCGGTCACCTGCTTGACCATCGCGGTGAACTGCTCGGGGGAGACGGCCTTGCCGTTGGTGAGGACGTCCAGCTTCTTCCCGTCCAGCTTGACGGTCGGGGTGCCGGTCACGTCGCTCTTGTTGAACTGCTCGTTGACCTTGGCCGCCCACGGCACGTAGGTGCCCTCCTGGACGGCCTTGACGAAGCCGTCGGTCTTCAGGCCGGGCACCTGGCCGGCCAGGTCCAGGAGGTGGTTGACGTCACCGAAGGCGTCGCTGCGCTCGTCCGGCTGGTTGGCGTAGAGCACGTCGTGGAACTGCTTGAACTTGTCCACGCCCTCGTTCAGCGCGGCGCCGGCCGCGGCCAGCGCGGTGCGCGAGCCCTTGCCGCCGAGGTTGTTGTCCAGGAACGTCGCCAGGTGGTACTCGACCTTGTACGTGCCGTCGTCGGCGAGCTGCTGCACGGCCTTGCCGGTGGTGGTCTCCAGCTGCTCGCAGAACGGGCAGCGGAAGTCCTCGTAGACCTCCAGGGTGTGCGGGGCGTCGGCCTTGCCGTAGGTGATCACGGTGCCGCCGGTGCCGCTCGCGTTGGCCGGGACGACCAGCGGGCCGTTCGCGGCGCCCGGACCGGAGCCGGAGGAGCCGCCGACGGCGAAGGCCACGCCCGCCACGAGGGCGAGCACGGCGGCGGAGGCGCCGCCGACCACCACCCGGCGGCGGATCCGGTCGGAGCGCTCGGCCTGGAGGCGGGCGGCCCGCATCCGGTCGGTGGCGGAGGCCTTCGTGGCGGTCTTGCGGGTGTTGCTCATGGGGTGTCGTCCTGTGCTCTCGGGCGTACGGGGAGGCGCGCGGCCCGTCGGGGCCCGCGCGGGAGAGAGACGGCCGACCGGGCGGGACCGAGCGGGCGGGATACCCGCGGCTCGGACGGCTCAGACGGCCAGGGCGAACACCGGAGGACCGCGCCGGACGGCCGGGCGGACGACGACGTCCTCGGCGGGGACCAGCGCGCGGCTGGCCCGGGGGAACGGCACCCGGACCACGGGACGGGCCGGCCGCGGAGCGGTCAGCAGCCGCAGCCAGCGGGCGGCAGCCGGCAGGTGGCGGTGCAGGAACCCGCCCAGCATCCGGGCGGTGCCGGCCAGGCAGCACAGCGCGGCGTCCGCGCGGCGCAGCCAGTAGGCGCCGGCCAGCGCGATCACCGTGTGCAGCAGCAGGAGCAGCAGCACGGCGGTCTGCGGGGAGACGCCGTGGCCGAGCAGCAGGCCGCCGAGCGAGCCGCCGCCGCACAGCAGCGGCTGGAGGCCGTGCCCGGCGCCGGGCGGCAGGGAGGGACAGGTGCTCTGCGCGAGGTCGAACAGCGCGCCGGCGCCCAGCTCCAGGGGCAGGAAGACCGCCGCGATCGCCGGGTAGCCGCGCTCGCGGCCGGCCAGGGCGAAGGCCACCGCGAAGACCGCGGTGGCGGCCAGCAGCATCGGGCCGACCGGCAGCGAGCGGCCGGTGACCAGCACCTGGCCGAGCCCGGCGAGCAGCACGACCAGCGCGGCGAAGACCGCCGCGCGGAGCGTCCTGGTGACCGGGCCGATGTCCATGGCATCCGAGTCTGCCACAGGTTGAAAGTGGAACGGTCTGCCGGACGGCCGGCTGTGAAGAGCCTCACCAACCGTGCTGAGCTGGGCTTATGCGGCGCTTACGGGTGTTCACGGGGAGTCGGAGGGGCGGCGTCGGGGGAGTCCGGGCGACCGTCGGCGGCTCCGTTCACCCCGCGTCTCGACCAGTTCCCTGAAGTGGTCCAGGTCCTCGCGTACGGCCCGCTCGACCGCCCCCGCCTGGGCGAAGCCGCGCGGCCCGCCGAACTCCCGGTGCATCGAGTCCGGGTCGTACTCCACCCGGATCTGCACCCGGGTGTGCCCGGCGTCGAGCGGCAGCAGCGCGAAGGCGCCGCGCAGCCGGACGGAGTCCAGCGTCCGCCAGGCCATCACCCGGCCCCGGCCGCGGTCGGTGATCTCGGTGTCGACGGAGCGCTCGGCGCCGCCGATCCGCACCCCGAGGTGCGCGAGGTTGCGGCCGTGCGGGTGGGCGCTGCGGACGCCGTCGACGAACTGCGGGTACTCGTGCACCCGGTGCAGCTGTTCCCAGGCGGCGAGGACGGGGACGGCGATGTCGATCTGTTCCTCAAGGGTGCTCATGGTGGCGCGGTACCTCCCTCCGTTCCAGCCTGCGCCTCGGGGCCGGAGCCGGCCAAGGGGGGCAGCGCGTGTGACGGGCGACGGGCGACGGAACGCGGGCTGCGGGAGACTGGGCGCATGCCGGAGCTGCCCGAGGTCGAGGCGCTGAGCGCCTTCCTGTCCGAGCGGCTGACCGGGCGCGTGATCGCCCGGGTGCAGCCGGTGGCGATCAGCGCGCTGAAGACGTACGACCCGCCGGTGACGGCGCTGGAGGGGCGGACGGTCGGCCCGGTGGGCCGGCGCGGCAAGTTCCTGGACATCGAGGCCGAGGGGTTGCACCTGGTGATCCACCTGGCCAGGGCCGGCTGGCTGCGCTGGAAGGACGGCCTGCCCGCCGAGCCGCCGCGGCCGAGCCCGCGCAACCCGCTGGCGCTGCGGGTGCGGCTGGCGGGCGAGGCGGGGGACGGCTTCGACCTCACCGAGGCCGGCTCGAAGAAGGGGCTCGCGGTCTACGTGGTGCGGGACCCGGCCGAGGTGCCCGGGGTGGCCAGGCTCGGCCCCGACCCGCTGGACCCGGCCTTCACCCTGGCCGACTTCGCCGCGCTGCTGGGCGGGGACCGGCGCCGGCTCAAGGGCCTCCTGCGCGACCAGAGCGCGCTGGCGGGGGTGGGCAACGCCTACTCGGACGAGGTGCTGCACGCGGCCCGGATGTCGCCGTACAAGCAGGCCGCGAGCCTGGGCGAGGAGGAGGTGGCCCGGCTCTACGAGGCGCTCGGCGGCACGCTGCGCGAGGCGGTGGAGCGCTCGCGCGGGCTGGCGGCGGGGGAGCTGAAGGCGGAGAAGAAGCTCGGGCTGCGGGTGCACGGCCGGACCGGTCAGCCCTGTCCGGTCTGCGGGGACACCATCCGCGAGGTGTCCTTCGCGGACTCCTCGTTGCAGTACTGCCCGACCTGCCAGACCGGTGGCAGACCGCTCGCCGACCGGCGGCTCTCGCGGCTGCTGAAGTGACCCGGGGGGACGGCGTGCGGCTCGTCCCCCCGGGTTCGCGGGCGTCAGCGCTTGATCGCGACGCCGCCCCAGTAGTACGCGGCCTTCGGGTCGGCCGGGGGCTCGCCGTCCGGGCGCCAGGCCAGCACCGGGGCGACGCCCGGCTCGACCAGCTCCCAGCCGTCGAAGAAGCGGACCACGTCGTCGTAGCCGCGCGGCACCAGCGTCATCCCGCCGGCCCGGGCGGCCTCGGCGACCTTGCCGACGGCCTCGGGGTCGAAGTCCGGGGTGGGGGTGGTCAGGGCGATGCAGCTGCCGGCCGGCAGGGCGTCGCGCAGGGCGGCGACCCGGCCCCACGGGTCGTCCGCGTCGGCGATCAGCATCAGGACGGCGATCATCAGCAGGCCGACCGGCTGGGTGAGGTCGAGGGTGGCGGTGAGCGCCGGGTCGGCGAACAGTTCCTCGGGCTTGCGCAGGTCGGCGTGGATGTAGGTGGTGCGGCTGGCCGGGCTGGAGACCATCAGCGCGCGGGCGTGGGCGAGCACGATCGGGTCGTTGTCGACGTAGACCACCCGGGTGCCGGGGCTGACCGCCTCGGCGATCTCATGGGTGTTCGGCGAGGTCGGGATGCCGGTGCCGAGGTCGAGGAACTGGCGGATGCCGTGCTCCTGGGCCAGATAGCGCACGGCCCGGCCCTGGAAGGCGCGGTTGGCCTTGGCCATCTCCTTGACGCTCGGCACGGCCTGCTCGATGGCCTGCCCCATGGCGCGGTCGGGCGGGAAGTTGGTCTTCCCTCCCAGCCAGTAGTCGTACACGCGCGCAGAGTGCGGGGCGGTGGTGTCGACGCCGAAACGTTCCCACTGGCTCAGCTCGGCGGGGTCCTGTTCCTGCGGGCCCTGGTGGGGGAAGTCCTGACTTGTCGTCATGGCCACGTCCTCTGATGGCAGATCATCACACTGGGGAAGGCACAGCGTAGCGGTCCGGACGGGAGGTGAAGCGTCCGGTCGGGGAAGATCTGCGGAAGGGATCGGGACGCGGGGTGTGCGCCCGTCGCGCCTGGGCCGTCGGAGTGGTGATCGGGTCCGTCTGAGTTGCCCCCGGGGAACCGAGGTGACGGCCGGGGGAAGCATCCAGAATGCTGTCAGATCGTCAGATTACTTCGCGAAGATTGCTGTTGGTTGCGGCCGGAATGTCCCTTTTGGGGGCGGCTGCCGGATGCCGGAACCCCTGGGGTGGCGGGGAGGGCGGAGCGGGGGCGGCCGATGCGGTCGCCCCGTCCGCCTCGGCGGGGCCCGAGGGGGCGCCCGACGGGCCCGGCGCCGCTCCGGCCGCGCCCTCGGCGGCGGCCCCGGAGGGCACGCCCTCGTCCGCCCCACCGCCGTCCGCCGCGCCTTCGGGGGGCGCGCCCTCGTCCGCCCCGCCCCCGTCCGCCGCGCCGAGCGCGGTGCCGGTGCGCCGGGTGCTCACCGAGGCGGAGAGCAAGCCGGTGTACGACCTGGACCCGGCGCAGCGGGTGGTGGCGCTCACCATCGACGACGGTCCCGACCCCCGGTACACGCCGACCGTGCTGGCGCTGTTCGAGCAGTACGGGATCAGGGCGACGTTCTTCCTGATCGGCGAGAACGCGGTCGAGCACCCGGCGCTGGTGCGGGAGATCGCGGACCGCGGCCACCACATCGCCAACCACACCTGGACCCACCCGGACCTGCGGCACCTGTCCGGGGCCAAGGTGCGGGACGAGCTGGAACGCACCTCCGACCTGCTGCACCGGACCACCGGTCGGCTGCCCACCTGGTTCCGCGCGCCGGGCGGGGACTGGTCCGCGGAGTCGCTCCAGGTGGCCGCCGACCTCGGGATGCGGAACATGGCGTGGTCGGTGGACCCGCGGGACTGGGCCAGGCCGGGGACCTCGGCGATCACCGACCGCGTCCTCAAGGGCGTCCGGCCCGGGTCGATCGTGCTCAACCACGACGGCGGCGGGGACCGGTCGCAGACGGTGGCGGCTCTGAAGGCGTACCTGCCGGTGCTCGTCGACTCGGGGTACTACTTCACGGCTCCGCCGAACTGAGAGCATTTCGGGTGAATCCGGGGTGGCGGCTTCAACCCTTGAACCACTCGAAAAGGTGAGGAGGGAGAACCGTTTCTGCGGATTTTGGGCCTCTAGGGTGATCTCGCACCGATTAACCGGGTATCGCCGAGTACCACCTGAAAGGCCCTCACTCATGCGTCTCCGCAACGCCGTGCTCGCCGCCGCCAGCGCCATCGCCCTCGTCCTCGCCGTCCCGTTCTCCGCCAACGCCGCCGAGGGCGACTTCCTCTACAAGGTCGGCCCCGGGGTCCTCGCCGGCCTGGCCGACCCGAAGAGCGGCGAGTGCGTCGACCTGCCGTGGACCACCGAGGCGGCGCCGGGCTTCGCGCCGGAGAACCTCACCCGCTCCACGGCCACCGTCTTCCTGGCCGCCGGCTGCGCGGGCGACGTCTTCTACGACATGGCCCCCGGCAAGAAGCTCGGCGACCGGCTGAAGCTGCGCTCCGTCCTCTTCTCCTGAACGGACGGTCACCGCGGACCACGGCGGTCCGGCGAGCGGTCAGGAGCCGCCGGGCCACCCGTGATCGGCTCCACCGCACTTCCGGTGGGGCCATTCGGGTGAGTGGCGTAGCGTGACTGGGGAGGGGGGCGCCATCCCGGCCGCTGAGGAGGACGTCATGTCCGTACGGGAACCGGACGCGGTGAAGCAGGAGGCCTTCGGCGGGCGCGTGCTGGAGGTCCTCAACGACGCCTGTCTGGGGCTGATGACCAGCCTCGGCCACCAGACCGGGCTGTACGACCTGATGGCCGGGCTCGCCCCGTCGACCGGCGAGGAGATCGCGCGGGCCGCCGGGCTGAACGAGCGCTACGTCCGCGAGTGGCTGGGCTGCATGGTCGTCGCGGGCTTCGTCGAGTACGACCCGCGGGAGCGCACCTACCTGCTGCCGCCCGAGCACGCGGCGTCACTGACCAGGGCGGCCGGGCCGGACAACCTGGCTGGGATGATGCCCTTCCTCGCGATGATGGGAGAGGTCGAGCAGGAGCTGCTCGGGCACTTCCGCGGCGGCGGCGGGATGCCGTACTCGGCGTACCCGCGCTTCCAGCGGCTCCAGGCCGAGGAGACCGCCCGGGTGTACGACCTGGCCCTGGTGGACGCGATCGTGCCGCTGGCGGCGGGGCTGACCGAGCGGCTGCGGGCCGGGATCGACGCGGTGGACATCGGCACCGGGCAGGGGCACGCCGTCACGGTGCTCGCCCGGGCGTTCCCGGAGAGCCGCTTCACCGGCATCGACATCTCCGCCGAGGGGATCGCCGCCGCCCGCGCGTCCGCGGCCCGGCTGGGCCTGCGCAACGCCCGGTTCGAGGTCGCCGACTCGGCCGCGCTGACCGGGGAGTACGACCTGGTCACCGCCTTCGACGTGATCCACGACCTGGCCCGCCCGACCCGCACGCTGGCCGCCGTCGCCGGAGCGCTGCGGCCCGGGGGCGTCTTCCTGATGGGTGACATCGCCGCCAGCAGCGAGCTGGCGGAGAACATCGGCCACCCGCTGGCGCCCGCGCTCTACACCTTCTCGACCTTCTACTGCATGACGGTCTCGCTCGGTGAGGGCGGGGAGGGGCTCGGGACGGTCTGGGGCGAGCAGACCGCCCGGCGGATGCTGGCGGAGGCCGGGTTCGGGCCGGTCGAGACGAAGCGGGTCGAGGGCGACGTGCTGAACCTGTACTACGTGGCGCGGCTCGACGGCGCGGCGAACGGCTGACGGGCGGGCTCGCCGGGCCGGGGCTCGCCGGGCCGGGGCGGTCGGGCGCCTCGCGCAGGGGCTCGCCGGGGTGGCCCGGGCCGGGCTGTCGGCGTAGGTTCGAACTGTCCGGCCCGGTCGCCGGCGCCTCGCCGTGCCCGTACGCCCTGTCGTGGTGGTGCGGCCCGCTGTGTCCGTGGTCGGGCGCCGCAGCCTGGGCAGAGCGAAGGAGGGCCTGGGATGACCGGCAACGGCTATGCGCACCCCGAGGCGTTGGTCCGCACCGAATGGCTGGCCCACCACCTGGACGACGGGACGGTCAGGGTCGTCGAGGTGGACGAGGACACCGAGGCCTACGACCGGGACCACATCCCCGGCGCGGTCGGCTGGAACTGGACCACCGACCTGCACAGCCAGGTCGGCCGTGACTACGCCGACCGCGACGGCGTCCAGCACCTGCTGCGGGCGGCCGGGGTCGAGGACGACACCACGGTGGTGCTGTACGGCGGCAACAACAACTGGTTCGCCGCCTACGCCTACTGGCTGCTGCGGCTGCGCGGCTTCGGGCCGGTGCGGCTGCTGGACGGCGGGCGCAAGAAGTGGGAGCTGGAGGGGCGGGAGCTCACCCCGGAGGTGATGGACTACCAGCACACCGGCTACCGGTTGAGCGGGCCCGAGCGGCCGGAGCTGCGGGCGATGCGGGACGAGGTGCTGGCCAAGGCGGAGGTGTTCGCCAAACCGGGGGCGGACGCGGTGCTGGTGGACGTCCGCTCCCCGGCCGAGTTCAGGGGCGAGCTGATCGCACCGCCGCACCTGCCGCAGGAGCAGGCCCAGGTGCCGGGGCACATCCCCGGCGCGGTCAACATCCCCTGGTCGCAGGCGGCCAACGACGACGGGTCGTTCCGCTCGGCGGAGGAGCTGCGGGAGCTGTACGGCGGGAAGGGCGTGGGGTCGGAGCGCGAGGTGATCGCGTACTGCCGGATCGGCGAGCGGTCCGCGCACACCTGGTTCGCGCTCACCGAGCTGCTCGGCTATCCGCACGTCAAGAACTACGACGGCTCGTGGACGGAGTACGGCTCGCTGGTCCGGGCGCCCGTGGTGCTCGGGGCGTGAGTGGCGGGCAGTGTGTGAGTGACGGGCGGAGTGCGATTGGGGGATGGAGCGCGAGTGACGGGCGGGGCGGCGTGACGACGTCGCGGCACCGCTGCGAAGCCGTCATTTCGGCGCGTTTCTTTTCATGAACATCTCACGATGGGGGAGTGGACGAGGCGCCTCCGGGACAAGGATCGATTCAACCCAATCGTTCCGGTGATCCCTGGAGGACCACGTGCGCAAGAGGCTGATCGTCTCCGCTGCCAGTGCCCTGAGCCTGTTCCTGGCCGTTCCCGCCTCGGCATCCGACTTCCAGGCCGGCACGGCCGGGGTCGGTGACCGGTACTACCCGACCTACGGCAACGGCGGCTACCAGGTTTCGCACTACAACATCCGGCTGAAGTACCAGCCCGCCACGGACGAGCTGGAGGGCACCACGACCATCCTCGCCACGGCGACCCAGGACCTCTCCCGGTTCAACCTCGACTTCGCGCTGAACGTCTCGGAGGTCCGGGTCAACGGGCGGCCCGCGGCCTTCGCCACCAGTGGTGAGCAGGAGCTGGAGATCACCCCGGCCCGGCCGCTGGCCAAGGGCAGCCAGGCCACCGTGGTCGTGCGGTACAAGGGCGTGCCGTCCAGCGTGAAGAAGTACGGCTTCACGGCCTGGCTCCGCACGCCGGACGGCGCGGTGGCGGCCGGCGAGCCCGAGTCGGCGTGGTGGTGGTTCCCGAGCAACGACCACCCGAGCGACAAGGCCACCTTCGACGTCTCGGTGCTGGTGCCGAACGGCAACCAGGTGATCAGCAACGGCATCCTGACCGGTACCTCCTCGCAGGCGGGCTGGACCAGGTACAGCTGGCGCGAGACCAAGCCCCAGGCGACCTATCTGGCCACGCTCGCGGTCGGCAAGTTCGACGTCACCACGGACACCACGGCGAAGGGCCTGCCGGTCTACAACGCGTACAGCAAGGACCTCGGTGACAACGCGGACGCGGCCAGGGCGAGCGTCGAGCGGACCGGCGAGCTGGTCGACTGGCTGAGCGGCTACTTCGGCGAGTACCCGTTCAGCTCGGTCGGTGGCTACGTCCCCAACGTGCCGACCGGCTTCGCGCTGGAGACCCAGACCCGGATCTTCTACAGCCCCCGGCAGTTCGCCCGGGGCTCCAACACCTCGGTGGTCGTGCACGAGCTGGCCCACCAGTGGTACGGCGACAGCGTCTCGCTCTCGCAGTGGAGCGACATCTGGCTGAACGAGGGCTTCGCCCGCTACTCGCAGTTCCTCTGGTCCGAGCACGAGAACGAGGGCACCGCCCAGGAGCTGGCCGACTACGTCTACGCCTCGCACCCGGCCGACGACCCGTTCTGGACCGTCAAGCCGGGCGACCCCGGTCCCGACAACCAGTTCGCGGGCGCCGTGTACGACCGGGGCGCGGTCGCCGTCCAGGCGTTGCGCAACGCCGTCGGGGAGGACGCGTTCTTCCGGATCCTCAAGGGCTGGCCCACGGAGCGCCGTTACGGGAACGCCACCATCGCGCAGTTCCAGGCGTACGCGGAGAAGGTCTCCGGCAAGAAGCTCGGTGACGTGCTGAACACCTGGCTGTTCACCGCGAGCAAGCCGGCCGTCGGGCCGGTGCCGGCCGGTGCCTCGGTGGCGGCCTCGCCGGCCCTGGGCGCGGGTGCGGACCAGGGGCGGCTGCCGGCCGAGCCGAAGTCCTGGAAGAAGATCCAGGAGAGCAACTCGCTGCACGAGGCGCACAACTGACGGTCCCGAGTATCGGATCGGCGGTTCGCGTACGCGCCGGGATGACGGCTTCGCCGCACCGCTGCGAAGCCGTCATTTCGGCGTGTTTCTTTCCATGGAGATCTCGCGATCGGGTGGTGGGTGATGGGCAGTCAGGACAAGGATCGATTCAGCCCAATCACTCTGGTGATCCCTGGAGGACCACGTGCGCAAGAGATTGATCGTCTCCGCTGCCAGTGCCCTGAGCCTGTTCCTGGCCGTCCCCGCCTCGGCCTCCGGCTTCCAGCCGGGCGCGGACGGACTCGGTGACAGCTACTACCCGACCCTCGGCAACGGCGGCTACCGCGTCTCGCACTACGACAGCCGGCTGAAGTACCAGCCCGCCACGGACGAGCTGGAGGGCACCACGACCATCCTCGCCACGGCGACCCAGGACCTCTCCCGGTTCAACCTCGACTTCGCGCTGAACGTCACGGAGGTCCGGGTCAACGGGCGGCCCGCGGCCTTCGCCACCAGCGGGGACCAGGAGCTGGAGATCACCCCGGCCCGGCCGCTGGCCAAGGGCAGCCAGGCCACCGTGGTGGTGCGCTACAAGGACGTGCCGTCGACCGTGACGAAGTACGGCGGCTTCACCGCCTGGCACCGCACCCCGGACGGTGCCGTGGTGGCGGGCGAGCCCGTGTCGGCCGGGTGGTGGTTCCCGAGCAACGACCACCCGAGCGACAAGGCCACCTTCGACGTCTCGGTGCAGGTGCCGAACGGCAGCCAGGTGATCAGCAACGGCGTCCTGACCGGCACTTCCTCGCAGGCGGGCTGGACCAGGTACAGCTGGCGCGAGGACAAGCCGCAGGCGACGTACCTGGCGACCCTCGCGATCGGCAAGTTCGACATCACCACGGACACCACGGCGAGCGGGCTGCCGGTCTACAACGCGTACAGCAAGGACCTCGGCGAGAACGCCGCCGCGGCCAGGGCGAGTGTCGAGCGGACCGGTGAGCTGGTCGACTGGCTGAGCGGCTACTTCGGCGAGTACCCGTTCAGCTCGGTCGGCGGCTACGTCCCCAACACCCAGTCCAGCGGCGCCCTGGAGACCCAGACCCGGGTCACCTACGGCCCCCGGTTGTTCGCCCGGGGTTCCAACGCCTCGGTGGTCGTGCACGAGCTGGCCCACCAGTGGTACGGCGACAGCGTCTCGCTCTCGGACTGGAACGGCATCTGGCTGAACGAGGGCTTCGCCCAGTACGCGCAGTTCCTCTGGTCCGAGCACGAGAACGAGGGCACCGCGCAGGAACTGGCCGACTACGTATACGCCTTGTTCCCGGCCGACGACCCGTTCTGGAGCGTCAAGCCGGGCGACCCGGGAGAGGAGAACCAGTTCTCCCTCGCGGTGTACTACCGCGGCGCGGTGGCCATCCAGGCGCTGCGCAACGCCGTCGGGGACGACGCGTTCTTCCGGATCCTCAAGGGCTGGCCCACCGAGCACCGCTACGGGAACGTCACCATTCCGGAGTTCCAGGCGTACGCGGAGAAGGTCTCCGGCAAGAAGCTGGGCGACCTGCTGAACACCTGGCTGTTCACCGCGAGCAAGCCGGCCGTCGGGCCGGTGCCGCCGGGTGCCTCGGTCGTGGCCTCGCCGGCCCTGGGCGCGGGTGCGGACCAGGGGAAGCCGCCGGCCGAGCCGAAGTCCTGGAAGAAGATCCAGGAGGCCGGCTCGGTGCACGAGGCGCGCAACTGACGGCGTGACGGATCGGGCCGGCGGGCCGCGTGTGCGACGCGAACCGCCGGCTCGGCCTACGCCGCTCCGGGGCCGTCGGCCGCCAGCAGTTCGGTGAGGCGGCGGACGGCGAAGGGTATGAGGTCGCGGACCGGGAGCAGCCGGCAGGGCGCGCTGCCGACCAAGGCCTCGCGGATGCCCGTCCGTTCCTCGAACTCCCGGCCCACGACCGGGAAGTGGGTGCCGTTGTCGTCCGCCACATCCGGTGCCTCGATCCAGACCCGCTCGCCCTGGATCGCCATCGGGAAGCGGCGGAGCTTGAGCCGGCGGTTGGGTGCGAAGGTCTCGGCGTAGTGCAGGAAGGTGTTGCGGTCGTGTCCGACGCCGACCAGCAGCACGTGGCCGCCGAGGTCGTGCAGCGCGCCGAACGGCGACTCCCGGCCGACGGCGAAGCCGAGCGACCGGCGGCCGGTGACCTCCCTGGCGTGCGCGCCGACGGCGGCCACCGAGACCTGGGGATGGGTGCTGCGATGGCTCTCCGGCAGCGCGCGCAGCGCCTCCGCCACCGCGCCGGTGGAACAGGGGAGCCCGGGGTGGAACAGCGGGACGGCGGCCCGCCGTTCCGCGATCCCGGGGGTGGGCGGGCCCGCGTGCCCGGGGGCCGGGTCGCGGACCGTGTCGGAGGTGAAGGTGGGCGCGGCGACGGTGCCGCCGGGCCCGACCGCCTCGCGCAGGGAGGCCGCCACGGCCGCCGCGCCGCCCTCGACCCGGCCGAGGCTGGAGAGCGAGGAGTGCACGATCAGCGCCATGCCCTCGCGCACGCCCACCCGGCGCCAGCCTTCGACGAGGTCGGCGGTGGTGAGCGGGCCGGTGCCCGGTGCGGTCATGGTGGTGCCCCCTGGTGGCGGTGGTGCTGTTCGTACTGGAATCGTTCGGGGCCGACCATAGCGGGTGGCACTGACAACCGGTCAGGACGGGGTGCCCTCCGCCGGATCAGGGACGGTCGGCGGGCCGGAATCGCGGGTAGTCGGTGTAGCCGGCCGCCTCCTGGCCGTAGAGGTGGACCGGGTCGACGGGGGCGAGCGGCGCGTTCGCGGCGAACCGCTCCGGCAGGTCCGGGTTGGCGATGAAGGCGCGGCCGTAGGAGACCAGGTCGGCCAGGCCCGCGGTGAGCACCGCCTCGCCCCGCTCGCGGTCGGTGGCGGCGCGGTTCTCGCCGACGTTGGCGATCAGCGGGCCCGACCAGCGCGGGCGCAGGTCGGCCAGGGCCGGGTAGTCGTCGTTGTCGGTGAGGTGGAGGTAGGCCAGGCCGAGGCCGTCGAGTTCGGCCAGCAGCGCGCGGTAGACCGGTGCCGGGTCGGCCTCGTGCATGCCGAACTGCGGGTTGCCGGGGGACAGCCGCAGGCCGAGGCGGTCGGGGCCGACGGCCCCGGCGACGGCGGTGACCAGCTCGATCGCGAAGCGCAGCCGGTCGGGGAGGGTGCGGGGGCCGTACTCGTCGGTGCGCAGGTTGGTGTTGTCGGCCAGGAACTGGTGGATCAGGTAGGAGTTGGCGCCGTGCAGTTCGACGGCGTCGAAGCCGGCGGCGAGGGCGCGGCGGGCGGAGTCGACGTGGTCGGCGATGGTGCGGTGGATCTCCTCGCGGGTCATGGCGCGCGGGGTGACGGCCTCCGCCTTGCCGCCGTCCCTGATGTGCACCGGGCCGGGGGCGGGGACGGCGGAGGGGCCCGCGGGGACGTCGCCGAGCAGCCGGTTGAACGGGTGGCCCTGGCGTCCGCCGTGCATCAGCTGGGCGGCGATCCGCCCGCCGGCGGCGTGCACCGCCCCGGTCACCGCGCGCCAGCCGGCCAGGTGCGCGGGCGTCTCCAGGCCGGGCAGGCGCCAGCCGGACTGGCCCTGCCGGCTGGGCCAGATGCCCTCGGTGACGATCAGGCCGGCGCCCGCGCGCTGGGCGTAGTGCTCGGCGACGACGGGCAGGGGCGTACCGTCCTCGGCGGCCCGGTACCGCGTCATCGGAGCCATGACGACGCGGTTCGGCAGGTCGAGCCGGCCGAGGCGGTACGGGGTGAGCAGGGATGCGGTGGTGGTCGTGGTCATGCCGGTACGGTAGAAGTTGACACCGGTGTCAGGTTCAAGCGCCGACGGCGGTCCGTGCGTCGTGCGGTGCGTCCGTCCGTGCGTCGGTCGCGGTGTCCGTCGCGGTGTCGGTCGCCGTGTCGGCCTCGGTGAGGATCAACTCCTCGATGCCGCGCAGGAACCGCTCCATCGCGGGTCTCGGGAGTACGGACGGGTCCGCCGTCATGGCCAGGCTCAGTGCCTCGGCCGACTGGAGGGCGTCCAGGGCGTAGGTGAGGCCCGGGCGCGGCTCGAACTCCACCGGCCAGCTGAGGGTGGTCCGGTCGTCGCCGGGGTCGGCGACGACCGGGAGCAGCTCGCGGGTGTCGTTGAACACGCAGGAGCGGTCGGCCGGTTCGACTCCCTCGGCGGTCAGTGCGGCGACCTCGGCGGCCAGCGCCAGCTTGTCGTAGTACGCGTGGCGGTAGGTGCCGATCGCCGCCGCGTGGGTGCGCCGTACGACGTCGCCGAACTCGGCGGCGGCGTCCGGGAGATGGAACAGCCCGTCGCCCGCGACCACGCTCACCGCGTTGGCCAGCTCGGGCAGGAAGCGGTTGTTGACCACGACGTTCAGCACGGCCTCGGAGGAGCCGGCGAGCCTGGCGGTCATCGTGGCCGCCGCGGCGAGCAGGACCGAGCCGGTGCTGACCCGGTGCCTGGCGGCCACCCGTTCCACGGCCCGGGGCAGGGTGGGGGAGCGGAGCACCGCGTTCGGGAAGCGGGCGGGCTGTCCGGCGGCCGGTGGGAAGAGCCTGGCCGGGCCCAGCCGGAGCTTGCGCACGAACTGCCTGCGGGCCCCCGCGTCCCGCCGCAGCCCCCGCTCGGAGGTCTGGAACTCGGCTTCCTCCAGGGGCTGTCGGGCGGGTGTGCGCAGCTCGGCCAGCTCCTCGGGCGAGCTGCCGAGGCAGAGCGCGGACAGGTCGGCGACCAGGCGGCTCATCCCGGAGCCGTCCACCGCGGTGTGCGAGAGCACCAGGCTGATGTGCCGGATCAGCCCGTCAGCCGTCACCGCGCCGACCCGGACCGGCCACTGGGTCGCGGTGTCGAAGGCCTGCGCCGCCAGCTCCTCGTGCAGCCGGGCGCCGAGTTCGGCCGGGTCCTGGTGCGTCGCGGCGGGCAGCAGGTGGACGCCCAGGGTTCCTTCGCCGTCGACGACTTGGCGCAGGCCGCCGTCCTCGTCGGGGAGCAGCCGGGTGTGCAGCGAGTCGTGCAGGTGCAGCAGCCGCTCCAGTGCGGCGAGCAGGACGGGCACCGGGAGTCCTGGGTCCAGCGGCGCCGCGGTGGCGATGTTGTAGCGCGGCGCGTCGGCCGGCGGCAGCTTTCGTACGTTGTCCCAGATGGCCCGTTGGCCCCAGGTGGCCGGTCCGGACCCGGTCCGTCCGGACGAGAAGGCGATCTCCAGCAGTTGGCGAGTGGTCACCGATCGGCTCTCCGTTGTGCGGTGGTCATGGCGTCGTGCCGGTGCGTTGGGAGCGCGGGTGCGTTGGGAGCGCGGGTGCTGCTGGGGAGAGTGTGGCGTACGGCCCGCCGTGCGTCGAGGGTTGCGGTGCCGTGCCGGGCGGGGCGGCTCGGGGGTTCCGCAGGTCTCTTGATGTGAAGTATCTTGATGTCGAGATTGATCGTGACCACGCGATTCATGTGACTCATGCGACGGGGGCCTGCCATGCGGGGGAACGGACTGATAGCGCAGCTGCGGCGGCCGCCCGGCGGGCGGGACGCGCGGATCATGCTGCTGGCGCAGGGCGTCGACCGGACCGGCACGGGGGTGTGGTCGGCGGCCTCGGTGCTCTACTTCACGTACGTGTGCGGGATGGACGCGCGGCAGCTGGGACTGCTGCTCGGGGTGGGCGCGGTGGCCGGGATCGCCGGCTCGCCGCTGGCCGGGCGGCTGGCGGAACGCGTGCCGGTGCGCCTGCTGCTGATCGGCTGCCACCTGCTGCGGCTGGGGGCGATGGGCCTGCTGCTGGTGGTCGACGACTTCGCCGCGCTGCTGCCCGTGGTGGCCCTGATCTGCCTGGCCGAACGGGCCGCCAAGACGCTGGAGATGCTGTTCGCGACCAGGGTGGCGGGCGAGCGGCGGACCACCTACCAGGCCCTGTTCCGCAGTGTGGCCAACGCCGGGGTCGCTCTCGGCGCGGGCGTCGCGGCGATCGGTCTCGCGGTCGGGAGCACGACCGCCTACCGGGTGCTGATCCTGGCCAACGGGCTGTCGTACGTGCTGGCGGCCGTGCTGGTCTGGCGCGCCCGGGAGCCGTCCGGGCGCGGCCTGGTCGCGGCGAAGGGCGGTGCGGGAGGCGGGGCCGAAGGCGCGGAGGGGCGGGCCGGGGAGCCGTCCGCCGCGCCCAGCCCCTGGCGCGACCGCGGCTACCTGCGGTTCGTCCTGCTGGACATCCCGCTGAACCTGGACGACTCGATCCTGGGCGTCGGCCTGCCGCTCTGGCTGGTGCACCACACCGGCGCGCCGCACGCCGTCGTCCCGGCCTTCCTGGTGCTCAACACGGTGCTCGTGGTGCTGCTGCAACTGCGCGTCTCGGCCTGGGCGGAGGGCCCGCGCGGGGCGGCCACGGCGGTGCGCTGGTACGGGGTCGCGGTGCTGGGCAGCTGCCTGCTGATCGTGCTCGCCACCGGCGCCGGGCCGGTCGTGGCCTCGGTCGCGCTGCTGGCCGCGGCGGTGCTGGTCACGGTGGCGGAGCTGATGCGCTCGGTGAGCTCCTGGGAGCTGGCGGTCGTGCTGGCGCCGCCGGGTGCCCGGGCCTCGTACCTGGGGGTCGCCGGGATGTCCCAGTCGGTGCAGAAGTCGGTGGGGCCGCTGCTGCTGACCGGGGTGGTGATGGCGGCCGGGCCGGTCGGCTGGGTGGGGCTCGGCGTGGCGGCCGTCGGGCTCGGCGCGCTCCAGCGCCGGGCCAGCCTGGGGCGGCTGGCGGCCCTGGACGCGGTGGCCGCAGGGGCCGGTGCCGGGCCGTCACCGCGGCCGGCTACGGCTTCGGTGGGCTGATGCGGGGGGCCGGGCGGCAACGCCGGTCCTGCGCTCCGGCGCGCCCTGGCGGGCGGCCGGGCGGCGCTGGTCCGGTTGGTGCCGGCGGTGCCGGCGTTCCTGCGGGCGTGAGCGCCCATGGACGTGAGGGCTCGTGGTCAGCCCGCGCTCCCACGTCCTTTCCCGCGCTCCGGGTCCCGCCCTGGGGGAGTTCCCCGGCTGAGCCCCGAGGGAACGGCAGGGGATTCTCGGGGGCGCACTCGGGGACATCCCCCAATCCGCCCCCGGGTGGTGCCGGACCGCGACCGGTCCGGTCCTGGACTGGCTAGCGTGCGGCCATGACCTCGATCCTGCGAAAGCACCTCGTCGTGGCGGCCGGTGTCGCCGTGCTGCTGGCGGCCGGCACGGCCAACGCCTTTGCCAGACCCGCCGGTTCCTCCGTCGCCCAGCGGTTGCGCCAGGACACCGCGGCGATCCACCACCTCGGCATCGCCGGCGTACAGGCCCGGGTGGTCGGGCCCGACGGCCGGCAGACGGTCGCCACCAGCGGCACCGCCGACGTGACCACCGGCCGCCCGGTCTCACCGGACGGCTACTTCCGGATGGCCAGTACGGCCAAGACGATGGTCGCGACCGTGGTCCTCCAACTGGAGGCCGAGGGCCGGCTGTCGCTGGACGACACGCTCGGCCACCGGCTGCCGGAGGTGGCGCGGGCCAAGGGCGGCAGCGGGATCACCGTTCGCCAACTGCTCCGGCACGAGGGCGGCATCAAGGACCACCTGCCCGGATACAACACGAGGGACGAGTACGAGCGGGAGCGCTACCAGGTCCACAGTGCCGAGGAGCTGGTGGCCGGGGCGGAGTTCCTCGACGACACGAACTGGCGCTACTCCAACACCGGTTACATCCTGCTCGACATGATCATCGAGCGGGCCACCGGGCGCGCCGCCGAGCGGGAGATCGAGGAGCGCGTCCTGCGCCCGCTCGGCCTCGACCGGACGCGGTCGATCGGCGCCTCCCCCACCCTGCCCCGGCCGCACGCCCAGGCCTACCAGCTCTTCCCCGCCCCCGACGGCCGGGTGGACGTCACCGAGCAGGTGCCGCTGGTCGGCGGGCTCTCGTGGGTCACCACCACGCGCGACGAGAACGCCTTCCTCCGGGCACTGCTCGGAGGCCGACTGCTGCCGGCGCGGCAGCTGGCCGAGATGAAGGAGACCGTGGAGGTGGACGAGGAGACAGCGACGATGTGGCACGGCGGCCAGTACGGGCTCGGTCTGGTCGAACGCTCGCTGACCTGCGGGGGAACGTACTGGGGCCACGACGGCGGGGACGGCGGCTACATCACCCTCAACGGCGTCACCGGGGACGGGCGGCGCAGTGCCGTGGTCTCCATGTCCGAAGCGCGCGGCGACACCTGGGACCACATCCTGGCCCAGGAGGACGCGGCCGGCGCGCTGATCGACCACGCGCTGTGCGCCGGGAGCCCCGGCTCCGGGTGAGCCGCCCCGGTGCCGCCCGGGCGGCGCGCCCTCGAACGAGTGAGGCTGGCGGGCCGGCCGGGAACGTGGTGATACGTATGCGGATCACGTGCCGATCCCGACGGAGGACCACATGGCCGCCAATGGCCGGACGGATGACCTGCTCGACCGGATGCGCGGTACCGGAGACCCGTTGGGGGACGCCGCCATCGCCGAGACCTACGCACTGGGACAGCAGGAGCAGGTGCGGCAGACGCTGCTCGGCTTCGGCCGGAACAGCGAGGCCGTCCCGGCCGGGCTCCCGGGCCGCCACCGTTCCCGGAACGGTGGCGGCCCTCGCGCGCACCCCAACGTCCCGACGGTCCGTCAGGTTCCTTCCGTGCGAGGCTTTCCAGGGCGGAAGGCCGGATCCCGTTTCAGGTGACACGATGTTAACCAGATCGGCACATTCCCCGCCCTTGGAATGCTTTTTGCCTTCCCCATGCCCGTGCTTTACTTGCCCTTGACGCGTCAACAGGTCGCCGGGGGGCACCGACGCGGCCCGGGCATTTCCGCGCCCGCCGCCGTCACACCCTTCTGCCGGGGACAACTGGTTCCGACGTGCCTGCCCGCCCACCGCCCCTCCCGGACCACACCGCGAGGGTCACCGAAGGAGGCATCCACCCTGATGGAACCGCTCATCGACCGAGCCAGGGCGTTCCCGCAGCGCGCGGGGGACACCGGCCGGGAACTCACCGCACTCGCCGCGGGCCAGGCCCCGCAGGCCCTGTTCATCACCTGCTCCGACTCGCGCGTGGTGCCCGCCCTGATCACCAGCGCCGACCCCGGGGACCTCTTCGAACTCCGCACCGCGGGCAACATCGTCCCCGCCTACCGGGCCGACGGGTCCTCCGGCGAGACCGCCACCATCGAGTACGCCGTCGAGGTGCTCGGCGTCCGCGACATCGTGGTCTGCGGCCACTCGCACTGCGGAGCCGTCGGCGCCGTGGTCCGCGACGAGGACCTCAGTGTGGTGCCCGCCGTCCGCGCCTGGCTGCGCCACGCCGACCAGGCCGTGCTCCGCGCGGACGAGACCGACGTCTTCGACCCGACGGTCGCGGGGCCGGTCCAGCGCCACGTGCTCAACCAGCTCGACCGGCTGCGCGGCTACCCGGCCGTCGCCCGCCGGCTGGACACGGGGGAGATCCGGCTGCACGGCTGGTTCTACGAGATCCACACCGGGCTGGTGCTCGCGCACCGGCCCGGCGCCGGCCTCTTCCTGCCGCTGTGATCCCGGTGCCCGCCGTGATCCCGGTGACCACTCCGATTCCCGCGGCCCCGGGCCCGGCCCTCCGCGGCCCGTCCGCCGTCGACGTTCCGACCACCACTGTCCGCCTCCGGACCACCGCCGTCCGTACCGACACCGCCCCGAGGACCCGATGACTCGTCGTCCCGCCCTCCGGCTGAGCACTCTGCGCGCCGACCTCCCCGCCTCCCTCGTCGTCTTCCTGGTGGCCCTCCCGCTCTGCGTGGGCGTCGCCGTCGCCTCCGGCGTCCCGGCCGAACTCGGCCTGGTCACCGGCATCGTCGGCGGCCTGGTGACCGGGCTGATGCCCGGCAGCAGCCTCCAGGTCTCCGGCCCCGCCGCCGGCCTGACCGTGCTGGTCTTCGCCGCCGTCCAGGAACACGGCCTCGCCACCCTGGGCGTCATCACCGCCGCCGCCGGCCTGCTCCAACTCGCCATGGGCGCCGCCCGCCTGGGCCGGCTGTTCCGGGCGATCTCCGTCTCGGTCGTCCAGGGCATGCTCGCCGGGATCGGCCTGGTCCTGATCGCCGGCCAGCTCTACGCACTGGCCGACACCAAGGGGCCGGCGAGCGGCCCCGCCAAGCTCGCCGGGCTCCCCGGACTGGTCGCCGACGTCGCCGGCCGGCCGCACGCGCTCGCCGCCGCCGCGATCGGCGCCGGGACGATCGCGGTCCTGCTGCTCTGGCCGCGGCTGCCCGCCAGGGTCAGGGCGGTCCCCGCCCCGCTCGCCGCGGTGGCCGCCGCGACGGCCGTCACCGCCCTGTTCGACCTGCCCGTCGCCCGGGTCGAGGTGGCCGGACTCGCCGGCGTCATCGACCTGCCCGGCGCCTCCGACCTCGCGGCGCTCGGCAGTGTCGGCGTCCTCGGCACGGCCCTCGCGTTCGCGCTGATCGCCTCGGCCGAGACGCTGTTCAGCGCGGCCGCCGTCGACCGGCTGCACGACGGCCCGCGCACCGACTACGACCGCGAACTGCTCGCCCAGGGCGTCGGCAACACCGTCTGCGGCCTGCTCGGCGCCCTGCCGATGACCGCCGTCATCGTCCGCAGCGCCGCCAACGTCCAGGCCGGCGCCCGTACCAAGGCCTCCCGGGTGATCCACGGCGTGTGGCTGCTGCTCTTCGCGGCCCTGCTCCCCGCCGCGCTCTCCGCCATCCCACTCGCCGCGCTGGCCGGCGTCCTGGTCCACGCCGGAGCCAAGCTGGTCCCGCTGCGCACCCTGCGGCCGCTCTGGCGGGCCGACCGGGGCGAGGCGGTGATCCTGGCCGTCACGGCGGTCGCCATCGTGGTGACCAACCTGCTCGAAGGGGTGCTGCTGGGCCTGCTCCTCGCGGTGTTCAAGAGCGCCTGGGACACCTCCCACCTCCAGGTCGCGGTCACCGAACTGCCGGACGGCGCGGTCCGGGTGATCCTCCACGGCAACGCCACGTTCCTGCGGCTGCCCCGTCTCCTGGAGACCCTCGAATCGCTGGAGGGGCTGCCGGCCGACCGTCCGGTGCGCCTCGACCTCGGCGGCGTGCGGCACCTGGACCACGCCTGTCGCAGCGCGCTCGAACTCTGGCAGGAGCGCCACAACCGCAGCGGCTCCGCCGAACTCCTCGGCCTGCCCGCCGCGGTGGCCTGACCCGAGGGCCCGCGCCCCCTGTGGGCCGTACCCCCGACGATCACGGGAGTACGGCCCGGGGCGCGGGCCTCCGGGCCGTACGGCGGCGCGGCCGGTCAGGCCGGGGTGACCTCGACGGGCAGCCTCTTGATGCCGTTCACGAAGTTGGAGCGCACCCGCGGGACGTCGCCGGCGAGCCGGATGCCCGCCAGGCGCGGGATGAGCTCCTCGAACATGATCCGGATCTCGGTGCGCGCGAGCAGGTTGCCCAGGCACAGGTGGGGGCTGCCCTTGCCGAAGGTGACGTGGTCGTTGTCCCGGCGGGTCACGTCGAAGTCGTAGGGGTTGCCGAAGACCTCCTCGTCGCGGTTGCCGGAGGCGAACCACATGACGACCTTCTCGCCCTCCCTGATCCGCCTGCCGCCGAGTTCGACGTCGCGGGTGGCCGTGCGGCGGAAGTGGTACACCGGGGAGGCCCAGCGCAGGAACTCCTCGACCGCCCCGGGGATGAGGGAGGGGTCCTCCTGGAGGCGGGCCAGCTGCTCGGGGTGCTGGAGGAGGGCCAGCATGGAGTGGCTGATGGTGTGGCGGGTGGTCTCGTTGCCGGCGACGACCAGGAGCAGGAAGTAGTTGTCGAAGTCCTGCGGCGAGAGTGGCGTCCCGTCCCGCGGGACCTCGTTGACCAGCCTGGAGACCAGGTCGGTGCCGGTGCCGCCGCGCCGCTGCCGGGCGAGTTCGCGGCCGTACCCGAAGACCTCCAGCGAGGCGGGCGAACGGAAGGGCAGGTCGCGGTACTTCTCGCTCTCCGCGCTGTGCAGCAGGACGTCGGCGTAGTCCGGGTCGGTGTTGCCGATGATCCGGTTGCCCCAGTCGATGAGCTGCCGGTTGTCCTCCGGCGGCACGTCCAGGAGCCGGGCGAGGACGTTGATCGGGAAGTCGGCGGAGACCTCCTCGACGAAGTCGAAGGTGCCCTTGGACAGGGCCGCGTCCAGGGTGGTGGCGGTCAGGCCGCGCAGGAAGTCGGCGTAGCTGTTGATGACGCTCGCGCCGAACTGGCGCTGGAGGATGCCGCGCAGGGCGCGGTGGCGGACTCCGTCCAGTTCCAGGATGGAGGCGCGCTTCTTGATCTGGTCGTCGTCGACCTCTTCCAGGTTGACGAACCTCGCCGAGGTGAAGGTCTCGGCGTCCCGGTCGACGCGGGCGATGTCGGCGTGCCGGGTGACGGCCCAGAAGCCGGAGTCGGGCGCCTCCTCCGGCTGCCAGTGGACCGGGTCCTGGTGGCGGAGGGTGTGGAACATGCGCCACGGGGTGACGCCGTCGGTGAAGTTGTCGAGATCGGCCAGGTTCACCTGGTCCAGCGGCATCGGCTCGTGGGCGGCACCGGATGCGGGCGCGGTCGGCGCGGTGGTCATGGGTTCGCTCCTCGGCATCACAGGTGGTGGGCGTACTCGGTGAACTCCCAGTCGGTGACGTGCCGGTGGAAGCGTGCGACCTCGTCGCGCTTGTACGCGAGGTAGGCGGTGGTGAAGTCCTCGCCGAGGACGTCGGTCAGGGCGGTGTCCGCCTCCAGCGCGTCGAGGGCGTCGGGCAGCGACACCGGCAGGACCGCGGACCTGGCGGGGTCGTAGCCGTAGCCCTCCAGCGGGGCGGCGGGCTCGGCGCCCGCCAGGACGCCCAGGAGGGCCGCCGCGATGGTGCCCGCGATCAGCAGGTAGGGGTTCGCGCTCGCGTCGCCCAGCCGCAGTTCGAAGCGGGCGCCCGGGCCGCGCTCCGGCGGGATGCGGACCATGGCGCTGCGGTTGTCCAGCCCCCAGTCGATCAGCCAGGGCGCGAGGGTGCCGGGGCCGAAGCGCTTGTAGGAGTTGACCGTCGGGTTGGCCAGCGCGGCGAGTGCCGGGGCGTGGGAGAGGATGCCGGCCACCGCGTGGCGCGCGGTGGTGCTCAGGCCGTACGGGGCCGCCGGGTCGGCGAAGATGTTGCCGCCCCCGGCGTCCACGCAGGACAGGTGGAGGTGGAAGCCCGATCCGCCCGCGCCCTGGAAGGGCTTGGCCATGAAGGTGGCCAGCCGGCCTTCCCTGCGGGCGAGTTCCTTGACCGCGGACTTGAAGCGGAAGGCGCGGTCGGCGGCCGTCATGGCGTCGGAGTGGGTCAGGTTGATCTCGAACTGGGAGCCGTCGAACTCGTGGTTGCCGCTGCTGACGCCGATGTCCAGGTCGCGCAGCAGGCGCAGGGTGCGCAGCAGGTGGTTGTCGCCGTCCGCGCGCAGGCCCGCCGTGTAGACGGCGCCGGTGGCGTCGCTGTAGCGGCGCCAGCCCCGGGCGGTGCCGGGGGCCTCGTCGCACAGGAAGTACTCCAACTCCGGCCCCACGACCGGGTGCAGGCCGTGCTCCCGGCAGCGGTCGACGACCCGGCGCAGCAGGTCGCGCGGCGACTCGGGCGCGGGCCGTCCGGTGGCCGGGTCGGTGACGTCGCCGAGGCAGGTGGCGACGCCGGGCTCCCACGGCAGGGCGGTCAGGGTGGTGAGGTCGGGGCGTACGCAGATGTCGGGCAGGCCGGCCTCCAGCCCGCCGGGGACGGCGACGACGTCCCCCTGGGGGCTGGTGTGGTAGACGGCGCGGCAGAAGGCGAGGCCGTGGTCGCAGACCGAGGGCAGGTGGTCCAGCAGGACGTCCCGGGCCCGTTCGCTGCCGGTGAGGTCGGGATAGGTCACCCGGACCACGTCGATGCCCTCGGCGGCCAGTCGCTCCACGTGGTGGCGGACGGGCGGGATGTCGGATGCGCTCACCGGCGTCTCCTCTGGGGGAAGTGGGGCGCCTCCCAGGGCTCGCGGCTCTGGGGGAACGGGGACTCGCGGCACTGGGGGAGTGCGAGCCCGCGGCACTGGGGGGAAGGGGGCGGCGGGTTCGGGACTGCGGGGTGGCGCAGGACACCGCTCGCTCGTTGGTGGCCCACCGTATGGACAGCGATCGCCCGGCCGCAAGGGGTCTGCCGCAGAAATTATCCATCCGGATAACTCTTGACCGCGGGCCGGGCGGTTCCTATGTTGTTTGACACCAAATGAGCCATGGCGGATGTTCTCCCGCCCACGCCCCCCACGCCCCCCACGCCCCGCACCCCCTCGGCCGAGATCCGGCCCCGGTGGTCCCGGGCCGGGCCCCTTCCCTCCCCCGTCTCCTTGCGTTCCCCCAGCCCCAGGAGGACCGGCCATGCAGGTCGTCGTCGACATGAACCAGTGCCAGGACCACGGCCAGTGCGTCTTCGCCGCCCCCGACGTCTTCCGCTTCGACGACGACGGACGCCTGGCGTACGTCGCCGACCCCGACGAGGCCCTGCGCGCCGACGTCGAGGAGGCCGCCGACGTCTGCCCGCTCCAGGCCATCCGGATCGAGGGCTGAGCCGTGACCGCACCCATCGTCGTGGCCGGCGCCTCCATGGCCGGGCTGCGCGCCGCCGAGCAGCTGCGCGCCGCCGGCTGGGACGGGCCGATCACCCTCGTCGGCGACGAGCCCCACCCGCCGTACAGCCGGCCCCCGCTGTCCAAGGAGGTCCTGGCCGGCAAGGCGTCCTTCGAGTCGCTCGCCTTCCGGCCCCGGCCCAGCGTCGCCGACGTGCGGTGGTGCCTGGGCAGCACGGTCGTCCGGGCCGACCTCGACGGCAGGACCGTCGGACTCGACGACGGCGAGACCCTGCCCTACCGCGGACTCGTGGTGGCCACCGGCACGCGCGCCCGGCGGCTGCGCTGCCCGGGCCCCGCCGCCGGACGGCACACCGTCCGCACCCTGGCCGACGCCAGGGGGCTGCGCGAGGCGCTGACCAGGCCGGGCGTGCGGGTGGTCGTGGTGGGCGCCGGCTTCATCGGCTGCGAGGTGGCCGCCACCGCCGTGGCCCTCGGCGCGGCCGAGGTCACCGTCGTCGACCCGCTGCCGCTGCCCATGGCCGGACCACTCGGCGAACTGCTCGGCCGGGCGCTGCTCGCCCGCCACCGGGAACGGGGCGTCCGCTTCGCGCTCGGCACCGGGGTGACCGCCTTCCAGGGCGAGCGCGAGGTCACCGGGGTGGTCCTGGCGGACGGCAGGGTGCTCGCCGCGGACGTGGTGGTGGAGTCGGTCGGCTCGGTGGCCAACACCGAGTGGCTCGAAGGCAACGGCCTGGACCTCACCGACGGCGTGCTGACGGACGGGCACCTGCGGGCCGGCGGCCGCCCGGAGGTGATCGCCGTCGGCGACGTCGCCCGCTTCCCCAACCCCAGGTACGACGGCGTCCCGCGCCGCGTCGAGCACTGGTCCATCCCCACCGACACGGCCAGGCACGGCGCCAGGGTGCTCGCCGCGCACCTCGCCGGCGCCGGCCACGGCCTCGCGCCGTTCGCACCGCTGCCGACCTTCTGGAGCGACCAGCACGACTTCCGGCTCCAGTCCTTCGGCGCCCCCGCCCTCGGCAGGGACGACGTGCGCGTCCTGGGCGGCGACCCGGACGGGGACGTCCTGGTCGGCTACCACCGGGCCGGCCGCCTGGTCGGCGTCGTCGCCCTGGGCGGTCAGAGCGCCGCGGCCGCCGCCGCCCGCTACCGCGCCGAACTGCTCCGGCAGCCCGCCGACGAGCAGCCTGCTCTCCAGTAGCTCGCTTCCCGGCAACCCGCTTCCGGGTAACCCGCTTCCCGGCAACCCGCTTCCCAGCAACCCGCTCCCACCGCGTAAGGAACCCCAAGTGGCCAGTGTCCGTGGATACTTCCACCCCAAGACGGCGACGGGCGCCTCGTCGCTGATCCCCTCGCCGCCGTGGCGCTACTCCGGCGACCTGCTCACCATCGAGTACCGCACCGACCCGGCCCGGGTGCGCGAACTGCTCCCCGAGCCACTGGAACTCGCCGACGAGGACCCGGGGGCCGTCGCGCTGATCTGGGCCGACTGGCAGTCCTGCTCCGCCTCCGGACAGGAACTCCTCGACCCGGTGCTCGCCCAGTACAAGGAGGCGTTCGCCGTCGTCCGCTGCACGTACCGGGGGCAGACCTACTCGCGCTGCGTCCACATCTGGGTCGACAAGGACTTCGCCATCGCCCGGGGACTCCACCAGGGCTACCCGAAGAAGCTCGGCTCCATCCACCAGACCCGCCCGCACCCGTACGGGCCCGCCCCGCGCATCGAGGCCGGTGCCCGGTTCGGCGCGACCCTCGCCGCCGCGGACCGGCGCCTGGCCCAGGCCGTCGTCACACTGCGCGAGCCGTCCGGGACCAACGGCTTCGTCAACAGCCACCCGATGGCCCACCACCGCTGGCTGCCCTCCATCGAGAAGGGCGGCGGCCTCGCCCTGGACGAGCTGGTCGAGTCCGGCGCCGCCGCCTTCGAGGCCGGACAGTCCTGGGTGGGCGACGCCGAGCTGGAGCTGTTCGAGGCGCCCACCGAGGAGCTGGCCCGGCTGGAGGTCCGCGAGCCGATCGCCGCCTACTACCGGCAGGTCGGCGTGGTGTGGGACGGCGGCCGGCTGCTGGAGTCGAACGCCTCCGGCGCCGAGTGAACCCGCGCCGCACCGACCACGAGGAGCCCCGAGACATGAGCGAACACACCATCACCGTCGCCGGAGTGGCCGTCGACACCCGGCACTGGATCGGCGGCGAACGCGTCGCCTCCGCCGGCACCTTCACCGACGTCTCGCCCGTCGACGGCGGTGTCCTCGGCGAGGTCGCCCGGGGCACCGCGGCGGAGGCCGCCGCGGCCGTCGCCGCCGCCAGGGAGGCCTTCCCCGGCTGGGCCGCCACCCCGCGCGAGGAGCGCGCCCGCGTCCTGCACGCCATCGCGGACGGCGTGGAGCGCCGGCTGGAGGACCTGGCCGTCGTGGAGACGGCCGACAACGGCGCCCTGCTGCGCTCCCACCGGCGCGGCGTCATGCCCAGGGTCGCGCACAACTTCCGGTTCTTCGCCGACTGGCTGCTGCGCCTCGGGCACGAGGACTTCGACACCCGCGGTCACACCAACCACGTCGGCTGGGACCCGGCCGGCCCCTGTGTGCTGATCACCCCGTGGAACGCGCCGCTGATGCTGGCCACCTGGAAGGTCGCCCCGGCGCTGGCGGCCGGCAACAGCGTCGTTCTCAAGCCCGCCGAGTGGTCGCCGCTGACGGCCTCGCTGCTCGCCGACATCGCCGCCGAGGCCGGGCTGCCGGCCGGCGTCCTCAACGTGGTGCAGGGGTACGGCTCCGAGATCGGCGACGCCCTCACCGCGCACCCGGACGTGCGCCGGATCAGCTTCACCGGGTCCGTGCCGACCGCCCGGCGCATCGCGGCGTCGGCCGCCGCCAACCTCACCCCGCTCAGCCTCGAACTGGGCGGCAAGTCACCGCTGTTGGTCTTCGCCGACGCCGACCTGGACCTCGCCGTCGACCTCGCGGTCGAGCAGTACGACAACGCCGGCCAGGTCTGCCTGGCCGCCACCCGCATCCTCGTCGAGGAGACGGTCGCCGAGGAGTTCACCCGCCGCTTCGTCGACCGGGCCTCCCGGCTGCGGCAGGGCGACCCGCGCGACGAGGCGACCGACATCGGCCCCACCATCCACCCCCGCCAGCTGGAGAAGATCGAGGGCTTCGTGCGGCGGGCGGTCGAGGCCGGCGCCCGGGCCGTGATCGGCGGCCACCGCAGGGAGGGCCAGTACTTCGAGCCGACGCTGCTCGCCGGTGTCGCCCAGGACTCGGAGATCGTCCAGGAGGAGGTCTTCGGCCCCGTCCTGACCTTCCAGACCTTCGGCGACGAGGAGGAGGCCGTGCGGCTGGCCAACGACACCCGCTTCGGTCTGGCGGCCACCGTGGCCACCGGTGACCAGGAGCGCGCCCGGCGCGTCACCGGGCGGCTGGTGGCGGGCACCGTCTGGGTCAACTGCTTCTTCGTCCGGGACCTGCGGGCCCCGTTCGGCGGCTCCCGCCACTCGGGCGTCGGCCGCGAGGGCGGCACCTGGAGCTTCGACTTCTACTGCGACCTCAAGAACACCGTCACCTCGCCGAAGGGGTGGCGGGACCATGGGTGAGATCGTCGGAGCCGGCCTGCTCGCCCACGTCCCCACCATCGTGCTGCCGGAGGAGACCAGGCTCCAGCTGAACGGGGGCAGGGACTTCACCCTGGTCTCCGGCCTGCGGCGGCTGCGCGAGGAGGTCTTCGGGCGCGCGGACTACGACACCGTCGTCGTCCTGGACTCCCACTGGGCGACCACCGTCGAGTTCGTGGTCACCGCCCAGCGGCGCCGGGCCGGGCTGTTCACCTCCGAGGAGCTGCCGCGCGGCATGTGCCGGATGCCCTACGACTACCCCGGCGATCCCGAACTCGCCCGCAGCATCGCCTCGTTCGCCGACCGGCACGGCACCTGGATCACCCCGATCGACGACGCCTACCTGCCGGTCTACTACGCCACGATCAACCTCTGGAAGTACCTCGGCGAGGGCCTGCCGGACAAGCGCTGGGTGACGATCGGCGTCTGCCAGACCGGCGACATGGAGGACCACCTGCGGCTGGGCCGCGCGCTGGCCGACGGCATCGCCGCCACCCCGGGCCGGCGGGTGCTGCTGATCGCCTCGGGGGCGCTGTCCCACACCTTCTGGCCGCTGCGCGAGCTGCGCGACCACGAGGACGGCGACCCGTCGCACATCTTCACCCCCGAGGCCAGGGCGGCCGACCGGGAACGGATCGCCTGGTTCAAGGAGGGCCGCCACGACCGGGTCCTCGACACCATGGACGAGTTCTGGCGGTACAAGCCCGAGGCCAGGTTCTCCCACTACCTGATGATGGCCGGCGCCCTCGGCGAGCAGGCCTGCACCGCGAAGGCGCGCCAGTACGGCGAGTACGAGAACTCGATCGGCACCGGTCAGGCGCACCTCTGGTTCGACCGCCCCGAGAACGGCTGGACGGGCACCGGAGCGCCCTCCTCCCGCACGCCCCGCAACCCCCACAGCCTCGTCTAGAAAGGCCCCCGCCATGCCCGAGTACCGCCGTATCCTCCTCGACGGCGCCATCGTCCGGACCGTGCGCGACGGCGAGGAACTGGTCGCCGGCGACGGCCGGCGCGTCGCGATCGAGGACGCCCACCACCTGCCGCCCGTCGAGCCGTCGAAGGTGATCGCCGTCCACCTCAACCACCGCAGCCGGGTGGAGGAGTTCCGGATCGGCCTGCCCGACACGCCCACCTACTTCCACAAGCCGACCTCCGCGCTCAACTCCCACCGGGGCGCGGTCGTCCGCCCCGAGGGCTGCCGGTGGCTCAACTACGAGGGCGAGGTCGCCATCGTCATCGGCCGCACGGCGCGCAACATCTCCCCGGAGGAGGCGGGGGAGTACATCGCCGGCTACACCGTGGCCAACGACTTCGGCCTCCACGACTTCCGGGACACCGACGCCGGCTCCATGCTCAGGGTCAAGGGCTCCGACACCCTCTGCCCGCTCGGCCCCGGGCTGGTCACCGACTGGGACTTCCGCGGCAAGCGGCTGCGGACCCACGTCAACGGGGAGGTCGTCCAGGACGGCTCCACCGACGAGATGACCTGGGACATGCACTACCTCGTCGCCGACATCGCCCGCACCATCACCCTGTACCCCGGCGACGTGCTGCTGTCCGGCACCCCGGCCAACTCCAGGCCGGTCCGGCCGGGGGACGTCGTGGAGGTGGAGGTGGAGGGCCTCGGCCGGCTCACCAACCACGTCGTCACCGGGCCGACCCCGGTGCGCACCGACGTGGGGGCGCAGCCCACGGAGTCGGAGGAGGTGCTGTCCACCGCGCTGGGCGGCGACTGGGAGTTCCGCGGCGTCAGGCCGCCGAAGCGGTGACCGGGACGCCCCGGTAGGGTCGACGCCATGACCGAGCCCGCCGAGTCCGCCGCGCGCGGCCCCCGCAAGCGCGTGACGAACTACGGGACGGGCCGGACGGCGCTGCTGGACGCGGCCGTCCGCGTGGTGGCCCGGGGCGGTCTGCGCCAACTCACGTACCGGGCGGTGGCCCATGAGGCCGGCGTCACCCACGGGCTCGTCGTGCACTACTTCGGCTCCCGGGACGCGCTGATCGAGGAGGCACTCACCCACGCCATCCACTCTTCGCTGAGCATCAGCGCGCTCGGTGCCGGCGAGGGCACGGCGGCCGACTTCGCCACCGGCCTCGTGGACATGGTCGAGACCGGGCCCGAGCTCCAGGCCTTCCAGTACGAGCTGCTGCTGGAGGCCCGGCGCAGGCCCGAGCTGCTGGCGCACCTGCGCGGCCTCTACGAGGAGTACTTCGAGGCCAGTCGGCGCGAGCTGGACCGCATCCTGCCCGGGCCGGTGAACCCGGGCACGTCCCGGCTGGTCTTCGCCGCGCTGGAGGGTCTGGTGCTGCACCAGCTGGTGTTCGGCGAGAGCGCGGCCACCGAGGAGGCGCTGGCGGCGCTCAGGAGTCTGCTGTCCGGGTCGGACGGAGAGCCGGACGGGCGCTGACCGGCGCTGCCGTGCCCTGACTGTGCTGCCGCGACCTGACGTGCCCTGACCTGAGCTGCCGGGCGCCGGCGGGCCCGTCTCCCGACCCCTTGTCAAACGGGTGAGCGCACCCCACGATGAGGCAATTCGTTTGACCTGAAACGATCCCCCACCCCTCTTTCGGAGGTGATCCCTGTGGACCGTCGGGCGACTTCCACAGCGCGGACCGAGCGGGACGCCCCCACAGCGACCACGCTCAAAGCCGACGCCCTGGGTGTCCTGGGCATCCTCTTCTTCGTCCTCTCCGGCCAGGCCCCGCTGACGGGCATCGCGGGCGCCGCCCCGATCTCGGTCGCCATCGGCAACGGCTCCGGCACCCCCGCGGCCTACGTGGTGGCCGGGGCGGTGATCCTGCTCTTCTCCGTCGGGTTCATCGCGATGGGCCGGCACGTCGTCGACGCCGGCGCCTTCTACACGTACATCGGCACCGGCCTCGGCCGGGCCGCCGGTGCGGGCGGCGCGAGCGTCGCGCTGTTCGCCTACTGCGTCATCCAGGCGGCGATGTACGGCCTGTACGGCTCGATCGTCAGCGCCCTCGTCGCCGACCACACGCCGCTGGACCTGCCGTGGTGGGTCTACACGCTGGTCACCATGGCCGTCGTGCAGGCCCTCGGCGCCGCCGGGATCGAGATGGGCGCGCGGGTGCTGGCCGCCTTCGTGCTCGCCGAGTTCGGCATCCTGCTGGTCTTCGGCCTGGTCACCCTGGTCAGGGGTGGCGGACCCGAAGGGCTCGGCGTGGCCGAGAGCTTCTCCCCGTCGGCGGCCCTCCAGGGGGCGCCGGGCGTCGCCGTGATGTTCGCGCTGGCGTCCATGTTCGGCTTCGAGGCCACCGCCATCTACGGCGAGGAGGCGAAGGACCCGAAGAGGACGGTGCCCAGGGCCACCTATCTCTCGGTGCTCGTGGTCACCGGCTTCTTCGCCCTCACCTCGTGGACGCTGATCTCCGCCCACGGCGCCTCGAAGGCACCGGCGGCGGCGGAACGGGCCCTGGCCGCAGGGGACTCGGCCGGCTTCGTCTTCGCCCCCGTCACCGACCTGTTCGGCGGCTGGATCGGCGGCGTCCTGCCGGTCCTGCTGGCCACCTCGCTGTTCGCCGGCGTGCTGACCTTCCACAACTCGGCCGCCCGCTACCTCTTCTGCCTCTCCCGGGACGGCCAACTTCCGGTACGGCTCTCCCGGTTGAACCGCCGGCACGCCCCGTCGGCGGCCGGCCGGGTGCAGACCGCCATCGCCGCACTCCTGGTCGCGCCCTTCGCGCTGGCCGGCCAGGACCCGGTGCTCACCCTCTTCTCCTGGTTCAGCGGACTCGCCGTCCTGGCGATGATGCTGATCTACCTGCTGACCTCGGTCTCGGTCGTGGTGTTCTTCCGCCGCAGACGGGTGGACACCCGGGTGTGGAACACCGTGGTCGCCCCCGTACTGGGCGCGCTCGGCATCGCGGGCGCCATCTGGCTCATCCTGGCCAACTTCACCACCCTGATCGGCGGGGCGGCGGGCACCGCGCTGTGGCTCGTCCTGTCGGTGCCCGTCGTCATGGCGCTCGGCGTGGCCAACCAGCGGATCCGGCAACGACGTTCCGGCTGACCCGCCCGGAGGGCGCGCGTCCCGAATCCGGGCGCGCGCCCTCCGCCTTCCGCTTCCCCCACGTGGTCTGGAGGACCGCATGACCCTCGCCACCCACGCCGACTGGCTCCGCCGGGCCGGGGCCTTCCGGCCCACCGGCGTGCATCTGATCGACGGCGCCGACGAAGCCGGCGGCGGTGACACCTTCGCCGTGGTGTCGCCCCGGGACGGCCGGGTGCTGGCCGAGGTCGCGGACGCCGGCGCGGCCGAGGTCGACGCGGCCGTCGCCGCCGCGCGCCGCGCCTTCGACCACGGCCCCTGGCCCCGGCTGGCCCCCGCCGACCGCGGCCGCGCCCTGCTGCGGTTCGCCGACCTCCTGGAGGAGCGGCGGGCCGAACTGGCGCTCACCGTCAGCCTGGAGACGGGCAAGCCGGTCACCGACGCCCACGACATCGAACTGCGGGCCGTCATCGGCACGTTCCGTTGGTACGGCGGCCTCGCCGACAAGCTCACCGACGAGTCCCCGCACACCGCGCCGGACGCCCTCGCCCTGGTCACCAGGGAGCCCGCAGGCGTCGTCGGCGCGGTCGTCCCCTGGAACTTCCCCCTCACCCTGGCCGGCTGGAAGATCGCACCCGCCCTGGCCGCCGGCTGCACGGTCGTCCTCAAGCCCTCGGAGAACTCGCCGCTGTCCGCCCTGCTGCTCGGACGGATCGGCCTGGAGGCCGGGCTGCCGCCGGGCGTGCTCAACGTCGTCGCCGGCGACGGACCGGTGGCCGGCCGGGCCCTCGGGCTGCACCCCGACGTGGACGTCCTCGCCTTCACCGGATCCACCGCCGTCGGCCGCCACTTCCTGCGCTACTCCGCCGACTCCAACCTCAAGCGGGTCTGGCTGGAACTGGGCGGCAAGTCGCCCAACATCGTCCTGCCCGACGCCCCCGACCTGGAACGGGCCGCGGCCACGGCCGCCTGGGGCATCTTCTTCAACCAGGGCGAGATGTGCACCGCGCCCTCCCGGCTGCTCGTCCACACCTCCGTCGCCGAGCAGGTCACCGAGGCCGTCGTGGCCCGCGCCCGCGCCCTGCGGGTGGGCGACCCGCTCGACCCCGCCACCGAGATGGGCGCCCTGGTCGGCGAGCAGCACCTCGGCCGGGTCCTCGGCCACGTCCGCACCGCCCTGGACGACGGCGCCCGGCTGCGCACCGGCGGCGCGCGCACCCTGACCGCGACCGGCGGCTGCTACCTCGAACCGACCGTCTTCGACCGGGTCGCCCCGGACAGCCGGCTGGCCCGCGAGGAGGTCTTCGGCCCGGTGCTCGCCGTCCTCACCTTCGACGGCCTCGACGAGGCCGTCGCCCTCGCCAACGCCACCGAGTACGGCCTCGCCGCCGGGCTGTGGACCTCCGACCTCTCCACCGCGCACAAGGTCTCCCGCGCACTCAGAGCCGGTACGGTCTGGGTCAACTGCTACGAGGAGGGCGACCTCACCGTGCCCTTCGGCGGAATGAAGCAGTCCGGCAACGGCCGCGACAAGTCCGCCCACGCCCTGGAGAAGTACACCGAACTCAAGACCACCTGGATCCAGCTGTGAACCACCGACCGCTGATCGCGATCCCCGCCCGCTTCGCCGCCTCCACCTCCGCGCTGCGGTACGCCGCCGAGGTCAGCGCCCGGGCCCTGACCGAGGCCGTCTGGCGGGCCGGCGGCGAGCCCGTCACCCTGCACCCGCACGCCCCGGGCGGCGTCGCCGACCCGGCCGAGGTGGCCGCCAGGCTCTCCCGTTTCGACGGGCTGCTGCTCCCCGGCGGCGGCGACCTCGCCCCGCACCGCTACGGAGCGTCCGACGCCCACGAGGCCGTCTACGACGTGGACGCGGAGCAGGACGGGTTCGACCTGGAACTCGCCCGGCGGGCTCTCGCGGACGCGGTGCCGCTGCTGGCGGTCTGCCGTGGACTCCAGGTGGTCAACACGGTCCTGGGCGGCACCCTGCACCAGGACATGGGCGGCCCAGGGCGCGAGCACCGGCACCTGCGGCACCCCGTCCCGCTCGCCCCCGGCTCCGCCGTGGCCCGGATCACCGGCGCCGCGCGGGTCGAGGCGTCCTGCTACCACCACCAGCACGTGGACCGGCTCGGGGCGGGCCTGGCCGTCACCGCCCGGGCCGCCGACGGAGCCGTCGAAGCCGTCGAACTCCCTGAGCACGACGGCTGGTTCGCGGCCGTGCAGTGGCACCCGGAGGACACCGCCGACGAGGACCCGGCCCAGCAGCGCCTCTTCGACGCCCTGGTGCGGGCCGCAGGCTGAGCCGTCGCGGGGAGGGCTTCGTCCGGGAGTTCTCCGTCGGCGTCCGATGCTACGGGTGGCCGGACAGCGGCCGGCAGGTCTCGCGGTCCGCGGCCTCTGCCTTGGCGGCCCCGGCGGACGCTGCGGGCCCGTGGTGCGGCCGGTTGCCCGCCGACAGGACCACGACCGCGGCCAGCGCCGCGACTCCGGACAGTACGGTGAACCCGGTCGAGAAGGCCGCGACCTGTGCGGCGACACCGAGCAGCAGGGAGCCGAGGCCGGTTCCGGAGTCGTAGCCGATGTTCCAGGCGACGGACGTGGTGTGCCGGTTCTCCGGCCCGGCCTCGTCGAGGGCCCGCACCAGTGTGATGCTCTGCAGCCCGCCGTACGCCGCCCCCAGCAGGACGAGACCGGTCAGCAGCCCGGGGAGCGGGGGCCGCTCGGAGCGGACGGCGAGGGCGATCAGCGCGAGGCCGGCGCAAGCGGCGACCAGGAGGGCGCAGGTCAGCGGGCGGGGCGCGAAGCGGTCCGCCAGGACTCCACAGACCCAGCGGGCCCCCGCGGCGACGGCGGTGAAGACGAACAGCGCCGTCGCCGCCAGGGCCGGGCGGCCGGCGAACTGGGGCGTGAAGGTCAGCACGGCACCTCCGGCCGACGTCACCAGCAGCAGGGTGGCCAGCGGCAGCAGGATGCGGCGGAGCACCGTGGCGGTGGCGGCCGTCCTTTCCGGTGCGGGCGGCGCGGTGCGGGCTTCGACCGCGCGTCCCAGGCCGCGGGCGAACGGCAGGCCGAGGACGGGCAGCGCGCCGCAGGCGATGACCGCGGGGAGGGGCAGCGCCGCGGCCAGCGCCGGGGCGGCCGGCGTCAGCACCGTCTGGGGCAGGGCGAGGGCCAGCCCGTACAGGCCGATGGCCGCTCCCTGGCGCCCGGGGGGAGCCAGGGTCGCGGCGGCGGTGGAGCCGCACACGGTGAGGATGCCGAAGCCGAGCCCCCGCGGGGCGGTGGTGAGCAGGATCGCCCCCAGGCCGTCGCTGAACGCCTGCACCGGTGCGGGCAGTCCGAGCAGCAGGGCGCCCAGGGCGAGGGTGCGCGACCAGCCCAGCCCGCGCAGCGCCGCCCTGACGAGGAGCTGGGCCAGCACGGTGGTCGCCATCAGCGTGGCGGTGACGAGTCCGGCGCCGAACGCGTCGGCGCCTCCGTGCACGGCCCACTGCGGGGAGACGGGCAGCAGGAGCGCGAAGCCCGAGGCGCAGGAGAGCGCCAGCAGGAGCAGGTGCGGCATGCCGGGGGCGGTTGCGACGGACGTCCTACGGGGCACGCCCGGATCGTACGCGCCCGTGGTGCCCCGCGGTACGGGGCGTACCCGGTCCGACGGCGGCCCGACGCGGGCGACGGCCGGGCCTGATGTCCGGATCGCGTCGTTCCACCCGCTCCGCGCAACCGGAATCGTGGATTTCGGTGGATGGTGGTGACGGGCGTGACCAACCCCTCCGGCCTTCACCGGCGCATCTCCGGAGCCGTATCCCTCCTGTCCCACAGCCGCACGACGACGGACGACGACGAATCACGAAGGGGCCGACATGAACCACCCAGGCGCGGTCGCCACTCCCCACCGGACCGCCACCGGGGCCGCCGAGTCGGTCCTCGCAGACGGAGGCAACGCCGTCGACGCCGCCCTGGCGGCCGCCGCGGTCCTCACCGTGGTCTACCCGCACCAGTGCGCGATCGGCGGCGACGCCTTCGCACTCGTGGGAGGGCCGGACCACGAACCGGTCGTCGTCAACGGCAGCGGCCGCAGCGCCCGAGGGTGGCGACGGGCGGACCACCTCGACGCCGGCGGGCAGGTGCCGGTGACCGGCGCCAGGAGCGTGACGGTGCCCGGAGTCCTCGACCTCTGGCAGCAGTTGGCGGACCGGTGGGGAAACCGTCCGCTCGGCGCGGCCCTCCTCGCCGCGGCCGGGATCGCGGCCGAGGGGTTCGCGGTGGCGCCCGGTCTGCGCCGCGGCCTGGAGCACGAGGCGGACGCCCTCGCCGCCGATCCCGGCGCCCGTGAACTGTTCCTCCCCGGCGGCGAGTTGCTCCGGACCGGACAGCACGTGACGCTTCCGCGGCTCGCCGACAGTCTCCGCACCCTGGCCGCGGAGGGGACGGGGGCGTTCTACGCCGGAGCCCTCGGCGCGAGCGTGGTCGCCACCCTGCGGGCGGGCGGCAGCGCGCTGGACGCCGAGGACTTCGCGGCGCACACCTCGTCCCTGTCCGCGCCGCTCGGCGCCCGCTTCGCCGGCGAGGAGTACCTCAGCTCGGGAGGGAACAGCCAGGGCCGCTTCTTCCTGCGCGGACTCGTGGCCCTGGAGGTGATCCGGCAACGCCGGGTGCGCGTCCCCGACGCCCTGGGGGCCGAGGCGGCACCGGTGGGGCGCGTCCTCGCCCTGTGTGCCGCGGAGCGGGACCGGCTCCTCGGCGATCCGGGGTTCTCCCCGGACCACGGCGACCACGGCGAGGTCGGCGATGTCGGCGAGGTCTCCGATCTGGTCGAGGCCGCCCTCGGGAGCACCCCGATCCACCGGCTGCTCTCCACCCGGGCCGACGGCCGGCCGCCGCACATCCCCGCGCGCGCCTCCGGGGACACGGTCGCCATCGTGACCACGGACGGCGAGGGCCGGTGGGTGTCCCTGATCCAGAGCGTGTTCCACACCTTCGGGTCGGGCGTCGTGGACCCGGAGACCGGCATCCTCCTCCACAACCGGGGCGCCTGCTTCAGCGGCGTCGCCGGGAGCCCCAACGAGATCGGGCCGGGCCGACGGCCGGCGCACACGCTGATGCCGGTCCTCGTTCGCCGGGACGGCCGGCTGGTCGGCGCCCACGGCACCAGGGGCGGCCGCGCCCAGCCCCAGATCCACACCCACCTGGCACTCAACCTCGCCGCCGGTCTCACCGCGGGCGAGGCCGTCGCCCGGCCCCGCTGGATCGTGGGCCGGCTGACGGCCGGCGCCCGCCCCGGCGAGGACGGCTTCGGCATCGCGGTGGAGCAGGGCGCCGGCGACGCGGCAGCCGACGGCCTGCGGGCCGCGGGCTTCCACACGACCGCACTCGCCGCCCTCGACGACGCGGCGGGCCACCTCCAGGTCGTGCGCGAGACCCCGGACGGCCCGCGCGCCGCCTCCGACCCGCGCGCCGACGGCTGAGAGCCGCCGGCGGCGCACCACTGCGCGTGGCCGGGGCCGGCAACGCCATGGCCTCCCTGGGTGCGGCGACCGAGGTGTCGTTCCGGCGGATGCCCCGTGCTCCGAACACGTCCCTCGAACGCCGGGGCGTCGCCGCCGGATTGACACCTGATTCAAACTGCTACTAGCGTCGTTACAGTTGGATCGGCGGGGCGTCCGTCGCGAAGGGGGAGTCGTGAGCATCAGCAGCAGGAGCGCGGTCGCGATCCACGCACTCACCATGCTGGGGCGCTGGGATCGCTCGCTGACCTCGGTGGAGATCGCGGAGAGCCTGGCCGGCAATCCGGTGCTGGTGCGGCGGATCCTCGGCAGTCTGCGGGATGCCGGCCTGGTCCGGTCCACCGAGGGGCGCAACGGCGGCTGGTCGCTTGCCCGTCCCGCCCGCGAGATCACGCTCTACGACGTGTACACCGCCGTGGAGGCGGGGCCGATCCTGTCGCGGCACCCGCATCCACCGAGCGCCGAATGCGAGGTGGGGCGGAACATGCAGAAGCTGCTCGAGGCGGAGTTCCAGGATGCGGAGCGGGCCCTGGAAGAACGGCTCGGGCGGACGACGATCGCCCACCTCGTCCGGCAGGTGCGGGACAGTGAGCGCGAGGCCGTGCAGCACGTCACCGACTGACCGATGGCGGAGGCAGTGTCCTCCGCCTTTCTTGTGCCCTAACTGTAACCATCACGGTGGCGGAAAGCCACCCGAAGGGCCTCCTATGACTTCCACGTCGACAACGACCGGGCAGACCGGCTCGGAACTGGGCTTACTGGCCGTGCTGATGCCGGCGATCCTCGCCACGGTCACGGCCAGCGACATGGTCAATCTGATGCTTCCGACGATCGGGTCCGAGTTCCGGGCCTCCGAGGCCGAACTCGCCTGGGTCGTCACCGGCTTCCTGCTGATGTTCTCGGTCGGGATTCCCCTGTACGGCCGCATTTCGGACCGCGTGAGCCTGCGTCGTCTCTTTGCCTTCGCGCTCCTCACCTACGCCGTCGGGAGCCTGATCTGCGCGATCTCCCCGAGCCTGGCCGTGCTCGTGGCCGGGCGGATCGTGACGGGCATCGGCGCGGCCGCGATCCCCGTGCTCTCGGTCCTCGCCGTCACGACGCTGCTGCCGCCGGAGCGGCGCGGTCCGGCTCGACCTCCCCGGCGGCGTACTCCTCGGCCTCGGAGCCGGTCTCGTCCTGTTCGGCATGACCCGGGCGCAGGTCTCCGGCTTCACCGACCCCCTGTCCTGGGGCAGCCTCGTGGTCGCGATCGCGGCGCTCGTGGTCTTCGGGGTGCGCACCGTCCGGGTCGACCAGCCGTTCGTTCCGCCGGCGCTGTTCACCCATCGCGTCTACCGGACTGACATCCTCGTCGCGTTCCTGGCCATGGTCGTCAACCTCGGCGGTCTGGTGTTCGTCCCGCTGCTGCTGGTGGAGGTCAACGAACTCACCCCGGGCCAGGGCGCCTTGGTCATGATCCCGGCCGGCGTCGTGACCGCGCTGCTCTCGCCGTGGATCGGACGCCTCGCCGGCCGCGTCGACACGCGGGTCCTGGTGCTCTCCGGGCTCGGCCTCATCGGTCTGTTCTCGCTGTTCCTCTCGGCCTTCACCGGCGGCTCCTCGGTGGTCTTCGCGGGCGTCGGGATCCTCGGGCTGAGCATCGGCTTCATTCTCGTGATGACCAGCATCATCGGCGCCGCGGCGAGCGAGCTGCCCCCCGAGCAGGTCGGTGCCGGCCTCGGGATCCTCCAGGGGGCCCAGTTCCTCGGGGCCGGTACCGGCCCCGCCGTGTTCGGCGTGCTGGTGTCCGCGAGGCAGCAGGGCGCCAGTGACGCAGTCAACCCCCTCTACTGTGCTGAGTACGCCCGACCTGCCCCAGTGCCGGCAACAGACCCCGGTTCCGTCGACGGTGGACGCCGCCACCGGAGTGCTGAGCGCGGAGGTGAGGCTACCGAGCGCCGTGTCCGGCGCTCCGGCTGCGCTCTCCGCGGGCTCGTCGCCGGCCGGCTCCCCGGTGGTGCTGACGGCTGCCCCGACGGCCGGCGGCCCGCTGGGGAGCTACTCGGCCTCCCCGATGACGCCGTCGGCGTCGTGGGGGGCGGGCTCGAACATGGGCAACTTCACCTACTCCTACCCGATCGAGACACCGGCCTCGATCGGCGGCGCGTCGGCCGAGGTGGGCCTCTTCTACGACTCCTCGTCCGTCGACGGGAAGACTTCCTCGACCAACGCGCAGTCGTCCTGGATGGGTGAGGGCTGGGACTACCGACCCGGCTACATCGAGCGCAGCTACAAGGGCTGTGCCAACGCCGGCATCGCCAACTCCGGGGACCAGTGCTGGGCAGGGCAGATCGCCTCACTCAACCTCGGCGGCCACTCGGGCGCCCTGGTGCCCGACAAGACCGGTACCTACCGCCTGCAGCACGACGACGGCACCCGGATCGAGCGACTCACCGGTGCCGCCAACGAGGCCCGCAACGGAGAGTACTGGCGCGTCACCATCACCGACGGCACGCAGTACTACTTCGGGCTCAACCACCTGCCCGGCGGCAACCACAGCGATCCGGCAGCGAACTCCGTCGACTACCAGCCCGTCTACTCCCCGAACAGCGGGGACGACTGCTATGACGCGGCCAAGGGCACGTCCTCGTGGTGTCAGGAGGGATGGCGCTGGAACCTCGACTACATCGTCGACCCGCACCAGAACCTCACCACCTTCGCCTACAAGCAGGACGTCAACTACTACAGCCGGGGCGGGGGCCAGAACAGCGCCTCGGGCACGCTGACCCCCTACGTGCGGGCCGACCAGGTCACCGAGATCGGCTACGGCCAGCGTCTGCCCGACCAACTCGCGGCCAACGGCAGCGCCAAGCCGGCCGCCAAGATCGTGTTCAGCACCGAGGAACGATGCAGTGCCTCGGGCAAGGTGACCTGCACCCCGGCCGAGCGTGTCGTCGCCAACCAGTTGAACTGGCCCGACACTCCGCTCGACCAGGCCTGCGCCTCCAGCGGCGCCTGCACCAACTACTCGCCCACCTACTGGTCTCCGCTACGCCTGTCGAAGATCGCCACCCAGGTGCTCACCGGGTCCACGTACACGACGGTCGACACCTGGGACCTGAAGTACGCCTTCCCCGCTCCGGGGGACGAGACCAAGCCGTCCTTGTGGTTGTCCTCCATCACCCGAACCGGAAGCAACGGTCAGCAGCCGATCGCCCTGCCGGCGGTCACCTTCACGCCTCGTCAGATCTCCAACCGGGTCGACGGCCTGGCGGTGGCCGCCCCGATGTTCAAGCGCCCTCGGATCCAGCAGATCACCACCGAGACCGGTGGCCAGATCAACGTCGTCTACGCCGAGTCCGAGTGCAGTCGTACGAGTGGCCACATGCCGGCCTCCGCGGACGACAACCAGATGGCCTGCATGCCGGTGAAGTGGCACCTGCCCGGGTCGGACTCGCCGGACCCGGTCAGCGACTGGTTCAACAAGGTCCTGGTGACGGACGTCACCGAGCAGGACTCCATCACCGGCACCGACCTCATCAAGTCCACGCACTACGCCTACGGCGGCGGAGCGGCCTGGCACCGCAACGACAGCGAGCTCGTCGACCCCAAGACCCGCACCTGGGACGAGTTCCGCGGCTACCAGACCGTCACCACCACGACCGGTAGCGGCAATGCGACCGAGGCACCCCGGACCCAGGCCGTCAGTACCTACCTGCGCGGGATGAACGGGGACGCGACCGGCAGCGGAACCAGGAACGCCTCCGTCTCCTTCACCCCGTACCCGGGCGCGGCCACCGTGACCCACACCGATGACCAGTGGCTCGCCGGAACGGTGCTGGGCAGTCAGACCTACGACCGGGCCGGCGGTTCCGTCGTCTCGGCGAACTCCACCTTCACCAGTGGCGACGTCGTCACCGCCACCCGCAGTCAGTCCGGAAACTTGCCGGACATCGTCGCCCGCTTCGGCGCCACCAAGGTCACGGAGAAGAGCTGGGGGCGCCTGGCGGACGGCACCTGGCGCACCACCAGCAGGGTCCGCACGTCGGACGCCGACCCCGACCACGGCAACCGCCCGCTCCAGGTCGACGACCAGGGCGACGGGACCTCCGCCGCACCTGAGACCTGCACCACCACGAGTTACGCCAAGAGTGCCGACCCCATGATGGTGATGCTGTCCTCGGGGACGCTCACGGTGGCCGGCCCGTGCACCACCAAGGCCGGTACGGCCACGACCATCGCCGAGTCCCGTGGCTACTTCGACGGCAAGCCCTTCGGCGAGGCACTGGCGACCGGGAACCAGACCTCCTCCTGGACAGTCGACCACTACGACGGCAGCGGCCAGCCGGTCTACACCCAGCTCACCGCCACCACCTACGACGACTACGGGCGACCGGTCTCCGTGACCGGGCCGGACGGGGCCGTCACCACGACCGCCTACACCCCGGCGACCGGCTCCCTACCCGTCAAGACCACCGTCACCGGGCCGATGGGCGCCACCTGGGCCACCAACCAGACCGTCGATCCGGGACGCGGCCAGCCCTTGGTCGCCACCGACGAGAACGGGCGCGCCCTCACCCGGAAGTACGACGCCCTCGGCCGGATCGTCGCGGTGTGGCAGCCCGAGCGGCCCACCAATGAGGCTGCCAACTACGTCTTCGAGTACGCGGTCAACGGCATCACTGCGCCGTCCACCGTCACCTCGAAGTCCATTCGTGAGGACAAGAGTTACAACGTCCAGACCGAGCTGTACGACGGCTTGGGCCGGATCCGGCAGACCCAGCGGAGCACTGCCCTGGGCGACGACGGCCGGCTGATCACCGACACGGCGTACGACTCGCACGGTTGGCCGATCAAGTCCTCTGCGGCGCACTACGACCCCAAGAGCCAGCCGAACGGCACGGTGTTCGTGTCGCAGGACTCCCAGGTGCCCGCCCAGACCTGGGTGACGTACGACGGCCTGGGACGTGCCACCACCAGCGCTCTCGTCTCGTACGGACATCAGCAGTGGGCGACCACGACCGCTTACCCCGGCGTCGACCGCACCGACACCACCCCGCCCGAGGGCGCGTTCCCTACCAGCGTGTTCACCAGCGCCCGGGGCAAGACGACCCAGTTGTGGCAGTACCGGACGCCCACGCCGACCGGGGTGGCAGCCGACGCGGACGTCACCTCGTACGCGTACACGCCCAGCGGCGAGGTCGCGAAGCGCACCGACTCCTCGGGCAACTCCTGGTCCTACGTCTACGACCTGCGCGGCCGCAAGGTCAGCTCGACCGACCCTGACACCGGCACGTCACTGACCACCTACGACGCCGCCTCCAACGTCGCGTCCACCACGGATGGCAGGGGCAACGTCCTCGCCTACTCCTACGATGTTCTCGGACGCAAGACCGGCATGTACGCCGGGTCGGTCAGCCGCGCCAACCAGCTCGCGGGCTGGACCTACGACACGCTGCCCGGGGCCAAGGGCAAGCCCGTCTCCTCGACCCGCTATGTGGGGGGCGCCGACGGCGGCAAGGCCTATACCCAGGCTGTCACCGGCTACGACACCGCCTATCACCCGCTCGGCACCACGACGACCATCCCGTCGAACGAGCTCGAGCTCGCGGGCACATACACCACAAGCAACAAATACTCGCCCATCCTTGGTTCTCTCAAGCGCACCGAACTGCCGGCCATGGGAGGTCTGCCCGCGGAGAGCGTCGCGTACCTCTACCTCAACACCGGTCTGATGATCACCTCCGGCGGCAACAGCACCCTGGTCACCGACGTCCAGTACGACGAGGAGGGGCGACCGATCGTCACCACCGTCGGTGACATCGGCACCCAGGTGGTCTCCACCCAGCAGTACGACGCCGCGACCGGCCGCCTCATCAACTCCTACCTGGACCGACAGCTCGGCACAACCACACTGGACCGGACCTCCTACACCTACACGCCCTCCGGCCGGATCACCTCCGTCAGTGACCTGCAGAACGCCACAGGCACCGACACCCAGTGCTTCACCTTCGACCACCTCGGGCGCCTGACCAACGCCTGGACGGACACCGGAGGCACCGTCACCCGACCCAGCGGCAGCTGGTCGGACACCAGCGGCAGTACCACCGGCAGTGGCGCCCCCACCTCGGTCCCCGGCATCGGCGGGTGCAACAACGCCAACGGCCCGGCCGTCAGCGGAAACCCGGCCAAGCCATCGGTCGGTGGTCCTGCTCCCTACTGGCAGAGCTACACCTACGACGCCACGGGCAACCGCACCGGCCTGACCCAGCACGACCCTGCCGGCGACACGACCAAGGACGTCACCACTGTCCAGACCTTCGGCGCTCCCGGCTCCTTCAATACCAGGACCAACGCGCCGAACACGGGTGGCGGCACCGGCGGTCCGCACGCGCTGCTGACCAGCACCACCACTTCGTCCGCCGGGACGAAGAAGGCCACCTACCAGTACGACGCGCTCGGCAACACCACGGCCGTCACCGACACCACCGGCACCACCACCCTGACGTGGGACGGCGAGGACAAGCTCGCCTCGGTCACCAAAACAGGTGAGGCCGAAGGTACTTCGTACCTCTACGACGCCGACGGAAACCAGCTGATCCGGCGCAACCCCGGCAGCACCACGCTCAACCTCGGTGCCGACGAACTCACCCTGGACACCAAGTCCCCGTCCCGGTCGATGTCCGACGTGCGCTACTACAGCGCGCCCGGCGGCATCACCATCACCCGGGTCACCGCGGCGACCGGCGGCGGCAGGATCGTCTACCAGTGCGCCGACCCGCACGGCACCAACGGCGTTCAGATCGACACCGGCGCGGCCCAGACGGTGTCCCGTCGTCCCACCGATCCGTTCGGCAACCCGCGCGGCACCCAGCCCGACCCCTCCACCTGGGCCGGCGACAAGGGCTTCGTCGGCGGCACCCTGGACCCGTCCACCGGGCTCACCAACCTGGGTGCCCGCGAGTACCAGCCACTCACCGGACGCTTCCTCAACCCCGACCCACTGCTCGGCGACTCCGATCCCCAGCAGTGGAACGGATACGCCTACAGCAACAACGACCCCATCAACATGAGCGATCCCAGCGGCCTCTATGGCAGCTGGTGTACCAGTCAGGAGTGTGCCGAACAGACCACCAAGAGCTCGGCCTCCTTCTGCGCCACCCTGGAGTGTGCCGAACAGACCCGAGGTACCGATCCGGGGGCCTTCCCTCCCACCACCGTGAGCAATGGTGCGGGCAGCGCGGGTAATGGCGGCAGCAACGGTGGCGGTGGTGGCGGCAGCGGCGGCGGCGGCGGCGGAGGAGGAGGAGGAGGAGGAGGCAACGGCCGAGGAACCAAGAAGTGCGGATCGTGGACGTCCCTTTCAGGGATCGGCTGCCACGCCAGCAACGGAGCCAAGCGCGCCCAGAACTTCACCACCGACCATCCGGTGGTCCGTGAGATCGTCGTCGCGACCGTCACCACCATTGCGGGCGTGGTCTGCTATGGGGGCGGGGCCGTCGGCGGTCTCGCCACCGGTGGCGCCAGCGCGGTCGCGGCCGGTGCGGTATGCGGCGGGGCAGTAGCGGCGCTCGGAGCCGGACTGAACAACATTCTGGACGGCAATGCAGACCATTCGACCAAGGCGCTGTTGACGGAAGAGGCGACCGCGGCAGCCAACGGAGCCGCCTTCGGCGCACTGGCTGCCCGTCTGGGCGCGGGGGCGTGTAACAGTTTCCCCGCCGGGACCCAGGTCCTGCTCGCTGACGGAACGACCAAGGCCATCGACCGGCTGGCTGTCGGTGACCTGGTCACGGCCACCGCGCCCACCACTGGCGAAACGATTCCCCAGCCCATCGTCGCCACCATCACCACCCCCGACGACCAGGAGTTCACCGACCTCACCATCGAGGCCAAGCCGGGAGACCGCGCCCCGCCGGCTGTCCCCTTCGCCCCGGCCCAGACCCTCACCACCACCTGGCACCACCCCTTCTGGGACGTCAGCACCGACCGCTGGACCGACGCCTCCCAGCTCACCCCCGGCGACCAGCTCCGCCAGCCCGACGGCAGCACCATCACTCTCACAGCCGTCCGCAACTACCACCAGGCCGACGAGGTCACCTACAACCTCACCATCGACCAGCTCCACACGTACTATGTGCTGGCGGGTTCCTCGCCCATCCTCGTCCACAACTGCGATCTGAGCGCAGAGCAGACCAGGATGTATCCCACGGGGCGCCCTGGCGCCGACACTACGCCGCAGGCTCCCCTCCGGGAGGGCGATTTGGTGACGAGGGGAGGAAATCTCCGGGAAGGCGAGTACACCTACGTAGTGATGCCGGGTGGTTCAGTGAGGGCGTTTCACGAAAGCATCTACGATGCCGAGGTTTGGGCGGGGCATACGAGCCTATCTGGCGGCATGCCTGTATCCATGGCCGGCACATTTAATGTACTGGACGGATCCATCGTAAAATTTGGCAACTTCTCTGGCCATTATAGGCCGGACGGGGAGGGGATGGAATTGGTGGCGCGAGGCGCTCTGAACAGGAATGGATTCGACGCGAGTGGAGCAGCCTGGGATCCATTTAAATTTAAGTGAGTTCCCGCTCGTCTGCCCTGCCTGCCTGGCAGGCGGGGCAGACGCTTGGCTCGGGTTTAATCTTCCGACTTTAGGTTTCGGGCGAAATCGATCAATTGCCGAATCTTCTCGTCTTCCAGTGAGCTTGCGATCGAAACAAGCTCGCCGATTTCCATCGAATTACGGTAGGGTTTGGCAGGGCTTGAGGGTTGCCTCGTGGAAAGGTTGGCAATTACGAGCAGATCGACCTCGGAGATTTGCAATGCCGGCGCGATGTCTTTCATTATTTCCGGCGATGGTGGAATGCTTCCATGGAGCAACTGCAAAATGGTAGATTCGGCTCGCGCCGATGCTCGGCTAATACTTCGAGGAGACAATCCGCGGTTGTCCATGAGGCCCTGCAGGATGTCGGCAAACCGTTGAGTCATTCTTGTAGCTTACTGAGTAAACCAAGTCTGGCGCCAGGGTCCAGGTGTGAACGTCGCTGCGTTGGTGTGGCATCCAGCAGTGGCCGCAACATCGGTGGACGTCTGCTGGGGCCGGTGGTTCGTCGGAGCCATCATCGGTATCCACGGGTCTCGTTGAGATTATCGATGGATTGGCGGTCTGGATGGATGGGGGCGGGGTCTAGGGGGTCGATCACGGCGAGTGTGTCAGTTTTGACCGGTTGCGCAGGATCACTGCTTTCTCACGTGCAGGGCTGGCGCTCGACTATATTTACCCCTCTGGCCAGACGCGGCAGATCAGGTTTGACGGACTCGGTGAAGTGAACGGCGTACTGATTGGCCGTAAGATAGCCGTCACAACGTTCAGCAAGTCGTGCGGGCAAGCCTGCTAGCCAACCCCTGGCGCTTGAGTGGAGCGGCTGCGCAGGCCGGTGGGAGCTCCAACTGTTGCCGCGGCCATGAGGGCGCGGAAGATTCTTGGAAATCTCTTGATCATTCGAGTGAGAGTGGTGCCATGATGAGCGTGAACAAGGTCCTGGCGCAGGCGTTCTTCAGCATTGCCGTGTCGATCGACTTGGCCGACGATGAGGGAATCGATCCCGATGTCGCGATGGGGATCCTCGAACCGCCAGCCGTCTTCTTCCAGGGCTGACTGAAGAAGATCGACAGTAGGTTTGCTCCTTGATTCTGGAGAGTGCGGAACAGGAAGAGGGTGTTGACCGCAGGAGTGCGATCATTGGACTTCCTGAGGCCATTGGAATTATCGACTAGGGTCGATCTCGATGGAATCATTCGGTCTGGAATTTTGGTTTAGTGGGCGCTATTCCCGCATTCCGAGATTGCTCTCAATGCTCCCTGTTAAGAAACCATCTCAAGGCACGACGAAGCCCTCCCACACAGGCTCGCGGGGAGGGCTTCGTCGTGCCTTGACGGCAGTAGTTGACGGCAACGTCAGCGGACGGGTGCTGCACCAAGCGGCGGGTCGTCGCCGTCCTTGGGTTGGCCGGCAGCGTCGGCGGGCTCGCGAAGGGCACAGCCGAGGAGGTCGATGGCTTGCCGTTGCAGGCGAAGGCGGACGTGGGCATAGACGGTGGCGGTGACGCCGATGTGGGCGTGGCCGAGGAGTTCCTTGATTACGACGAGTTCGACGCCTTGTTCCAGGAGGAGAGTCGCGGTCGAGTGCCTAAGATCGTGGAAACGGATCGCCCGGAGGCGAGAATGGCCGAGTAACACCTTGAAGTGGCGGGTGAGGGTAGCGGGTTCGATCGGGTGCCCGTCGGGCCGGGTGAAGACGTGACCGCTGTCCGTCCACCCGCTACCGGCCTTCACCCGATCCTGGGCCTGCTGCTCGCGATGGGCACGAAGAGAACGCAGGCACAACGAGGGCAGCGCGATTCGGCGCTCCGAGCTGATCGTCTTGGTCGGCAAGGTGGTGAGGCCGCCGGTACGTGTGCGCTGGAGGGTGCGGCGGATGGTGGCGGCGCCGGCGTCGAGGTCGAGGTCTTCCCAGCGCAGGCCGAGGAGTTCTCCCTTGCGAAGTCCCGTGCGGAGGGCGAGTTCGAAGAGGGCGTGCAACCGGTGGCCCCGCGCGGCGGTGAGGAAGGTGCGGGCCTCGTCGGCAGTGAGCGGGTTGAAGCGGCGCGGCCGGGGCGTCCCGGTGCGGACGTTGCGGGCGACGTTGCGCGGGATCTCCTCCTCACGGACGGCATGCTCCAGAGCCGACTTGAGCACGGAGTGGATGTAGGCCAGCGTCAGCGGCGAGAGGTGCTTACGGCAGCACTTGCCGATAGCGCAGCAGCGCGGCTGGCGGCCGGCCGGGGCGTCGGGCTTGCGCCGCGCGTCGATGCCACGTGCGCAGCACTGGCATACGGTGCGGAGCTCGTTGAGCCAGGTGCGGATGTCCTTGGCGGTGAGTTTGGCGAGCTTCTTCTTGCCGAGGCCGGGGGTGAGGTACTGGTTGACGCAGGCGGTGTAGCGGGTGTGGGTGGTTTCGCGGAGCTGGTGGACGGCGACGTTCTCCAGCCAGTACGTCAGATAGGCGGCCAGGCTGCCCTGGGAGGTAACGACGGGGACGCCGCGGTTACTGGAGGCGGTCTTCTCGGTGAGCTTGGCGAGGGCTTCCTTACGGGTGGTGCCGTAGACGCGGATGCGCTTGCGGGTGTTGCCGGGGGCGAGGACGTATCCGGCGGCTTCCCAGCGGCCGTCCTTGCGCTGGTAAACGGTTCCATCGCCATTGGCGCGGCTGCGGCGGGAGGTGGGGGTGTCGCGGGGTGCGGTCATCAGGCGGCTTCCTGTTCGAGTCGGGTGCGGATGAAGTCGGTGAGGGCGTGGGCGGGGATGCGGCGGGCGCGGCCGAGGGTGATGGAGGCGAGCTGCCGCGTGCGGAGCAGGTCGTAGACGGCGGAGCGCCCGAGCTGGAGGCAGGCCATGACCTGGGGGACCGTCAGCAGCTCCCCGCCCGTACCTGGCCCGAGGCGCGTGGTCATCAGCAGCCGCCCTCTGCGGTGAACCGCCGTGCCAGTTCTCGGCGGTGCCAGACGGCGGCGGCGAGGAGTTCCGCGCCGGGGCTGTAGCCCGAGCCGTGGTAGGCCCAGTGGCCAATGACGAGGATCGTGCTCGGGTCGAGGTCGGGCAGGCCGGCGTGTGCACGGGCCTGTTCGGTGCGCCAGGCGCGGCGGGCGGCGCGCAGCGCGCTGAGGGTGACGGAGTAGCAGCGGGACTTGGTGGAGAAGTGGCCTCGGAAGCCGAGCATGTGCGCCCACTTCCAGAGCTTGAGCGCTTCGAACTCCGGGCGCTTGCCCAGTTCCCAGCAGGTGCGGATCATCTGCCGCACGTGGCGTTCGACGGCGAGGCGGGGAAGTGGCCGGGCCTGTCCGGTGCCGCCGCAGGTGGTGCACTGGAGCGGGGTTCCGTGGCCGGTCAGGGTCATGCCGCGTCCCTGGCAGGGGCGGCAGAACAGGGCGCGGTCGAGAGCGCCGGATGAGTCGGCGGACTTGGTGGCGTACTTGGCCACGTAGGCGGCGACCGCGTGATCGGTCAGCTCGGTGTCGGTGCCGAAGGCGGCGATCTCGCGCACGTCGAGCTGTTCGCCCCAGGCGAGTTCGCGTTCTCCGACCGCGTCCGAGACGACGCTGACCGAGACGCGGGCGGCGGCGGCCCGGATGGCGTCGGTGAGCATGGTCACGGTGGCGGATGGGGGCGGGGGCTGGGTGCTTCCGTCCGGGCTGTCGAGGCGGATGACGGCGTGGAAGTGGACCAGGCCGCGTTTCTGGTACTCGGCGACCTTGGCGAAGGAGACGCGCAGCACCGCGCGGGCCGCCTTCTGCGTGAGTCCGAGCCGGGCGGCGATCTCACGACGCAGGTAGATCGTGAACCGCGCCCACAGGGCTCCGGCGTGGGCGTTGAACAGCACCGCGCCCGGGTAGCCGTAGGTCTTCAGGTCCAACGGCGTGCCGAGCAGCGCGTCGATGGGTTCGTGCAGCCGGTCGGCGATCCGGGTCCGCTCGTCCTCGCTCAGGCAACGGGAGTAACCGGACACGGCGGTGGGCGCCCGCTCGGTCGAGCGGGCGCCCGGAACCTGTTCGGATCGGTCCGGCCGTTGCGTCATTCGCGTCCGGTCCACTCGTGGAGGCCCACCAGCTGGGACGCCTCTATGGTCCTGTAGCCCTGATCCGCGAGCCGGAAGTATTCCGCCCGCTCGACATGGAGCTTCCTACCGCCCTACGGCATCCGGTCTCCACAGATCTCGAAGTCCATCGCACCCCTTGAGCTGGGGTGTTGCGACGGCCATGAGACGCCGAACAGGTCCGGCGGGGCTCTCGCTGCGTGGACGCTCCGGTGGGCCCAGGGACGCGGTGCGGGGCGATCGCACCCCGGGCTCGGGCCTGGTGTCAGATGCGGATGGCGGTGAGGACGTGGTAGTCGAGGAGGGCGTCGCGCCAGGCGGGGAGGAAGTGGCGGGTCCAGTGGGCGGTGGGGACGGTGTCGGTGAGGTAGCGGTCGAGGCCTGGCCAGACGTCGGCGCCGATGGCCTCGGTGGTGATGTCGGTGAAGCCGTGGCGGGTGAGGTCGGCGGTGAAGTCGTCGAGGGGGTGGGCGATGTCGAGGCCGTCGGCGAAGCTGGCGAGGAGGATCTTGAGGCGTTCCTCGGCGTCGGGGCCGGGGGCGGTGAAGAAGGTGGTGACGACGAGGCGGCCGCCGGAGCGCAGGACGCGGGCGCTCTCGCGGGCGAAGCCGGTGAGTTCGCGGAAGTGCTGGGCCGCTTCGACGGAGAAGACGCCGTCCAGGTAGCCGTCGGAGAAGGGGAGTTCGTCCGCCGAGCCCAGGGTGTAGGCCAACCGATCGGGGTACGTCGCCAGGGCTCTCGCGTTGACGGCGCGGGCTCGTTCGATCTGGTCGGGGTGGATGTCCACGCCCGTCACCGCCGCGAACCGGAACTCCCGCAGGGCGAGGGCGGCTCCCAGGCCGCGGCCGCAGCCGACCTCGGCCAGTCGCAGTCGTTGGCGCGGTTCGGGGAACTCCCGCAACGCCCGCCGGTAGAGCTGCTCCTGGCTGTGCACCCGGTCCTCGGGGGTCGGGGCGGTGAGGTCGATCCCTTGCCAGTAGCCGAAGTTGATGAAGCCTCCGGCGAACGACGGGGCGGTGCTGAGGTCGTCGGCGCCGTAGGTCTGGCGCACGGTCGGGGGGATGCGGTTGTGATCCATGGGCCGCTGGGTCTCCTGCTCGGTGGGCGCCCGGCGGTCGGGCGCGCCGAGGTACGTACCCAAACCTGTGGTGGTCCGAACACGGTACGTGATAAGGGGATGTCCGCGGGACGGCGGGGAACGCTGCGACGCCCGGGGCGGGCCGGAAAAATACCCGCCGGACCGGCCCGGTGGTCCGCTACAGTCCGCGGGGATTCCCGACCGGTACGAGGAGAACGACACCGTGAACGTCCCCGACGACCGCCCCGCCCCGCCGCTGACCGGCGGTGAGCGCGAGATGCTGCGCGGCTTCCTGGACTTCCACCGGGCGACCCTCGCCCTGAAGTGCGAGGGCCTGACCGACGAGCAGCTGCGCCTGCGGGCGAGCCCGCCCTCGACGCTCAGTCTGCTCGGGCTGGTCCGGCACATGGCGGAGGTCGAGCGCACCTGGTTCCGCCGGGTGATCGACGGCGAGGACCTGCCGCTGGTCTGGTCCGAGGACGGCGACTACCAGGCCGCGTACGACCCGGCCGGCGCCACCCGGGCCGAGGCCTTCGACGCCTGACGGGCCGAGGTCGGGCACTCCCGCCGGATCGAGCTCGCCGCGGACTCCCTCGACGTCACCGGCTACCAGGCCCGGTGGGACGCCGAGGTGTCGCTGCGGCTGGTGATGCTCCACCTGATCCACGAGTACGCCCGGCACAACGGGCACGCGGACTTCCTGCGGGAGGCGATCGACGGCACGGTGGGCGCGTGACCGTGCCGACGACCCGGAGGACGACCCGGAGGCGGCCCGCGCCGGAGAGCGGCCGGCCGCCGGGGCGGTGCCTACCAGCCGAGCAGGTGGGTGCGGCGGGTGAGGACGGCGAGGACGGAGACGGCGGTGGCCTCGGCGTCCAGGTCGGTGGTGTCGAGGGTGTGGGGGGCGTCCTCGGCGGCCGGGCCTGGGTGGAGCACCACGTAGTGGAGGGCGGCACCGGTGGTGCGGCTCTCGCGGCGGAAGGTGTCGAGGGCGGCCGGGACGGTGGGGGACTCCACCACGACCTGGTAGCCGCGGGTGGCGTAGGCGAAGGCGGCCTGGGCGGCGGCGGCCATCGCGGTGGCGTTCTGGCGGCCGGCCTCGGGCAGGTGGGGCGGGAGCTGGCCGCTGCGGATGACCCGCAGGAAGTCGTCCGTCCGCAGGTGGACGCTCGGGTTCAGCTCCCGGGCGAGCAGCTCCGCGACCGGGCTGTTCCCGGCCCCGGCCGGGTCGACGAGGACGAGGACGCCCCCGGCGCCCAGGCCGCCCCCGAGCTCCGGCCCACCTACGGTCGTACGGTTCACAGCTGCTGATCCCTTCGCGGGGCCGGGGTCGGACGGGTAGCCGGGGCGGGGCGGTCGGCGTGCGAACGGGCTGGTCGGCCCGGATCGGACAACCGACCGCCTCGTCCCTACGACTGATGCGTTTCGGGGTTCAACCTAGTCCAAACGGGTGGTCCGAGTCCTCCCCCGCCCGGGTTCCGGGCGGGTCGGCCGGCCGGAAGGGGGTTGTCAGCGGCCCCCGGTGCTCAGCACGATCGGGTTGGTGAGCGCCGCCATCAGCCCCCAGGGCAGGTCGGGGCCCATCGCGTTGCCTCTGCCCGGGGTGCCGTCCGCCTTCGGGTGGCGCACCTCGGCCCGGACGTAGGCGGCGAGCGAGGCGGTGGTGCGCCAGACCACGGTGCCCGAGCCGCCGGCGGGCAGCGACTCCTGGTGCATCTGGCCCTCGTCGGTGAGCAGCCGGACCGTCCCGCCGGGCACGCCGGAGACGGTGACCCTGACGTCCAGCGGGGCGTCGGCCGGGACGGTCAGCTCCTCGCCGATGCCCGCCTGGCGGCCGTTCCCGGTGACGGTGAACTCCAGTCCGACGGCGGAGGATTCGGCCAGCCAGCTGCGCCCGGCGCGCAGCCCGTCCAGGATCGCGTCCCGGGTGAGGTCCTCGGCCAGCACCACGGTGTGCGGGGAGCCGATCGGCTGCGGCTCGCTGTGGGCGTCGCTGTTGCCCAGGGCGGGCAGCCAGGAGCGGCCCTCGCGCAGGGCGACGGCGAGCCGGCCGTCCCAGGTGTCCACCGCCGACTCGTCGTCGTACGTCCAGGGGCCGTTCCACACCTCGACGGCGTCGGCCTGGTCGTAGCCGAACTTCCACTGGCAGGCGACGTACGGGCAGTACGGGTGCGCCGGCACCACCAGGCCGCCGGCGCGGTGGACCTGGCGGGCGAAGCGCGGGAACTCCTCGTCGCGCGAGCGGTAGCGCCAGTCGACGAACTGGCCGGGCTTCAGGCCGAGGGCCAGCCAGTGGCCGTTGCGGGTGGTGATCTCCTCGCCGGGGAGGATCAGCAGGTCGGGGCCGGCCAGCGGGCCCCAGGCGGCGTGCGAGGAACTGGTGTTGTGGTCGGTCGAGACGATGAAGTCGAGGCCGGCCGCCCGGGCTCCGGCGGCCACCTCCTCGGGCTTGCGCCGCCCGTCGGAGTGGACGGTGTGCAGGTGGCAGTCGCCCCGGTACCAGGCGCGGCCGCGGCCGCGGGCCCGCTCCGCCGGGTAGTGCGGGGTGAACCGCGGCCCGGGCGCACCGGACCTGAGGGTGACCTCGACGTGGTAGTCCAGGCCCTGCGGGGCGATCTGGTAGGGGCCGAGGACCACGTGCCAGGTGCCGGGGTTGACCGGCCCGGGGAGGTAGCCAGGGGTCGCGGCGCCGCGGGAGAGGCTGAACTCGGTGCGGAAGCCGCCGGACCAGCCGCGGAAGCCGGGGCCGCCGAGGTCGGTGCCGCGCTCGTCGAAGATGCCGATGTCGCAGGAGTTGCCGGGGGTGCCGGCCGGGACCTGGGGCTTGTCGTAGCCGTAGGAGACGACGATCTCGCGGATGCCCTCGGGGACTTCGACCGGGAGGTGGACGAAGTCGGGGGAGCCGGTGGGCAGGTGGCCGGTGAGGGTGAGGGTGCGGTCGGCGGGAGTGCCGCCCGGCGAGCCGCCGGAAGTGGCGCCCGGGCCGTCGGCGGGGGTGGCGTGCGCCGGGCCGGTGGCGGCGGCGAGGCCGAGGGCGGTGGCGGCGCCGGTGGCGAGGCCGGTGCGGAGCAGGTCGCGGCGGGCGGGCCCGTTGGCCGGCTGTGCGGCCGACGGGTCGCCGGGTCGGGGGGTCGGCTGGTCGGGTCGCGGGGCGCTGGGCTCGGTCGGCATCGGAGGCCTCCGGATCGGGACGGGCGGGTCGCTCGCGTGCCTACCCCGCTGGGTGAACCGGGGGTGAGTCGGGGCCCACGGGGACGGGGCGGGCCGGTGAAGAGGGGCCCGGCGGGGGCGGGGGCGAGTTGCGGGGAGTGACGAATGGTCGGTTCATAGTCATGTCATCGGTTTATATGAGAAAGAGCGCGAACGGGAGACGAGCGTGTCGGTGAGTCGGCGGACGCTGCTGCTGGTGGTGGCCGGAGGGGCGCTGTCGGGGTGCCGGGCCGGGGCGGCGGGCGTCGGCTCGTCCTCGCCGTCACCGTCGGTCTCCGCCGCGGCGGCCTCGGCGGTACCGTCCGCGGGGCCTGCGGAAGCCGCCGCGTCCGCGCCGGAGAGCACGCCGGAGCCCGCGCGGCAACCGCCGCGCGAGCCGACCCGGTCCGAGCTGGTGGAGCGGTACGGCACGCTGGCCCCGAGCGAGTGGGGGCTGGAGGTCTCCGGGGTGGTCACCGAGCTGCCGGAGGGTGAGAGCGCCACGGCGCTCACCTTCGACGCCTGTGGCGGTCCCGGCGGCAACGGCTACGACGCCGGTCTGATCGACTTCCTGCGGGCGCACGAGGTGCCGGCCACGCTCTTCCTGAACGCCCGCTGGGTCGACGCCAACCCGGACGAGTTCGAGCTGCTCGCCGCCGACCCGCTGTTCGAGATCGGCAACCACGGCACCGCCCACCGCCCGCTCTCGGTCACCGGCCGCTCCGCCTACGGAATCGCGGGCACCGACGGCGTCGGCGAGGTCTACGACGAGGTGGCGGGCAACGCCCACAAGCTCGCCGAGCTGCTCGGGCACCCGCCCCGGTTCTTCCGTTCCGGCACCGCGCACTACGACGACGTCGCCACCCGGGTGGTCGCCGACCTGGGCCAGCAGGTGGCCGGCTTCAGCGTGAACGGGGACGGCGGCGCGACGCTCCGGGCCGCCGAGGTGCGGCAGGAGGTCGGCTCGGCCCCGCCGGGCGCGATCGTGATCGGCCACCTGAACCACCCGGGCGGTGGCACCGCCCCCGGTGTGGCGGCGGCGGTGCCGGGGCTGCTGGCGGCGGGGCGGCGCTTCGTCCGGCTCTCGGACGTGCTGTGAACCGGACGGGCTGTGAACCGGACGTGCCGTGACCCGGGTGTGCCGTGACCCGGACACGCCGTGAGCCGGGTGACGTTGGCCGGGGGGCTCAGGCCAGCCGCAGGCCGCCCGGGTGCTCCTCCTCGATGATCCGGACCAGCCAGTCGAAGACCGTCGGCCCCCGGCCCGCCCTGGCGGCGCTCAGTTCGGCGGTGACGCGCTCGCGGTTGGCGGGGTGGGCGTGGGCCAGCCGCAGCTCCAGCCGGCGGACCGTCTCCGGGTAGCCGAGGTTGCGGCGGGAGACCTCGTGGTGGCGCCACTGGATGACCCAGTCCCCGTCCTCCGGCGTGCCGTAGCCGCCGCGCAGGCAGTCGGCGAAGGCGTCGAGGTTGCGGCCGAAGTAGCCGTCCACGCCGATGGTCCGCCCGACCACGTCCCAGAAGTCCTCCAGGGTCCTGATCTCGTTGCCGTCGATCACATAGGTCACCGTCACGGGACGAGGATATGCGGCGGCGGTGAACGGCCTGGGCGGGAGGTGTCCGGGGGCGGTGCCTCAGAGAGCGACGGCGATCGCGGTGGCGAGCAGGCCGTCCCGCACGGCCCAGCGGCCGTCGAAGCCGTCGAGCCGCCGGCCGCCGACCACCGGTCCGGGGACCAGCAGCCGGGCGGTGAAGGTGCCGTCGGGGGAGAGGTCCAGCTCGGCCTCGCTGAAGTCCAGGAAGAGCCGGGTCAGCGGGAACCAGGCCTTGTACACCGACTCCTTGGCGCTGAACAGGATGCGGTCCCACGGGACGTCCGGGTGCTCGGCGGCGAGCTTGGCGAGGCGCTGCTGCTCGACCGGCAGCGCGATCGCCTCCTGGACGCCCTCGGGCAGCGGCAGCGCGGGCTCGGCGTCGATGCCGACGGAGGCGAGGGTGCCGGCCCTGGCCACGGCGGCCGCGCGGAAGCCGTCGCAGTGGGTGAGGCTGCCGATCACGCCGTCCGGCCAGCTCGGCGCGCCGCGCAGGCCGGGGACGAGCGGGCGGTACGGGACGCCGAGCCGGCCGAGGGCGATCCGGGCGCAGTGCCGGACGGTGGCGTACTCGCGGCGGCGCTTGTCGACGGCCCGGGCGACGGCCTCCTCCTCCTCGGGCTCCAGCCGGGCCTCCGGCGGGTCGTCGTACGCCACCTCGGTCACCACGACGTCCGGCAGCAGGTCCTTGATCATCCGTTCCCCCCTGGGTCGGCCGCGCGGGCGGGTCGCCGCGCGGGACGAGGGTAACCCGGGTGGGCGGATCCTGGCGGGTGGATCGGGGGTCCGCCGCCGGACGGACGGCTACTCGAAGGCCGCCGCCGCCTCGCGCAGCGCCCGGGCGACGGTCTCCGGGTCGTACGGCGCGGGCTCGCCGGGCAGGTAGGTGACGGAGCGCAGGCCGCCGGTGTAGCGGAAGGAGCGGTGCCGCTCGTGCACCGGCCAGGAGACCGGGGACTTGCGGTCGACGCCGACGCTGATGCCCTGGAACGGCGCCATGCCGATCAGCTGGTGGACCGGGCCGAGCCGGCCGCCCTCGGCGCCGTCCACGAGCAGCCGGAACTCCCACCTGAGGTCGGCGACCGCGATGGCCTCCAGGGTGACCAGCCGGGCGCCGTCCGGCACCGGGCCGCCGTCGGCCTCCAGCAGTTCGCCGTACTGGTTGTAGGCGAGGCGCAGCCGGCCGTCCTCGACGTAGAGGCTGTAGCCGCCGCCCTGGTCGCCGTGCGAGACCAGGACGCCCTGGTCGCCCGCCCGGTAGCCGTCGAGCGCGGCCTCCACGGTGAAGGAGCGGAAGGAGACCAGCCGGGAGGAGCGGTAGCGTTCCAGCTCGGGGGTGCCGGCCAGCAGGGTGACCGGGCGGCGCAGCCGCTCCGCCTCCGGGCCGCGCAGGGCGAGGGCGCCGCTGCCGTCGGCCAGCGGGAAGACCCCGTCGCGCCAGGCGGCGGCCTCCCAGGCGGCGGACAACTCCTTGACGATATCCGGGTGTTCGGCGGCGAGGTCGTGGATCTCGGTGGGGTCGGTGCGCAGGTCGTAGAGCGCCCACTCGCCGTCGTCGTACGGGGTGCCGGGGCGGTGCAGGGTGACCAGCTTCCAGCCGTCGCGGTAGTAGCTGCGGTTGCCGGTCATCTCGCAGTACTGCTCGTGGTGGGTGCCGGGCGCCGCTCCGTCGCGGAGCACGGAGGCGAAGCTGACGCCGTCCAGCTCCTGGACGGGCTGGGCGCGGCGCTCCGACGGCCGTTCCACGCCCACGAGTTCGAGCAGGGTTGGCAGGATGTCGGTGACGTACTGGTACTGGGGGCGGACGCCGGTGTCGGCCTCGGCGCGCGGCAGGCCGGCCGGCCAGGAGAGTACGAAGGGGACGCGGACGCCGCCCGCGTAGGTCTGGCCCTTGTAGAGGCGGAACGGGGTGTTGGAGGCCATGCCCCAGCCGCGCGGGTAGTGGACCAGGCTCCGCGGGCCGCCGATCAGGTCGATCTCGCGTTCGACGTCCGGGTTCCAGTCGGCCGGCAGGTTCGGGTGGTGGACGAAGCGGCTGAAGTAGCTGCGGGTGCCCTCGGCGCCGCCCTCGCCGGTGCCGCCGTTGTCACTGGTGAACACGATGACGGTGTTGTCGAGTTCGCCGAGGGCGGCGAGGGTGTCGGTGAGCCGGCCGAGGTTCTGGTCGACGTTGTCGACCATCGCCGCGTACACCTCCATGTACCGGGCGTACAACTTCTTCTGCACGTCGGTGAGTTCGTCCCAGGGGCCGACCTCGTACCCGGCCTCGGAGTTGCGCTCGGGCAGTTCGGTGCCGGGTGGGAAGTGGCCGGCGGCCAGCTGGCGGGCGAAGCGGGCGCGGCGCAGTTCGTCCCAGCCGCCGTCGTAGCGGCCCCGGTGGCGGGCCAGGTCCTCGGGCTTGGCCTGGAGCGGGCCGTGCACGGCGTTGTGGGCGAGGTAGAGGAAGAAGGGCTTGTCGGCGTCGTGGGCGCGCAGCGACTTGACCATCCTGACGGCCTGGTCGGTGATGTCGTCCGTGTAGTAGTAGCCGTCGGGGAACTCGTCGATGTCCAGCGGGCTGTTGTCGCGGACGAGTTGGTGCGGGTGGAAGAGGCTGGTCAGGCCCTCCAGGACGCCGTAGTACTGGTCGAAGCCCTTCTGGAGCGGCCAGTTGGAACGGTCGTCGGCGGCGCCGGACGCGGAGTCCCTGGTGAGGTGCCACTTGCCGACCGCGTAGGTGGCGTACCCGGCGTCGTGCAGCAGTTCGGCCAGGGTGGGGATGTCGCCGGCGACCTCCATGCCGTAGCCGGGGAAGCCCGGGTCGGCGTTGGCGACGAAGGAGTAGCCGACCCGGTGCGGGTTGAGGCCGGTGAGCAGGGCCGCCCGGGCGGGGGAGCAGAGCGGCATGGTGTGGTAGTTGGCGAGCCGGACGCCGGTGGCGGCGAGGCGGTCCAGGGTGGGGGTGGGGATCTCGGCGCCGAACGGGCCGATGTCGCTGTAGCCCATGTCGTCGATCAGGACGACCACGACGTTGGGCGCGCCCTCGCGCGGGCGAACCCGCTGCGGCCAGGCGGGGACGGACTCGGCGAAGGTGCGGCCGACGGTGCCGGGGAAGCCGGCGTACGGGTCGCGGCGGTGCGGATCGGGCTCTGGGCGGTTCGGGGCGGGAAGGTTCGGCTCGGGTGCGGTGCTCATCGGGTGCTCCGGTGGGTGGCTCGGGCGGGTGGCGGGTGGCGGGTGGCGGGGGACTCGTGCGGACGGCGGGTCAGCGGACGGCGGCCGGAGCGGGCTCCAGGCCCGGCACGGCGGCCAGCAGTTCGGCGGTGTACGGGTGTTCGGGCGCGGTGACGACCCGGTCGGCCGGGCCGGTCTCGACGATCCGGCCGCGGTGCATCACCGCGATCCGGTGGCTGACCCGGCGGACCACCGCCAGGTCGTGGGCGATGAACAGGACGGCCAGGCCGAGTTCGCGCTGGAGTCGGGCGATCAGCTCGATCACCTGGGCCTGCACCGAGACGTCCAGCGCGGACACCGGCTCGTCGCAGATCAGCACGCTCGGCTCGGGCGCCAACGCCCGTGCGATGCCGATGCGTTGGCGCTGGCCGCCGGAGAAGGCGTGCGGGTGCCGGTCGGCCGTGGCCGGGTCCAGGCCGACCTGCTCCAGCAGTTCGGCGACCCGGGCGGCGCGCTGCTCCCGGTCGCCGAGGCGGTGGGCGATCAGCGGTTCGGCGATGATCTGCCCGGCGGTCATCCGGGGATTGAGCGAGGAGTACGGGTCCTGGAAGACCAGTTGGACCTCGCGGTGCGGCCCGCCGGAGCGTGCCCCGCGGCCGAGTTCCTCGCCGTCGAAGCGGATGCTGCCGCCGGACGGCGCGTGCGCCTGGACCAGCGCCCTGGCCAGGGTGGACTTGCCGGAACCGGACTCGCCGACCAGGCCCAGCGTCTCGCCCGGATGCAGGTCGAGGTCGACGCCGTGCAGCGCGGTGACGGCGCGCCGCCGGGCACCGTACGTCTTGGTCAGGCCGCGGACGGTGAGCAGCGGCCGGGCCCCTGGGGTGCTGTTGGCGGCGGCTCTGGAGGGCTCCGACAGGCGCGGCACGGCGGCCAGCAGCTCCCGGGTGTACGGGTGTTGTGGCCGGGACAGCACCTCGGCGGTGGTGCCCTGCTCGACCACCCGGCCGTGCCGCATGACCAGCAGCCGGCGGCAGGTCCTGGCGATCACCCCGAGGTCGTGGCTGATCACCACCAGCGCGGTGTCGGTCTTCCGGTTGATCCGGGCCAGCAGGTTCAGGATCTGCTGCTGGACGGTCGGGTCGAGGGCGGTGGTCGGCTCGTCGGCGACCAGCACTTCGGCGTCGTGGGCCAGCGCGAGGGCGATCATGATGCGCTGGCGCTGGCCGCCGGAGAACTGGTGCGGGTGGTCGCGCAGCCGTCCGGCGGCGTCCGGGATGCCGACCAGGTCGAGCAACTCGGCTGCCCTGGCCTGCCGTTCGGCCTTCCGTACCCGGTCGCCGTGGGCGCGCAGCGCCTCGTCCAGCTGGCGGCCGACGGTGAGCACGGGGTTGAGCGAGGACATCGGGTCCTGGAAGACCATGGCGATCCGCCGGCCGCGCAGGGCGCGCAGCGCGTCCTCGGGAAGGGCGGCGAGGTCCTGCCCGGCGAGTTCGACCGAGCCGCCGGTGATCCGGCCGCCGGGCGGCAGCATCCGCAGCAGGGCCAGCGCGGTGGTGGACTTGCCGGAGCCGGACTCGCCGACGATGCCCAGGGTGTCGCCGGCGGCGAGGTCGAAGCCGACGCCGTCGACGGCGGCGTCGCCCGGGGTACGGGTGTCGCCGAACCGTACGGTGAGGTCGGTGACGCGGAGCACGGTGGTCATCGGCGGATCCCCCGGTTCAGGGCCTCGGCGATCAGCGTGAAGCCGAGCACCAGCGCGGTGGTGGCGGCCAGCGGGGCGGCCGCGAAGGTCGGATGGGTGGCCAGGTAGGCGACGGACTGGCTGAGGATGCTGCCCAGGGTGGGCTCCGGCGGGCGGACCCCGAGGCCGAGGAAGCTCATCGCGCCCTCGATGAACACGCCGAGCGAGAGCGCCACGGCGGTCTGCACGATCAGCGGGTCGACGGCGTTGGGCAGCACGTGCCGCAGCAGCACCCGGGCCCGGGAGGCGCCGCCGACCCGGGCCGCCAGGGCGTACTCGCGCTCCCGCTGGACCAGGATGCCGGCCCGCAACTGCCGCCCGAAGCCCGGGATCTCGGCCAGCGCGATGACGATCACCACCGGCCAGCGGCCTGGGCCGAGGACGGCGGTCACGGCCAGGGCGAGGATCAGCCCGGGGAAGGCGAGCAGCAGGTCGAAGGCCCGCTGCACGGCGAGGTCGGTCCACCGGGAGGTGGCCGCGAGCAGGGCCGCGGAGCAGCCGAGCAGGGCGCCGGCCGGGACGGCGGTGACGATCAGCGCGAGGTCGGTGCCGATGCCGTGCAGCACCCGGCTGTACAGGTCGCGGCCCAGGTCGTCGGTGCCGAAGGGGTGTCCGGCGCTGGGACCGGCCAGGGCGAGGGCGCTCTGGGCGTTCGGGTCGGTGCCGGTGAGCAGCGGCGCGAACAGCCCGGCCAGGGCGACCACACCGACCAGGGCGAGCCCGGCCAGGCCGCGCGGGCTGAGCAGGGCGGCGCGGTAACGCCCGCGCGGTGCCGCGGACTTGAGGGGAAGGGTGGCGGTGGTCATCGGGTCACTCCCAGCGGATCCGGGGGTCGAGCCAGGTGTAGGCCAGGTCGGTGAGCAGTTGGACGGCCACGTAGACCGCGACCACGAGCAGCAGCAGGTCCTGCACCACCGGGTAGTCCCGGCGCACCACGCCCTGCTCGATCAGCTGGCCGAGGCCGGGCCAGGCGAAGATCCGTTCCACCAGGACGGCCCCGGCGATGAGGTGGCCGATCTGGAGGCCGAGGACGGTGACGGCGGAGGGCAGTGCGTTGGGCAGGGCGTGCAGCCAGACGATCCGCCGCCGGGAGACGCCGAGGGCGGTCGCGGTGCGGACGTAGTCCTCGGCGAGGGCGCGTTCGACGCCGTCCCTGAGGTAGCGGGCCAGCACGGCGGCGCTGGGCAGGGCCAGGCAGACGGCGGGCATCGCCAGGTACTGGACGGCCAGGTCCGGTTCGGCAAGCAGGGACTCGTGTCCGCCGGCCGGGAGCAGTTCGAAGGAGACGGCGAACAGCAGGACCAGCAACACGCCGGTGACGAACGGCGGGATCGCCAGCACCCCGGTGGTGACGGCCTGGACCGCGGCGGCGACCGGGCGGCGCCTGGTGGTGGCGCCGGCCACGGCCAGCGGCAGCGCGATCAGCACCACCAGCAGCAGGGCGCCGAGGGTGAGTTGGACGGTGGCGCCGAGGCCGTTGCCGATCAGGTCGGAGACCTGGCCGCCGATCGCGTAGCTCGGCCCGAGGTCGCCGGTCAGCACCCGGCCGAGCCAGCTCGCGTACTGCCCGAACAGCGGCTGGTCGAGCCCGAGTCGGTTCCGGATGGCCTCGACGGTGGCGGGGGTGGCGTCCGGTCCGGCGAGCGTGGTGGCCGGGTCGCCGGGGATCAGCCGGAGGATGAGGAAGACCAGGAAGGAGGCGAGGACCAGGACGAGCAGTCCACTGGGGAGGCGTTTCAGGAGGAAGGTGCGCATGGGGTTCCGGGCCGTCCTGCTCAGGCCGTGAGGTAGGCGTCGTCGAGGTTGAGGTAGCCGAACTTGTTGAGCGTGACGCCCCGGGCCCGGTGGCCCGCGACCTCGACCAGTCCGGCGATGGCGAGGTCGATCACGAACTCCTCGTCCAGCAGCACGTCGGTGATCTGCCGGTAGAGCGCCCTGGCCTCGGGGCTGTCGCTGTCGCTGCGGTTCCAGGCCCGCCGCACCACGTCGGTGTAGTCGGGGGAGCCGAAGCGCGAGCTGTTCTTGGCCTCGTTGAAGGGGTAGGCGCTCACCGCGAGCGTCGCGGGCTGGAGTTGCGCGAAGCCGTGGCTGAGCGTCCACAGGGCGGGCATGGACTGGGAGATCAGCTGCTTCTGCATGGTCGGCGAGTCGGCCGGCTGGAGCACCGTGCCGATGCCGACCTGCTGGAGGTCGTACTGGAGGATCTGCGCGATCGCGGTCGGCCCGGCCTCGTTGGAGTGGCCGAAGGGCAGGGTGATGTGCTCCGCGCCGGCCTCCCTGAGCAGGGCCCGGGCCCGCTCCGGGTCGTGCCGGTAGTGGGTGGCGCCGGCCTCGGTGTAGGCCGGGGAGGACTTCGGCCAGGGCACCGAGGAGACGGTGCCGTAGCCGCCGAGGGCCTGCTGGACGAGGCGGTCGCGGTCGACGGCCCAGGCGATGGCCTGGCGGACGCGCTTGTCGCGGACGTGCTCGGCGGTGACGTCGACGCCGATGTAGTGGGCGCCGGCACCGGTGTCGTACTGCCTGATCCGGAACTGCGGGTCGGTGCGCAGGGCCGCGACGTCCTTGCCGCGGATGTTGTAGGACAGGTGGGTCTGGCCGGTCCTGAGCGAGGACAGCAGCGACTCGGCCTGCGGGATGATCCGGATCTCGACGCCGTCGAGGTGGGGGCGGCCGGGGTTCCAGTAGTGCTCGTTGCGGGCGAAGGTGAGCGAGGAGCCCGGCTTGCGCCCGGTGAGGGTGAACGGCCCCGTGCCGATCAGCCCGGTGCCCGCGACGGCGTCCTCGATGGTGGCCGCGTCCGGGATGATCATGAACTCGAAGAGGTCGAAGAGGTTGCTCACCGGGTGCGCGAGCACCAGGGTCAGCTCGAAGTCGCCGTTCCTGCGGAAGTCGGTGACGGCGGCGGCGGTGGAGCGCAACTGGGCCGAGCGGGCGGGGTTCTGGAGGTTCCTGACGGCGAAGACCACGTCGTCGGCGGTGAACCGGCGGCCGCTGTGGAACAGCACGTCCTCGCGCAGCCTGAGCGTGACGCTCAGGCCGTCCGGGGCGACCTCCCAGGCGGTGGCCAGCTCGGGCTGCGGCTGGAGCCGGTCGTCGTACCTGGTGAGGGTGTTGAACGCGAGCCGCTGGACCAGGGTGTTGGCGCTCACGGCGAACAGCAGGCTCGGGGTGACGTCGATGGCGGTAGAGACGGTCAGCACACCGCCCCGGCGCGGAGATCCGGCGTCCACGGCGTTGGCGGCGTTCCTGGCGTGCTCGACGGCGGACCGGCAGCTCGCGAGCGTCAGCAGGCCGGCACCGGCGAGGCCCGCGCGCAGCAGGGCGCGGCGGCTCGGGGCGGGGGGACGGGGGAGCGCGGTCATGGAGGTCCTTCGGGGACGGGGGGCTTGCGAGGAGGTGCGGGGCTACGGGCGGGGCGCGGCGGCGAGTGCGTGCACCGGCCGGGCGTACAGCTCGCCGAGCACCGGCGCCCCGGCGGCCACGGCCAGCACGTCCCGGCCGCGCCGCTGGGTGATCAGCAGGCCGGCGTCCCGGTGCAGGTGCGAGCGGAGTGCGAACTCGGCCCGGACGACGTCGAGATGGGCCGGATCGAGGGCGGTGAAGTGCTCGGTCAGCACCACCAGGTCGGGGTTGACCACGTCGGCGAGCAGGGCGAGCGCCCGGCCGATGATCAGGGCCCGGTTGCGGACCAGTCGCCCGGCCGCCGGGTCGCCCCGTCGGACGGCGGCGACCAGCTGGGCCCGGTCTGGACCCGCGGTGATCCCCGCGGCGGCCGCCGCCGCGAACAGGGTGGTGTCCGAGGCGGCCACCGAGAGACAGCCCAGCCGGCCGCAGTGGCAGCGCTCCCGGCTGTCCGCGTCCGGATCGGTGACCGTACCGGAGACCGGGAGGTGGCCGAGGTCGCCGGTGACCGAGGGCGGGCCCAGGTGGACCGTGCCCGCGACCGCCAGCGCCGCGTCCACCACGTGGCCGACGAACAGCTGCACCATGCTGCGGCGGGCCGCCGGGTGGCCGAACAGGATCTCGGCCAGGGTGAGCGCCCGGGCGTGGTTGTCCACCTGGACGGGCAGTGCGGTGGCATCAGCCAGCAGCGCGCGGATCGGCAAGTCCCGCCACTCTAGCGGATCGTGACGAATAATCAGGCCGCGCTGCGGATCGACCGAGCCGCCGGTGACGGCGCCCAGCCCGACCACCGTACGGTCACCGCGCAGCCTGTCGAGCAGCCGGGGCAGCCGGGCGAGCAGCGGCCTCAGCAGGCCGGGCCCGGTCCGGCCGCGGTTGGGGACCTCCTGGCGCACCAGGACCCGGCCGCGCAGGTCGAGCAGCGCGACGGTGGTGAACGGCAGGCCGATGTGCAGCCCGGCCACGGCGAGCCGGTCCGGGTCGAGGTCGAGCGGGAGCTGGGGGCGGCCCGGCGCGCGGGTGCCGGGGGCCGCCGACTCCGGCCGCTCGTGCAGGAGTCCGAGCCGGACCAGGTCCACCGTCTGGCGGGAGACGGCCGAGGCGCTGAGGCCGGTGAGCGCGGCGACCCGGCTGCGGGCGATCGGCCCGTGGTCGAGCACCGTGCGCAGGACGGCGGCGGCGTTGGCGTCCCGGCGGTCGTCGCCGGAGCGCGGGGCGGTGGACGTGGCCACGGGTGTCGTTCCTGCCGTCGTGTGTCCGCGGGCCCCGGGTCAGTTGGCCGCTTCGAGCTCCTCGGCGGGCACCAGGCCGGGCACCCGCGGCGGGTCGGCGGGCTCCAGCAGCCGGCTCGGGGTGCCGTCCACGCCGACCGGCAGATCGCCGTCCAGGGTGATCCGGCGCACCAGGCGCGGCTCGTCGCCGTAGTCGGCGACCGCGTAGTGCTGGGTGGCGCGGTTGTCCCAGATCGCCACGTCGCCGACCTGCCAGTCCCAGCGGACGGTGTTCTCCAGCCGCTCCACGTAGCGCTGGAAGAGGTCGATCAGCGCCTTGCTGTCGTCGCCCGAGAGGAGCTGGATGCGCTGGGCGAAGGCGCCCAGCAGCAGGGTCTTCTCGCCGGTCACCGGGTGGACCCGGACCACGGGGTGCTCGGTCTTGAACGCGGTGGAGACGAACACCTCCCGGAACAGCTTGGCGACCTCGGCGTTGTCCGCCAGCTCGGGGCGCAGGGCGAGCCGGGCGGCGTAGTCGTAGTCGTTGGTGTGGACGGCGCGCAGGCTCTCGGCGAGCGTCTTCAGCGGGGCGGGCAGGTCCCGGTAGGCGGCCGCGGTGTTGGCCCAGACGGTGCTGCCGCCGGCCGGCGGGACCTCAAGGGAGCGCAGGATCGAGGCCTTGGGGTAGGACGGGACGAAGGTGACGTCGGTGTGCCAGTTGTTGGCGCGCACGCCCTTGGTGGCGTCCAGCTCGAAGATGTAGCGGCCGTCCGCGCTGGGGACGGTGGGGTGGCCGACGGGCCGGCCGAGCAGCCGGGCGAAGGCCTCCTGCCCGGCGTCGTCCAGGTGCTGCTGGCCGCGGAAGAAGAGCACCTTGTGCTCGTACAGGGCGGCCTCCAGGGCGGCGACGGTCTCGGCGGGGAGGTCGCCGCCGAGGCGTATGTCGTGCACGATCGCGCCGATCCGGCCGGCGACGGGGGTGAGGCGGAGCGTGGTCGGGGTGGTGACGGTGGTCATGGCGGGGCCCTTTCGGGGTGGGTGCGGTGACTGGGGTGGGCGCGGTGACTGGGGTGGCTGGGGTGGGGCTTGGTGACGTGACGGTGCGTGACAGCCGGAGGGGGCGCGGAGGGGCGTCCGGGCAGCTGTGGGCGTACGGCTCCACGGCACCGCGACGCGGCGTGGGGTGTGGCGTGGGGGTGTGGCGGTCCGCTTCGGCGGACGGTCAGCGGGCGAGCGCGCCGCGACGACAGCGGCGCGGGCGGCGACAGGGGACGGGGCGGACGACGGTGTGCATCGGTCCTCCTTCCGGGTCGCTGGGCGCGGGCTCTGGCCTCATCGTGCTGAACGGCACCGGGCCCTGTCAATCGTCATCTCTGCTGGTGGGAACGGGTGTTGCCGCTTCGTTTCGGCCGCTTGCGGCCCCTTGCGCCGTGTTGCGGCCGATGGCGGGGGGATGGCGGGCGCGCTGCGGGCGGGCGTTCGGCCTTGTGGCCGGGGCGCCGGGTTACTAATTTTCGGAGCGCAAGTAATCCGGGCCGGCGCGGGCGATTCCCGCGCCGGGGCCGAGGCCTGCCCGGATTCCGGTGCGACTGCCGCCGCGGTTGTGACGTTCGGTGACCGTGGTGCGGGTGCGGGTGCGGGTGCGGGTGCTACTGCGCGAGCAGGCGGGCGAAGTCGAGCCCGAGGCTGCCGAGGACGGGCAGCGCGCCGAGGTCGGTGACGCCGGCGACCGGGATGCTGTAGCCCTGGTTCACCACGGGGGGTGCCGCGTCGGCGGTGGCGGGCGCGGCGGTGGCGGGCGCGGCGGTCGAGAGCAGGACGGTGCCGAGGAGCAGGGCGACGAACGAGGTGCGCATCTGAGGAGGCCTCCGGAGTGGCTCGGGTGACGGCCTGTCAACACCCTCCGTGCCGGAGTGGTCACGCATCATCGCCCCTTCGGTCGCATTGGTAAAGATCCTTGCTTTGTGTTCATGCCAACATTGTGGAGGTCTGGACCACGATGCGGGCCGCCGCATACGTTCCCTTCACAAGGGTGGGCATTCGATCGGCGAACTGACGTGCTGATGTGGCGACTTGAGCCTGTCATGCCCATGATCGCAAATTCGACCGGAGGGACCGAACCATGCGTGTCATCGGCAAGAACCTCAGGATCCTCGCGGGTGCCCCGCTCGCCGCGGCCGCCCTCATCGCCCTCACCGCCGGCTCCGCCAGCGCCGCGATACCGATCAACCAGCCCATGAGCGGCAAGGCCACCTACTACAACGACGCCGGTTACGGTGCCTGCGGCGCCCAGATCAACGCCGCCACCCAGATGCTGGTCGCCGTCTCCCACACCTGGTGGACCACCGCCAACCCGAACAACGACCCGGTCTGCAAGGGCATCTCGGTCAAGGTCACCTACCAGGGCAAGACCATCACCGTCCCGGTGAAGGACCAGTGTCCCTCCTGCGACTCCACCCACATCGACCTCAGCCAGCCCGCCTTCGCCAAGCTGGCCCCGCTGGACAAGGGCGTCATCACCGGCCTGAGCTGGCAGTTCGTCAAGACCGCCCTGAACGGCCGGACCGTCGAGCTCTCCGCCCCGATCACCGGCTCCACCATCGGCTGAGGCCGGACGCGGCTCCGGCGAACGGCCCCGGCGACCGCGCTCGGCGACCGTGCCCGCACCTGACGGCCGGTCCGCCGCCCTGACGGCCGTGCCCGCCCCCGAGGCATGACGAGGGCGGGCACGGCTGCCGTACGGAATCACGGTCGCCCGTCGCCAGGCGGCACCCCCGGCCCGACGAGCGGCGGCACCATCGCCAGCAGCAGCTGGACGGCCGGGGGCGCGGTCCGCGGATGGTGGGCGAGCCCCAGGGTGACGGTCGGCACCGGAGCCGTGAGCCGGCGCAGGCAGACGCCGGGAATCCGGAATACCCGGGCCCGTCCCTCGGGGATCGGCGCGATGCCGTATCCCGCCGCCACCGCCAGCAGCAGCTGCTCGTCGTCCGGCTCCTCCCGGACGATCCGCGGGGGCCCTCCGGGCCACAGCTGCCCGGTGATCAGCGCGTGCATCCCGGGCCCGTTCTCGCGCGGCCACAGCACCACCGGCTCGTCGGCGATCCGGTGCCGGCCGATCCGGGCCCGGGTGCGGGCGAGCGGATGGCCCGCCGGAACGGCGAGCAGCAGTTCCTCCTCGGCGATGATCCGGCAGTCGAGCCCGGGGACGTCGAGCGGCGGCCGGACGAACGCCGCGTCCAGCCGCCCGGCGAGCAGCTCGGCGACGCTGTGCGACGTCCAGCCGGTCTGCAACGCCACGTCCAGCCGCGGATACCGGTTGCGGAACTCCGTCACCAGGGCGTCGCAGACCCCGCCCCGGGCGGAACGGGTGTACGCCACCCGCAGCCGTCCCTCCCGCCCCTGGACCACCGCCGCGATCCGCCCCTCGGCCTCCGCGACCTCCCGAAGCACCCGCCCGGTCTCCGCGGCGACCGCCCGCCCGACCGGGGTCAGCGCGCAGCCCTTGCTGGTGCGCTCGACCAGCTGCGCGCCGAGCTGCCGCTCCAGCGCCTTGATCTGCTGACTGAGCGCCGGCTGCGCCACGTGCAGCCGGCGGGCGGCCCGGGTGAAGTTCAACTCCTCCGCCAGCACGGAGAAGTAGCGCATGCGGCGCAGATCCATCCGGTGATGATAAGGCCGGCTTATCGCCTCGGGACAGAACCGGTCTTGGACGGCTCCCGGTGCGACCGGCTTTCCTGGAGGCGGCCGCCGACACCCGGTGGGCGGCCCTCGGAGGAGGAGTTCGCGATGGTGGATGGTGTGGCGGACGTCGTCGTGGTCGGCGGCGGGATCATCGGGCTCACCACGGCGGTCCGCTTGCAGGAGAGAGGCCGTCGGGTCGTCGTGGTGACGGCCGACGGTCTGCTGTCGACGACCTCGGCCACGGCCGCGGCCGTCTGGTTCCCGGTCGCCACGGGCACCGACAGCCGGGTCGCCGACTGGTCGGCGACGGCCTTCACCGAGTTCGCCCGCCAGGCGCAGGACGGCGTGCCCGGCGTCTCGATGCGCGGCACCCGCGTGCTGGCGCACGAGCGGCAGCCGGAGGGCCTGCCCTGGTGGGGCGCCGCCGTCCCCGACCTGCGCCCGCTCACCGCCGCCGAACGCGGCCCGGACTGCGCGGGCGGCTGGTCGTTCACGGCCCCCGCCGTCGAGATGCCGCTCTACCTGCCCTGGCTGCTCGGCCGGTTCACCGGCAACGGGGGCGAGATCGTCCACCGCCGCCTCGACACCCTCGGCCGGGCCGGGGACTGGGCGCCCGTGGTGGTCAACGCCACCGGACTCGGCGCCCGGCGGCTCTGCGACGACCAGGCCGTCCACCCGGTGCGCGGCCAGCTCGTCCTGGTCCGCAACCCCGGACTGCCCAGCTCGACCCGCATCCAGGACGACCCGGCCGGCTACACCTACATCCACCCCCGCAGCACCGACGTCGTCCTCGGCGGCACCTTCGAGGAGGACGACTGGAACACCACCCCCGACCCGGCCACGGCCGAGGCCATCCTCGCCCGCTGCACGGCCCACGTCCCCGCACTGCGCGAGGCCCGCGTCATCCGCCACGCCGTCGGCCTGCGCCCCGCCCGCCACGGCGGCCCCCGCCTCGAAGCGGACCCGGACAGCCGCACCGTCCACAACTACGGCCACGGCGGCGCGGGCGTCACCCTCAGCTGGGGCTGCGCCGACACCGCCGCCGAACTGGTGGTCACGGCGGCGGGCTGAGTTCGCTACGGTAGCGCGACCGTCTCGACCCACATAACCAACTTCGTTCCGCCGGAGGAACATTGGCCTCGATCACGCTCGACGCCGAGCGCCGCGTCCACACGGATGCCGGGCGCGTCCGGGTCGCCGCCGTGGACGCGCCGCGCTCGCTCGGCTTCCAGATCACCTCGGAGATGGCCACCGCGGTCGAGGCCCGGCGCGGCTCGGCCGTCCGTTCCGCGATGCTCCTGCCCGACCAGGTGCCGCTCGCGGCGCGCCTCCACGTCGCACCCACCGACGGCGACCACACCTCGGTGTCCCTGCACCTGACCGACCGGGCGATCTCGGTCGTCGCGCTGGGCATCCAGGACCCCTACCTGGCCGCCTTCCGGACGACACTGCTCGCCCTCGACCGGGCCCTCACCGGCCTCGACCCGGCGGCCGGGGCGGCCGGCTTCCCCCAGCCCCGCTGGTGGTCCCGGGCCCCCAGGGCCGACACCCTGGCCCGGCACCACGAGACCGGCCAGCGCCTCGTCGGCGGCGTCGCCGCCCGCGTCAACGAGCGGCTCGCCGGCGGGCGCCGCAGCGCCGGCCCGTCCCTGTGGGAGGGCATCGACCGGATCGTCTTCCACTCCCCGGCCGGCTTCCACGCGATGGACATGGCCACCGCCCGCACCCTGCTGGCGATCCCGGTGATGATCGGCAGCAGGCCGGCCGGCGTACCCGACCAACTGGCATCCGACGTCCGGCGGTTGGCGGCGGTGGTGGAGGGGCGGCTCAGTGCGGGCGGTCTCGGCTCGGTGGAGGTGGCGATCGCGGAGGCGGACCGCCCGGCCTTCGAGTTCCTGCACCGCCAGTTCGGCATCCGCTCCCGCCTGCCCGTCCGCACGCTCTGCACCTGCCGGGCCTGCCGGCAGACCAAGGTCGTGAACCTGGACCTCAAACGGCTGCGGCAGCGGAAGAACCGCCTCAGGACGATCGCCTCGGTGATGCAGACGACGTACGAGAAGGACGGCGACCCCAATCCCTTCCTGATCTTCGGGTCGATCTTCCAACAGACCAGGACCGACCCGGACTTCGTCTGCTCGCGCTGCGAGAGCACCGCCGCCGACGAGCAGCCGGTGACCTTCTGCCCGCAGTGCGGCGACATGCGCACCGAGTCCGTCCTGGACGCCTGCTCCGAGTGCGGCCACGACTTCGCGGCCCTCGCCCCGGACCTCCCCGTCTGGGACACCACACCCCCGCCCCCGCTCACCCCGCCACCCCCGCCGCCGCCCGTCGTGCCCCCGATGCCCACGGCACCGCCGGCACCTGGCTTCGCCGCACCCCGGCCCGGCTGCGGCATCTGCGGGGGTGACTACGCCGTGCTCTGGTCCGTCCGGATCCTCGACGGCCCCCACCCGAGACCGCTCACCGTCTGCGCCACGACGCCCAGTTGCTCCCCGCCGTCGATCGCCCCGCCGGTCCGGATCAGGACCTGAGGACGGTCGGCGGAGCGAGCGGACCAAGCGGGCGGCTTACTGTTCTGGAGTCCGAAGGTGGGTCCGAAGGCGGGTCCGAGAATGGGGAATCCAGGGTGTCCGAGGCCAGGAAGCCGGTGTTGTACGTCGTGGTGTGCGCGGCGGGAGTCGCGGGTGGTGTCGGGGAGCTGATCTCCGCGGCCCAGGCGCAGGGCTGGGACGTCGGGGTGGTGGCGACGCCGAACGCCATGGCGCTCGTCGACGCCGACGCGATCGTCGCGCAGACGGGGCATCCGATCCGTTCGGCCTGGCGGAAGCCGGGGGAGCCCAGGCCGCTGCCCGATCCGGACGCGATCATCGTCTCGCCGGCCACCTTCAACTCCGTCAACAAGTGGGCCCTCGGCATCTCGGACACCCTCGCCCTCGGCATCCTCTGCGAGTCGTACGGCTGGGGCGTCCCGGTCGCCGTGCAGCCCTGTCTGAGCGCGGCGCAGGCGGCGCATCCGGCGTACGCGGACAGCCTGGCCAAGCTGCGGCGGATGGGGGTGCGGATCGCGGACTTCACGCCGGGCTCCTACGACTGGACGCGGGCCCTGGAGCTGCTGCGGATCTGACAGGGTGGCCGGCCGGGACCAATGGCCCTTGCAGTGTGGAGGGTGGCCCCCGGCGAGCCTGCGGAGTTAGCGTCCGCGCAGGTCAGCGAGGGTGTGGGAGGTTTCCGGTGGCGGCGGACAACGGCAAGGTGTCGTTCTGGTACGCGGCGGACGGGGTACCCGAGGCGGGCCCGGGACTGCCGGGGAGGTCGTCGACATCGCCGCCGCCGAGCGGATCGAGGCGGACATCGTCACTTCGTCTCCGGACGCTGTGCCTTCGCGCGCTGAGCCCCCGGCCGCCGAACGACAGCGGCCGGCGGTCGGCGTCCGGTATACGGGCAGGCGGGTCCGGCCGTGTCGGGGTGGCCACCGGTGCGGCCGGCACGCCAGGATGTGCGGGTGACGGCGAACAGGGCGGATCTGCTGACGGTCTTGCGCGAACTCGACGACCCGGAGTGGCTGGAGTGGCCGGCGGACTACGACCGCGGCGCGACCGTCGCCCTGTTCCGCGGCCTCGTGGCCCGCCTGGAGGCGGACTTCTCGACCGGGTGCGGAGCCGAACAGGACGCCCAGGACTCCAGCGAGTTCGGGCGGGTCACCGTTCCCGCGGAAGCCACCGCGTGCGGCACCCGGATCGTCGTCTGCGTGAGCAAGTTCGGCTCCCTCGCGCTGGTCTGCGCCGACAATCCCGGAGCCTTCCTCGGCACCGAGGAGGCCCAGGCGGAAGGGGAACTGGATGCTGCCGACCTCGCGACCGTGCGCCGGGCACTGGTCGGGCTCGGGTACACGGTCGTTCCGGAGGAACTCCTGGAGGAGGACTACGCCGGGCCGAGCCGGCCGCCCCGGCACGTCGAGCGGCCCACCTGGTGGCACCGCTTCTACGGGACGTACTGACGGACGCACGCCGGAGACCGGTCGCCCCTGCCGCCGCCGTGGCGATCGGCCGTTCGGACGTGCCGCCGAGCGGAGCGGGTCCGGAGCGCCGACGGTGAAGGCGTGCTGAGGAGAACACTGCCGGCCCTCGCGGTCGCCCTGCTGCTCTGTGTGCCCGGGAGCGGCGCGTGGGCCAGGTCGCCGGGCTGGCAGGTGGCGGTCGTGGACCAGGCCTCGCGCAGCGTGCTGGTGTTGCAGAGCGCCGAGGAGCTGATGGCCTATCGCGGGCCGGACCGGTTGCCGGTGGTCTGGGGCTGGAGTGCCGACCGGGCCCCGGAGTTGGCGGATCTGGCGCCCGCGCGCAGCTGGACGAACCCGGACGAGGCGAAGTCCCGGTTCCGGCAGGGGCGGCGCTATCTGCTGACGACCGCCTCCGGCGGGCTGGCCGCCGCCGTGGAGGTCGTCACCGGCCGTGTCCACTGGGCGGCGGACCTGGGGCCGGCCGTCAACCCGCACAGCATCGAGCTGCTGCCGGACGGCAACGTGGCGGTGGCCGCGAGCGCGGGCGGCTGGGTACGGCTGTACGCGGCCTCGCGGGGGCCGCGGGCCGCGGCGTTCGCGGAGTTCCCGCTGCCCGGTGCGCACGGGGTGCACTGGGACGGGCGGAGCGGCCTGCTGTGGGTGCTCGGCGACACGGCGTTGACGGCGCTGCGGGTCGGCGGCACCCCCGCCGCGCCCACCCTCACGGTGGCGCGGAGCAGTGCGCTGCCCGGCAGCGGCGGGCACGACCTGGCCGCCGTGCTGGGGGATCCCGGGCGGTTCTGGGTGACCACGCTGGCGGGGCTGTGGCGCTACGACCCGGCGGCCGACCGCTTCTCCGCCGTGCACCTGGCCGATCCGGCCGCCGATCCGGCCGCCGAGCGGGACCTGAAGAGCGTGGGCGACGAGCCCGGGACGGGCCGGCTGCTCACGGTGGCGCCCGAGCACACGGCGCCGTGCGACTGGTGCACGTCGGTGATCACCCTGCACCGCCCGGAGGGAACGCGGTCGCTGCGCGGCACGCACCTGTACAAGGCGAGGTGGTGGAGTGGCTGGTAGCAGACTTCGGACCCCGGGGAGTCGATCGTGGGGCGCGCGTCGGAGATACCACCCGAACTGCGGACGGCATCCGGCTGATGGGGCATATTGTGTGCCCCGACAAACTACTCCGATGGAGGTCAGTTTTCCGTCGCGGTCCACAAACCATCCGTCGACCCCGTTCGGCTGGGATAGCGTCGTGGGGTCGGGGGGTCGACACCGATCCGGTGTATTCGAACGCTAGTTACTGGGCCGTAATGGCCGAATGAGTCATGGAGAAAAACATGCGGAATTTCCCTGCGGAAAACCGGCCGGACGGAGTCGACGACCTTCAGCTCGCGATGGAGTCACTGGCCGCCTTCCCGTCCCGGAATGCAGGGAGCGGGGCGGATGTGACCGAGCGGCTCGCGGCCGTCCACGACTTGTGCCGGGCGGTCGACGCGGTGCTGGACAGCCTGGTCGTCCAGGCGGCCGCGGAAGCGGCCGAGGAGGGCTGGACCGCGGCCCGGATGGCGGCCGAACACTCCGGCTACTACGCCAGGTTGCAGCGCGCGCTGCTCCCCGCCGGTGCCGGGCTGACCCGGCAGTGAACGCGGTGCAGCCGGGCGCGCACGTGCTGTCCTGCCCCACCCGGTGGAGCGACGTCGACGAGAACGGGCACATCAACAACGCCCGTCTGGTCGGCTACGTCCAGGAGGGGATTCACGACCTGTTCCGCCACCACGCGACCGCCGTGCGGGAGGCCCTGTTCCCGGCCGGATTCCTTATCGCGCGGCACGAGATCGATTACCTGGAACAGCTGCACCACCGGCCCGAGCCGCTCTCGGTGCGGCTCACCGTGGAGCGGCTCGGGCGCAGTTCCGCGCAGGTCGAGGTGAATGTCTGCCGGGATCGGCTCACCTTTATGCGGGCGCGGACCGTGGTGGTCGCGCGGGACCGTGAATCCGGCCGCTCGCGCGCGCTGAGCCCGGCCGAACGGCGATTCCTCTCGGCGTTCATGACGGACGCGGCCCGCGCCCAGGCGGCCCTGGCGGCCACCACGGTGACCGCGGCGACGACCGTGACCACCGGCTCGACGGTGACCGCGCCCCCGGCCGTGACGGCCGCCGCCGTGGCCGTGACCACTGCCGTGACCGCTGCCGCCGTGGCCGTGACCACGGCGGCGGTGACCGCGACGACACCGGCGCAGCGCGTGCCGGGCGGCCCGATGGCGCCGGCGCGCCGGCCGCGCAGGCGGTGCCACGCCTCGGCGGGGTGAACCGCCGTCCCGGGCCGGTGGCGTGCCCGGCCGGTGGCGTGGTCGACAAGCGCTTCGGTCCGCCGGACCGGCCCTCCCCGTGTCCACGAGGTTCCGTGGTCCCGCGATCCCGTGGCGGGCGGCAGGGTCTGCGGACGCCGGGGCGAGCTACCCTGAGCAGCACGGGCACCGGAACCGGTACGTCCCCCGGTGGTCACGGGCTGCGACCTCCCTCCCGGCCCAGGGCGAGCGGGCCGCTGTAGGTCCGGCCGGCGCCCGCCGACCGGAAGGAGGACGCGATGACCATCTCCTGGGAGGAATTCCTCGCCCGCGTCGTGGAGCGCGGTGAGTACCGGGGCGAGGCCGAGGCGGATCACGCCGCCCGGGTCGTGCTGGCCCTGCTCGGCGAACACCTGGTGGGCTCCGACCGGTCCGAACTCGCCGACGCGCTGCCCGTCACCTACGCCTCGCTGCTGCGCGACGCCCAGCCCGCGGCCGAGCCGCTGACTGCCGAGCGCTTCGTGCAGGCCGTCGTCGGCTGGATCCACGGGGCGAGCCCGGCGACGGCCCAGTGGGACATCGGGGCGGTGCTCAGCACCGTCGCCGACCTGGTCCCCGGGGAGGTGCTGGACCGGGTGATCGAGCAACTCCCGGACGGATACGACCTGTTGTTCGGGCATCCGGCGCGGACCTGAGCGTGTCCGGTCGCCGGTCGCCGCTATCCCGTGGTGGCCCGGAACAGCCGCGCGCCCGGGCCGGTCAGTTCGACCGGCCCGGCGCACGGGCGCAGGTACGCCGATGAGCCCGCCGGAAGCGGGAGTTCGGCGCCGCCGGGCGACCGCAGCAGAGCCTGCCCGGAGACGCAGAGCAGGATCTGCGGGGTGGCGAGGTCGACCCGGGCGGCGGCGCTGCCGGGGCGCAGCCGGGAGAGCCTGAACTCCGCCGCGGGGGTGGGGTATTCCTCCTCGAAACCCTCGAAACCCTCGAAACCCTCGAAGCCGTGTTCGGCGGGGATCGGCGCGAGCACCTCGGGCACCCCGGCGCGGAAGGACGTGACCGCCGTCAGGCCGTCCGTGTCGACGTGCTTGGGGGTGAGCCCGCAGCGCAGCACGTTGTCCGAGTTGGCCATCAACTCCACGCCGACGCCCCGGAGGTAGGCGTGCGGCACCCCGGCGTCCAGGTGGAGCGCCTGTCCGGCGGTGAGCCGGACGTGGTTGAGCAGCAGCGCGGCGAGCAGGCCCCGGTCGCCGGGGTACTCGTCGGCGAGGCGGGCGTACGCGGCGCAGCTCGCGGCGTCCGGGCCTTCCACGGCGTACGGCCCGTCGGAGGCCGCCGTGTCGCCCAGGGCCGCGGCACGGCGCAGGGCCTCCGTGACGGCGGCGAGTTCGCCGTCGGTGGCGTCCAGCCCGGCGCGCAGCAGCCCGGGCAGCACCGCCTCCGCGGGCCGGGAGCGCAGGGCGGCGGCCCAGTGCGGGAGCACGCCGAGAGCGTCCAGCAGCCGGGCGGTGCCGGCGGCCGGCCGGAATCCGCACAGGGCCTCGAAGTCACCGAGGGCACAGATGAGTTCGGGCTTGTGCCCACGGTCCTTGAACACCCGCTCGGGTGCGTCCAGGGGGATGCCCAGGGCCTGCTCCGCCGCGTACCCGGCCTCGGCCTGGGCGCGGGTGGGGTGGACCTGGAGGGAGAGCGCCCGGTCGGCGGCCAGCACCTTGAACAGGAACGGCAGCGCGGGCCCGAACCGCCGTACGGTGTCCGCGCCGAGCATGCCGTCCGGGTCGGCGGCGATCAGCCGGTCCAGCTGCCGCGGGCCGTCGTCGCCGTCGTCGCCGCAGGTCAGCAGGGACGGCGCCGACGGGTGGGCGCCCAGCCAGAGTTCGGCCTGCGGGGTGCCGTCGGGGGCGGTGCCGGTGAGCGCGGGGATGGCGGTGGGCGAGCCCCAGGCGTAGCGGCGGACGGGGTTCAGCAGGAGCGAGAAGGGAGGCATGCGGGCGGCTCCGGGGAGGATCGGCGGCAGAGCGCGGCCGCGCCGATCAGCCCGGCGTCGGTGCCGAGTTCGGCGCGGCGCACGTCGAGGCCGCGGATGTACGAGAGGGCGGCGTAGCGGTCCAGGTGCCGGGCCAGCGGGGCGAACAGCACGTCCCCGGCGGCGGCCACGCCGCCGCCGACCACGACCCTGGAGAGGTCCACCAGGGCGGCCGTGGCGGCGATCCCGGCGGCCAGCGCCTGGGCGGCGCGGTCGAAGGAGGCGAGGGCGACCGGGTCGCCCGCGGCGGCGGAGACGGCCACGGCGCGGGCCGTCCGGTCGCCGCCCACCGGCTGCCAGCCCCGGGCGAGGGCCCGGCGGGCGATCGCGGTGCCGCTGGCGAGGCCCTCCAGGCAGCCGCGGGAGCCGCACGGGCAGGGCTCGCCGTCCAGGTCGACGGTGATGTGGCCGAGGTGGCCGGCGTTGCCGCTGGGGCCCGGCCGCACCGCGCCGTCGAGCACCAGGCCGGCGCCGACGCCGGTCGACACCACCAGGCAGAGCGCGTGGTCGGCGCCCCGGGCCGCGCCCTGCCAGTGCTCGGCGGCGGCCATCGCCACCCCGTCCCCGGCGAGGCGGACGGGCAGGGTGCGGGCCGCCACCGCCGGGTGGGCGGCGACCGCGGCGGCCAGCGGGAAGTCGCGCCAGCCGGGGATGTTGACCGGGCTGACGGTGCCGCCCGCGAGGTCGACGGGGCCGGCGCTGCCGATCCCGACGGCCGTCACGGCGGCCCAGTCGGCCGTCCCGGCGAGCCGGTCCAGCACCTGGTGCACCACGGCGAGCACGGTCGGGCCCGGCTCGGTGGCCGGAGTGGGCAGCTGGAGCCGGTGCCGCAGCCGTCCGTCGGCGTCGACCAGTGCCCCGGCGATCTTGGTGCCGCCGATGTCGAGGGCGGCGAACAGCTGGGTGACGGGCACGGTGGGCTCCAGGAGGGTCGGTGGAGGGTGGCGCCCCGGCCGCGGGGGCCGAGGCGCCGAACAGCGTACGTGGACCTGCGGATCAGTGGGCCGGCCGGTCAGCGGGCCGCGCTGAGCCGGAGCGTGACCAGCTCGAACGGGCGCAGCGCGAGGCGCACCGCGCCGTCCTCGACCGTCACCTCGCCGCGGGTGCCGTCCCAGGGCCGCTCCAGCAGGTCGCAGGGGACGGCGCCGGCCAGCGGGAAGGAGGTGGTGAGCCGGCCCCTGGCGCGGCCGCCGCCGGCCTCGTAGACCCGGACGATCAGGTCACCGCTGCGGTCGTCGGCGAGCTTGACGGCGCTCACCACCAGGGCGTCGTCGTCCAGCTCCACCAGCGGCGCGACGTGCTCGGCGGTGCCGGTGACCGTCCGCTCCGGCAGGCCGATCCGGTAGCCCTCGCGGACGGCGTCGCCGATCGCGGCGCCCGGCACCAGGGCGTGCCGGAAGCGGTGCGGGCCCTGGTCGGTCTTCGGGTCGGGGAAGCGCGGGGCGCGCAGCAGCGAGAAGCGGACCGTGGTGGTGGTGCCGCCGTCGTCGGGGCGCACCGCGCGGGTGACGTCGTGGCCGTAGGTCGAGGCGGTGACCAGGGCGACGCCCCAGCCGGGCTCGTCGAGGTGGACGAAGCGGTGGTTGCAGGCCTCGAACTTGGCGGCGTCCCAGCTGGTGTTGGTGTGGGTGGGCCGGTAGAGGTGGCCGAACTGGGTCTCGGCGGCGTAGCGCTCGGTGTGGATGTCCAGCGGGAACGCGGCCTTGAGGAACTTCTCGGTCTCGTGCCAGTCGACCTCGGTGTCGATGTCCAGGCGCTGCTCGCCCGCCGGCAGGGTGAGGGTCTGGACGACGGTGGAGGAGCCGAAGGAGCGGGCGATCCGCACCGTGGCCGCGGTGGCGGAGACGGTGGCGGTGAGCGAGTCCACGCCGGTCAGGTCGGTGACGGTGTTGCGGTAGAACTGGTCCACGTCCCAGGCGTCCCACATGTTCGGGAAGTCGGGGTGCAACTGGAGCAGGTTGGCCCGGCTGCCGGGGGCGACGGTCTCCCGGCCGGTCGCGACGTCGACCGCCGAGGCGATCAGGCCGTCCGCGTCCACGACCACCTCCAGCAGACCGTTGCGCAGCGTGAAGCCGCCCTCGGTCCGTTCGACGGCCTCGCAGGCACCGTCCGGCGCGCCGAGCGGGGAGGCCCCGCCGGCCGGCACCGCCGAGCGGGTGTGCGGCGCCGCGTTGAACACCAGCTCGCGCCCGCCCGAGGCGGCCCCGGCCAGCGCCTGCTGGGCCGCGCCGATCAGCCCCTCCAGCTCCCCGGCGAGCGCCGCGTACGTGGCCTCGGCCTCACGGTGCACCCAGGCGATGGAGGAGCCGGGCAGGATGTCGTGGAACTGGTGCAGCAGCACGGTCTTCCAGATCCGGTCCAGCTGCTCGTACGGGTAGTCCGCGCCGATGCGCGACGCGGCGGTGGCGCACCAGAGTTCGGCCTCGCGCAGCAGGTTCTCGCTGCGCCGGTTGCCCTGCTTGGTCTTGGCCTGGCTGGTCAGGGTGGCGCGGTGCAGCTCCAGGTAGAGCTCGCCGACCCAGACCGGCGGGTCCGGGTACTCGGCCTCGGCCTTGGCGAAGAAGTCGGCGGGGTTCTCCCAGCGGACGGTGGCCGAGCCCTCCAGGTCCTTCATCCGGGCCGCCTTGGCGACCATCTCGCGGGTCGTGCCGCCGCCGCCGTCGCCCCAGCCGGTCGGGGCCAGCGAGTGCCGGGCGACGCCCTTGTCCTTGAAGTTCCTCGCCGCGTGGGCGATCTCGCTGCCCTTCATCGAGCAGTTGTAGGTGTCCACCGGCGGGAAGTGGGTGAAGATCCTGGTCCCGTCGATGCCCTCCCAGAGGAAGGTGTGGTGCGGGAACCGGTTCACCTGGCTCCACGAGATCTTCTGGGTGAGCAGCCACTTGGAGCCCGCGTTGCGGATGATCTGCGGCAGGCCGCCGGTGAAGCCGAAGGTGTCCGGCAGCCAGGCCTCGTGGTTCTCCACCCCGAACTCGTCCAGGAAGAACCGCTTGCCGTGGACGAACTGCCGGGCCATCGCCTCCGAACCCGGCATGTTGGTGTCGGACTCGACCCACATGCCGCCGGCCGGGACGAACCGGCCCTCGGCCACCGCCTTCCGCACCCGGGCGTACACCTCGGGGCGGTGCTCCTTGATCCAGGCGAACTGCTGGGCCTGGGACATGGTGAAGCGGAACTCCGGCTCGTCCTCCAGCAGCGCGGTCATGTTGGCGGTGGTGCGGGCCACCTTGCGGACGGTCTCGCGCAGCGGCCAGAGCCAGGCCGAGTCGATGTGGGCGTGGCCGATCGCGCTGATCCGGTGCGCGGACGGCACGGCGGGCGCGGCCAGCACCGCTTCGAGCTGTGAACGGGCGGCGGCCGCGGTGCCGTTGACGTCCTGGAGGTCGACCGCGTCGAGGCAGCGCTCGACCGCGCGCAGGACGTCCCAGCGGCGGGCGCCCTCCACCGGCAGCTCGGCCATCAGCTCGCCGAGCACCTCCAGGTCCATCACCAGCCGCCAGACCGTCTCGTCGAAGACGGCGAGGTCCATCCGGGCCAGCTTGTACTGCGGCTGGTCGCCGGCCGTCTCCTTGTCGCCCAACTCGGTTGGCAGGAAGGGGTGGTAGTCCAGGATGACAGGGTTGGAGGCGGCCTCGACGTGCAGCAGCACCTGCTCGCCGCCGGCCGCGGGGGCGGCGATCCGCACCCACTGGTTCTGCGGGTTGAGGCCCTTCACCGGGGAGCCGTCCGGCCGGTAGACCAGGCCCTCGCACTGGAAGCCCGGCAGGTTGGCGTCGAAGCCGAGGTCGATCAGCGCCTCGACGGTGCGCCCGGCCCAGGCCTGCGGCACGGTGCCGGTCACGGTGATCCAGCTGGTGCCCCAGGGCGCGCCCCAGGCGTCGCCCACCGCGATCGGGCTGCGCGGGGCGGGCAGGCCCTCGGCGACCGGGACGGGCTCGCCCGGAGCCGTCCAGATGCCGGCCTCCAGCGGGACGGACTCGGGGTACACGGCCGGACGGATGCGCTCGTCCAGGACGCGCTTGAGGCGGGACTCGACCAGGGTGCGGTCATCGTGCATGTCAGCGGGCTCCGTTGCGTGCTGGGTGACAGATCAGGGAGAACGTACGTCGTCGGGGTGGACCACCTCGGTGATGCCGCGCGCGGCGAGGTGCTCGCGGTCCCCGGCGTGTTCGGCGAGCACCGCGGTCGGGCGGGCACCCGCCTCGGCGAGGCGCATGAACGCCTCGTACACCGGGCCGCCGGGGCCGCAGACCGAGCGCCGCGGCGAGGTGACCTCGTCGCCGGTGGTGACCACCACGGCGGTGCCGCGCGGCTTCGGCGGCTGCCAGGAGCGGCGCGCCTCGGCGGCGGCCTCGGCGAGCCTGGCGCCGGCCGGCTTGACCGTCCGGTCGGTGGTCAACAGGCCGAGGCTGTACTCAAGTTCGGGGAAGTCGGCGAGCGAGCGGTCGACGTCGTGGGAGCACCACCAGGTGACGCCCCACAGGTCCTGGCAGTCCAGCACGGCCGCCACGGTGTCGCCGGTGAAGCGCGCCGCGTCCCCGGCGGTGATGTGCGGGGCGGGTGCGCCGACCTCCTGGAGCCAGACCGGGCGGGCCGGGTCGTCCGCCCAGGCCTTGGACAGTTCGACCAGGTACGCGGCGTGCTGCGCGGTGGCGGTGGAGTGCGCGCCGTAGCGCTGGGCGGTGCCGTTGAACACCCAGGAGTGCACGGCGGTCGCGGCGCCGATCCGGGCCGAGTGCCAGGGGGTGAACGGGTGCTCGTCCAGGTACCAGGCCGCGTCGTACGAGGCGTGCAGGTGCAGCCCGCCGGGGGCGCCCTGCTCGCAGGCGTCGAGCATCCGGCGCAGCCAGGCCTCGGCCTCGGCGGGGGTGGCGCGGTCCGGGTCGGGGTGCGGGGCGCCGGAGAACTGGTTGATCTCGTTGCCGAGCGTCATCCCGAGGAAGTTGGGCCGCTCGCGCAGCGCCCCGGCGAGGGTGCGCAGGTAGGCGGCCTGGCCGTCGAGCACCTCGGGGTCGGTGAAGATGTTGCGCCGGTGCCAGGTCCGGGTCCAGGACGGCAGGAAGTCGAAGCTGGACAGGTGGCCCTGGAGGCCGTCCACCGCGACGTCGAGGCCGCGCTCGCCGGCCGCGTCCACCAGGGCGGTCAGCTGCTCGACGGCGCGCGGGCGGATCAGGGTGCGGTTGGGCTGGAAGACCGGCCAGAGCGGGAAGACCCGCACGTGGTCCAGGCCGAGGGCGGCGATGGAGTCGAAGTCGGCGCGCACGGCGTCGAGGTCGAAGTCGAGCCAGTGGTGGAACCAGCCGGCGCTGGGGGTGTAGTTGACGCCGAAGCGCGGAGCTGTGGTCATCGGATGGCTTCCTCAACGGGTTCGGGGCGTACGGACGGTGGGCCGACCCTCGACGGCTAGCCCTTGACGGCTCCCTCCTCGACGCCCTTGAAGAAGAAGCGCTGGCAGACGCCGAACACCACGACGATCGGCAGGAAGGCGATCATGGTGCCGGCCGCGATCAGCCGGGGGTTGGCGGAGAAGGTGCCGTTGAGGTACTGGAGCCCGACGGTGAGGGTGTACTTCTGCGGGTCGTTGAGCACGATCAGCGGCCACAGGAAGTCGTCCCAGGCGCCGATGAAGGTGAAGATCACGATCACGCTGAGCATGCCCCGCACGTTCGGCAGCCCGATGTGCCACAGCCGCTGCCAGACGTTGGCGCCGTCCACCAGGGCGGCCTGGTCGAGCTCGGCCGGGACGGCGGCGAAGGCGGTGCGCATCAGCAGCACGTTGAGCATCGCGATCGAACCCGGCAGCGCCACGCCGGCCAGGCTGTCGGCCAGGCCGAGGCCGCGCACCAGCACGTACTGGGAGACGATGGTGACCTCGCCGGGCAGGATCAGGGTGGCGAGGAAGAGGCCCATGACGAGCTTGGCGCCGCGGAAGCGCAGCCGGGCGAGCGCGTAGCCGGCCAGCGTGCAGCCGACCACGTTGCCGGTGATGCAGACCACGGCGACGATCACCGAGTTGAGCGCGTAGGTCCAGACCGGGATGACGTCGGCGACCTTGCCGTAGTTGTCCAGGGTGGGCTGGTCGGGCAGGAAGCTCGGGGTGCGGGTGTAGACGTCCTCGGCGGGGCCCTTGAGGGAGGTGGAGAGCTGCCACAGGAACGGGCCGATGACCAGCAGCAGGACCAGTACCAGGAGCAGGTAGCGGGTGACGGTCTGGGCGGTGGAGGGGGTGTTGAAGCCCCGGCCGGCCCTGCGGGCCTCGGCACTTCCCGCCCTTCCGGTCCTTCCGGCGGTCCCGGCGGTCCCGGCGGGTTCGGTGGGCTCGGTGGCCTTCGTACGGACGGTGGTCATGGGCTCAGGCCGCCTTCCGGTTCAGCCGCATCAGGAACAGCATCGGGCCGAGGGTGATCACGAACAGCAGCAGGCTCAGTGCCGAGGCGTAACCCAGGTGGCCGTTGAAGCCGCGGCTGTACATCTGGATCAGCATCACCACCGACATGTCCCGTCCGCCGGGGCCGCCCAGGCCGTTGGAGAGCACGTACAGCTCGGAGAAGACGCGCAGCGAACTCACGGAGATCAGCGCGGAGATGAGGATCATGGTCGGGCGCACCCCGGGCAGGGTGACGTGCCAGAACCGGTGCAGCGGACCGGCGCCGTCCACGGCCGCCGCCTCGTGCAGCTCGCGCGGGACGTTGGCGAGGGCGGACAGGTAGATGACCATGTAGTAGCCGAGGCCCTTCCAGACGGTCAGGGCGATCGCGCTGAACAGCAGCAGCCAGCGGTCGGTCAGGAAGGGGACCGGGGAGTCGGCCAGCCCGGCCTGCCCGAGCAGGCCGTTGACCAGGCCGCGGTCGTCCAGCACCCAGCCCCAGATCAGCGCCACCACGACGGCGGAGGCGATCACCGGGGTGTAGAACGCGGTGCGGAAGAACGTGATGCCGGGGATCTTGCGCTGCACCAGCAGGGCGATCAGCAGCGGCAGGACGGTCAGCAGGGGCAGGCAGACCAGCATGAACACGATGCTGTTGAGCAGGGCGTCGGCGAGCTGGTCGTCGTCCAGCAGCCGGCCGTAGTTCTCCAGGCCGGTGAACTGCCCGCCGCCCAGCGGCTTGGCGTTGGTGAAGGACAGGATCACCGTGTTGACGGCCGGCCACAGGTTGAAGACGGCCAGCCAGACTATCGCGGGCCCGGCGAGCAGCCAGGGGGTGAACCAACGCCGGTGGGTCATGCGGTTGCCTTCCTGGGGCCAGGGGTGGTGCGGCTGATTCCCGGGGAGCGGCGGGTGCGGGGGAGGCCCGCCGCTGCGCCGGTACGGGGTGGGGCGTCGCGGGGTGCCGTGGGGTTCCGGCGTCGCACCCTGGGGTTCCGGTGGGATGCCGTGGGGGTCCGGGCGGCGCGCCGTGGGGTCCGGTGAGGCCCGGGCGGCCTGCGTGCGCGCCGGGGCTCAGCCCTTGAGCAGCTTGTTGCACTGCTCGACGGCCGAGTCCAGCGCCTGCCTGGAGCCGGTTTCGCCGCTGATGGCCAGCGCGAACTGCTGCTTGATGATGGTGCCCATCGCGTCGTCCACCTCGACGGGCTGGATCAGCTCGGCCTTGGCGAGCGAGGTGAAGGCGATCACCTTGGCGTCGCCCGCGTTGGTGCCGTCGCTCCTGCTGAAGAACGGGTCGCCGGCGGACGCCTTGGTGGACGGGAAGACGCTGGTCAGGTGGGCGAAGGCGGCCTGGTTCTCGGGGCTGGTCACCCAGCGGGCCAGGGCCACCGCGGCGGCCGGGTTCCTGGTGGTCTTCGGGATGGACAGGCCCTGGACGTACAGCGGCGGGGTGCCCATCGCGGTGGACGGGACGACCTTCGGGGCGAGGGTCGGGTTGTCGGTGGCGAGGCTGGTGATGAAGTTGCCGCCGCCGGTGGTCCAGGCCGCGGTGCCGGAGCTGAACAGCTTGGCGTTGCCGGCATAGGTGTCGGTCAGCACCCCGTTCGGCATCAGGCCCTCCTTGAACGCGTCGCGGTACTTGTCGAGCAGTGCGGCGGCCTCGGGGGTGTTGAAGGTGAAGGTCTTCCCGTCGTCGGACATGATCTTCACGCCGATGTTGTACAGGTCGCCGATGCCGGGCTTGCGGCTCATCAGGTAGGCCTGGCCGCCGGACTTCTCCTTCATCACCCGGGCCTGGGCGATCAGTTCGTCCAGGGTGGCCGGGGGCTTCCGCGGGTCCAGGCCGTTCTTCGTCAGGAGTTCGGAACTCCAGTAGTTCACATCGGTGTTGAGGTACCAGGGGTAGCCGAAGGTGCCTTGGTGGCCGTTGAACCGGTAGGCGTCCACACCGCCGGAGACGTACTCCTCGGCGAGCTTGGGATCGGCCTTGGCGACGTCCAGCAGGACGTCCTTCTTCGCCAGCGGGAACGCGAAGTCCGGCGGGAGGTTGACCACGTCGGGCAGGCTGCCGGCGGCGGCCTGGCTGAGCACCTTGTCGGAGTAGCCCTCGCCGGGCTGGTCGAGCCACTCGACCTCGACGCCGGGGTACTTCTTCCTGAAGCCGTCGATCACGCCCTGCATGTAGTCGGTGAACTTCGGCTTCAGTGCCCAGGTCTGGAGCGAGACCTTGCCCTTGACCTCGCCGGTGGCGGCCGCGCTCGCGACCGCGTCGCTGTCCTTGGTTTCGCCGGAGCCGAGTCCGCAGCCGGTGAGCGCGGCGGTGGCGAGTGCCGTGGTGGTCAGTGCCGCCCAGATTCTGCGCATGAGGGTCTCCCGGTCCTGAGGGTGGGTGGGGGATCGTGCCGAGCTTCGGGGGTGGTGGGGCTGGTGGGGGATTATCGAACCTGAATTACTAAACCGGTCTAGCTATGGCAGGGACTATGCTCCCGCCTAAACTTGGCTGTCAAGAGAGGAGACGCGTTTCGTGGGCAGACCGACGATCGCCGACATCGCCCGCCAGGCCGGTGTCTCCAAGGGCGCGGTGTCCTTCGCGCTCAACGGCCGCCCTGGCGTCAGCGAGACGACCAGGGCCCGGATCCTGCGGGTCGCCGAGGAGATGAACTGGCGCCCGCACAGTGCCGCGCGCGCCCTCGGCGGAGCCAGGGCCGACGCCGTCGGGCTGGTGATCGCGCGCCCGGCCCGCACCATCGGCGTCGAGCCGTTCTTCAGCCAACTGCTCTCCGGGCTCCAGGCGGTGCTCTCGGCCGGCTCGGTCGCGCTGCACCTGATGGTGGTCGAGGACACCGCCGCCGAGATCGAGGTCTACCGCCGCTGGGCCTCCGAGCACCGGGTGGACGGCTTCATCGTGGTCGACCTCCAGGTCAGGGACCCGCGGCTGCCGGTGCTGGACGGGCTCGGGCTGCCCGCGGTGGTGCTCGGCGGGCCCGGCAAGGGCGGCAACCAGCTGCGGATCTGGGCCGACGACCGGGAGGCGATGCTCTCGATCGTCGACTACCTGGCCGCCATCGGGCACCGCAGGATCGCCCACCTCGCCGGGCTGCCGCACTTCCAGCACACCCAGCGGCGGATCCGCGCCCTGCGCGACGCCTCCCGCCGGCTCGGGCTGGAGGAGGCGGTGTCGGTGCCCACCGACTTCAGCGACGCCGAGGGCGCGGCCGCCACCAGGACCCTGCTGTCCCGGGCCGGGCGGCCCACCGCGATCGTCTACGACAGCGACGTGATGGCCGTCGCGGGGCTCGGCGTGGCGGGGGAGATGGGCGTCGCGGTGCCCGGCGAGCTGTCCATCGTCTCCTTCGACGACTCGGTGCTCGCCCGGATCGTCCACCCGCCGCTGACCGCGCTCAGCCGGGACACCTTCGCGCTCGGCGAGCAGGTCGCGCGCAGCCTGCTGGCGGAGCTGGACGAGGCGGGGCCGGGGCGGGACCTGCGGATGCCGACCCCGCGGCTGACCGTGCGGGAGTCCACCTCGCCGCCGGGCGCCGCGGCGGGGGCCCCGGACGGCGGTTCCGCCGCCGATCAGGCCGTCCGTTCCCCCGCGGGCGTTGTTGTTGCGCGCATCGTTGACAGCGGTTCTGAACCGGTTTAGCCTCGCAGCGCCGAGCGGGCCCCGCTCGGCGCGCTCCACCGCACCACGACCGGCTCCCGCTGCCCGTCCCGCCGTTCGTCCCGCTGCTCAGGCCGCTCCCCGCCGCGCCACCCGAACGCCGAGGAAGCCGGGCAGCGGTGCGGCCCCGAGCCCCACACCATCCAGCACCGGCACGCCCACATGCAGCCGGCCCCCGTCCACGACGGCGGGCCCGCCCCCACCCTCCTCCGCTCGATCGGAGCCACCGCATGTCACGACGCCTCCCCCTGCTGCTCAGCGCCGCCCTCGCGACGGCCGCGCTGACCGTCACCCCCGCCGCATGGGCCGACCCGATACCGGCCGCGGCGCCCGCCGCCGGCGGCCAGGGCACCCAGCCCTTCGCCTCGTACTGGTACCCCGACACCATCCTGAACTGGGCCCCGGCCACCGACCCGGACGCCCGCTTCAACCGCTCCCGTGTCCCGCTCCAGCCGCGCACCGGCGACCCGGCACTGCGGGCCAACCCCAACGCCCGCGCCGGCGAAGGGAAGATCGCCTCGCTGGTCTCCTTCGGGCCCACCTCCAACAACCCCTCGCAGGGCTCCGCGGATCCGAACTACTACGCCTTCGGCTACTGGCAGTACGTCGACAAGCTGGTGTTCTGGGGCGGCTCGGCCGGCGAGGGCCTGATCCTCGCACCCAACCCGACGGTGATCGACGCCGCCCACCGCAACGGCGTCAAGGTCTACGGCACGGTCTTCTTCCCGCCCGGCGCGTACGGCGGCCAACTCCAGTGGGTGCGGGACTTCGTCCAGAAGTCCGGCAGCCGCTACCCCGTCGCCGACAAGCTCGCCCAGGCCGCGCAGTACTACGGCTTCGACGGCTGGTTCATCAACCAGGAGACCGGCGGCGGCGATTCGGCCCTGGCCGGCGAACTGCGCAGCCTGATGCAGTACACCAAGGCGCAGAGCGGCACCGAGTTCATGTGGTACGACGCGATGACCACCTCGGGCGCGGTCAACTGGCAGAACGCCCTCACCTCGGCCAACTCGCCCTTCCTGCAAGAAGGTTCCAAGCGCACCTCGGACTCGATGTTCCTGAACTTCAACTGGTCGGCGAGCGGGCTGAACTCCTCCCGGACACTGGCCAGGCAGCTCGGCCGCAGCGAGTACGACCTCTACACCGGCATCGACACCGAGGCCAACGGCTACAACACCGGCGTGGACTGGAAAACCCTCTTCCCGTCCGGGAAGGCGCACACCACCTCGCTCGGGCTCTACCGCCCTGAGTGGACCTGGAAGTCCGCCACCGACCGGGCCGACTTCTACGCCAAGGACTCCCGCTACTGGGTCGGCGCGAACAACGACCCGTCCCGGACCGACCTCTCGGCGGGCTGGCCGGGCCTGGCCGGCTACGTCGCCGAGTCCTCGCCGATCACCGCCAAGCCCTTCGTCACCAACTTCGACACCGGGCAGGGCGACTTCTACAACGCGTCCGGCACCCGGGTCGCCACCGGCGGCTGGAACAACCTCTCGCTCCAGGACGTCCCGCCCACCTACCGCTGGGTGGTGGAGTCGAGCGGCAGCAGGCTCACCCCGTCCGTCGACTTCACCGACGCCTACCAGGGCGGATCCTCGCTGCGGCTGAGCGGAAGGCTGGACGCCGCCAACACCGTACGGCTGTACCAGACCAAGCTGCCGGTCGCCGCGAACACCAGGCTGGACCTGGTGGTCAAGACCCCGGCCGCCGGGCTCACCAGGCTCAAGGCCGCCGTCTCCTTCACCGACGCGCCGAGCACCTTCACCACGCTCGACGTCGGCGCCAACTCCGGTACCGGCTGGGAGCGGCACGGCCTCGACCTGTCCCCGTACGCGGGCCGCACCATCGCCCAGATCGCCCTGCGGGCCGAGGGCAGCGACCCCGGGTACGACCTGCGGGTCGGCCAAGTGGCTGTCTACGACGGCTCGGTGGAGACCCCGGCGGCACCGGCAGGCCTCACCGTGCTCGGCGCGGCCGACGTGACGCCCGGCTCCAGCCAGTCCCTGCGGCTGTCCTGGACGGCGGCGCCCGGCGGCAACGTGCACCACTACGAGGTGTACCGGCGCAACGCGGACGGCAGCCGCACCTTCCTCGGCGCCACGCCCAACGACGCCTACTTCGTCGGGCGGCTCGACCGGGCCGGCGGCGAGAGCGCCACCACGCTGGACGTCGAGGCGGTCTCCACCACCTACGGCCGCTCCGCCGCCGCCTCCACCACGGTCGGCTGGAACGGCACCCCGCCGACCTCCGCCAACCTGGCGCTGAACCGCCCGGCCACCGCCTCGGGGCAGTGCAACGCCGACGAGGGCCCGGCCAAGGCCGTCAACGGCAGCGTCAGCGGCGGGACCGCCGACAAGTGGTGCGCCCTCACCGCGGCCAAGTCGCTGGAGGTGGACCTCGGTTCGGCGAAACAGCTGGCGAAGTTCGTGGTCAAGCACGCCTCGGCGGGCGGCGAGAGCACCTCGTTCAACACCCGTGACTTCGCCGTCCAGGTCCGGTCCGGGGCGAACGACCCCTGGACGACGGTCGCCGACGTCACCGGCAACACGGCCGGCACCACCACCCACCCGGTGAACACCACCGCCCGCTACGTCCGGCTGGTGGTCACCACGCCCACCCAGAACGGTGACCCGGCCGCCCGCATCTACGAGTTCGAGGCCTGGGGCGCGTAGCCCCGGCCGGAAAGGAGGCCCCCGTGCCGGTCACCATCACCGCCGTCGAGAGCACCGACCTGTTCGTCGGCCCGGAGGAGGCCCCGCGCCAAGTCCTGCGGGTGAGGCTGGAAGGCCCGGCCGCCAGGATCACCGTCCGCGGTCCGGGCGTCCGCGGCGAGGCCACCAGCACGGGGCCGGTCGACGTCCCGCTGGAGATCAGCGGGGCCTCGCCCGGCGACCGACTGCCCGTCGTCGTCAGTGCCTTCGCCCGATCCTCTGCCGAATCCTCTGCCGAGGCCTCCGTCGAAGCCCTGCTCGACGTCGCCGAGCCGGGCTGGACGATGTTCCTGGTCTCGCACTTCCACTACGACCCGGTCTGGTGGAACACCCAGGCCGCGTACACCTCCCCGTGGGAACTGCTCTCCGCCGACGCCACCACCCGGCCGCTCTGGGAGCGCAACGGCTTCGCCCTGGTCGACGCGCACCTGGACCTCGCCCTGCGGGACCCGGTGTACAAGTTCGTGCTCGCCGAAGTCGACTACCTGAAGCCCTACTTCGACCAGCACCCCGAACGCCGCGCGACACTGCGCCTGCTGCTGGAGCGAGGGCAGGTCGAGCTGGTCGGCGGCACCTACAACGAACCGAACACCAACCTCACCGGCGCCGAGACCACCATCCGCAACATCGTCCACGGCATCGGCTACCAGCGCGACATCCTCGGCGGCGACCCGCAGACCGCCTGGCAGCTCGACGTGTTCGGGCACGACCCGCAGTTCCCCGGCCACCTCGCCGCGGCCGGCCTCACCGGCAGTGCCTGGGCGCGCGGCCCGTTCCACCAGTGGGGACCGATCCAGAAGAACTTCCGCGAGGCCAAGGACGACGCCCGGGTGATGCAGTTCCCGAGCGAGTTCGAGTGGATCGCCCCCGGCGGCGAGGGCGTGCTCACCCACTACATGCCGCACCACTACTCGGCCGGCTGGTGGATGGACTCCTCCGCCGACCTCGCCACCGCCGAACAGGCCGTCTACGAGCTGTACCGGAAGCTCAAGCCGGTGGGCGCGACGAAGAACCTGCTGCTGCCGGTGGGGACGGACTACACCCCGCCGAACAAGTGGGTCACCGAGATCCACCGCTCCTGGGCCGCCAAGTACCTCTGGCCCCGGTTCGTCTGCGCCACCCCGCGCGACTTCCTGGACGCCGTGCGCGCCGAACTCGCCGCCACCGGGCGCCGGCCCAGCCCGCAGACCCGGGACATGAACCCGGTGTACACCGGCAAGGACGTCTCCTACATCGACACCAAGCAGGCCCAGCGGGCGGGCGAGGTCGCGGCGGTGGACGCGGAGAAGCTCGCCACGCTCGCCTCCGTCCACGGCCTCGGCCGCTACCCGGCCGCCGCCCTGGACAAGGTCTGGCGCCAACTCGCCTACGGCGCGCACCACGACGCGATCACCGGCTCCGAGTCCGACCAGGTGTACCTGGACCTGCTCGGCGGCTGGCGGGAGGCGTACGACCTGGCGTCCGGGGTGCGGGACGCGGCGCTGGACGCGCTCACGGCGCGGATCGCCACGGCGGGGGCGGGCGAGGCGATCGTGGTGACCAACACCCTCTCCTTCGACCGGACCGGCCTCGTCTGCGTCGAACTCCCCTCCGGCGTACGGTCGGTACGAGTGATCGACGACCGGGGCGAGGCGGTGCCGAGCGCCGTCGACCGGGGGACGCTGCGCTTCCTGGCCACCGACGTGCCCGCGCTCGGCTGGCGCACCTGGCGGCTGGTGGAGGGCGCCGCGGAGCAGCCGTGGACGGCCGCCGACGGCTTCGTGATCGAGGGCGACCGGTACCGCGTCACCGCCGACCCGGCGCGCGGCGGTGGCCTCAGCTCGGTGCGGGACCTGCTGCACGACCGGGAGTTGATCCAGGACGGCCGGATCGGCAACGAGCTGCGGGTGTACGAGGAGTACCCGCAGCACCCCGACTTCGGCGAGGGCCCGTGGCACCTGGTGCCCAGCGGCCCGGTGGTCGGATCCGGGGACGCCGGGGCGTCCGTCCGCCGGGAGACCGGGCCGCTCGGCGAGCGCCTGGTGAGCGAGGGCACGGTCGACTCCGTCCGCTACGAGCAGACCGTCACGCTCTGGCGCGGCCTGGACCGGGTGGACTGCCGCACCCGGGTGATCGACTACTCCGGCGCCGACCGGCTGCTACGGCTGCGCTTCCCGGTGGACGTGCCCGGCGGGCTGCCGGTCAGCGAGGTCGCGGGCGCGGTCGTCGGGCGAGGCTTCGCGATGCCGGACGTGGACTCGGCGGAGGCGCCGTGGACCCTGGACAACCCGGCCAACACCTGGTTCGGGCTCGGCGCCACGGCACGCGTCGACCTCGCCGACCCGTCGGGCGCGGTCGTCGGCTCGCGCGCCCTCGGCGTGGCGGAGGTCGTCGTCCCCACCCTGGACGACGCGGCCGACGCCCGTCCGCTGGTCGTCGCGCTCGCCCGGGTCGGGGTCACCGCCACCACCTCGGGAGCGGACTGGGCCCGGTACGGGTGGCTGGACGTGGACTCCAACCTGCCGGACTTCCGGATCGTCGTCGGCGGGCCAGAAGTCAGTGAGGCCGCCGCGGAGTTGCTCGCCTCGGCGGGGGAGGAGTACGCGGCCGCGCTGAAGGCGCACGGCGCGGTGTGGGTGCCCGCGGTGACCCCGCTCGCCGAGGTCTGGCGCCCGGACGCCGACCTGCGCGACCTGCGGGCACTGCCGGCGCTCGTCGTCTCCGACGTGGCGGCGCTGGTCGACGACCTGGCCGACGCCCGGGTCACCGTCGTCTGCCCGTCTCCGGTGGACGACCAACTCGCCGACCACACAGTCGCGTTGCTGAGCTTCGGCCTGCCCGGGTTCGCCGTCGACACCACCGGAGCGCTGCACCTGTCGCTGATGCGATCCTGTACCGGCTGGCCCTCCGGCGTCTGGATCGACCCGCCCCGGCGCACCCTGCCCGACGGGGCCTCCTTCCAACTCCAGCACTGGACCCACGAGTTCACTTACGCGCTGGTGGGAGGGGACGGCGACTGGCGAGACCAGACGCTGCCCGCCCAGGGGCAGGAGTTCATCCACCCGCTGTACGCCCGGATCGTTCCGGCGCAGGAGGGGCCGCTGCCCGCCACCCTGTCCTGGCTGCGGGTCGAGCCCCAGCGCGAGGTACTGCTGGGCGCGCTCAAGCCGGCCGGGAACCCGATCGCGCACGGCTCGGCGGCTGCGGTCGGGGGCGATCTCACCGTCCGCCTGGTCGAGTCGACCGGTCTCGGGCGGACGGCGCGGCTGGGCGGCGCTCTGGGCCTGAGCGCGCTGCGGCCGGCCGACCTGCTGGAACGGCCACTTCCGGCCGGCGGCCCCGCCCTCGACCTGCCCGGCTCGCGGATCGCCACCCTGCTCGCCTCCCCGACCGTGTCGGCTCCGGCGGCGGAGAAGGGCCTCGGCCCGACGGCGGAGGTCGCCCAGCCCGTCCACGCCCGCTACTGGCTGCACAACCGTGGCCCGGCGCCGCTCGGGTACCTGCCGGTGTCCGTCGGCGCCTCGCCCGGGCTGCTGCGGACGGCGGGGGAGCCGGTGACGCTGTCGGTCGCCCTCTCCTCGCAGCTGCGGGACGCGGCGGTCGAAGGCACGGCCAGGGTGCTGCCGCCCGAGGGCTGGACGGCCGACCTCGGGAGCCGCCCGTACCGACTGGAGGCGGACGGGGCCCTGCGCTTCCCGGTCACCCTCACCCCGCCGGCCGGGGCCGAGCCGGGGCTGTACTTCGCGGCCGTCCGGATCGAGCACGACGGTCAGCGGATCGAGGACGTGGTGACGATCGCCGTGGGTGATCTGCCCGAGCTGCTGCCTGTGCCCGGCGAGACCCCCGAGGACTGGACGATCGCCCAGGGCACCAAGGCCGAGGTCGGGCGCGACACCGGTCTGGACGTCGCGGTCCCGCACGAGACCCTGCGGCTGGCCCCGGGCGGCCGGGCCGCGCTGAGCCTTCGCCTCACCAACCGCACGCGCGGCGAGATCCGGGGCGAGCTGCAACTGGTCTCGCCGTGGGGCACCTGGGAGGCCATCGCCGACCCGGTGCGCGGCTTCTCCGTCCCGGCCGGCTCCTCCGCGACCGTGGACTTCGCGCTCACCGTCCCCGAGTCCACCGACCCGGGCCAGTACTGGGCGCTGGCGAAGGTCATGTGGTTCGGCCGCTGCCAGTACGCCCCCACCGTCGCCCTGGTGGTGGAGGCATGACCACGCTCGGCCTCCTTGACGGAGTGCCCCTCTCGCGGACGGCTCTCGACCACCGCCTGACCGCCCTCCGGTCGGGCCCGCGCGCCACCGCCCTGCCACAGCCGGGGAGTTCGGAGGACCGGCAGCTGACCCGGTGGGTGGCGCAGGTACTCCTCACCGAGGCCCTCTGCGAAGCGGTAGCCACCGAACGCGACCTCCCCGTCGGCTCCTCACGTCCTGCCCACCTCGACCAGCAGGCCGCCGTCGAGCTGGGCTCCATCACGGCGGCGGCGTACGAGGGCAGCGCGGCCGTCCGCGCCGTCTACGAGGCGGTCACCGCCGGTGTCGAGCCCGCACCGGCTGACGTCGCCCGTTACCGCGGCATGACCGCCTGTCCTCCGGTCATCCGCTGGCATCTCGCACTGCCCGACGGCGAGTTGGAAGCCGACCCGGCAACCCTCCCGACCGTGCTCACCGAGGCCCTCCGCGCAGCGCCGCCGGGCGAGTGGGTCACCGCCGGCCCCTGGAAGGCGGTGCTCCTGGAGGTCACCACGCCCGCGCCTGCCCCCGATCCCACCTCAGCTCTACGAGAAGCCGCCCGCCGAGCGGAGTTCGTCCGCTGGCTCGACCGGGAAAGGGCCCGACGCCTCACCCTGGTCAAGGGCCTGGAACACCCGGGAGACCCCGCCCAACCGGACAACCACCACCGCCACTGAGCACCCACCCGCGCCCGCCGCGCCCGCCCGAGCGCGGCGGGCAGATCACTTCGTCAGGCCGCGGCCGTGATTGGCGCGGTGGTGTTCGACGTCGGCGAGTGCTTGGTGGACGAGACCCGGGAGGAATCGACTCACTCGGTGAGCCGCCGGAGCTGATCGTGAAGGCTGATGCCGAAGTGAACCGAGAGTCGCCGACCAGGAGCGCAAGCGGCCGGTGCCCCTCTTCGGACCGGCCGTGGGCGGACAAACGGTGGTGGACGTACGAAGCTGAGGGGGCCGGCGCATGCGGGCACCGCGCCGCTCGACCCCGTACAGAAGGGTTCCACCATGGCTGCCACCTCGTCCACCGCCACCCCCTCCTCCGCAGGCGCGCAGCGCGCCGTGCGGGTCGCCGCCCCGGGCTCGGCGCCCGAGCTGTCCGAGGTCCCGGTCCGCGAGCCGGGGCCGGGGGCGGTGCGGATCGCCGTCGAGGCGTGCGGCGTCTGCCACTCGGACCTCCTGATCGCCGGTGGTGCGCTGCCGGGCACGACCTTCCCGGTCACTCCCGGTCACGAGATCGCGGGCCGGATCGACGCCCTCGGCGAGGGGGTGGAGGGCTGGAAGGCCGGTGACCGGGTCGCCGTCGGCTGGTACGGCGGCAGCTGCGGGCGCTGTGACGCCTGCCGTTCGGGTGACGGCATCCACTGCCCCGAGCTACAGGTGCCCGGCGCGGCGTACCCCGGGGGCTACGCCGACAGCGTCGTCGTCCCGGCGATGGCCCTGGCCGCGGTCCCCGACGGGCTGACCGCCGCCGAGGCCGCGCCGCTGGCCTGCGCCGGGATCACCGTGTTCAACGCCCTGCGCCGCTCCGCCGCCGGGCCCGGTGACACCGTCGCCGTCCTGGGCGTCGGCGGGTTGGGCCATCTGGGTGTGCAGTTCGCCCGTGCGATGGGTTTCCGCACTGTCGCCATCGCCCGTGGGGCGGAGAAGGAGCCGCTGGCTCGCCGACTCGGTGCCGAGCACTACATCGACAGCACCTCCGGTGACGTCGCCCAGGCCCTGCGGTCGCTCGGCGGCGCGAAGGTGGTCCTGTCCACCGTCACCAACGCCGCCGCCATGGCCGCCACCGTGGACGGGCTCGGCCGGCGCGGCGAGCTCGTCGTCGTCGGCGTCTCGGCCGACCAGCTCGCGATCAGCCCGTTGCAGCTGATCACGGGCGACCGCAGGGTCTACGGCCACTCCTCGGGTACCGCCGTCGACACCGAGGACACCCTGCGCTTCGCGGCCCGCACGGGCGTCCGGGCGTGGATCGAGGAGGTCCCGCTGGAGGAGACCGCCGCCGCGGTGGCCAGGATGGCCGGCGGCCTGGCCCGCTTCCGCATGGTCGTCACCACCGGCCGCTGACCACCCGGCCGGCGCCGACTACCGGGCACTGTGGGCGCGGTGCGGCTCGGATCACCGGCTGCGCCCGTCGGCAGCGGCGGCCACGACCCGCGCGGGGTGGACTACCGGTCTGAAGGCGTGCCGTTCTTCCGGAGCCATCCGGCGATCAGGTGCTCGGCGGTGGTCACCGCTTCGTCGGGGTCGGCGGTTTCGAGCGCCGTGCCGTCGGGCTTGGTGCTCACGCGGTACAGCGCTTCGGCGGTGAGGGTGATGGTCACCGGGGCGACCACGGCTCCTCCCGGCCCGGCGAGCGGGCCGGTGCTGAAGAGGAGCGAGGTGTGGCTGGTGAAGGGGAAGAAGCCGCTCAGTGTGCTGCTCCGCGCCCGGTCGACGAGGGCGGCCATGATGGGAGGCACCCAGGTGGTGGTGGAGTTCCGGGCGTACTCGTCCCAGTGCGCGGCCGCGTCCGCCTGGAACTCCCACGCCGATGCGAGCGTCTCGCTTCCCTCGGTGCTCTCTCCCTCGGCCTGGACGTCCATCGCCCCCTCCTTTCGCGGCGCCGGACCGTGCCGGGCCTGTCTGCTCAACCCCCGGCAGGCCGGTTGTGGTTCCCCGAGGGGGAGGCGGTGGCCGGTGCGGGGGTGGCGGATGCCTCCGGTGGTTCGAGCGGGGACGGGCCGCCCGCTCTCGGGCCGCTGCGCCGCTCCGGGCTGCGAGCGCTTCTTCGTCGACACCGGCCGCCGCACCCCGCAGCGCTACTGCACCCCGCGCTGCGCCACCCGCGTCCGGGTCGCCGCCCACCGGGCGCAGCGGGCCTGACGTCCCCTCCCGCTACGGCGAAGCAGCCGAACCCCGGCGCGAGGTTCGTACACCGAGCCGACTCGCCGACCCCATCCCCGTGGTGCGGGACGTTCCCCTGGGGCGCCGAGGCCGTCCCGGTGCCGCCGGGGGGCGGGTCACCGCCCGGGCCCGACTCCGCCGTTGACGACAGTCGTTCGACTACGTCACGCTCGATGGACTGCCGAGGGGGCGAGCAGTCGGCCGTCACACCACACGCCGCCCCGATGCCCCGGCCCGGATGTCCACCGTGCAACCGTGTGGAGGTACCGCCATGTCCAAGCGCCGTCTCGCCGTCCCCGGAGCCGCCGTCGCCGCTCTGACCCTCGCCGCCCTGTTGCTCCCGGCCGCGGCCGCGGCCACGGCCGCCCCCGTCGCGCCGCTCGCCGACTCGTGCACCCAGAACTGGAGCATCAGCTCCGGCGAGGGCTACGCGAACGGCAAGTGGTGCAACTACAACACCAAGGTCGTCGGCACGGTCCACGACACCAAGGCGGACGGCCGCTGTCCCTACGTCAGCGGCAAGCTCTCCAACGGCGGGCACGTCGACAGCGACTGGGCCGGCGGCAAGGGCAAGTCCCGCTCCATCGCCATCTACGCCCCCTCCGACACCCACTTCACCAGCCTCTCCATGCGCTACATCGGCTGCTGACACCCGGCCGCGGACGGCACCGACGGCACCGACGGCACCGACGGCATCGGCGGCACCGACGGCACCGACGGCATCGGCCCGTCCCCGCCGGTGCCACCCGGAACACGTCGGCCCCCTCCGAGCTCGGAGGGGGCCGACGTGGTGCTGCCGGGGCCGGTGCCGAAGGCCCGCCCGGAGGCCGACATCCGGGGTTCCCGGATCAGACACACCAGCAGGTGCCGAATCAGTCGGTCGTGCAGGTCGTCGGAGCGGTGACGGCCGTCGGAACCTTCAGAACCGTCGGGCCGTCAGAGCCGTTCCGGCACCGGGTTGCCGACCGCCTCGATGGCGCGGCGGACCGGGACCTTCAGCAGGACGGCGAAGCCGATGACGAAGAAGACCAGCAGCGAGATGATCGCCGAGCGGTAGCTGCCGGTGAGCTGGTAGGCGAGGCCGAAGACGAGCGGCCCCATCCAGCTGGTGCCGCGGTCGCTGATCTTGTAGAAGCTGAAGTACTCGGCCTCCCGGCCGGGCGGGATGAGGTGGGAGAAGAGGGAGCGGGAGAGCGCCTGGCTGCCGCCGAGCACCAGGCCGATCATGCAGGCCAGGGCGTAGAACCAGGCGGGCTGGTGGGCGGGCATGAAGTAGCCGAGGGCCAGGGTGACCACCCAGCCGACCAGGGAGCCGAGGATGGTCCGCTTGGCGCCGTAGCGGTGGGCGATCCGGCCGAGCAGCAGGGCGCCGCCGATCGCCACGACCTGGACCAGGAGGACGGCGGTGACCAGCGAGGTCTGCTCCATGCCGAGTTCCTCGCTGCCGTAGAGCGAGGCCTGGGAGACGACGGTCTGGATGCCGTCGTTGTAGCAGAGGAAGGCGGCGAGGTAGAGCAGGGTGAGCGGGTGCTCGCGCATGCCGCGCAGGGTGCGGGCGAGTTCGCGCAGGCTGCCGGTGGCGGGCTCGGCGGGCTTGCCGCCCTCGGAGGGTGCCGCGGTGCGGCTGGGGGCGACGCCGGCCCGGGAGGGCAGCCGCAGCAGCGGGACGATGGTGAACAGTGCCCACCACAGGCCGGCCGAGGCCAGGCAGATCCGCACGGCGGTGCCGGAGTCCAGGCCGAGCGCGTCGTGGCCCTGGAACACCGCGAGGTTGGCTATCAGCAGCAGTCCGCCGCCCGCGTAGCCGTAGGCCCAGCCCTTGGAGGAGACCCTGTCGCGCTCGTCGGGGGAGGCCAGGCCGGGCAGGTAGGCGTAGGAGAGCGCGACCGAGACCGCGTACGAGATGTTGGCGACCACCAGCAGCGCGCCGCCGAGCAGGTAGCGGTCGCCGTCGAGGAAGAACATCCCCATCGTGGCGAGCGAGCCGACGTACGCGAAGCCGCACATCAGCTCCTTGTGCCGCCCGGTGCGGTCGGCGAGCGTGCCGGTCAGCAGCATCACCGCGACCGAGAGCAGCACGGAGAAGGAGACCGTGTACGGGAAGAACGATCCTGCGCGGATCGACAGGCCGAGCGGGTGCACGTCGCCGGCCGCGTCGGCGGCCTCCTTGGCGACGGTGGTCAGGTACGGGCCGAGGAACACCGTCAGCACGGTGGCCGAGAAGGCGGCGTTGGCCCAGTCGTTGACGTACCAGCCGAACTGCATCCGGCGCAGGGCCCGGCCGTCGTCGGTGGCCGCGGGGCCGGTCGGTGGGTCGTCCGGCAGGTGCGCCGTCGCCGGGTTCGTGGTGCTCATGGGGTCCCCATCACCGTGCTGGAGCCGGTACTGCCGTCCGTCCAGCAGCCGCGCTCGCCGAGGACGTCCCGCAGGACGTCGATGCGATCGGCCATGATGCCATCCACGCCCAGGTCGAGGAGAGCCCTGATCCGTGTGGGATCGTCCACAGTCCAGACGTGCACCTGGAGGCCGAGCCGGTGGGCGGTGCGGACGAAGGCCCGGTCGACCACCCGGACGCCCCGGTGCCGCTCCGGCACCTGCGCGCAGAGCCCGGCGAACGGCGCCCCCGGCCGTCGGGAGAGCGGCCGGGCGGCGAACGGTGGCAGGAACGATTCGGCCAGCGAGCGCAGCCGCAGCCGGGCGACCTCGCGCGGGCCGAGCGAGGTGGCCAGCCGGGGGCCCGCGGCGGCGCGGACGGCGGCCAGCCGGGCGTCGGAGAAGCCGCCGACGCAGACCCGGTCCCAGGCGTCGGTCCGGCGGATCGCCTCGACCAGCGGCCCGACGGCCGGTGCCGCCTTGACGTCGATGTTGAAGCGGACCCCGGGAAACGCGCCGAGCAGGTCCTCCAGCAGCGGCACCGGCTCGGCCCCGCCGATCCGGGCCTGCCTGACGGTCTCCCAGGGCAGCTCGGCCACCGCCCCGGTGCGGTCGGTGACCCGGTCCAGACGGGAGTCGTGGAAGGCCACCAGTACGCCGTCGGCGGTCGCGTGGACGTCCGTCTCCAGGCAGCGGTACCCGAGCGCGACGGCGGCCTCGAAGGCGGCGAGGGAGTTCTCGGGGCGCCCGAGGTCACCGCCCCGGTGCGCGAAGGCGAGCGGCCCGGGATGGTCGAGGAAGGGGTGCATGCGGTGCTCCGGGCTGCGGGGAGAGGGACCCGACGGGCCGGGGAGACCGGGATCCGCCGGGGCGACAGCTCGTTACAGTATTACGCACCTTGTCAAGTAGTAACGAGCTACTGCATCCCGCCGCCGCACGGCGGCGTCCGGCTCCGGGCCCACGACGCTCCAGCGGTCGTCGGCCGAGGCGTTGTCCCTCCAGGCGCCGCTTGAGAAGCGCTCGCCGACGGCGAGGCTCGCCGCGGGCTCCTCCGCGTCGGGCGGCCGGCCGCGGGGGCGGGCCCGGATCCACGGCCGGCGCCAGGTGCAGGGGATCGCTGCCCGGCGTCATGGCCTGCCGTGCGACGGCTGCCGAACAGGGCCAACAGGCAAGGGGGGAACGCCACATGATCGAACTCGCTGCCGAGAACGGCGCGTTGCCCGTCGACCACGAGGCGCACTGGCTCGCCGAGTTGCCCGACCGCGAGGCGATCCCGTGGCTGGACGACCCCACCCACCCCAACGCCGTCGGCCACCGCAGGATGGCCGACCACATGCTGCGCACGCTGGGGTTGGGCGAGCCCACCGAGCTGTGAGCCGGGGGCGAGCGGCTACTGCTGCTCCCCGGCCACCGGCCAGGGCACCAGCGTGGCCCTGACCGCCGCCTACGTCCTGGCGGGCGAACCGCACGCGGCCGGCGGCGACCACCGTACGGCCTTCCCCGCCTACGAGCGGCGGCTGCGCGACCACGTGGACGCCAACCGGGCGATCCTCAAGCTGACCGGCGACCGGAAGGACCGGTCCGAGACCGTCATGAACCTCGGACAGGCCGACCCGGTGCTGGAGGCGGCCTACCAGGCCGCCCTGGACTTCGACCTGCCGGACTACTGACGCCCGATTGACGCCCTGACGCCCCGCCGGAGCCCCTGACGCCCCGCCGGAGCCCCCGCCCCCGGCCTACCGGTCGGCGGCCGGGGACAGCTCCGCGGCGAGCCGGCGCAGCTCCGGCCCGTACTCGGGGTTGGCGAGCGCGGCGGCGAACTGGGCGCGCAGGTAGGCGGCGGGGTTGCCGGTGTCGTACCAGGTGCCGTCGATGACCTGTCCGTAGACCGCGCGCCGGGCCGCGTAGGCGTTGATCGCGTCGGTCAGGTAGACCTCGTCCTCGGGCTTCTCGTGCCAGCGCCGGGTCAGTTCGCGCAGCTCGTCGACGATGCCGGGGGTGATGACGTAGCCGCCGATCGCCGCGTACGAGGAGGGCGCGTCGGCCGGCTTCGGCTTCTCGACCAGGCCGGAGATCCGCAGCGAACCGCCGCCGAGGTCCTCCTTCACCACCGGCACGCCGTAGCGGTAGGAGTCCTCGGGCGCCATCGGCATCAGCGCGAGCACCGGCGCGTTGGTCTGCTCGTACGCCCGGATCAGCTGCTGCGCGCGGGGGACCTCCGCGACGAAGACGTCGTCGGGCCAGAGCACCAGGCAGGGCTCGTCGCCGAAGTGGCGGGCGGCGTTGAGCACCGGGGTGCCGTTGCCGTACGGCCCGTGCTGGTAGAGGTAGCTGATGTGGCCCTTGCGGGACAGCTCGCCGACCTCCTCGACCGCCGCCGCGAAGGCCTCCTTGCCGTCCCGGCGCAACTGCTCGACCAGGACCGGGTTGGGGCGGAAGTGCTCCTGGATCATCCCCTTGTCGCCGTTGACGACGATGGTGATGTCGGTGATGCCGCTCTCGATCAGCTCGCGCACGGTGTGCTCGATCACCGGCTTGTCGCCGACCGGCAGCATCTCCTTCGGCGTGGCCTTGGTCAGCGGCAGGAGGCGGGAGCCGAGCCCGGCGGCGGGGATGACGGCTCGGCGGATGGTCCGGGGGGCCATGGGGAGCTCTCTCGTTTCGTCGGTGGTGCTGCGCCGTGGTGACGCGGCGTCACGACCGACGCTATCAATGGGTGACAGGCCATCAGGTGGACGGTTCCGGTACGGAAGATGGCCCCCCGGCGGCCGTCCGGCCGCACGGGCCGGCGGCGACCCGAGGGAGCCGGGGGGACCGGGGGGCGCAGGGGGCGCGGGAGACTCGTGCGAGATTGTCCGGTGGAGGACGTCAAGACCGCGGCGTCCGCTCCGACCACCGGCCGAAGGGGCCCCGACGGGGCTCGCCGATCCGAGGAGGACGACATGAAGTTCCTGATCAGCCTGCACCTGAACCCGGCCGTGCTGGACGCGCTGACCGACGAGGAGAAGGCGGCGATCGGTGGCGGGCACGGCCGGTTCATCGAGGAGCTGAAGGAGTCCGGCGAGCTGATCCTCACCCAGGCGCTGGTCGACCCCTCGCAGGCCGCCGTGGTGACCGTCCGCAACGGCCAGCCGGTGGTGACCGACGGGCCGTTCCTGGAGGCCAAGGAGTTCCTGGGCGGCTTCTACCTGGTCGACTGCGAGGACAGGCAGCGCGCGATCGACCTGGCCGCCCGCATCCCGGACGCCGCGATCGAGGGGCTGGGCGTCGAGGTGCGCCAGGTGATGTTCTCCGACGGACACTTGGACGCATGACGGCTCCGGACTTCGAGGACCTGCTGCGTGGGCTCACGCCGCAGGTCCTCGGCACGTTGGTACGACGGTACGGCCACTTCGAGGGGTGCGAGGACGCGGTGCAGGAGGCGGTCCTCGCCGCCGCCGTGCAGTGGCCGTCCGAGGGGGTGCCGGCCAACCCGCGCGGCTGGCTGGTGACGGTCGCCTCGCGGCGGCTGATCGACCAGCTGCGCGGCGACCGCGCCCGGCGCGAGCGGGAGTGGGCGACGGCGGCGGCCGAGGTGGTGCCGGAGGACGTGCCGGACACCGACGACACGCTGCTGCTGCTGTTCCTGTGCTGCCACCCGGCGCTGACCGCCGCCTCGCAGACGGCCCTGACGCTGCGGGCGGTCGGCGGGCTGACCACGGCCGAGATCGCCCGCGCGTTCCTGGTGCCGGAGGCGACCATGGCGGCCAGGATCAGCCGGGCCAAGCAGCGGATCAGGGCCGCCGGCGGCTCCTTCGAGCTGCCCGGGGCGGCCGGATCCGAGGGCGGGGTGCCGGCCGACGGGCACGAGGAGCGGCTGCGGGTCGTCCTGCACGTGCTCTACCTGATCTTCAACGAGGGCTACACCGCCTCCTCGGGCGACGAACTGCACCGCCTCGACCTCGCCCGCGAGGCGATCCGGCTGACCAGGACGGTGCGCGCGCGGCTGCCGGAGGACGGCGAGGTCGCCGGGCTGCTCGCGCTGATGCTGCTGACCCACGCCCGCCGCGCGGCCAGGACCACGGCCTCCGGGGACCTGGTCCCGCTGGCCGAGCAGGACCGCACGGCGTGGGACCGCGCGCTGATCGAGGAGGGAACGGACCTGGTCAAGGCGGCCCTGGCCGGCCCCGAACTCGGCCCGTACCGGCTCCAGGCGGCGATCGCCGCCACCCACGCCGACGCGCTCGCGGCCGAGGAAACCGACTGGCGGCAGGTGTACGCCCTGTACCTGATCCTGGAGCGGATCGCGCCCAACCCGATGGTCACCCTGAACCGGGCGATCGCCCTCGCCGAGACCGAGGGCCCCGAGGCCGGCCTGGCCCTGCTCGCCACCCTGGACACCGACGCCCGGATGGCCGGGCACCACCGGCTGCTGTCGGTCCGGGCCCACCTGCTGGAGCGGACCGGCGACCGGGCCGGGGCGTACGAGCAGTACCGGCGCGCGGCCCGGGCCACCGCGAGCCTCGCGGAGCGCAGGTACCTGGAGGCGCGGGCGGGCCGGGTGCGGCCGGCCCGGTGAAATCCCCGGGCCGGGCCCGTGAGTTCCCGGCCGTCCGGTGAGTTCCCAGGCCGTCCAGACGAGCCGTCGGCCGCCTCGACGGGCCCTCGGGCCGTCCGGTTCGGAGCCCGTGCGTACCGGAACGGGCGAATCGCACCGTGCCGCCGGGCCCTTCTTGCTCCCGAATCGTTGCGCACGGCGGCAGGCCGGCCGAGAACGACCACCCCAGGACAACCACCGGAGGTTCCCCATGACGGACGAGCCCGCGACGACGGACGAGCCCCAGCCGCCGCCGTACCGCAGCTACACCTGGGACGGCGGGGACGGCGCCGTCCACATCACCCTGTATCCGGGGGAGGAGGAGGCCGACGAGGAGCGCAAGGCCGGGTTCCGGGCGATGGGCGCCCGGTTACTGGCCGACCTGATCGCGGAACGGGAGGCCGAGCACACCCCGCCGTTCCCCGGCGTGCCGAACCTCCGCCTGATCCGCGGCGAAGGCCGGGCCTGAGCCCTCCGGCGCCGGCGGCCGTGCGGACGGCGTGGGCGGCAGCGGCGGTTCAGCCCTTGCCGCCCGCCTTCAGCACCTGGGCCGCGGCCACGCCCGCCGCGCTGAAGCCGTGGCCGCCGCCCTCGACCTCGGCGGCGACGGCGAGGTCGCCGCGGTAGGCGATGAACCAGCTGTTGTTGGCCTGGCCGCCGGCCTCGACGGTGCCGGTCTTGGCGCCGATCTGGCCGGACAGGCCGGCCATCGGGGTGCGGGCGGTGCCCTGGGTGGCGGTCTTGTTCATCATGGCGCGCAGGTCCCTGGCGACGTCGGCCGGGAGCTTGCCGGGCGCCGACACGCGCTTGGCGTCCTCGCGCAGCACGGGCTGGCGGAACGTCCCGTTCTGCACGGTGGCGGCGACCGAGGCCATCAGCAGCGAGTTGACCTGGATCTGGCCCTGGCCGATGTACTGGGCCGCGGCCTCGTCCTTGTTCCCGGGCGCCGGGATGGTGCCGTCCCGGCTCGGGATGCCGATGTGCCACTCCAGGCCGAGGCCGAACTGGTCGCGGGCCACCTTGCCGAGGGTGCCGGGCTGGAGCTTCTCCAGGCCCTTGTCGATGAAGCCGGTGTTGCAGGAGTGGGTGAAGTCGTCGGTGAGCGTGTAGGACGGGAAGTCGCCGCGCTCGTCGTTGTGCCAGGCGCGCGGGGAGTTGGTGGTGTCCTTGCACGGCACCACGGTGTCCGGGCTCACCCCGGCCTCCAGCAGGGCGGCGGAGGTGATCACCTTCATCGTCGAGCCGGGGGCCTGGCCGCCCGCGACCGCGCGGTTGAAGCCGCCCTGCGGGGCGTTGGCGATCGCCAGGATGTGGCCGGTGCTCGGCTGGATGGCCACCAGCGAGGCCGGATTGCCGTTCGCCGACTGCTGCTTGACGGCCTCCTCGGCGGCCTGCTGGAGGTCGGCGTCCAGGGTGAGCCTGACCTGCGGGGCACTCGGCGGGGTCAGGACGAACAGCTGCTCCGGCTCGCTGCCGCCGCCGCCCGAGAGCACCACGGCCCGCCCGGTGACGGCGGTGGCGCCGTCCGGCGGGGCGATCTGGGGGAGGACGGCGCGCAGCGACGGGAAGGTGTCGAGCGGCCGGCCCTTGCGGTCGGTGGGCTTGGACACCGGGTCGGGCAGCGTCTTCACCGTGATGGTGGTGACCTGGGTGAGCCGGGGGTGGATCACGGACGGCTTCCAGCGCACCACGGGCCGCCCGTCCTGGGAGCGGACGAAGCTCAGCACGCCGTCGTACTCCCAGGCGTCCGGGGTGCCCTCGAACTCGGCCTTCACGTGGAAGCCGAGAGCCGGCTCGCTCGGGGCGTCGGCCGGCGCGCGGCCCGTCCCGGTCAGCGCGAGCGAGCGGGCGCCCACCTGCTCGTGGAACGTGCTCAGCGCGGCGCGCGCCGTCTCCGGGTGGTCCGTCAGGCCGGCGGCCGCGGTGACGTCGCCCCGGCTCCAGGCCGCCAGGAACTCCTTGGCCGCCGACCCGGCCTGCTCGGCGGTCGGCGGCTCCTGCGGGGCCTTCGCCGCGGTGTCGGCGCTCTGCCCGCCGCCACCGGCGGAGGGACCGTTGTCCGTCACCGCGGTCAGCACGTTGTAGGCGCCGTAGCCGCCGACGGCCAGCAGGGCGGCGAACACCCCGCCGGCCGCCAGCATCACGACCTTGCGGCCGGTCGAGCCGCGCGGGGCCGGGTCGTCCTCGGCACCGTCCTCGGTGTGGAGGCCGTACCCGCCGTCGTCGTCGGCGAGTTCGTCGTACTCCCGGGAGGCGCCGTGGCCGTCGTACCCGTCGTACCCGTCCTGCCCCTCGGGTGTGCCATCCGCGTCGTACCGGCCGTACCGGTCGTACGCGTCCATCGGATCTAGCTCGTCGTGCCGGTCGTTCTTCCGCTCCCCGGACATGGTCCGTCCCCCCTGAGATGCCGCTTCCGCGGCGGGCCCGCCCTTCGGTACGCCGGCCCGCCGGCCCGGTGGACGAAGGTCCGTTCGAGCGCGGACCAGCCTATGCCGGGGCACGGGATCGGTCGACAGCGGGAGGGCCCGCCCGGCGTCGGGCCGGGCGGGCCACCTCATGGGTACGGGCCGGTCAGGCCGACGGAACGGTCAGACCCACGGGTCGGTGAAGGACCGGCCGGGGACGGGCTTGGCGACCAGCGCGATGGCGGTGAAGAAGTTGACCTGCCCGATGGCGAGCATGAGCGTGGTCAGCGCCTTGTCGTCGTAGTGCCCGGCCACCTCGGCGTACAGCGCGTCCGGCACCCGCTCGCCGTGCGGGTTGGGCTGGAGGACGGCCTCGACCAGGGCGAGCGCGGCGCGCTCGGGGGCGGTGAAGTAGGGCGAGTCCGTCCAGCCGGCCACCGAGGCGATCCGCTCGGGCGACTCGCCGGCCTTGCGGAGGAATCCGGTGTGCAGGACGGTCAGGTAGGTGCTGCCGGCGATCTGGCCGGCCCGCAGCTGGACCAGGCTGATGGTGGCGCGGGGGACCGAGTGGTTGCCGGTGGCCTTGAACAGCGCGGCCGAGACCTCGGCGAGCTCGGGGACGAGCCCCACCGGGTCCTGGGCCAGGCGCGGGCGCAGCGGGATCTCGGCGGTGATCGGGCGGGCGGTGATCGGGAGGGCGTTCATCGTGGTGTTCCTCTTCTCGCGGGTGAACCGTGCGGTCACCGGTCCGACGGATCGCGGCGCGGGTTTGTGACAGCCCGGCCCGCCCGGACGCCGAAGACCGATCCGGCGAGCAGCAGGGCGACCAGCGCGAGCAGCGGCGGCGTCCAGGAGCCGCTCGCGGTGCGCAGGGCGGAGGTGAGCGCCGGGCCGGTGGCGGCGAACAGGTAGCCCCAGGTCTGGGCCATCGTGGAGAGCGCGGCGACGTGGTCGGCGTCGGTGCCCCGGCGGACGAACAGGACGGCGGCGAGCGCCTGTCCGCCGCCCATGCCGATGCCGAGCACGGCGGCCCAGAGCGGTGCGCCGGCGGCGGGGGCGAGCACCACGCCGAGCAGGCCGGACACGCAGACCGCCACCACGCCCAGGATGTGCGGCCGCTGGCTGCGGCCGGCGGCGGCCAGGGCCGGGGCGAGGAAGCCGCCGGCGGCGAGGCCGAGGATCAGCACGGCCTGGTCGGTGCCGGCGGCGGTCCGGCTCAGGCCGGCGTCGACCAGGACGGTGGGCAGCCAGGCGAGCGTGGCGTAGAAGACCAGGGTCTGGACGCCGAAGAACACCGTCAGGCTCCAGCCGAGCGCCGTCCGCCCGACCCGCCGGCGCCCGGCGGGGGCGGCGGAGACGGGGGAGGGGGCGGCGTTCGCGGCCCGCTCGCGGGCCACCCGCAGCTGCGGCGCCATGCCCGCCGCCGCCAGCGCCGCCGGGACGACGGCTATCGCGACCGCGGCCTGCCAGGACCAGGCGACCGCGACCGGCGCGGCCAGCGCGGCGACGACCGCGGAACCGACGCCCATGGACAGTGCGTAGACGCCCGTCGCGGTGCCGATCCGGCGGGGCGCGAAGCGGGCCCGGACGAACACCGGGACCAGCACGTTCACCACCGCCACCGCGGCGGCCACCAGCACCGTGCCCGCGTACAGCCCGGGCAGGCCCGCCGTCCGGAGCAGCGCCCCCGCCAGCAGCAGCACACTGGCCCAGAACAGCCCGCGCTCCTCGCCGAGCCGCCGCCGGGCCAGGGCGCCGAGCGGGGCGAACAGCCCCATGCCCAGCGGCGGCAGCAGGGCGAGCAGCGTCACCGTGCCCGGGCCCCAGCCGGCGACCGGCGCGAGCGGTCCGATCTGCCCGAACGCGACCCGGGTGTTGAGGCTGAGCAGGACAAAGCCGAGGACGAGCAGGGCCCCGGCGGCCCGTGGGGTGCGGGCCGGGGCGGGCGCGGTGGTGACCGGCGCGGTGGTGAGCGGCATGAGTGGCGAGCCCTTCACTGCGAGAGGAGGTTAGGCTTGCCTAAGCGTTCTCGCTCAAGCGCGCTTGAGCGCAACCCGGTTCACCCCTCAGGCGGTCACGGCATGGCGGAACTCCACTCGATCACCGAGGTCGCCACGGCCTTCGGCCTCTCGGTGCCCGCGCTGCGCTACTACGAGGAGTGCGGCCTGATCGCCCCCACCACCCGCCGCGGCCGGGTCCGTTACTACGACCGCGAGGCGCTGGAGCGCCTCGCCCTGGTCCAGCTCTGGCACGTGGACGGGATGATCCCGGTCAGCGGGACCGCCGCCGTGCTGGCCAGCGAGCAGGCGGCCGAGCGCAAGGCGCTGCTGCACGCCCAGCGGGAGGAGATGCTCACCCGGGCCCGCCGGCTGGAGCACGCCGCGGCAGTCCTCACCCACATGCTGCTCTGCACCCGGGACCGCCCGCTGGACTGCTCCACCACCCGGGCCCACATCGGCGCCCGGGTGGACGCGGCCCTGAACGGCGAGCGGCTCGCCGACGGCTTCCTGCCCGCGCCGTCGGACGGCCTCGTGCGGCCGGACGGCACCGCGAGTCCGGACGGCCCGGCACGCGGCACCGCGCCGTAGCGGGCCTCAGCCCAGTACCGCCGGCGTCGGCCCGTCCGGCCGTACGGTGATGCTGTACGCCGAGCCGGACGGCCTGGACCGGAACGTCAACGGCCCCATCGGCAGTAGGAGTTCCAGCAGTGCCGTGGTCTCGCGCAGCGCGAACCTGGTGCCGAGGCAGGCGCGTGCGCCGAGGCCGAACGGGAAGTAGGCGCCCAGCTGGGCGGGGCGGTCCGCACCGGGGGAGAAACGGGCCGGGTCGAAGCGCTCGGGGTCGGGCCACAGCGCAGGGTCGCGGTGGGTGAGGTACGGGCAGACCAGCACGTCCGTCCCGGCGGCGATCCGGTGCCCGGCGATGACGTCGTCCTCGGCCGCGTGCCGGGGCAGCAGCCAGGCGGACGGGTAGAGCCGCAGGGTCTCGCTCACCAGCGCCTGCGGATCGGCCGTCCGGGCCTCGGGGTGGCGGTCGAGCAGCAGGAAGAGCCAGGTGAGCGTGGTGGCCGTGGTCTCGTGCCCGGCGACGAGCAGGGTGACCAGCTCGTCGCGGATCAGCCGGTCGGTGTACTCCGGGAACCGCTCGCCCGCCTCGACCAGCATCCGGAGCACCCCCGGCTCCTCGGTCGGGCCGGCCGAGCGCGCCGCGTCGATCGCCGCGTGCGCCACCGCGTCGATCCTGGCCAGGTCCCCGGCGACGGCGTCCCTGGCGTCCGCCGCGTTGCTCGGCAGCGTCGGCATCGCGGCCACCACCCGCTCCACCGAGCGGAGTTCGCGATCCGTACGGTCGTCCAACGGCAGCCCGGTGAGCGCCCGCCAGACGGTGTCCAGGGCGAAGCCGCGCATCTCCTCGCCGACGTCGAAGGTCTCCCCGCTGCGCCGGTACCCCGCCCAGCGCTCGGCGGTGCGGCGCGCCGCCGCGGCGATCCGCCGCTCGTAGCGGTGCATCCCGGCGCCGGTGAACTGCGCCTGCAACAGCCGCCGTTGTCGCTTCCAGGCGTCCCCGGTGGCGGACAGCACGCCGTCCCCGACCAGCATCCGGGCCCGGTGCGAGCGCTTGACGTACCGCTCCGGGTGGCGGCCCAGGACGTGCTGCACGGCGGCCGGGTCGGTGACCAGGACGGTCGGCGCCGGGCCGAGCCGGAAGGCGGCGAGGCCGCCGACCCCGCGCTGCGCCCTGGCCAGCAGGTCGACCAGCTCGGCCTCCTCGGCCCGCCACTGCTCGACGACCTCGGCGCCCAGCTCGGGTACCGGGCGGGTGTCCGTGCTCACGGGGGTGGTCCTTCCGGTCGGCCGGCGGCGCGTCTGACGGTGTGTCCGCTCCGACTCTATGCCAGGGGCGGGGGCCGTCCGGCCTGCCCCGAACGGGTGGCCGCCCCGGCCGGAGACAGCGCGGCGGCCCGCCCGGCCCGGTCCGCACGCGTACCGTGCGGCGGGGCCGACCGGCCCCTGCTCGCTGCGCGGATGGGAGAACTCATGCCCGGGACCCGGCACTTCGGAGGCGGCAGGACCCGCCGCCCGGCCCGGCTGAGCCCCTGCCCCCGCACACGGCTGCGCCGCGGTCCGTCCCCCTCGACGGACTGCGGCGCAGCGGTTCAGTGGGCGTCAGTGCGCCTCGGTCACAGGGCCTGCCAGAGCGCCGGGACGATCGACGGCTCCCAGCCGACCTGGGCGGTGTGGCCCTGGAGGCAGCGGTAGCTGACCCCGTTGTAGGTCACCACGTCACCCGCCTGGTAGGTGGTGCCGGGGGTCCAGGTGCCACCGGGGTTCGGCGAGTCGTTGCCCACCACCAGCGAGAAGCTGGTGCTGTGGGCGGCCGCGCCGGTGCCGGTCAGGGTGATGTTGTAGGTGCCGGTCGCGGTCGAGGCGGAGGTGGCGACGGTGACCGTCGCCGAGCCGCCGGACTGCACCGAGGACGGGCTGAAGGAGACCGTCACGCCCGCCGGGGCGCCCGAGGCGGTCAGGTTGACCGTCTGGGCCGAGCCGGAGGTGGTGGCGGTGGCGACCGTCGCGGTGGCGGACTCACCGGGCTTGACGGTGGCGGTGGCCGGGTTCACCGAGAGGGAGAAGTCGTTGGTGGGCGTGGTGCCGCCGACCGAGGTCTTCCAGATGGTGTACGCCACGCCGTCGGCGCTGCGGTTCAGCACCGTCGCGTCGATGTTGTTGGTGGTGTCGCAGGACGAGTGGTAGCAGGAGTCGTACGAACGGCCCGCCGTGCCACCCCACTTGGCGGCCTGCGCCGAGGTCTTGGTGTCGCTGGCGCCGGCCGCGTAGCCGGAGGTCGGGATGCCGGCCTGCTGGAAGGAGTAGTCGTCCGAGCGGCCCTGGCCCTCGACGTTCTCCTCCGGCCTGAGGTTCAGCGAGTCCCAGTAGGCCTTCATCGGCGCGGAGGCCGCGGAGTTGATGTTGTTGATGAAGTAGCCGGCGTTGGTCGAGGCGATCATGTCGAAGTTGTAGTACGACTTGATCGCGGAGCGCTGGGAGGAGCCCAGCTGGGCGACGTAGGACTGCGAGCCCTGGAGGCCCTGCTCCTCACCGGTCCACCAGGCGAACCGGACGTGCCGGGTCAGGCTGGGGTTCTGCTGGGCGAGCACGAGCGCGTTCTCCAGCAGGGTGGCCGAGCCGGAGCCGTTGTCGTTGATGCCGGGGCCGGCCGAGACGCTGTCCAGGTGGGCACCGAACATGGTGACCTGGTCGGCCGGGCCGCCGGGCCAGTCGGCGATCAGGTTGTTGGACTGGTAGGTGCAGGAGGTGCAGGTCTGCTCGCTGACGGTGTAGCCGGCCGCCTGGAGCTTGCCCTTGACGTACGCCAGCGACTGGCTGTAGCCGGCGCTGCCCGCCCGGCGGTGGCCGCCGTTCTGGTTGGCGATGGTGTTCAGCTGCGCCAGGTGGGCCTGGATCTTGGCGACGTCGATGTCGGGCGCGGACCCGCCGGGGTTGCCCCCGCCGCCGACCGTCAGGCTGTACTGGGCGGTGTGGGTGGCCGTTCCGGTCCCGGTGACGGTGATCTGGTACGTCCCGGCCACGGCGGCCGCGGAGGCCGACAGGGTCAGGGTGGAGGACGAACCGGCCTGCACCGAGGTGGGGTTGAAGGTGGCGGTGACGCCGGCGGGGAGGCCGGAGGCGGTCAGGTTCACGGTCTGGGCGGTGCCGGAGGTGACGGCGGTGGTGACCGTGGCGGTGGTGGAGGCGCCGGGCTGGACGGAGCCGGACGCCGGGCCGAGCGACAGCGAGAAGTCACTGTTGCCGGACGGCGCGCAGGTCGGGTCGCCGGTCTGGGCGGGGACGCTGATGGCGTCCCAGGCGGCCTTGGCCCGGTTGTAGAAGTTGCAGGTCGGGTCGAGGCTCTTGGCGGCGGTCAGGGTGGCGGTGCGGTAGCGCTTGTAGGTCATGCCGCTGGTCTTGAGGAGCATGCCGCCGTAGAAGACC
>NZ_JBVJRP010000002.1:557378-669227 GCF_055607525.1 Kitasatospora sp. NPDC036993 | reverse complement strand
CGCCTGGACCTGGCCGGCGTCCGCCGGCAGGCAGCGACGGCCGGTGTCCCGCCGCTGCTGCGGGCCCTGGTCCGCACCCCCGCCCGCCGCGCCGCCCAGGCCGCGAGCGGCGGCGCGCAGAGCACCGTCCTCGACGGTCTGCTGGCGCTGCCGCGCGAGGAGCGCAGGCCGGCGATGCTGGAGCTGGTCCGTGGGCAGGTGGCCGCGGTGCTCGGGTTCGCGGGCATCGCCGAGGTGCCGGCCGACCGGGCGTTCCGGGAGCTGGGCTTCGACTCGCTGACCGCCGTGGAGTTCCGCAACCAGCTCGGTGCGGCGGTGGGGCAGCGGCTGCCCGCGACCGTGGTGTTCGACCACCCGAACTCCGCGGACCTGGCCGACCACCTGCTGACCACCCTGCCCGGCGGCGACGACGCCGGGCGCAGCGTGGCCGAGGAACTGGACGTCCTGGAGTCGCTGATCGCCGAGTCCGAGCCGGAGGGCGGTGACCGGCTCCGGGTGGTCACCCGGCTCCAGGCGCTGCTGGCCCGGCTGGGCGACGGCCGGGGCGCTGAGCCGGCCGACGGCGCCGGCGCGGTCACGGACGTGATCGACGACGCCGCCGACGACGACCTGTTCGACTTCATCGGCCGGGAGTTCGGCATCTCCTGATTCCCCGCTTCCCCCACCCGAGGCCGGCCTCGACCCCCACCGAGGCCGGCCTCCCCTCCCTCGGCGCCGGTGACCCGTCACCCGGAAGAGCCAGGGCGCCGAGGGTTCAAGACCATCCGAGCGCAAGAGCGCCACATCACCAGAACGCCGGACCGCCAGATCCGCTAGGAGAAGAGACATCACCATGTCCAACGAGGAGAAGCTCCGTCACTTCCTCAAGCAGGTCACGGCCGATCTGCACCAGACCCGCCAACGGCTCGGCGAGCTGGAGTCGAACGCCCACGAGCCGATCGCGATCGTCGGCATGGCCTGCCGCTTCCCGGGCGGGGTGCAGGACCCCGACGGGCTGTGGGAGATGGTGCGCGACGGCGTCGACGGGGTGACGGCGTTCCCGACCGACCGCGGCTGGGACATCGCCGGGCTCCAGGGCTCGGACGACGACGGCTACGGCTCCGACACGGTCTTCGGCGGGTTCCTGCACGACGCGGGGGAGTTCGACCCGGCGTTCTTCGGCATCTCTCCGCGTGAGGCGCTCGCCATGGAGCCGCAGCAGCGGCTGCTGCTGGAGGCGTCCTGGGAGGCCTTCGAGAACGCCGGGATCCGGCCCGCCGAGCTGCGCGGCAGCCGGACGGGCGTGTTCGCCGGGCTGATGAACAACACCGACTACCTCGCCCAGGCCCCGGCCCTGCCGGAGGGCGTCGGCGGTTTCCTCTCCACGGGGACGTCCGGCAGTGTCGCCTCCGGCCGGATCTCGTACACCTTCGGGCTGGTCGGTCCGTCGATGACCGTCGACACCGCCTGCTCGTCCTCGCTGGTGACGCTCCACCTGGCGGTGCAGGCGCTGCGCAAGGGCGAGTGCTCGATGGCGCTGGCCGGCGGTGCGACGGTGATGTGCGCGCCGGGCACGTTCATCGAGGTGAGCAAGCAGCAGGGGCTGGCGGCGGACGGGCGCTGCAAGGCGTTCGCCGAGGACGCGGACGGCGCGGGCTTCTCCGAGGGCGCCGGGATGCTGCTGCTGGAGCGGCTGTCCGACGCGCGGCGGGCCGGCCGGCGGATCCTCGGCCTGGTGCGCGGTACGGCGGTGAACCAGGACGGCGCCTCCAACGGGCTGACCTCCCCGCACGGTCCGTCCCAGCAGCGGGTCATCCTGGAGGCGCTGGCCGACGCCAGGCTCGCGCCCGAGCAGGTGGACGCGGTGGAGGCGCACGGCACCGGCACCTCGCTGGGCGACCCGATCGAGGCGCAGGCCGTGATCGCCACCTACGGGCAGGGCCGCGACCGGGCGAACCCGCTGTGGCTGGGCTCGTTCAAGTCGAACGTGGGCCACACCCAGGCGGCGGCCGGCGTCGGCGGCGTCATCAAGACGGTGCTGGCGATGCGCCACGGTGTGCTGCCGAAGACGCTGCACGCCGACGAGGTGACCACGAAGGTCGACTGGTCGGACGGCACGGTCGCGGTGCTCACCGAGTCCCGTCCGTGGCCGGAGACCGGCGAGCCGCGCCGCGCGGGCGTGTCCTCCTTCGGCGTGAGCGGCACCAACGCGCACGTCGTCCTGGAGCAGGCGCCGGACGCGGAACAGCCGGCCGAGCCGGGCACCGAGGAGCCCGCCGAGCCGGGCGCGGTGCCGGCCCGGGTGCTCCCGGCGCAGGCCGCGCCGTGGCTGCTGTCCGGGGCGTCCGAGCAGGCCCTGCGCGACCAGGCCGAGCGGCTGCGGGCGTACGTCGCGGCCCGGCCGGAGCTGGACCCGGCGGACGTGGCGCACGCGCTGATCGCCGACCGCACCGTCTTCGACTACCGGGCCGCGGTGGTCTCGGCCGGCCGGGACGGACTGCTGGCCGGTCTCGCGGCCGTCGCCGAGGGGCGGGACGCGGGCGAGGGCTCGGCGGTCGTGCGGGGCATGGCCCGCCCGGACCGCAAGGCCGTCTTCGTCTTCCCCGGCCAGGGCTCCCAGTGGCTCGGCATGGCGGCCGGGCTGCTCGGGTCCTCGCCGGTCTTCGCGGACGCGGTCGCCGAGTGCGACGCGGCCTTCGCCGAGTTCCTCGACTGGTCGGTGGCCGACGCGCTGCGCGGCGCCGAGGGCGCGCCGGACGCCGAACTCCTGGACGTGCTCCAGCCGATGCTGTTCACCACCATGGTGTCGCTGGCCGCGCTGTGGCGGGCCTGCGGCATCGAGCCGGCCGCGGTGGTGGGCCACTCGCAGGGCGAGGTCGCGGCCGCGTACGTGGCGGGCGCGCTCTCGCTGCGGGACGCGGCCAGGATCGTCGCGCTGCGCAGCAAGGCGCTCCTCGCGCTGATCGGCAAGGGCGCGATGGCCTCCGTGCTGGCGCCGGTGGAGCAGGTCCGCGCGCACATCGCCCCGTACGGCGACCGGCTGTCGGTCGCGGTGGTGAACGGTCCCGGCGCCTGCGTGGTGGCCGGGGCACCGGACGCCGTGGACGAGTTCGTGGCCGCGATGGAGGCGGCGGAGATCCGGGTCCGCCGGGTGCCCGGGGCGCTCGGCGCCGGCCACTCCGCGCAGGTGGAGCCGCTGCGGGAGCGGATCCTCGCGGACCTCGCCCCGGTCGCGCCGCGGGCGGCGACGGTGCCGCTGTACTCGACGGTCACCGGCGAGCTGTTCGACACGGCCGCGATGGACGCCGAGTACTGGTACCTGAACATGCGTCGGACGGTGGAGTTCGACAAGACGGTCCGGAAGCTGCTGGCCACCGGGCACCGGCTGTTCGTCGAGGTCAGCCCGCACCCGGTGCTGACCGTCCCGCTGGGCGGCATCCTGGAGGACGTCGGCGGTGACGCCGCCGTCCTCGGCACGCTGCGCCGCGGCGAGGGTTCGGCGCCGCGCTTCGCGGCGGCCCTGGCCACCGCCCACGCGCACGGGGCCGAGCCGGACTGGTCCGCGGTGATCGCGCCGGGCCGTCCGGTGGAGCTGCCGACGTACGCGTTCCAGCGCCGCCGCTACTGGCTGGAGCCAGGCCCGTACACCGGTGACGTCGCGTCGGCCGGCCTGGTGCCCGCCGACCACCCGCTGCTGTCCGCCGCGATCGAGCGCGCGGACGGGGACGGGCTGCTGCTGACGGGCCGGCTCTCGTTGCAGGCGCACGGCTGGCTGGCCGACCACGCGGCGCTCGACACGGTGCTGCTGCCCGGCACCGCCTTCGTCGAGTACGCGCTGTACGCGGGCGCCCTGGTCGGCTGCGGGGCGCTGGAGGAGCTGACCTTCGAGGCCCCGCTGATCCTGCCGGAGCAGGGCGGCGTCGCGGTGCAGATCGCCGTCGGAGTGCCCGACGGGGCGGGCCGGCGCGGCATCGACGTGTACGGGCGCGTCGAGGGCGACGAGGACGAGCAGGTGTGGACCAGGCACGCGACCGGCTGGCTGGCCGGGGCGCCCGCGGCCGCCGGGTTCGACTTCACGGCCTGGCCGCCGCGGGGCGGCGAGCGGCTGCCCGTCGACGGCCTGTACGACGACTTCCACGCCGCGGGCATCGGCTACGGCCCGGCGTTCCAGGGCCTGCGCGCGGTGTGGCGGCGCGGCGAGGAGATCTTCGCCGAGATCGCCCTGCCGGAGGAGCTGCACACCGAGGCGGGCCGCTTCGGCGTCCACCCGGCGCTGCTCGACGCGGCCATGCACGCCGTCGCGGCGGGCTCGGTGGAGCCCGGTGGAGAGTCGGGCGGCGGGCTGTGGATGCCGTTCTCCTGGCGCGGCGTCAGCCGGTACGGGACCGGGGCGACCGCGCTGCGGGTGCGCTTCGCGCCGGTTCCGGGCGAGGAGGCGCTGTCGTTGCAGGTGGCCGACGCCTCCGGGCGCCCGGTGGTGGCGGCCGAGGGCCTGGTGGTGCGGCAGGTGTCGGCGGAGCGGCTGAACGCGGCCGGTGCCCGGCACCACGAGTCCCTGTTCCGGCTGGAGTGGGTGCCGCAGGCCCTGGCGGCGGGCGGCGCCCGGCCGTCGGCGGCGGTGCTCGGCGCGGGCCTGGACGGCGTCGCGCCGGCCCGGTTCGCCGACCTGGCGGCGCTGACCGCCGCCCTGGACGCCGGGGAGCGTGCTCCCGAGCTGGTGTTCGCCTCCTTCGGCCCCGCGGTCGCCCCGGCCGGTGCGGACGCCCTGAGTGAGGCCGCGCACCGGGCCGCGCTGGACGCGCTGGCCGCCGTGCAGGCCTGGCTCACCGACGAGCGGCTGGCCGACACCCGGCTGGTCGCGGTGACCCGCAACGCCGTCCCGACCGGCGCGGACGAGGACGTCCCCGGCCTGGCCGCCGCTCCGGTGTGGGGCCTGCTGCGCTCCGCGCGCACCGAGAACCCGGAGCGGTTCGTGCTGGTCGACTCCGACGAGGCCTCCGAGGGGGCGCTGCTCGCCGCGGTCGCCTCCGGCGAGCCGGAGCTGGCGCTGCGCGCGGGCACCGCGCTGACCCCGCGGCTGGTCCGGATGCCGGTGGCCGCGGAGCAGGCCGAGCAGGCAAAGCATTCTGAGCAGGCCGAGGAAGCCGGGCAGGCCGGGCAGGAGACCGCCGGGCCGCCGCTCGACCGGGACGGCACCGTCCTGATCACCGGCGGCACCGGCACCCTCGGCGCCCTGGTGGCCCGTCACCTGGTCACCGTCCACGGGGTGCGCAGCCTGGTCCTCACCAGCCGGCGCGGCCTCGCCGCCGAGGGCGCCCGGGAACTCGCCGACGCGCTGACCGGCCTCGGCGCGGACCGCGTCGAGATCGCCGCCTGCGACACCTCCGACCGGGAGGCGCTGGCGGCACTGCTGGCGTCCGTGCCCGCCGACCGCCCGCTCACCGCGGTGGTGCACAGCGCCGGCGTGCTGGACGACGGCACCGTCGACGGGCTCACCCCGGAGCGGCTGGCGAAGGTGCTGCGCCCCAAGGTCGACGCTGCGCTGCACCTGCACGAGCTGACCGAGGGCCTGGACCTCAGGGCCTTCGTGCTGTTCTCCTCGGCCGCGGGCATCATGGGCAACCCGGGCCAGGCCAACTACGCGGCCGCCAACGCCTTCGTCGACGCGCTCGCCCAGCGGCGCAGGGCGGCCGGCCTGCCGGCCTCCTCGCTCGCCTGGGGCCTGTGGCTGGACAGCCTCGGCGCCATCGGCGAGGCCAACGGCGAGCTGGCCGCGGCCCGTACCGGCAACCGCATCCCCGGCCTCACCTCGGAGGAGGGTCTCGGGCTGTTCGACGTGGCGCTCGGCGCCGGCCAGGCGGTGCTGGTGCCGATGCGGCTCGACCTCCCGGCGCTGCGCCAGGCCGGGCCCGAGGCACTGCCGCCGCTGCTGCGCGGCCTGGTCAAGCCGGTCGCCCGCCGTACGGAGGGCGGCCAGGGCGGGGACGGGCCCTCGCTGACCGAGCGGCTGGCCGGGGCCGCCGAGCAGGACCGCGGGGCGATCGTGCTGGAGTACGTCCGCACCCAGGCGGCGCTGGTGCTCGGCTACACCGACGCCGAGGCGGTGCCGCCCACCCGCCGGTTCCTGGAGATGGGCTTCGACTCGCTCAGCGCCGTCGAGCTGCGCAACCGGCTCGGTGCGGCGGCGGGGGTGCGACTGCCCGCCACGGTGGCCTTCGAGAACCCCACGCCGGAGGCGCTGGCGGCCTACCTCACCCGCTCCCTCGGGGCGGCCTCCGCGCGCGCCGAGGAGACGGCGCGGGTCCGGGAGCCGGAGAGCGTGTTCGGCGCCATGGCGCGCCGGGCGGGCGAACTCGGCCGGCTCCAGGAGTTCATCCAACTCCTCACCAGCGCCTCGGAGTTCCGGCCGTCCTTCGAGTCGCCCGAGCAGCTCGAAGGTGAGCTGGACGTGGTCCGGCTGGCGAAGGGCGACGGCGGCCCCGAGCTGGTCTGCATCCCGTCGATCCTGCCGATGTCGGGCCCGCACGAGTACGCGCGCTTCGCCGCCGCGCTGCGCGACGTGCGCGACGTCTCGGTGCTGCCCGCACCGGGCTTCGTGCCGGGGGAGCCGCTGCCGGCCGCCGTCGAGGTGCTGGCCGAGGCGCACGCCCGGGCGCTGCTCGCGCACACCGGCGACCGGCCGTTCGTGCTCGCCGCGCACTCCTCCGGCGGCATGCTGGCGCACTCCCTGGTCAGCCACCTGGAGCGGCGCGGCGTGCGGCCCGAGGCGCTGGTCCTGATCGACATCTACCCGCTGGACACCAACGCCTTCAACGGCGTGCAGGCCCGTCTCGGGGGCGGCGCACCGGAGTCCGGGGCGCAGGACGGCGCCGACGGTGCCGGCGCCGCCGCGGGCGGCTTCGGGGCGCTCGGCGACGTCCGGCTCACCGCGATGGCCGGCTACTTCCGGCTGTTCGCCGAGTGGCGGCCGCAGCCGGTCGGCACGCCCACCCTGCTGGTGCGCGCCACCGAGCCGCTGCCGAACTGGCGCCACCGGGAGGACTGGCGCTCCACCTGGGCGCCGGAGCACAGCGCGGTGGACACCGCGGGCGACCACTTCTCGATGATGGAGGAGCACGCCGAGAGCACCGCCCGCGCGGTGCACGGCTGGCTGACGGAGCGGCTCGGCTGAGCCGCCGCACCTGACGGTTCACCGGCCGGGGGTGGAGAACGGACCGCGTTCTCCACCCCCTTTTGTCCACCCCTGGCCTCAGGACCGGAAGCCTCGAAACGCCTAGTGTCGTCATCAGTTCTGAACGACATCGGAGGGTTCCCAGTGACTGACGGGATGCGAGACGCGCTCTTCCTGAGCGGCATTCTCATCACCATCGTTCTCTTCACGCAGGTGGGGCGACACCGATTCGGCCTCATCAAGCTGCTGATGCCACTGGGCCTGGTGGCCTGGTTCGCCTACGACATGCTGCACAACATGAAGGCGACGACGCCCAACATGACGTCCGCCGGGGTCGGGATCGCGATCGGCGTCGCCATCGGTATCGGCCTGCTCTACACGATGCGGATCGAGCACGACCCGGCGTCCGGAAAGACCTACACCAGGGCGGGAATCGCCTATCTGGCGATCTGGCTCGTGGTACTGGCCGGCCGGCTCGGATTCATCTGGACGCTGGAGAACAACGAGTCCTTCCGCGCCGATTTCGGCAAGTGGACGGTCGAGCAGCAGATCGACCCCGACGGGGTCGCCGCGTTCTTCGTCCTGATGGCCATGGCGATGGTCCTCTCGCGGACCCTCGGCGTCGCGATCCGCTGGCTGCGCCGGTCCTCCGTGGCCGCCCCCGCCGCCGTCAGGTAGGCCCGGCTCCGGGTCCCGGTGGGGCGTGGGGTGGGTAGGGGTTGTTCGCCTCTGCCCCCCGGCGGAACCATCGGAGACAGCAGTGCGGAGGAATGCGAAATGCATCGGGGTAGGGAGAGTCGGGCCATGCGAGTTTTCTGTACGGTGACCGGGACGCAGGGGCACGCCAACGAGGTGCTGCCGCTCGCCCGGGCGCTCGCCGCGGCGGGTCACGACGTCCTGGCCACGGTGCCCGAGCACCTCGCACCGGTCTTCGCCGGATCCCCGGTGGCGATCGAGCCGGTGATGCCGACCATTCCCGAGATCATGCAGGCCATCTTCTCGATGCGGGACCGTCGGGAGGCGCGCGGGGATTCCGAGGAGATCGTCGTCGACAACCGGCTCCAGATGATTCTCTGGGGCGGTGGTCCGCACATCACGACGACCTTCGAGCGCATTCTTCCGATCGCCAAGGAATTCGCCCCCGACCTGGTCCTGCGGGACGGCGGTGAACTCACCGGAGTCCTGATCGCCGAGGCGCTCGGAATTCCGCACGTGTCCTGCCCGTCCGGCCCGACGAACGTCACCGACCCGGAGGGTCTGCTGCCGTTCCTCAACGAGCGGCGCAGCGAGGTCGGGCTGGTCGCGAAGGACGCGCCGTGGTCGATCTACCCGCACGGCCGGATCGACTGCGTGCCCGGTGACTTCTCCTTCGTCCGCTACGACGTGCCGCCGGCCTTCGCCTACCAGCAGCCGGCCGCGCTGGGCGGCGGCTCCAGCCTGCCGGTTGAGCTGGCCGGGCTCTCCGGGGACCGCCCGCTGGTGGTCGCCTCGGTCGGCAGCGCGCTGCCGACCGTGATGGGGATGAAGTCCCAGGGCATCGAGCCGCCGGAGGGCATGCTCGACCCGACCGAGACGCTGCGCGCCATCATCGAGGGCCTGTCCGCCCTCGACGTGCACGCGGTGGTCGGCACGGCGGGCTTCCCGCTGGACGGCATCGAGATCGGCGACAACGTGGTCGTCATGGAGTGGCTGCCGCAGCAGCTCCTGCTGGAGTGCGCCCAGCTGTTCGTCACCCACGGCGGCTACGGCGGCGTCCGGGAGGCGATCCGTCAGGGCGTGCCGATGGTCGCCCTGCCGCAGTTCGGCGACCACCTGCACAACGCGCAGCGCCTCGCCGAGCTGAACCTCGGCGTGCACGTCACGGAGGTCACCCCCGAGGGTGTCGCCGAGGCCTGCCGCCAGGTGCTGTCCGACGAGCGGATCGCGGCCGGCGTCCGCACCGCGCACCGCCAGATGCTCGGCCTGCCGGACATCGACGACGTGGTGGCCTACCTGGAGCGCGTGGTCGCCGAGAACGCCGCCGTCTGACCCGAACCCCCAGAGCCCGTTGCCGGTCCCCCGTCCGGCAGCGTCAGGGCGGGCGCCGGTCCGAGACACCTCGGACCGGCGCCCGCCTTTCTCCGCGTTCCGGGGCCGGAGCGCGGCGGAGGACGGCGGAGGGCGGCGGAGGGCGGCCCGGCGAACGCGAAGGCCCCGCCGCGGACCACTGTCCGCGGCGGGGCCACCGCGCTGTGCCTCAGCAGGCCGCGCCGCGCCTCAGCCGGCCGTCGCGGCCGGCTCCGCGCCGTCGAACGGCGCGATGGTGCGCAGCAGTCCGCGCGGGTGTCCGCGCCGGCGCCACTCGCGCGGGTAGCCGATGGACACCTCCTCGAAGCGCACGCCCTCGTACCAGGTGGTGCGGGGGATGTGCAGGTGCCCGTAGACGGCGGCGGCGACGTTGAAGCGGGTGTGCCAGTCGGCGGTCAGCACGGTGCCGCACCACTGCGCGAACTCCGGGTACATGAGCACGTCGGTGGGCCGGCGCACCAGCGGCCAGTGGTTGACCAGGACGAGCGGGACGGCCGGGTCGTGCGCGCGCAGCCGCTCCTCGGCCGCGGCGACCAGCGCCCGGCACCACTCGGCCCGCCCCGGGTAGGGGTCGGGGTGGAGCAGGAACTCGTCGGTGCAGACCACGCCGGACTCGTGGGCGAGCCGGAGCGACTCCTCGGCCGTCGCCGCGCCCGGCACCCGGAACGTGTAGTCGTACAGGGTGAACAGCGGCGCCACCGCGAGCGGGCCGCCGGGCCCCGTCCACACCGGCCACGGGTCCTCCGGCGTCACCACGCCGAGCTTCGCGCAGCGGGCGACCAGGTGCCGGTAGCGCTCGACGCCCTTCAGCTGGACGGAGTCCTCGCGGGGCGTCCACAGTTCGTGGTTGCCCGGGGACCAGATGACCTTGGCGAAGCGGTCGGCCAGCAGCCGCAGCGCCTTCTCGATGTCGGCGGTCAGTTCGCCGACGTCCCCGGCCACGATGAGCCAGTCCTCGTCGTGGCCGGGGCGCAGCTGCTCGACCAGGGGCCAGTTGTCGGCCATCCCCACGTGCAGGTCGCTGACGGCGAGCAGGCGGGGGCCGGGGGCGGCGCGGTCAGGCGGAGTGGGCGACATGGGAGTCCAAACTGGTCGGCAGGTCCTGGCGCTGGCTGATGTTGATCTTCCGGTACACCCGGGTGAGGTGCTGCTCGACGGTGCTGACGGTGATGAACAGCTTGTCGGCGATCTCCCGGTTGGTGTGGCCGTGCGCGGCGAGTGCCGCGACCCGGCGTTCGGCCGCCGTCAGCGCGCCCTCGGCCGCCGGGGCCGGGCGCAGCGGACGCACCGAGCCGTCGGCGGCACTGCCCGCCGCCGAAGGCTGGAGCGCCTGGAAGAGCTCGTGCGCGCCGCAGCTGCCGGCGAGGCACAGGGCGCGGCGCATCAGCACCCGGCCCTTGGCCCGGTCGCCGAGGCGCTTGTGGGCCCGGCCGAGGTCGGCCGTGGCCAGGGCCAGCGTGTACCAGTCGTCCGTGCCACGCAGTAACTCCACGGCGGTTTCCAGGAGTTCGACCTGTTCGACGGCCGGCCTGGTGGACGCGAGCACCCGCAGCGCCTGGCCGCGGGTGCGGTCCTGGGCGGGGTAGACGCGTTCGAGGTGTTCGTCGAGCAGGGTGACGGCCCGCTCGCGCTGGTCCAGCCGCAGCCACGCCTCGGCCGCGCCGAGCCGCCAGGGGGCGAGCGCGGGGCAGTCCAGGCCCCACTCGGCCATCAGCCGTCCGCACTCCAGGAAGTCGGCGAGGGCGGCGTGGTGGCGGCCGGTGGCGAGGTGGAAGCGACCACGCGCGTAGATGAAGCCCAGCGCGAATCGGGTCCGGTACATCGCGTCCGGCACCGGCTGGTCGAGGGCGTCGGCGGCGGCCTCGTACTCGCCCATGTGGCTGCGGGCCTCGACCAGCACCGCGAGCGGCAGGCCGATGCCCACACCCCAGGCCCGCGGCGGCAGTTGACGCAGCGCGGACTCGGCGAGCCCGGCGGCCTCGGTGAGCCGGCCGCGGCGCAGCGAGATCAGCCCGCGCATCGCGGTCAGCACCGCGAGCGTGGTCGGGGCGTGCTCGCCGGAGACCTGGCCGAGCAGCCGGTCGCAGGCGCGGGCGGCGGCGTCGAGCCGGTCGTGCAGGACCAGGGTGAGCAGGGCGGCCCTGAGCGGCTCCAGGCTGTGGTCGGTGAGCCGGGTGGACTGGAGCACCTGTTCGGCGTCGGAGACGGAGCCCGGGCCGGGACCGCAGGTCGGCACCAGCACGCTGGTCAGCTCACGGAACGCGGTGAGCCCGGAGGTGTCCGGGGCCCGGTCGGGAACCCGGCCGGCGACCGGCTCGGGGGCCGGGCAGGCGGACGGCGGCTGCCCGGCGCCGTCCAGCGCGCCGGGGTAGGTGGCGGCCATCAGCAGCCGGGTGGCCTGGAGTTCGGCGTCCAGGCGCGGGGCGTCGTCGTCCTCGTCCAGGCAGGAACTGATGCCCCGGAAGACGGCGGCGGCGTCGTCCAGGTGCCCGTACCACATGAGCTGGGTGACCAGGCGCAGGGTGTAGTCCGGCGGGAGCAGGCCGTCGCAGGCCGGCTCGGTGAGGGAGCGGAGCTGCTGGGGCGCGGCGGCGGGCCGCATGCTCCAGGTGAGGTGGGCCAGCACGGACTTGACGGCGAGCCGGGCGGCCTCGTTCGGGCAGTGCCGCTCGGCGAGTTGCAGGCAGCGCATGGCGTAGTGGATGTCGTCGCGCACCAGCGCCCGGTGCGCCGCCTCCTGGAGCACCCGGTAGACCCAGTCCTGGTCGGCGGGCCGTTCGGTGTGGTCGAGGCCGAGCAGCTGGTCGGCGACGCGCATCGGGTCGGCGCCGCCGTGGTGCAGCAGTTCGGCGGCCCGGCGGCGCAGCCGGGTGCCCTCCTCGGCGGGCAGGTCGTCCAGGACGGCGGAGAGGACGGCCTCGTGCCGGAAGCGCGAGCCCTTGAGGATGCCGGCGACGCGCAGCGCGGCCACCGCGCCCCGGGCCCGCCGGTCGTCGAGGCCGACCAGCGCGCCCAGGTGCGGGGTGCCGTCGGCGCCGCCGAGCAGGGCCAGGCCGCGGGCGGCGGCCAGGGCCTCGTCGCCGCTGCGGTGGATGCAGCGCAGCGCGGCCTGCCGGAACGTCTCGCCCGGCGCCTGGTGGGTGAGGTGGTCGGCCAGCAGGGCCTTGACCAGCAGCGGATTTCCGCCGCCGGCCTCGTGGAGGACGGGGGCCAGGCGCCTCGCGTCGGCGGCGGGCAGCTGCCCGGTGAGCACCCGGGCGACCTCCTCGACGGTCAGCGGGTCGAGCCGGACCTCCAGGACGTCCTCGTCGGCGAGCAGTTCGTCCAGCGGCGAGTCGGGACCGCCGGCCCGGTCGCCCCGGGTGAGGATGACGGCCAGTGTGTTGGCGGGGGAGTGCCGCACCAGGTGCAGCAGACACCGCAGGGAGTGCCGGTCGGCGAACTGGGCGTCGTCCACGGTGATCAGCAACCGACGCCCGGCGGCCGGCCCGGTGAACTCCCGGCGGACCTCCTCCAGTACCTGCGGCGGGACGGGCCCGTCGGAATCCGGCCACCGGGGCCGTGGTCCGCCGTCGCCCGGCAGGCCCTGCCGGAGCTGTTCGAGCACCTCGTACGGCAGGCTCTGCTCGGCCGGCGAGGCCACCGCGCCGACGACGGTGCACCCGCGTTCGGCGGCGTGCTCCGTGAGCTCGCAGAGCAGTGTGGTCTTGCCGGTGCCGGCCGCGCCGTCGATGCTCGCGATCCTCGGCCAGGGGTCGTCGCCGACCCCCAGGAGGCCCCCTTCCAGAAATGCGTGGAGCCCAGTCGAGCGGCTGCTTCCGTTCCTCACCATCGCCCGTACCCTTTTCGTCCGCTGCTCACAGCGAGGACGGACGGGTGGGGCGGACCGTCGTCCGCGTCCCTGCCCGTCCGTGCTCCGCTGTGGTGCGCCGTCCCAGCCCGAAGACCGCCCACCGCGGGGCCTGGCCCCGAGTGCGGCTGTGGCCGCGCGCCCCGTGAAGTTCCCGCCGAGTGGTGTGACGTCCGGGAGGCGGTTCCCCGGAGCGCCGTGTCCTGCGATCGGACCGGCACCTCCGCCGAGTGCGGTCCGTGTGACGCGTGATGCTGATGTGACAGGAGCTAATTGTATAGACCGGCACCGACGGGGTGGGAGGCCAGCACCGCCACCGGCCCACCCACCGACGGCCCCGGGATCGCCTCCGGCTGGAGGTCGCTCGCGGACAGCTTGGTGGGCAGGTCACGGCGCCGCTTCACGTTCAACTTCCGGTAGATGCGGGTGAGGTGCTGCTCGACCGTGCTCACCGTGACGTACAGCTTGGCGGCGATCTCCCGGTTGGTGTGGCCGTGCGCGGCGAGCATCGCCACCCGGCTCTCCGCCTCGGTCAGCGAGGCGGTGTCCTGCTGCGGCACGGGCTCGTGGACCGGCACGTCGAACTCGCCGTCCCCGTCCGCGTAGCCCGGGATCAGCTGACGGTACAGCGGCTCCGCGCCGGAGGCCTTGGCCACGTGCCAGGCCTTGCGCACCAGCATCCGGGCCCGGTTGACGTTGTCGAGCGAGCGGTACGCCCGGCCCAGCTCCGCCAGCGTGAGCGCCAGCTGCACCCGGTCGCCGCCGTCCTCCAGCAGCTCCGCCGCGTCGTGCAGGTGCTGGAGCCCGTGCCGCCCGCCGGTCGCCGAGCCGAGCACCCGCAGGGTGACCCCGCGCAGCTGCTCGGGGCTGCGGGCGAGCTGCTCCTCGGCCAGTTCGCGGGCCTTGTCGGCCCGGCCGAGCGCCAGCCAGGTCTCCGCCGCGTCCAGCCGCCACGGCACCAGCTCGGGGACGTCGCAGCCCCACTCCTCCATCAGCTGCCCGCAGCCGAGGAAGTCCTCCAGCGCCACGTGGTAGCGGCCCATCGCGAGGTTCCAGCGGCCCCGGGCACGGCGGTAGTGCAGGCCGGGCAGCGTCCGGTCGAAGGACTTGGGCATGGCCCAGCCGAGCAGGGTGCGCGCCTCCTCGTACCCGCCCATGCCGGTGTGCGCCTGGACCAGGGTGGCCAGCGGCAGGCAGGAGCCGAGGCCCCAGCTCTTCGGGCTCATCCGGGACAGCGCCCACTCGGCGTGCCGCCGCGCCGCGGGCAGGTCGCCCTGGCGCAGCGCGATCTCGGCCCGCACCGACATCAGCAGGGCCTGCCAGACCGGTGCGTGACGGTCCGCCGACTCGGTCAGCAGCCGCTCGCACCAGGGCTGGGCGAGGTCGAGGCGGTCCGTGTAGACCAGCGCCCACAGCGCGAAGACCAGCGGCTGGATGAAGCCGTCGTTGAGCTGGTAGCGCTGGAGCACCCGGGTCGCCTCGGACACCGCGTCGGCGCGCCGGCCCTGCGCGGACAGTGCCGCGGTGACCGCCCAGGCGGTGTGCCGGTGCGCGGTGTCCGCGGCGCCGGCGATGGCGTCGCCGGCGCCCGCCGGGGTCCGCAGGCCGTCCGGCATGCGCAGCGACGGGCTGAGCATGGCCAGCCAGTGCCGGGCGGTGGTGAGCGCGGTGCGCTCCTCGTCGCCGGACCAGTCGGGGTGCTGCTCCAGGGTGTCCAGCAGCCCGGCCGCCTTGCCCAGCCGGCCGGACCAGGCCAGGTAGGCGACGGTGACGACGAGGTCGCTGGTGGACAGCTGCCCGGCCGTCGCGTCCGCCTCCGCGGCCGTGCCCGGCAGGAGCTGCGCGACCTGCACGTCGACGTCCGCCGGATTGGCCCGCCAGGTCACCCCGGCCAGCTTCACCTTGAGCGAGGCACGCAGCTGGTCGTCCTGCGAGGACTCCTGGGCCAGGGCCAGGGCGTGCCGGGCGAACTCCGTGTCGCCGTCGGCGAGCGCGTACTCGGCCGCCTCCTGGAGCACCGGCACCGTCCACGCCGCGCCGGGCCCGCCCGCCGCCACCAGGTGGCGGGCCACCTCGGGCGCCGCGAAGCCGTACGCGTAGAACATCTCGGCGGCCCGGGTGCGCAGCGCGGTCACGGCCGCGGCGGGCATGGCGTCCAGGACCAGGGCGCCGGCCCGCGGGTCGCGGAAGGCGCCCTGGTGCAGCAGACCGCTGCGGGAGAGGTCAGCCGCCGCCTTCTCGACGGTCTTGCCGGGGATGTCGAGCAGCTGCGCCACGAACTTCGGGGTGCCGGCCTCGCCGAGCACCGCCATGCCCCGGGCGACGGCCGGAGCCTCGGGCCCGAGCCGGCGCAGGCAGTCGATGACGGCCTGGGCGTAGTGCTCGCCGCGTACGACGGACGGCGTGGACTCGCCGGCCTCGACCGCCGTCAGGTGGTCCTCGATCAGCCCCCGCAGCAGCAGCGGGCTGCCGCCGGTGAGGTCGTGGAACCCGGCCGCGTGCGCGGCCGCGGCCGCCGGCGGGAGGAACTCCTCCAGCAGTTCGGCGGTGCCGGCCGGCGACAGCAGCCTGATCCGCAGCCGGGTGCAGTGCGGCAGGTGTGCGAGCTCGGCGTGCAGGTTGCGCTGCTCGGGCCCGGGCCGGGCCGGCTCGCTGAGCACGACCAGGACGCGGGCGTGCCTGATCCGCCGGATCAGGTAGAGCAGGAAGCGCAGTGACGCCGGATCACTGGCGTGGACGTCGTCGACGGCGATGACGAGCGGCTGCTCCTTCGCCGTGCCGAGCAGCAGCGTGACCAGCTTCGGCATCGCCAGCATCTGCTCGTGGGCCTCGGGTTCGGCCCCGGCCTCGTCCAGCAGCCGGGTCGCCTCCGCACGGGCGGAGGAGGTCAGCGGCGCGCTCTCGAAGATCCGCCGCGCCAGGGCGAACGGCAGGGCGCTCTCGGCCGGGTCTCCCGTGCAGTCCAGCAGGACCGCCCCACCCGCCGGCGCCGTGTCGCCGAAGTCCGTCAGCAGCGCGGTCTTCCCGCTCGCCACCGGGCCGCTGAGCAGGGCCACGCGTCCCCGGCCCTGCCGCGCGCCGGCCAGGAGCTTCCCCAACAGCGCGAGTTGTTCTGTACGTTCCGATATTTGAGTGGCCAAATGTCTCACTCTCCCCCGAGAGTCCGGCCTCCGCCCGCCTGGCAGACCGTCCGGAATGCATTGTGGAACACCGCGCGAAGGCGGTCGTCGAGCTATGGATTCGGTGCCGCGCCGGTGGTCAGCCGAGACAGCCGGCCACGATCCGCACCACGTCGTCGGCGTGGTCGCCGAGGAAGAAGTGGCCGCCCGGAAAGGTGTGCAGGGCGAAGCCTCCGCTGGTGTGGTCCTGCCACGCCGCCGCCTCCGTCGCGGAGGTGCGCGGGTCGGCGTCGCCGGTGAGCACGGTGATCGGTGCGCGGGTGCTCGCGCCCGGCTCCGCCCGGTAGGTCTCCACCGCCGTGTAGTCGCCGCGGATCGCCGGCAGGGCCATCCGCATCAGTTCCTCGTCCGCCAGCAGGCGGGCGTCGGTGCCGCTCAGCAGCCGCATCTCCGCGATGACCCCGTCGTCGTCGCGGGTGTGCACGGACTCCTCGCGGTGCGTGGACGGCGCCCGCCGGCCGGAGGCTACGACGTGCAGCGGGCCGGTGTGGCCGTCCTGCTCCAGCCGCCTGGCCACCTCGAAGGCGAGCATCGCGCCGAAGCTGTGGCCGAACAGCACCAGCGGAAGGTCCAGGTGGCCCTTCAGCTCGGCCGCGATCGCGTCCGCCAGCTCACCGACGTCGGTGATGCAGGGTTCGGCCCGGCGGTCCTGTCGGCCCGGGTACTGGACGGCGATCACATCGGCACGCGGGGTTAGTGTCCGGGACATCGGGAAGTAGTACGAAGCGGATCCACCCGCGTGCGGGAGACACACCAACCGTGCCTCGGCGCCCTGAGTGGGGTGGAATCGGATCAGCCACGGGCTATTTGTTGTCTGTTCAATCATACTTACACGCCGCCTTCAAGTCGTGCACGGTTCATGCATGGCCATCCGCCTGATTCGTGGAGATCCCCCGGTCATGGGGCTCGACAGTAGTCGAGACGCTACTAGGGGTCTCTGCTGTGGCATGTTAGACAGTGGGGGGAAAGTAGGGGGTACCCCTTACTTTTTGTGCTGTGCGTGACACGCGCCGATCTCGCTCCGTGTCGGAACTGCCCGGTCTGCACCGGTTCAATCGGTGCCGAATGACCCTGATGAGCCCCTGTCCCGACAGGCTCCGTCCAGCCGCTTTTTGTTGCAGGTTTAACGGAAAGTTCCATTCCGCTTGGTGCTCGCACCGCGGCACCCGACCCCCTCCCGCCCTCGTCGCCTGAGGTCCCCGCCCGATGGCGGTCCCGATCATGCCAATCGGGGCGGGTCGCGGGTGGCGGTGGTGCGGAAGTGACTCCGGTGGTCCCGCGAGGTGGATGGGCCGGATGGGGCCGGTGGGGCCCGCTGGTGACCGCGGGTGACCGGCATCGGCGTCCGGCTGTGGGGAAAGTCACCTCCCCCTGTGCGCGGCTCCCGGCGCGTCCCTGCGGCCGCCCGCACCCGGCCGGACCGGCGGCTTTCCCCTTCGCCGCCGGGCGGTGAGCGGACGTCGGCGCTGTCGTGCAGAGGTCGTGTGGCCTGGCGTCGGGGGTTCTGTCGAGGTTCGGTGGAGGTGGCCGGCCGCCGGCGTGGCGCGCGGTGCGGGCGGGTCGGCGGGGGGCGTCCGGCGGAGGCGGCGGAGGCGGGCGCGGGGAGCCGTGCGGGCGCCGCAGCCGGCGGAGGCGGGGCGTGCCGGACGGCCGCCGGGTGGTGCGCCCGGGTCGGCGGTCGGCGCTGGGCGGTGTTCTCGGTGCCGCCGTGCGGTGTGGTCCGGTGGGAGGGGGGCGGCGGCCCTGTCGCGGGTGCGCTCCCGGTGAACCGGGAACCGTCCGGTGCCCCGGCTCCGCGGCCGGGCCTGTCGGGCGCCGTCGCGGGGAGTGCCACGCGGGCGCAATTCCCGGCCATCAAGTTGGCCGGAAACGATCACCGCATTCGGGAATTGCCGTTCTTCACGAAAACCGCGCCACCGGTTTGCGGAGAAGGGGTGGGGGCCACGGAACCCGCCGGGATTCCACCCGGCCGGGACCACTCCCGTCACCGGGGGCGCAATCGCGAGCCGGTCACCGCCCTCCGGGTAAACCGCCCTGGGCACTGTACCGTGATTTCGTCACGCTTGGTAACGGAATTCGCCGGGTGGCCTTCTTGTGCCGGCGGTGGATTCCGGCACGTGGGATCCGCTCTGACCGCCGCGGACCCGACAAGAATGTGCAGGACAGACGCGGGTCGGCGGGGTCCGGGCAGGCCCGGGCCGGGCCGGCGGGCCGGCCTCGGCGGCGCGGCGCCCGGCCCGGTGGCCTGTGCGGAGCGTTACGACAGCTCGGCGCTGAGTCGGCGGGCCAGCGCGCGGGCGTGGTCGGCGGCGGCCGGTCCGCGGGCCGGATCGGCGGCCTCGGAGAGGAACACCAGCGCCAGCATCAGCGCGGCGTCCAGCCGGCAGACCAGCAGGCACGGGTCGTCCTCGTCCGGGACGGGGGCGAGGCTCGCGTAACCGGCGCGGACCGCCGCCAGGTCGATCCCGTTCTCCGGATGGCGGGCGTACTCGGCGAGCCGGCCGAACTCCACGGCCGGGGAGCCGAGCAGGGCGTTCGACCAGTCCAGCAGTGCGGTGGTCCGTCCCCGGTCGCGGCGGATGTTGGCGTCGCGGACGTCGAGGTGGAGCAGGCTGTCCTCGGTGAGGCCGGCCAGGTGCCGGGCGAACAGCGCGGCGTCCGGGGCCTCGGGCCAGCCCTCCGCGCGGCGGGCGATCCCGGCCCAGCGGCGGGCCATCCGGGCGGCGATCACCCCGGCCGTGCCGCCGCCCTCCGCGGCGACCGGCCGCAGCCGGGGCGGCGGCACCCGGTGCAGCCGGGCGAGCAGCCGCCCCAGGCCGTGCGGGTCGAGCGGGGACCCGTCGTCCGGGACGAAGTCGCTGAGCAGCACGTCCGGGGCGCCGGGGTCGTCGGCGAGGACCAGCTCCCGGGCCCGGGCGACCGGCAGGCCGTGCTCGGCCAGGTGCCGCAGGACGGCGTACTCCTGGACGAGCAGGGCCCGGGTGTCCACGTGCGGGTCGTTGGCGTTCGTGTCGAACCGGCGGTGCGCGAGCCGGACGGCGACCGGCCCGCCGTCCGGCCCCACGGCCCGGAAGACGGTGAACTCCAGCCCCTTGCCGACGAGTTCAAGGCCGCTCAGGCCGCGCTGCGCGACCAGCCCGTCCAGCGGGGCGAAACGCTCGTTCATGGGCATCCTCGGGAGTCCTGGGCCGGCCGGAGGGGCCCGACAGTGCTTGCTACCCCGGGAGCTGACCGCGCGTCAAGCCGGGACCGCCCCGACCAAGGACAGCATTGTCGGAGCCGCGCAGGCCCTCCGCCGCGAGCAGGGCGGCCAGCCCGTCCAGGCCCCGGTCGAGGGTGGCCGGGTCGACCTGGCTGACGGAGAGCCGGAGTCGGTGCTCCCCGCCCGCGCCCGGATAGAAGTGCGACATCGGGGTCCAGATCACCCCGTACTCGGAGGCCGAGCGCTCCAGCAGCGCGTCGTCCACCACGCACGGCACCGTGAGCACCAGGAAGAACCCGCCGCGCGGCTCGTTCCAGGTCACCCCGCCGCCGGGCGGGAAGCGCCGGGCCAGGCCCTCCAGCACCAGTGCGAGGTTGCGCCGGTAGAGCGCGGCCGCCCCGGTGTTGGCGGCCCGCAGGCTGTGGCCGTGCTCCAGCAGCGCGCCGCCGATCACGGCCTGGGCGATCGGCGAGGTGTTCACCGTGGTCATGCTCTTGACCATGCCGAGCAGGTCCGCGAACAGCGCGGTGCCGCCCCGGCCGTCCGCCACCAGCTGGTCCGCCACCACGTACCCGACCCGGGCGCCCGGCAGGGCGGTCTTGGCGAAGGAGCCGAGGTGCACCACCCGGCGTCCGGTGTCCAGCGCCTTGAGCGAGGGCAGCCGCTCGTCGCCCGCGAAGACGCCGTACGGGTTGTCCTCCAGCAGCAGGAAGTCCTCCTCGGCGGCCAACTCCAGCAGTTCCCGGCGCAGTTCCAGCGGCAGGCTGGCCCCGCTCGGGTTGGCCACGTCCGGCACCAGGTAGAGCGCCCGCGGGCGCAGCCCCTCGGCCCTCGCGGCGGCCAGCCGGCGGCGCAGGTCGGCGAGATCGACGCCGTCCGGGCCGTCGGCCACCGCCAGGACCGGGAGGTCGGCCAGCAGTGCCGCGCCGGTCAGCCCGACGTAGGTGGGGGAGACGGCCAGCACCACGTCCTCGGGGCCGCGGCGCAGCGCCCGCAGCACCAGGAACATCGCCTCCTGGCAGCCCACCGTCACCACGATCGACTCGGCGGGCACCGCGATGCCCTCGTCCACCGCGAGGTGGGCGGCGATCAGGTCGTGGATGATCCCCTTGGTCCGCCCGTACTGGAGCACCAGGCGCCGGGCCGCCTCCTCGGTGAGCCCGCGCTCGGTGCGCAGGTGCTCGACGTAGCGGTCCAGGTGGCGGTGGACGGCGGCCAGCTCGAAGTACTGCTCGGCCGGGCGGCCGGCCGCGAAGGAGACCGCCTCCGGGTAGCGGATGGAGATCTCGTTGAGCAGGTTCATCGAGGTCATCGCAGGATCGGCGAGGGACGGGTGCAGGCCGGTCAGCAGCAGGTCGTGCGGTGCGGCGGCGGTGGTCACGGGGTGCTCCAGGTGGGGCAGGCGAGGGTGGTGGTGCGCAGGTCGGCGGCGGCCCGCAGGCCGGCGCAGCCGGCGAGGCCGAGCGCGTGCCGCAGTTCGGCGGCGAGCAGGTCGAGGACCTCGGTGCAGCCCGCCTCGCCGCCGGCCGCCAGGCCCCAGATCAGCGGGCGGCCGAGCAGCACCCCGGACGCGCCGAGGGCCAGCGCGGTGAGCACGTCCGAGCCGCCGCGGATCCCGCTGTCCATCAGCACCTGGCAGTCCCGGCCGGCCAGTGCCTCGGCGACCGCGGGCAGGACCGTCAGCGCGGGCACCGCCCGGTCGAGCTGGCGGCCGCCGTGGTTGGAGACCACCACGGCGGCGGCGCCGAGCCCGGCGGCCCGTACGGCGTCCGCCGGGTCGAGCACGCCCTTGACCACCAGCGGCAGGTCGGTCCGGTCGCGCAGCCATTCCAGGTCGGCCCAGGTGACGCCGGGGGAGAGCAGTTCGGCGGTGTGGGCGGCCACCGCCGAGACGGCGGCGGTGGCCCGGTGCGCCCGCCCGGCGGCGCCGCCCTCCAGCAGCACGGCGCGGACGTCCTCGGGCAGCGCGAAGGCGTTCCTGGCGTCGCGCAGCCGGCGGCCCATGTACGGCACGTCGGCGGTGACCACCAGGGCCTCGCTGCCGGCCTCCTCGGCGGCCCCGACCAGGTCGAGCAGCCGGCCGCGGTCGCGCAGCCAGTACAGCTGGAACCAGAGCGTGGCCCCGGTCTTCGCCAGTTCCCCGAAGCCGACGCTGCTGAGCGTGCCGACGGTGAACGGCACGCCCGCGGCGGCCGCGGCGCGGGCCGAGGCCAGCTCGCCCTCGGGGTGGAACAGCCGGTGGTAGGCGACGGGCGCCACCGCCACCGGCAGGGCGGCCCGGCTGCGCACCAGGGTGGCGGCGGTGTCCCTGGTGGTGACGTCGGCCAGCACCCGGGGCACCAGGGCCACCCGGTCGAAGGCGGTCCGGTTGGCGGCGAGGGTCAGTTCGCGCTCGGCGCCGCCCTCCAGCCACTCCCAGACCTCGGGTGCGAGGACGGCCCTGGCGCGCTCGGCGTACTCCGTGACGCACAGTGCCGGGCGTCCGTCGGGCGGGCTGTCCGGGCTGTCCGGGCTGTCCGGGCCGGTCGGAGTGGCCGGGGCGGCCGGTGGAACGCTGCGGACGGACGCGCTCATCCGGCCACTTCGCTGGCGTTGCGCTGGAGTTCCACGGCCTCGTAGAGGGCGCGGATGTTGTTGCTGCCGAAGTTGCGGGCCCGGATGCGCTCGATCACCTCGAAGAAGAAGGTGTTCCGCGGGTGCCGGGAGCGGGTGAAGATCTGGAACAGCTGGCCGTCGTGGTCCTGGTCGACCAGCAGGCTCAGCTCGCGCAGCCGGTCGGTGGAGTGCCGCAGCGGGGTCAGCCGGCCGGGCAGCGCGTCGTAGTAGGTCTGCGGGGTGTGCAGGAACGGTACGCCGCGCTCGGCCATGGTGGAGACCGAGTGCACCGCGTCCCCGGCGGCGAAGGCGACGTGCTGCACCCCGGCGCCGCCGTGGCCGGCCAGGAAGGAGGCGATCTGACCGCCCGCGTCCGCGCCGAGCGGCTCGATCAGGGTGAGCGTGACGCTGTGGTCGGCGCTCTGCACGACCGCCGAGTCCATGCCGAGCGCGCCGACCTCGACCCGCTCCTCGAAGATCGTCCGGAAGCCGAAGACCTCGCGGTAGCGGCGCTCGGTGGAGCGCAGTTCACCGAACGGGACCAGGACCGCGAAGTGGTCGACGGAGCGCAGGCCGACCTCGCCGGCGCCGGTCAGCGGGGCCGGGTCCGGCAGGCCGGGGATGCGGCCGGCGCAGACCCCGGGGCCGCGCTCGATCAGGGTGTGCACGACGTCGCCGAACGCGTCGACCACGGCGGTGACGCAGCCGTCCTCGGCCTGCGGCGGGCGCAGCGCGGCGGCGCCGCGGTCGGTCAGGGTCCGGAACGCCCCGGCGGCGTCCGGCACCCGCAGGCCGAGGGCGGCCACGCCGTCGCCGTGCCGCTCCAGGTAGTCGGTGGCCGGGTGGCCGGCCGCCAGCGGCTGGGTGACCAGCAGCCGGATGCCGGCCTGGCCGACCAGCGCGGAGAGGCAGCGCTCGGCGGGCCCGCCGCGCTCGGTGGGCGGGACGAGCAGCTCGAAGCCGTACTCCGCGGTCAGCCGGGTGGTCTCGGCGGTGACGTCGGCGACGTGGAACTCGACGTGGTCCAGCTCGACGGGGATCGGGTTGGCGGGGATCGGGTTGGCGGGGGGAGAGGAACGGTCGGTCATCTGAGGAGCTCTCTCGTGAGGAGACGGGAGGGGCTGAGGGTGTTCAGGTGAACGGGAGGGTGTGCGGGCGGGACGGGGACGTGAGGGCGGGCCGGGCGGGCCGGAGCCGGTTCAGCTGGGCTGGAGGTCCCTGGCGTCCTTCGGCTCGGCCTGGTCCCCGGGCCCGGCGCCGGCGCCGGCCGCGGCCTCCGGGGGCTCCGTCGGGGCCTCCGGCTTGCCGATCAGGTGGACGGCGGCGAGCAGCGCGCCGGCCACCATCACGCCCAGCACCACCCGGAAGTCCAGGGCGGCCACCAGGGCGGAGCCGACGCCGACGGCCAGCGCCTGCGGCGCGGTGAGCGAGAGGTTGACGGCCGCCTGGGCGCGCCCCATCAACCGCGGCGGGGTGGACGCCTGGGCGGCGGTGGCGAGCCCGACCAGGGCGGCCGGGATGCCCGCGCCCGCGATCACCAGGCCGGCCGACACCGCGTACAGCGACGGGGCGAGCAGCAGGACGGTCCCGAGGCCGAACACCGCCGACCCCGCCATGACCGTCCGGCGCGGCCCGAGCCGGCCGATCAGCAGTCCGCCGGCCACCGAACCGCCCAGCGCGCCGACGGCCTCGGTGGTCTCCAGCACGCCGAGGAACTGCGGTGAGCGGTGCAGTCCGTGCTGGGTCAGCGCGAACAGCACCGGCTGGAGCAGGCTCAGCGCGAAACCGGCGGCGGCGGTGGCCACCACCAGCGGGCGCAGGCCCACCGAGCCGCGCAGGTGGACGAAGCCGGCCAGCACCTCGGTCCGCCACCGCAGGCCCGAGGGCTCCGGTTCGGCCTCCTCCACCCGCAGGGTGAGGAAGCTCAGGGCCGCCAGCAGCAGCACGCCGAGGTCGGCCATCGCGACCACGTGCCCGCCGAACCAGCCGTAGAGCCCGGATCCGAGCAGCGGCGCCACCAGGGTGGTGCCGGCCCGGGCGCTCTGGGTCAGCCCGGCCGCCGCCCCGAAATCCTGACGTTCCGTCAGAATGCCGCGCAGCAGCGCACTCTGCGCCGGGGCCAGGACGGCCCCGGCCAGACCGCAGACCGTGGCGGTGCCGTAGATGATCCAGACCGTGCCCGGGCCGTCGACCAGCAGCAGCGGCAGCAGCGACACCGCCACCGCCAGGTTCACCCCGACCAGCAGCGGCTTGCGGCGGACCCGGTCGGCGAGCAGACCGCCCAGCGGAAGCAGCAGCAGGGGCGCGGAGAAGCAGAACAGCACCAGGCCGGCGGCGGAGTTGCTGCCGGTCAGCACCTTGGCCCAGATGCCGAGGGCGATGGAGAGGGCGCTGTCGCCGAGGACGGACAGGGTCTGCCCGACGAGGTAGCGCCGGAACTCCGGGCGGGCCAACAGCGGGTGCATGGCGGTTCCTTCGCTGCGCCGACGGCGCTTCGGGGTGTGCGGGGGTGCTCGGAGCGCCGGGGCACTCGGGGTGCTCGGAGCGCTCGGGGCGCCGGACGGTCAGGGCGCGGCGGGGTGGGCCGGGGCGAGCGGCGCGACGGCCGCGAAGCCCTCGATCACCGCGTCGTTGGCGTCCTTCTCGCCGACGGCGATCCGGACGCCCTGGCCGGGGTAGTAGCGGACGGCCACGCCCAGGCGCTCCAGCTCGGCGCGCAGCGGGGCGTGGTCGCCGGGGGCGTCCACCCACAGGAAGTTGGTGACGCTGGGCGCCACCGTCCAGCCGAGCCGCAGCAGTTCGGCCCCGGTGCGCTCCCGCTCCGCGGCGATGGCGGCGATCCGCCGCTCCACCTCGTCCCGGGCGGCGACGGCGGCGAGCAGGCCCGCCTCCTGGAGCCGGTTCACCGCGTACGGCACCTGGTGCTCCCGCACCCGCCGGGCCACGGACTCCGCCGCCAGCGCGTAGCCGATCCGCAGCGCGGCGATCCCGTGCGACTTGGACAGGGTGCGCAGCACCACCAGGTTCGGCCACTCGGCGATCCTGGCCGGCACGTCCGGGGCCTCCCAGCCCAGGGCGAAGTCGACGTACGCCTCGTCCAGCAGGATCAGCGCGGTGGCCGGCACCCGGCGGAAGAAGTCCGTCAGCTCGGCCCAGGAGTAGACCGTGCCGGTCGGGTTGTGCGGGTTGCACAGCACGACGATCCGGGTGCGCCCGTCCGTCCGCCCGGCCATCGCCGCCAGGTCGTGCCTGGCGTCGGGGCCGAGCGGGACCGGCCGGGCCTCGGCCCTGGTGATCCCGCAGAACAGCGGGTACGCGTCGAAGCAGGGCGCCGAGTGCACCACGTTGTCGCCGGGCTCGACCACGGTGTGGAAGAGGTCCAGCGCCACGCCCGCCGAGCCGTGGCCGACCACGACCTGCCCGGCCGGGACGCCCTGCCAGTCGGCGACGATCCCGGCGATCCGCTCCGGACGGAAGTCCGGGTAGCGGTGCAGGTCGGCGGTGGCCTCGGCGAGGGCGGCCGGCACCGAGGGCGGCGGCGGGTACGGGTGCTCGTTCTGCGCCAGCAGGTGTCTGGCGGCGGAGGCGGCGGCCATCAGTCGGCCTGGAGGACGTAGAGCCAGGAGGACGGGGTGGCCAGCGCCTCGACGCGCTCGATCCGCAGACCGGCGTCGGTGAACAGCGTCTCGTAGGTGTCCTTGGTGTGCAGCGGGACGCCCATCATCGCGTGCGCCAGCTCGAAGCCGACCGAGAAGACCGGCTGGGCGCCCTCGGAGGTGCCCGGGTCGCGCAGCATGGTGTCGCCGAGGACGAAGGTGCGGGCCTTCGGGAACGCCTCCCGCATCCGGGTGAAGATCGAGGAGCGGGTGGTCGGGTCGGCCAGCAGGTCGTGCAGCAGGAAGAAGCTCATCACGGTGTCGACCTCGGCCACCTCGGCGGCCTCGGCGTCGTTGTCGATCTGGGTGCCGAGCAGGCCCAGCACGTCCGCGCGGACGGCGGTGACCCGGTCCAGCATCCCGGCCTCGGCGATGTCGCGGCGGGCGATGTCGGTGGCCGGGCGGCTGATGTCGATGCCCAGGCCCCGGGTGCCAGGGCGCTGCGAGACCACCCGGCGCACCCGGGCGGAGGTGCCCGAGCCCAGGTCGGCGATGGTGCGGAAGTCGATGCCGCTCAGCACGTCGGTCAGCTGCGCGGCGAACATCGACTGGTCGCACTGGGCCGAGCCGAGGGCGACCATCGCCTCGTCGCGGAGGACGTCCTCGCCGTAGCGGTGGGTGCCGGTGCTCAGGTGGCCGGCCCGGCCGAACACGTCGTGGTAGCCGCCGACGGCCCAGGTGAAGTACCCGCGCGCGGCGGCGATCTCCGTCCCCGCCTCGGTGGGCAGGTAGGTGTCGCCGTCGGCCTTGAGGTAGCCGTAGTCGGTGGCGGCGCGCAGTACGGCCTCGGTGCGGGCGGTGTCACCGGTGCCGGCGGTGGCCTCGGCGGCGGAGAGCGGCTCGCCGCGGCCGATCCGCTCCAGCAGGCCGATCCGGTCCAGGGCGAAGATCACGTTCGCGGCGATGAAGCCGTTGTAGGCGTCGGTCGAGGTGATCGGCGCCGGGGTGATGCCGCGCCAGGTGTCGGGGATGGCCGCAGTGGTCATGGTGGGGTCCGTTTCTCCGTGGGCGGGCCGGGTGCGGCCCGCGTGGTGTGCGCAGGGTCGGTCGCCTGCGGTCGGTGGGAGCGGGGAGCGGGGAGCGGGGAGTGGCGAGCGGGTGGGACGGGTGGGGCGGAGGGGTCAGGGCGTCAGGCGGGCGGCGAGCACCGGGCCGATGACGGCGAGCGCCTCGGAGCCGGTCATCGCGCCGTGGGTGCTCGGCACCTCGTGGATGTCGAGCCGGCCGCCCAGGTGCGGGCGCCAGCTCTCGGGGTCGGGGGCGTCGGCCGGCCGGTCCTTGGCGGCGGTGAAGAACACCGCGCCGCCGTCGTAGCCGGGCAGCGGGAGCGTGTGGGACAGCTCGGCGTTGGCCTGGAAGACGGCGACCACCCGGGCCACCCCGGCGCCGCTGAGACCGGCGAGCGGGCCCTCGCCGTCCCGGACGAGCGCCGCGTAGCCGTCCTCGTCCGCGGGCCAGGCGGCGGTCTCCCCGGCCGGGTGGCCGAGCGAGTCGAGGATCACCGCGAGCTGCGCCGGGTCGTCCCGCCACCGCTCGGGCCCCGGCTCGCCGGTGCCCGGGTAGGCGTCCAGCAGGGCCAGCAGCCGTACCTCCTCGCCCTGTTCGCGCAGCAGTGCCGCGATCGCGTGGGCGACGGTCCCGCCGAAGGACCAGCCGAGCAGGGCGTACGGGCCCTCGGGGCGGACGGCGCGGATCTGCGCGAGGTGGGTCCTGGCCAGCTCCTCCACCGAGGCCGGGCGGGCGGCCGGATCGGCCAGGCCGGGGGCCTGGAGGCCGTAGATCGGCTGCTCGGCGTCGAGGTGGCGCAGCAGCCCGGTGTACACCCAGCTGATGCCGGCGGCCGGGTGGACGCAGAACAGCGGCGGGCGCGAGCCCCGGGTGCGGATCGGCAGCAGGACGGGGAAGCTCTCGGCGGCCGGTCCCAGGGCGAGCCGCTCGGCCAGCAGGGCGACGGTCGGTGCCTCGAACAGCGCGCGGACGCCGATCCCCTCGCCCTCGCCGAGCAGTTCGCGCAGGCCCGCGACCAGCCGGCCGGCCAGCAGCGAGTGCCCGCCCAGCTCGAAGAAGTTGTCGTCCACGCCGACCCTGTCCAGCCCGAGGACGTCGGCGAACAGGCCGCAGAGCAGTTCCTCCCGGGGCGTGGCGGGTATCCGGCCGGAGCCGGGCCAGGCGGTGTCGGGGGCGGGCAGGGCGGTGCGGTCGACCTTGCCGTTGGCGGTCAGCGGCAGGGCGTCGAGGGCGACGACGGCGGAGGGGACCATGTAGTCGGGCAGGGTCCCGCCGACGTGGCGGCGCAGGGCGGCCGGGTCGAGCGTCCGGCCGGGGCGGGGGACGGCGTAGGCGACGAGCCGGCGGTCGCCGGGGCGGTCCTCGCGGACCAGCGCGAACGCCTGTGCCAGGTCGGGGTGCCGGGCGAGTACGGCCTCGATCTCGCCGGGTTCGATCCGGAAGCCCCGGACCTTGACCTGGTGGTCGGTGCGGCCGAGGTAGTCCAGCACACCGTCGGCGGTCCGGCGGGCGAGGTCCCCGGTGCGGTACATCCGGCTGCCGGGGGCCCCGTACGGGTCGGCGGTGAAGCGCTCGGCGGTGAGGCCGGGGCGGCCGAGGTAGCCGCGGGCGAGGCCGGCGCCGGCGATGTACAGCTCGCCGACCACCCCGGCGGGGACCGGCTGGAGGCCCGGATCGAGCACGTACAGACGGGTGTCGGCCACGGGACGGCCCATCGGCGGGGTGGTCCGGCCGTGCAGCGGGCCGCTCATGCTGGCGCACACGGTGGACTCGGTGGGGCCGTAGGCGTTGACCATCCGCACCCGGGCCGACCACTGCCCGACCAGGTCGGGCGGGCAGGCCTCGCCGGCCACCACCAGGGTGGTGCCCAGGGGCAGCGCGTCCGGGGGCAGCACGGCGAGGGCGGTGGGCGGCAGGGTGAGGTGGGTGACGCCCTGGTCGGCGATCAGCTCCACCAGGGCGGGGCCGGGCAGGAGCCGGTCGGCGTCGGCGAGGACGGCGCGGGCGCCGGTGAGCAGGGCCATGCCCAGCTCCCAGACGGCCGCGTCGAAGGACGGCGAGGCGAACAGCAGCACCCGGCTGTCCGGGGTGACGGCCAGGCCCTCGCGCTGGCTCTCCACCATGCTCGCGAGGCCGGAGTGGGTGACCAGCACGCCCTTGGGACGGCCGGTGGACCCCGAGGTGTGGATGACGTACGCGGCCGAGTCCGGGGTGATCGCGGTTCCGGTGAGGTCGTGCGCCGGGTGGCCGGAGGCGTCCAGGTCCTCGATCAGCAGCCGGGGGACGGTGCTGCCGGCCGGCAGGCAGCCGGTCAGCGCCCTGCTGGTGAGGACGAGCGCGGGCCGGGCGTCGTCCAGCATGTGGGCGAGCCGGTCGGCCGGGTACCGCGGGTCCAACGGCTGGAAGACCGCGCCGGCCTTGAGCACCGCGAGCTGGGCGACGATCAGCTCGATCGAGCGCTCCAGGGCGATCGCGACGAACCGCTCGGGGCCCGCGCCGTGCTCGACCAGCAGCCGGGCGAAGCGGTTGGCGCGCTCGTTCAGCTCGCCGTAACCGACCTGCTCGGAGCCGAAGGAGAGCGCGACGGCCTCCGGGTGGGCGGCGGCCCGCGCCTCGAACAGCGCCGGGAAGGTGGCGGGCGCGACCGGCCGGGCGGTGTCGTTCCACCCGTCGACCAGCTGCTCCCGCTCCTCGGGCGCCAGCACCTCCACCAGGCCCACCCGCTGGTCCGGATCGGCCAGCACCGCGCGCAGGGCGCGCTCGAAGCGGGCGGCCGTCGCCTCGGCGGTGGCCCGGTCGAACAGGTCGACGGCGTACTCCAGCGTCAGGCCCAGCCCGGCGGGCGCGCCGGCCGCGTCGAAGCTCTCGCCGAACGCGAAGGTCAGGTCGAACTTGGCGAGGCCGGAGTCCGGTTGCTCGACCCGGCCGGGCAGACCGCCGAGGCTGATCTCCCCGGCGTCGCCGCCCGAGGTCAGCATCACCTGGCAGAGCGGGTGCCGGGCGGTCGAGCGCACCGGGTTGAGCAGCTCGACCAGCCGCTCGAAGGGCACGTCCTGGTGCGCGAAGGCGTCCAGGGTGGCGACCCGGACGCGCTCCACCAGCTCCCGGAAGGTCGGGTCGCCGCTGGTGTCGGTGCGCAGCACCAGGGTGTTGACGAAGAAGCCGACCAGGTCGTCCAGCGCCTCGTCGGTGCGGCCGGCCACCACGGTGCCGATCGGCAGGTCGGTGCCCGCGCCGAGCCGGCCCAGGGTGGTGGCCAGGGCGGCCTGCATCACCATGAACACGCTGGCGCGGCTCCGCTGCGCCAACTCGACGAGCGCGGTGTGGAGTCCGGCGTCCATCCGGAGTTCCACGGTGGCGCCCCGGCGGCTCGGGGCGGCGGGGCGGCGGTGGTCGAAGGGGAGTGCCAGCTCCTCCGGGAGGTCGGCCAGGGCCTGCTGCCAGTAGGCGAGTTGGCCGGTCAGCAGCTCGCTCGGCCGTTCGTCGGTGCCGAGCAGCCGGTGCTGCCAGAGGGCGTAGTCGGCGTACTGCACCGGCAGCGGTGGCCAGTCGGGGGCGGTGCCGGCGCGGCGGGCCTGGTACGCGGCGGCGAGGTCGCGCAGCAGCGGGGCGACGGACCAGCCGTCGGTGGCGATGTGGTGCGTCAGGACCAGCAGGACGTGCTCGTCGCCCGGCAGGGAGAACAGGGTGGCGCGCACCGGCAGGTCGCGGGCGAGGTCGAAGACCTCCGCGCAGGCCTCGGCCAGGGCCGCCCCGAGTTCCTCCTCGCCGGCCACCGGCGCGGTGCGCAGCGGGAGTTCGGGGTGCTCCAGGAGCAGCTGGTGCGGCTGCCCGTCGGTGGTCGGGTAGACGGTGCGCAGCACCTCGTGGCGGTCGAGCACGTCCGTCAGCGCCGCCTGGAGGGCGGTGGTGTCGATCCGGCCGGCGAGCCGCAGGGCGCAGGGGGTGTTGTAGAGCGGACTCGGGCCCTCGAACTGGTCGATGAACCAGAGGCGTTGCTGTGCGGGGGAGAGCGGGACGCGGGCGGGCCGCCCGGTGGGCCGCAGGGCCGGGCGGGCGGTGCCGGGGGTGGGCAGCGCGGCGGCCAGCGCGGCCACGCTGGGGGCGTCGAACAGGGTCCGGACGGGCAGTTCGGTGCCGAGCGCGGTGCGGATGCGGCTGACCAGCTTGGTGGCGAGCAGGGAGTGGCCGCCCAGGTCGAAGAAGCTGTCGTCGATCCCGACCCCGGCCGACCCGAGGACGTCGGCGAAGAGTTCGCAGAGCACGCGCTCGGTGTCGGTGCGCGGGGCCCGGCGCTCGGCCGTCCCGGTGTAGTCGGGGGCGGGCAGGGTGCGGCGGTCGACCTTGCCGTTGGCGGTGACCGGCAGGGCGTCGAGGACGACCACGGCGGCCGGGAGCATGTAGCCGGGCAGGCTGTCGGCGACGGCGGCGCGCAGTTCGCCGGGCGTGGCCTTGCCGGTGGCGTACACCACGAGGCGCTTGTCGCCCGGCTGGTCCTCGCGGACCATCGCGAAGGCCTGGCCGACGGTGGGCAGGGCGGTGAACGCGGCCTCCACCTCGCCGAGTTCGATCCGGAAGCCGCGGATCTTGACCTGGTCGTCGGCGCGGCCGAGGAACTCCAGCACGCCGTCGGCGGTCCAGCGGGCGAGGTCTCCGGTGCGGTACATCCTGCCGCCGCTCTCGCCGAACGGGCAGGCGACGAAGCGTTCGGCGGTCAGGTCGGGGCGGCCGACGTAGCCGCGGGCCAGGCCGGCTCCGGCGATGTACAGCTCGCCCGCGACGCCGGCCGGCACCGGGCGCAGCCCGGCGTCCAGCACGTACAGCCTGGTGTTGGCCAGCGGTCGGCCGATCGGCACCACGGCGGGGACGGGATCGTTCGCGCCCATGGTGAAGGTGGTCTTGATGGCGGTGGTCTCGGTCGGCGCGTAGACCGCGAGCACGGAGGTGTCCGGGCAGGCCCGCAGGAGCCGGCGGACGGACTCCGGCGGCACGACGTCGCCGCCGGTCCACACCTGCCGGACCCGCCGGAAGGCGGCCGGGTTCTCGTCGGCCATCAGCCGCAGCAGCCCGGACGGGGCCTGGACCAGGGTCACCTCGTGGGCGGTGATGGTCCCGGCGAGGCGGCGGATGTCCAGTTCGCCGGGCTCGGCGAGGACGATCGCCCCGCCGGTGACCAGCGGCGCCCAGATCTCGGTGGTGGAGGCGTCGAAGGCGGTGGGCGAGTGGAGCAGCACGCGTTCGTGGTGGCCGGCCCTGAAGTGCGGGTTGCCCAGCAGGTCCACCACGTTGCGGTGGGTGACGGCGACGCCCTTGGGCACGCCGGTCGAGCCCGAGGTGTACATCACGTAGACCAGCTGGCCGGGCAGGACCGGTGTGGCGGGGTTGCCCGCCGCCGGGGCCCCGGCGAGCAGCGCCTCGGTGACCTCGACGGTGTCGAAGCCCTCGGTGGCGAGCACCGGATGCCCCTGGTGGGCCCGGTCGGTGAGCATGAGGGCGGTACGGGTGTCGGCGAGGATGTGCCGCAGCCGGTCCAGCGGGTAGCGGTCGTCCAGCGGGACGTAGGTGCCGCCCGCCTTGGCGATCGCCAGGACGGCGGTGAGCAGGGCGGCGGAGCGTTCCGTCAGCACCGCGACCGGCTGTTCGGTGGTCAGGCCGCGCTCCAGCAGCAGTGCGGCGAGCCGGTTGGCGCGGTCGTTCAGTTCGGCGTAGTCGAGCCGTTCGGTGTCGGAGACGACGGCCGGTGCGTCGGGGGTTGCGGCGGCCTGGGCCTCGAACAGCCGGGGCAGGCTCTGCTCGGTGACGGGCGCCACCGGTCCCTGCCAGCCGGTGAGCAGCTGTTCGCGCTCGGCCGGGTCGAGGATGTCGATGGCACCGATCGGCGCGTCCGGGGCGGCCACGGCGGCGCGCAGGACCCGCAGCAGCCGCTCGCCGAGGGCGGTCGCGGTGGCGTGGTCGAACAGGTCGGCCGCGTAGTCGACGGCGGCGCGCACCCCGAGGCAGCTGCCGTCGGCGGCGAGGCGTTCGACGAAGTTGAAGTTGAGGTCGAACTGGGCCTGGGCCTCGCCGACTTCGAGCGGGGTGCCGACCGCGGCGCCGAAGGCGAGGTCGCCGGCCTGTTCCGCGTTCAGGGTGACGACGGTCTGGAAGAGGGGGTGGCGGGCGGGGGTGCGGGTGGGGTTGAGGTGTTCGACGAGGCGTTCGAAGGGGATGTCCTGGTGGTCGTAGGCGTCCAGGTCGGTGCGGCGGATCCGGTCGAGGAGTTGGTGGAAGGTGGGGTCGCCGCTGGTGTCGGTGCGTAGGGGGAGGGTGTTGACGAAGAAGCCGACGAGGTCGTCGAGGGCTTCGTCGGTGCGGCCGGCGACGGGGGTGCCGAGGGGCAGGTCGGTGCCGGCGCCGAGGCGGGTGTAGAGGGTGGCGACGGCGGCCTGGAGGGCCATGAACAGGCTGGCGTTCCGTGCTGTCGCCAACGTGGTGAGCGCGCCGTGCAGTCCGGCGTCGATCCCGAAGTCGGCGGCGCCGCCGCGGCGGCTCGGCAGGGCCGGGCGCGGGCGGTCGTACGGGAGCGCCAGCTCCTCCGGTAGGCCGGACAACTCATGCTGCCAGTAGGCAAGTTGGGTGGAGACAACGCTCTCCGGGTCGTCCTCCTCGCCGAGCAGTTCGCGCTGCCAGAGGGTGTAGTCGGCGTACTGCACGGGCAGCGGTTCCCACTGCGGCGCGGTGCCGGCGGATCGGGCCCGGTAGGCCTCGGCGAGGTCGCGGAACAGCGGGGTGACCGACCAGCCGTCGCTGGCGATGTGGTGGGTGAGCAGCAGCAGGACGTGCTCGTCCGGTGCGGGCAGGGCGTACAGCCAGGCCCGGACCGGGAGGTCGGCGGCGAGGTCGAAGACCTGCCCGGCCGCCTCGCGCAGCAGCCGGGGCAGCTCGGCCTCGTCGGCCACCGGCACCCGGTGCAGCGGCGGGCGGCCCTCGGCGAGGATGTGCTGGTGGGGCCGGCCGTCGGTGGTCGGGAAGACGGTGCGCAGCACCTCGTGCCGGTCCACCACGTCCCCCAGTGCGCCTTCGAGGGCGGCGGCGTCGAGCGCACCGGTCAGCCGGAGGGCGAACGGGGTGTTGTAGAGGGCGCTCGGGCCCTCGAACTGCTCGATGAACCAGAGCCGCTGCTGGGCGAACGACAACGGGATCAAGGTCTGCCTCCGACTGGCGACGTACGGCTGCTGTGGCGGGTGGCTGCTCTGTGACGGGTGGCTGCTCTGTGGCGGGTGGCTGCTCTGTGGCGGGCGGTGAGGCGGGCGCGCGGCGGGCGCGGGCCGCCACCGGTGGGCGGTCCCGCGCGCCGCGGCCGGTCAGGCCCCGCCGCCGGGGCGGCGCATCGGCCGCAGGGCCGGGCGGGCCTTCTTCGGCGCGGGCGCCCGCTCGCCGCCGGGCAGCACGGCCGCGAGGGCCGCGACCGTGGGCGCGTCGAACAGCGTGCGGATCGGCAGCTCCGCGCCGAGGGTGGCGCGGATGCGGCTGACCAGCTTGGTGGCGAGCAGGGAGTGGCCGCCGAGGTCGAAGAAGCTGTCGTCGATCCCGACCCCGGCCGACCCGAGGACGTCGGCGAAGAGTTCGCAGAGCACGCGCTCGGTGTCGGTGCGCGGGGCCCGGCGCTCGGCCGTCCCGGTGTAGTCGGGGGCGGGCAGGGTGCGGCGGTCGACCTTGCCGTTGGCGGTGACCGGCAGGGCGTCGAGGACGACCACGGCGGCCGGGAGCATGTAGCCGGGCAGGCTGTCGGCGACGGCGGCGCGCAGTTCGCCGGGCATGGCCTTGCCGGTGGCGTACACCACGAGGCGCTTGTCGCCCGGCTGGTCCTCGCGGACCATCGCGAAGGCCTGGCCGACGGTGGGCAGGGCGGTGAACGCGGCCTCCACCTCGCCGAGTTCGATCCGGAAGCCGCGGATCTTGACCTGGTCGTCGGCGCGGCCGAGGAACTCCAGCACGCCGTCGGCGGTCCAGCGGGCGAGGTCTCCGGTGCGGTACATCCTGCCGCCGCTCTCGCCGAACGGGCAGGCGACGAAGCGTTCGGCGGTCAGGTCGGGGCGGCCGACGTAGCCGCGGGCCAGGCCGGCTCCGGCGATGTACAGCTCGCCCGTCACGCCGGCCGGCACCGGGCGCAGCCCGGCGTCCAGCACGTACAGCCTGGTGTTCGCGAGCGGGCGGCCGATCGGCACCGTGCCCGGCACCGCCGCGGCGAGCGGCATCGGGTACTGGGTCGCGCACAGGGTGGTCTCGGTCGGCCCGTACAGGGCCCGCACCGCGATGCCGGGGACGGCCTCCAGCACCCGGCGCACGGCCGGGGCGGAGACCACGTCACCACCGGTCAGCACCTCGCGCACGCCGGCGAAGATGCCCGGGTCCTCCTCCGCGACGACCCGGAACAGGCCGGCGGTGACGTGCACATGGGTGAGCGCGTGGACCAGGACCAGCTCGCGGATCGAGGCCGCGTCCAGGTCGCCCCGCGGTGCCACGACCACCTGGCCGCCGGAGAGCAGCGGCACCCAGATCTCGTAGGTGGAGGCGTCGAAGGCGTGCGGCGCGTGGAACAGCACCCGCAGGCCCTCGTCGTGCCGCCAGCACGGGTCGGTGGCGAGCTGCACCACGTCCCGGTGGCTGATCGCGATGCCCTTGGGCTCCCCGGTGGAGCCGGAGGTGAACATCACGTACGCGAGCTGCTCCGGGTGCGGTGCGCCGCGGTGGGCGCGCCGTTCGCGCGGACCGTCGGACCAGCCCGCGGTGAGCGGCAGGACGGGGCAGGGGGCGTCGGCGGCCAGCGGGTGGCTCCGGTGCGCCGGGTCGACCAGGACGAGTGCCGCGCCGGTGTCGGCGGTGATCCGCCGCAGCCGCTCGGCCGGGTGCCGGTCGTCCAGCGGGACGTAGCAGCCGCCCGCCTTGGCCACCGCGAGGATCGCGGTGAGCAGGTCGGCGGAGCGGTCCATCAGCAGGACCACCGGCGCCTCGGCGCCGACCCCGGCGGCGGCCAGGCGGGCGGCCAGGTGCTCGGCCCTGGAGTCCAGTTCGGCGTAGCTGAGGGTGCCGTCCTCGGAGACCACCGCCGGTGCGTCGGGGGTTGCGGCGGCCTGGGCCTCGAACAGCCGGGGCAGGCTCTGCTCGGTGACGGGCGCCACCGGTCCCTGCCAGCCGGTGAGCAGCTGTTCGCGCTCGGCCGGGCCGAGGATGTCGATGGCGCCGATCGGCGCGTCCGGGGCGGCCGCGGCGGCGCGCAGGACCCGCAGCAGCCGCTCGCCGAGGGCGGTCGCGGTGGCGTGGTCGAAGAGGTCGACGGCGTACTCGACCGCCACCGTCAGGCCCGCCCCGGGGCCCTGCTCGGTGAAGCGGAACGACAGGTCGAACTTGGCCACGTCCAGTTCGAAGGGGTGCTCCGAGCAGCCCAGGTCGCCGAACTCGGTGGGCACCGTGGCCCGGCTCTCCAGCGCGACCAGGGTCTGGAAGAGGGGGTGGCGGGCGGGGGTGCGGGTGGGGTTGAGGTGTTCGACGAGGCGTTCGAAGGGGATGTCCTGGTGGTCGTAGGCGTCCAGGTCGGTGCGGCGGATCCGGTCGAGGAGTTGGTGGAAGGTGGGGTCGCCGCTGGTGTCGGTGCGTAGGGGGAGGGTGTTGACGAAGAAGCCGACGAGGTCGTCGAGGGCTTCGTCGGTGCGGCCGGCGACGGGGGTGCCGAGGGGGAGGTCGGTGCCGGCGCCGAGGCGGGTGTAGAGGGTGGCGACGGCGGCCTGGAGGGCCATGAACAGGCTGGCGTTCCGTGCGGTCGCCAACGTGGTGAGCGCGCCGTGCAGTCCGGCGTCGACGGTGACCTCCACCAGGCCGCCCCGGTGCCCCGGCACGGCCGGGCGCGGACGGTCGTACGGGAGCGCCAGTTCCTCCGGGGCGTCGGCCAGGGTCTGCCGCCAGTAGGCGAGTTGCTCGCTCAGCAGGGCACTGGGCCGCTCGTCGGCGCCGAGCAGTTCGCGCTGCCAGAGGGTGTAGTCGGCGTACTGCACCGGCAGCGGTTCCCACCGCGGTGCGGTGCCGGCGGATCGGGCCCGGTAGGCCTCGGCGAGGTCGCGGAACAGCGGGGCGACGGACCAGCCGTCGCCGGCGATGTGGTGCATCAGCACCAGCAGGACGTGCTCGTCGTGCGGCAGCGAGACCAGGGTGGCGCGCACCGGCAGGTCGTGGGCGAGGTCGAAGAGCTCCTCGCCGGCCGCGAGCAGCGCGGTCCGCAGCTCCTCCTCGTCGGCCACCGTGACCTGCCGAAGGGCCAACTCTCCCGCTTCGGCCACCAGTTGCCGCGGCTGCCCGTCGGTGGTCGGGAAGACGGTGCGCAGCACCTCGTGCCGCTCCACCACGTCCCGGACGGCCCGCTCCAGGGCGGGGGCGTCGACGGCGCCGGTCAGCCGGACCGCGACGGGGGTGTTGTAGAGGGCGCTCGGCCCCTCGAACTGCTCGATGAACCAGAGGCGTTGCTGGGCGGAGGAGAGCGGTACGCGTTCGGGTCGCTCGGCGCGGCGCAGGGCCGGGCGGGCCGTGGCGGAGTCGGGCAGCGCGGCGGCGAGCAGGGCCACCGTCGGGTTGTCGAAGAGCGCGCGGATCGGCAGTTCGGCGCCGAGCCCGGCCCGGATGCGGCTGATCAGCCGGGTGGCGAGCAGTGAGTGCCCGCCGCGGTCGAAGAAGTTGTCGTCGATGCCGGTCCTGGCCAGCCCGAGGACCTCGGCGAACAGCTCGCACAGGGCCCGCTCGGTGGCGTCGCGCGGCTCGCGTCCGCCGTCGGCGCCGTGGTAGTCGGGCGCGGGCAGGGCCTTGCGGTCCACCTTGCCGTTGGGGTTCACCGGCAGCGCGTCGAGGACGACGATCGCGGCCGGCAGCATGTAGCCGGGCAGCCGGTCGGTGACGAAGGCGCGCAGTTCGCCGGCCCCCACCTCGCCGGTGACGTACGCGACCAGGCGCCTGTCGCCCGGCTGGTCCTGGCGGACCGCCGCGCAGACCTGGCCGACCGCCGGGTGGGCGCTGAACGCCGCCTCCACCTCGCCGAGTTCGATCCGGAAGCCGCGCAGCTTGACCTGGTCGTCCGCCCGCCCGACGAACTCCAGTTCGCCCGTGGGGGTCCAGCGCACCACGTCGCCGGTGCGGTACATCCTGCCGCCGCTCTCGCCGAACGGGCAGGCCACGAAGCGTTCGGCGGTCAGGCCGGGGCGGCCGACGTAGCCGCGGGCCAGGCCGGACCCGCCGATGTACAGCTCACCGGTCACGCCGGCCGGCACCGGGCGCAGCCCGGCGTCCAGCACGTACAGCCGGGTGTTGGGCAGCGGGCGGCCGATCGGCACCACGTCGGGCACCTCGGCGGCGGAGGCCATCGGGAAGCGGGTCGCGAAGGTGGTGGTCTCGGTCGGCCCGTAGACGTTGACCAGCCGCAGCCCGGGGCAGCTGTCCAGCACCCGCCGCATGGCGGCCGGTGAGGCGATGTCGCCGCCGGTCCACACCTCCCGGAGCCCGGCGAAGGTCTCCGGGGCCTCGGCGGCCAGCACGTTGAAGAGGCCGACGCTGATCCAGGCGGAGGTGGTCCGTTCCTGGCCGATCACCGCCGCCAGCTCGGCGATCCCGAGCCGGCCGGCCGGGGCGATCACCAGTTGGCCGCCGGAGAGCAGCGGCGTCCAGATCTCGTAGGTGGAGGCGTCGAAGGCGGAGGGGGCGTGCACCGGCAGCCGCTCGTGGCCGCCCCCGGTGAAGGTGCCGCCGAGAGCGAGGTCCACCACGGAGCGGTGGGTGACGGCGATGCCCTTGGGTCTGCCGGTCGATCCCGAGGTGTGCATCACGTACGCCAACTGCTCGGCGTCCAGCGGCAGTCCGAGGTTCTCGGGGTGCTCGTCCGCGTGCGGGTCGAGCACCGACAGCCCGGCCAGCGCGGGGTGGTCGCGGTGCGCGGCGTCGGCCAGTACCAGCCGGGCGCCGGTGTCCGCGAGGACGGTCCGCAGCCGGTCGGCGGGCTGGGCGTCGTCCAGCGGCACGTAGCAGCCGCCGGCCTTGAGCACGGCCAGGATCGCCACCACCTGGGCGGCCGAGCGGCCGATCATCAGCGCGACCGGCGTCTCGGGGCCGGCCCCGGCCTCGACCAGCCGCAGCGCCAGCCCGTTGGCGTGGGCGTTGAGCCGGGCGTACGTCAGCTCGGCGTCCTCGGCGGTGAGCGCGGGCGCGTTCGGGGTCTCGGCGGCCCGAGCCTCGAACAGCCCGGGCAGTGAGCCGGCCGGCAGGGGGGCGCTGGTGCCGCTCCACCCGATCAGCCGGGTGCGCTCGGCCGCGGTCAACACCTCGACGGTGCCGACGAGTTCGGCCGGGTCGGCGACGATCCGGTCGAGCAGGGCGAGGAAGCGGTCCAGCAGGGCGCGGGCCTCGTCGGCGGTGAAGGCGTCCGGCCGGTGGTCCAGGCGCAGCTGGAGGCCGTCGCCGGGGGTGAGGGCCAGCACCAGCGGGTAGTGGGCGCTGTCGACGTCCTCGACCAGGGTGACGCGGGTGGCGCCGCTCGGGTCGGCGTCGTCCAGGGCGGACGGGTCCGGGTAGTTGCCGTACACCGTGACGGTGTCGAACAGGCTGCCCATCCCGGCGAGTTGCTGGATCTCGGTGAGGCTGAGGTGCTGGTGGTCCAACAGCGCTGACTGCTCGTGCTGGAGGCGCAGCAGCAGCTGCCCCCAGCTCTCCGCCGAGTCCAGGCGCACCCGCACCGGCACGGTGTTGATCAGCAGGCCCATCATCCGCTCCACACCGGGCAGGTCGTGCGGCCGGCCGGAGACGGTGGTGCCGAACAGCACGTCCTCGCGCCCGGTCAGCCGGGCCAGCAGCACGCCCCAGGCCGCCTGGACCAGGGTGTTGAGGGTGACGCCGTACCGGCGGGCGGTGCGGGCGAGCGCCTCGGTGGCCTCCGGGGAGAGGCCGGTGTGCAGGCGCAGCGGCAGCTGCGGGGCAGCGGCGGAGCGGGCGGGGGCGAGCAGGGTGGGTTCGTCGGCGCCGGCCAGCGCCCGCGCCCAGGCGGTGCGGGCGGCCGTGCCGTCGCGCCGGGTGAGCCAGTGCAGGTAGTCGCGGTACGGGGCCGCCGGGGCCATCGGCCGCTCGAAGTACAGGCCCCACAGCTCCTCGGCGAACAGCGGGGTGGACCAGCCGTCCAGCAGGATGTGGTGCGCGGAGGCGATCAGCCGGTGGCGTCCGGGGGCGAGCCGGAGCAGGGCGTAGCGCAGCAGCGGTGGCCGGGCCAGGTCGAAGCGGCGGCCGTACTCGGCGGCGGCGATCCGGGCGGCCTCCGCCTCCGGGTCGGCGTGGGCGCTCAGGTCGACGACGGTGAAGGGCAGGTCGACGCCGTCCGGGACGGCCTGCACCGGAGGGCCGTCGGGCCGCTGGTGGAACGCGGCCCTGAGGTTCGGCTGGCGCACCAGCAGCGCCTCGGCGGCGGCGCGCAGCCGGTCGGCGTCCACCGGGCCGGTGAGGTCGAAGGTGACGACCGAGGTGTAGACGTCCGCGCCGTCGGCGTCGTACGCCGCGTGGAAGGCCATGCCCTGCTGGAGCGGCGAGGTCGGCCAGACGTCGGCCAGGCGGGCGGGGGCGTGGTGGGCGGCCAGCTCGTCCAGCTCGCCCTGGGTGAGGGCGGCCAGCGGGAAGTCGGAGGGGGTGTGCCCGCCGGCGTCCGGCCGTTCGGCGTGCTCGGCGAGCGCGCCCAGCGCGGCGAACCAGGCCTCGGCGAGGGCGCGCACCCGCTCCTCGGAGAGCAGCCCGCCCGCGTACGACCACTGGGCGACCAGCAGCGGGCCCTGCGGGGTGTCCACGGTGGTGGCGTCCAGGCCGAGCACCCGGCCGAGCGCGAGGCCGGTCGCGGCGCCCTCGGTCATCGCCTCGCTGCCGGCGAGCACGTCCTCGGCGGTGACGCCCTCGGGCGCGAAGCGGCCCAGGTAGTTGAACTCGACCTGCGGGTCGGCGTATCCGGCGAGGACGGCGGCGGTGTCCGGGTTGAGGTGGCGCAGCAGGCCGAAGCCGATGCCGTTGTCCGGGACGGCGCGCAACTGCTCCTTCACCCGGCCGAGGGCCCGGCCCAGCTCGGGGCCGGCCGCGGTGACCTCGGACCAGGCAGGCGCCCCGGGGGCGAGCCGGACGGGGTGGACGGAGGTGAACCAGCCCGCGGTGCGGTGCAGGTCGACGCCGTCGACGACCTCCTCGCGGCCGTGGCCCTCCACGGTGACCAGCACGGCGCCGTCGGGGCCGGTGGTCTCCAGGCCGCGCCAGTGGCCGAGGGCCAGCGCCAGGCCGGTCAGCAGCACGTCGTTGACCTGGGCGTGGTAGGCGGCGGTGACCTTGGTGAGCAGCGCCCCGGTGGTCTCGGCGGGCAGCACGAGGCGCAGCACGCCCTCGGTGGCGTAGGTGTCCCGCGCCGCGTCCAGCGGGCGGTCGCCGAGCAGCGGGTCCGGGGTGGCCAACGCGGCTTCCCAGAGCGGGAGTTCGACGTCCCGGCGGCCGCTCCGCGCCTCGGCGGTGAGCCGCTGGGCCCAGCGGCGGAAGGAGGTGGGCACCGGCGCGAGTCCGACGGCGCGGCCCTCGCGCAGGGCGGCGAGCGCGCCGAGCAGGTCCTCCTCGACGATGCGCCAGGTGACGCCGTCCACCACCAGGTGGTGGATCACCAGCAGCAGCCGCGAGGGCAGTCCGGGGCCGGCGTCGAAGTGTACGGCCCGGACCATCCGGCCGTCCTCGGGCGACAGGCGCTCGCGGGCGGCCGCGGTCTCGGCGCGCAGCGCCTCGGCGGTGGCCGGGCCGTCGACCCGGCTCAGCACGTCGGCGGCCAGGACGGCGCCGGGCCCGGGCACGTGCAGCGTCCAGGGACGCTCGGCGAGCGGGGAGGTGCGGGCGCGGAACAGGTCGTGGTGGTCGAGCAGCGCCTGGACGGCGGTGGTCAGGTGCTCCCCGGGCGTGCCGGCGGGCAGGGTGAGCAGGGTGGACTGGTAGAAGCTCTCCACCGCGCCGTGCTGGGCGGCCAGCCAGTGCACGATCGGCGTCGGCGGCACCTCGCCCAGGCCGGCCCCGGCGGGCTCGGCGGCCGCCGGCCCCTCCAGCGGCCGGGCGATCCGTGCCAGCGCCTCGACGGTCGGGGCGAGGAACACCTCGCGCGGGGTCAGCCGCAGGCCCGCCCGCCGGGCCCGGGAGACCAGCTGGATGGCCACGATGGAGTCGCCGCCCAGCTCGAAGAAGGAGTCCGTGACGCCGACCCTGGGCAGGCCCAGCACCTCGGCGAACAGCCGGACCAGGGTGTGCTCCCGCTCCCCGGCGGGGGCCCGGCCGCCCTCCTCGCCGGCGCCGAACGCCGGCGCGGGCAGGGCGCGCCTGTCCACCTTGCCGTTGGGCGTGAGCGGCAGCCGGTCGAGCACCACGACGGCCGGCACCATGTGGTCGGGCAGCCGCTCGGCGCAGTGCGCCCGCAGCTCGGCCGGATCGGTGGCGCCCACCGTGTAGCCGACCAGCCGGCGCTCGCCCGGGCGGTCCTCGCGCACCAGCACCACGGCCTGGCGCACCCCGGGGTGGGCGGAGAGGGTCTGCTCGATCTCGCCGGGCTCCACCCGGAAGCCGCGGATCTTCACCTGGTCGTCGGCCCGGCCGAGGAAGTCCAGCTGGCCGTCCGGGCGGAGGCGGCCGAGGTCGCCGGTGCGGTACATCCGGCTCCCGGGCTCGCCGAACGGGCAGGCCACGAAGCGCTCGGCGGTCAGGCCGGGCCGGCCCAGGTAGCCGCGCGCCAGGTGCGGTCCCGACACGTACAGCTCGCCGGCGGTGCCCGGTTCGACCGGGCGCAGCCGCTCGTCCAGCAGGTGGATGCGTACGTCCCGGCAGGGGTGGCCGATCGGAGGCTGCTCGGCACCGGTGAGCGGCTCGCTCATGCTGACGATGACGGTGGCCTCGGTCGGCCCGTAGCTGTTGAGCATCAGCCGGCCGCGGCCGCAGCGGGCGGCCAGCTCGCGGGAGACCGCCTCGCCGCCGCCGATCAGGGTGCGCAGCGAGGGCATCGGCAGGTCGGGCAGGGTGGAGATCATCGCGGTGGCGATGTCGGCGTGGGTGACGCCGTACCGGTCGATCAGGGCGGCCAGCGGCTCGCCGACCAGCTCGCTCTGCTCGCGCGGCAGGACGAGCGCGGCGCCGGTGGTGAGCGCCACGGACAGGTCGGAGACCGAGACGTCGAAGCTGAGCGAGGAGGCCTGGAGCACCCGGCTGCCGGGGCCGACCCCGGTCGCGGCGACCTGGGTGGCGACCATGCCGGGCAGCCCGGTGTGAGTGACGGCCACCCCCTTGGGCCGGCCGGTGGAGCCGGAGGTGTAGATGACGTACGCGGTGTTCAGGGCGCTCACCGGCCGGACCCGCTCGGCGGCGGTGAAGGGCGTGCCGGGGCGGGCTTCGAGCTCGGCGCGGTGCTCGGCGGAGTCCAGCAGCAGCCGGGGGGTGCCGGTCCCGGGCAGCTGCCCGGCGGCCTCGGCGGTGGTGAGCACCAGGGCGGCCCCGGAGTCGGTCAGCATGTGGCGCAGCCGCTCGGCCGGGTAGGCCGGGTCGGCGGGCAGCCAGGCGGCGCCGGTCTTGGCGACGGCGAGGATCGCGGCTATCGCCTCGGGGGACTTGGGCAGGGCCAGCGCGACGACGTCCTCGGCGCCCAGGCCGCGGGCGGCCAGCACCCGGGCCAGCCGGTTGGCGCGGGCGTCCAGTCCGGCGTAGCCGAGGGTGGTGTCCTCGGCGTACAGCGCGGGGGCGTCCGGGGTGCGGGCGACCTGGGCGTCGATCAGCTCGGTGAGGGTCGGACGGGTGTCGGGACGGGGTGTCCGTGCCTCGGCCAGGCGGGCGGCCAGGGCGGCTGGGGAGGGCGCGTCCAGCAGGGCGGACGGCGTCAGGCGGACGCCGAACCCGGCGTGCACGCGGTCCAGCAGCCGCTCGGCGGCGGCCCGGTCACCGCCCAGGCCGTGGAAGTCCGCCGCGGGGTCGACCGACTCGCGGCCGAGCACCTCCGCGAACAGTCGGCACAGCACCTCGGCCGGATTCGGCCGCTGGTCGGTTCTGTGCGTCTGCTGGACCCCGGACATGTGACTCTCTCCCTCGTGCGGCTGGCCCCCGCGGTGGCGGGAGGGGCTGGCTGGGTTGACCTCGGGCGGTCGGCCCGGTGGTCGGCGGAGCGATGTTCTGGTCGTGGTGCGGTGGTGTGCTGCGTTGTGCTGTGATGTGCGGTGGTGCCGGTGCTGGGGTGGTGCGGGCAGGACGGTGCCGACGGTGCCGGGTGGCGGCGGGGCGCGACGGTGTCGGCCGATACACGCGCGTAGACGCGGGGCACGGGACGACGCCGGCGGCGTGACGGTGCGGCCGCGCGGCGTGGGGTGCTGCGGAGGTGTGGGCACTGCGGTGGCGTGGGTGCTGCGGTGGTGTGGGTGCTGCGGAGGTGTGGGTGCTGCGGTGGCGTGCCGGTGCCGGCGGGCTCCGGGTGAGCGGCGGCTCGGGAGGGCGGGGCTGCGCCGCGTCGTGCCGTGCCGTGCAGCGTCGTGCCGTTCCGTGCCGTGCCGGAGCGGGGACGGCCGGGTGAGCGGCCTCGCGGCTCAGGGCCGGGGGACGGAAGCGCGGTGGTGCCGGCGGACCGGTGGGCGGTGTGCGGCGGCCGGGATCAGCTCTCGGCCAGGTGCGCGATCAGGCTCTTCGGCCGCAGGTCCTGCCAGTTCCGCTCGACGTAGTCGAGACAGTCCTGCCGTCCGGCGGTGCCGAAGACCTGCTGCCAGCCGGCGGGCACCGGGCTGAAGGCCGGCCAGAGCGAGTGCTGTCCCTCGTCGTTCACCAGGACGAGGTAACTGGCCTCGGCATCCTCGAACGGGTTCGCCATGGTCGGGATTCCTCTCTGTTCGGAGCACTGTTCTGTTCGGAGCACTGCGGGACGGGGCTGAGCGGCGGCATGGTGGCGAGACGGAGCGGAGGAGCGGGCAGGAGCCTCGGCTCACGGACCCCAGCCGGAGTCGGCCTGCGGCCCGGCGACGGCGGTGACGAAGCCCGCGGCCGGGTGCGGCTGGGTGTGGAGCTGGAGTTGGAGGCCCACCACGGCGGTCAGCAGAACGGCGAGAATCCCGAGCATCTTGTGAATGCGAACGGCAGGGTTGGTCATCGCGAATCCTCTTCCTGAGGAGGGCGGTCTGCCCTCTTCGCTCTGCCCCGCATCCTGCCGAAGGCCCAAACGGGCTTGGAAGCTCTGGTTGTGATCGTGAACACGCAATGCGGGAACCGGAAGCCCGGGCAGATGATGTCAAACGCAGACAGAAGCGATCCAAAGCACACCTGGCTCTGTCAGATCAGTGGTGGGGGACCAGCGCGGAGCCGCGACCGCGGACGGGGGAGGCGGTCACTCCGCCGCGCCGGGATCCGAGCCCCGGCGCAGGTCCTCCCGGACGGCGGGCCAGTCCTCCACCCACGGCCGTCCGGCTCCGGCCGGCGACTCCAGGGCGAGGGTCGCCAGGTAGGCGCGCTTGAGCGCGGCCCGCTCGTCCTGCACCCGGCCCGAGGCCTGCTCGATCCGGCGCAGCCGGGCGTGCAACCGCTCCAGCGCGCCCCCGCCCGTCAGCAGGCGCCGCGCCTCGGGCCCGAACCGGAAACCGGGGGACAGCAGTGGCCAGGCCGACCGCCAGACCCGGAACACCTCGCGGTGGCCCGGCCCCCACTCCCGCTCGGCCCGGGACAGCCCCTCCAGCGCGGCCCGCTCGGTCGGCGCCGTACAGGTCTCGCGCAACGCCCGCGCGAGCGCCCCCCAGTCCTCGCCGGGGGCGTGCCGCAGCGCGGCGTGCAGCAGGTGGGCCACCGACCCGTGCACCACGGTGCGCGGCCACTGCGCGGCCGCCGCCTCGGCCAGGACCGCGCCGGTGCCGCCGACCAGCACCCAGACCTCCCGCACCCCGCGCCCGGCGAGCCCGGCCAGCACCCGCGGCCACTGCTCCCCGTCCGCGGCCGGCCACAGGCCCAGCACCTCGCGCCGGCCCTCGACGGAGACCCCGAGCGCCAGGTGCACCAGCGGCCCGCCCGAGCGGCCGCTGCGCACCGAGTCCACGAAGACCACCGGGTAGACCGGGTCGAGCCGCCGCGCGCGCCGCTCGGAGAGCTCGTCGAGCACCTGGTCGGTGATGGCCGAGACGGTCTCCCGGCTGAGCTCGACGCCGTACACCTCGGCCAGGTGCGCCACCAGTTCGCCCGAGCTGAGGCCGCGCGCGGTCAGCGAGATCACCAGCCGGTCGAGCCCGGGCAGCCGGCGTGCCCGGGGGAGCAGGGCCTTGGGGGAGAAGGTGCCCTCGCGGTCCCTGGGCACCCTCACCTCGACCGGGCCGACCTCGGTGAGCAGCCGTCTGGCCCGGCTCCCGTTGCGGCCGTTGCCGCCGCTCCCCGCACCGACTCCTGCTCCCGCACCCGCTCCCGCACCCGCGCCGGAGCCGCGCAGGTGCTCCCGGAGTTCGAGCTCCAGGGCGCCCTCGATCAGCTGCTTGGCGTAGGCCTGGAGCAGCCCGCCCTCGCCCAGCAGCCGTACCGCGCCGGAGCCGACCTGTGCGGCGGCGGCCTCCGCCAACTGCCGTACCAGGCGCTGGTCCACCAGACCGGCGGGGGTGGCGGACGGTGCCGCCGGGTCGGACTCAGCTCGCAACTGGGGATGCCCTCCGTCTGTAGGCCGTTCCGCCCCGCCGATCCCCCGCTCCGGACGCCCCGGCGGGGCGGCGGGCGCGGCTTCCCGGCGGTTCCCCGGTCGCCGTCGCCGGGTGCGGTCGTGTCCGGGACCGTCACCGCCGACGCCCCCGTACCCGTGTTCGTTCGACTACCGTCAGCCGGTGATTTCCGCGCCCATTGGGCGTACACTCACGGCTGTCGGAGCCCGGGGGGCGGCTTCTGAACGGCAGTCACCACCATCTTGCCGGTCCGGATGCCCGGCTGTGACCGGTACGGGCATTCGTGAAGCCGCAATGCCGAAGCCGGAAGGATGCCCAGATGTGCCCAACCCAGGACAACTGCGCGGAAACGGGGACACCCCGGCTCTGCGACCTGGGCATCGAGTTCTACCGTTCGGCGCTGGCCGACGGCGAGGCACGGGGGGAGGCCCCCGAGTGCCTGCTGGCGATGGGCCTGCTGCGCCCGCTGCCCGGCTCCGGCGACCGGCTGGCCGCCGTCCCCCCGGACGTCGCGGCCACCGGACTGGCCCGGCCGCTCGAACTCGCCGTACTGGCCCACCAGGAGCGGCTCGCCGAACTGCACACCTCCTTCACCGTCGCCGAGCACGCCTACCGGGACGTCATGCGGCGCTCCAGGCTGCCGATCCGCCTGCTGGCGGGCGACGAGATCAATCCGGCGCTGGAGAAGGCCGTCGCCGACTGCTCCGAGGAACTGCTCACCGCCCAGCCGGGCGGCGGACGCGGCCCCGACCAGCTGGCCGACGCGCTCCCGCGCGACCTCGCCCTGGCCGGCCGCGGCGTGCGCCAGCGCACCCTCTACCAGCACACCGTGCGCTCGCACGGCCCGACGCTCGCCTACATCGAGCAGGTCACCGCGCAGGGCGCCCAGGTGCGCACCCTGAACGAGGTCTTCGACCGGGTCATCATCTGCGACCGCACCACCGCCTTCATCCCGGCCGGCGCCGACCGCGAGGCCGCGGCGATGCTCGTCCAACTCCCGCCGCTGGTCGAGTACCTGCTCAAGATCTTCGAGCTGATGTGGGAGCGCGCCGAGCCCGTCATCTACCAGGCGGGCCACCACCGCCCCCGGCTGCTGACCACCCGCACCCGGCAGAACGTCCTGCGCCTGATGGTCAACGGCTACACCGACGAGGCCATCGCCTCCCGCCTCGGCATGAGCACCCGTACCGTCTCCAGCCACATCCAGAAGGCCAGCGAACTCCTCGGCAGCCGCAGCCGCGGCCACCTCGGCTACATCATCGCCCGCCAGGGCGTCCTCGACGACCCCCTCGACGAGCTCTGACCCCCCGGCCCCCGCGGCCATCGGTGCCCAGGGCCCCGGCCGTTGCCGAGTTCTCCGACGAGCACGAATGGTGATCATGGAAGTGTCCCGTCCCGACCGTCTGACCTCCCTTGCCGTGTGTGCCGGTGCGGGCGGCCTCGCGCTCGGTCTCGAACAGGCGGGTTTCGATCCCGTGCTGCTCCTGGACAACCGCCCGGTGGCCTGCGCGACGCTGCGGCTGAATCGCCCGGATTGGCACGTCCTCGAGGCCGACCTCCTCGACTTCGTCCCGGAGGAGCACCGGGAGTGTTACGACGTGGATCTCCTGGCCGCCGGTCTGCCCCGGGTGAAGGCGAACGCCGCGGTGCGGCGCGAGGACAGCGCGGAGGAACTCCGGCTGCTCGATGCGACGGTCATGCTCCTGCACGGCGTACAGCCGCGTGCCCTGCTCATCGAGAACCTCTCCGAGTTGGCCTCCAAGCCCGCGTACGAATCCATCCGTTCGGAGGTCGGGACCGAGCTCGAACACCTCGGGTACGAGTACGCGTGGTTCGTCGTCAACGCGAAGTGGCACGGTGTGCCCCAGGACCGCAAGCAGGGGATCCTGGTGGCGCTGAAGGACGGCTCCATGCGTGACTTCGTGCCCCCGGCGCCGGACGCCGAGCCCCCGCTGACGGTGGGGGAGGCTTTGGGTGCCTCGATGGCCACCCGCGGGTGGCCGCACGCCGCGGCTTGGGCCGCACAGGCCGACGAGGTCGCCCCGACCCTGGTCGGGGGTTCCTGGAAGCGTGGCGGGCCGGATCTGGGGCCGACCGGAACGAAGCGATCCTGGGCCCGCATGCGCGTCAACGGCGGCACCGTCGCCAATGAGGTGCCCGGGCCCGAGGACCGCTGGGACCCGTCACCGGACGGCACCGACATGGTGAAGCTGACGGTCGAGCAGGCGGCCCGACTGCAGGGCTTTCCCGAGGATTGGTCCTTCGCCGGCGGCAAGACGGACCGCTACCGACAGGTGGGCCACGCGTCGCCGCCCCCGGTGGCCCGGGCCTTCGGGCTCGCGATCCGGTCCGCGCTGGGCCACCCCGCACCGGTGCCGCGGGACCGGGGTGAAGTGAACTGAGCCCCGCGCCGGGCGGGACGGCACCGGCTGTGTCGTCCCGCCCGCCACGTCACCTCCCGGCGCTCAGCGGGTGAGCAGGTGCGAGAGGAAACCGATCGACGGGTCCTCCGGTGTGCCGACGAGCATGGCCCGATCCAACAGGCCGTTGTTGTGCTCGCAACTGGTCTCCGGGAGCATCACGCAGGCGTGACAGGCGGCCAGGTTGGTGCCTCCCGCGCCGGAGATGTCGGTCTCGATGCAGAGCGGGTCGGCGGAGCACCACTCGGCCCGGTGGACCGCCGAGCGCACGGCCTGGGCGAGGCGGTCGATCTCACCCTGGGCGACCAGGCCGCCGAGGCTGCCGGCCGAGTCGCTGGTGGCCGTGTAGATCAACACGCCGGCCATCTCCTCGCCCGAGTAGATCCGTTCGCGCAGCGAGGCGGCCGGGTAGCCCGATTCCAGGCTCCACTCGTTGATCATCACGTGCGCGAAGGTGTGCAGCAGGGCCATGCGGGGGGTGGCGGGAGACTCCGGGACCCGAGCCGGGTCTGAGGCCCGCTCGGTGAGGACCTGTTGGTGGCGGTGTCGCATGCGTGCCACGCGGTCGACGACGGCGGGCAGTTCGGCCCAGGCGCCCAGCCGCTCCTCGTCGAACCGGAGGAAGACCCCCTCGCCGTGGACCTCCATGGCGGGCAGCCAGCCGGTGGGAGCGAGCGACAACTCCGCCTCGTGGCTCTCGGAGGAGGTCTCGGGATCGATGACCCGGGTGAAGGCCTTGAGGGCACGGACCTCGCGCAGCTTCTTCACCAGCATCGGGGTGACCAGGCCCAGGTCGGTAAGGGGTTCCTCGTCGCCGATCGGCGGCTCACAGACGAACTGCTCGGTGTGCCGGCCGGATTCCTCCGGGTTGCCGGCGCACAGGCGCTGGTACTCCAGGTCGCGCAGGGCCCGGTAGCGCTGCTCCTGGTCGCGATCGGGGGCGTCCTCGGAGGAGGGGTCCTCGGCCTCCATCGCGGCGATCAGGTCCAGGACCTGCTGAGGGCTGACCGGGGACGTGGACCCCTTGAAGATGTACTTCAGGTGGATCTCGATCTGGGCGAGGTCGGAACAAGCACGAAGATCGTCCCAGTGTTCGTCCAAGGCGTGTACCCGGGTGTCACTCCATGGCGGGATGGACAGGGCCGAGCGCAGTACGGGCTGCCAGACGGAGGAGGAACCGCGCTGGAGGGTACGGGGAGTCCGAGAGCAGGGAACCCGATCGGCTCCCTTCAGCCAGGGGCGCTCGCCAAGACATTTGATTTCCAACTCCTGGAGGGCGCCGGCCCGGAAGGAGCCCTCCATGGACACCTCGGGCACTCCGCAGGAACAGGAGAGCACCACCGAGCGGAGCGACGAGGTGCGGCCCGAGGACCGAAGGCTCATCCGGCCGTCGCAGGCGACGGTCGTGCCCTCGCCTCGACGCCGTCGGTGCAGCCACCCCCGGTACGGGAAGTCGGAGATGTGCCCGTCCTCGCAGGCGACCACGAAACGGGAGGGCACCAGCGGCTCGGCGCATTCGCCGCACTCGTTGCGTCCGGGCGGCGAGTTGAACTTCCGCACGTGATCCAGCGCGTGGCACTCGGGGCAGTGGTGCCAGAGCGGGAAGCGGCGCACCCGGATGCCGTCGCGGCTGCCGTCGCCGGAAGCGGGTGGCAGGCGGAAGTGCGTCACTCCCAACACCCGGGCGAGGCGGGGTTCGTGGATCACCGGGGCCTCGTCGCGCGGCCACTGTTCCGCCGCACCGTCGATGCCCGAGACGATGAAGGACTCCTGCTCCACGGCGACCAACGAACCCACCCCGTAGGTGGTGATGGCCTGGGCCCGACGGACCGCGCCGCGGCGGGGCAGATTGTGGGCCGGAGCGGCGGAGCCGTCGGTGCGCCGGCGGCGGGACGGGGGCGGGGTCATCGGGATGCCTCCATGAACAGGGCGGACTCGGCGTCGACGTCGCGCAGGGACCACAGGGTCTCCCACGCCTCGACGTCCTCCAGGGCGTCGTCGTAGGGCTTGAGCAGCGAGGGGGTGGAGCGCCCGCGCTTCGGTTCGTAGCACAGGCCGTCGTTCGCTTCGGCCTCGTCGTACCACCACTCGACGAACTCGTCGAAGGCCGCGTCGACGTGGGCGACCTCCTCCGGGGCGACGTTCGCGACCCGGTCGAGGATCAGCGGACGGATCCGTTCCCGCAGTTCCTTGTGGAAGAGGTCGATCCTCCCCGCGTCCTCGTCCTTGCGGGCCGCCGGGATCAGGATGCGGGCCAGCGCGACGATCACCGCGTGCAGCCCGCGATCGCGGGCCCGGGCAGAGAACGGCGTGACCGAGGTGGACTCGACCTCACGGTAGAGCGCGGAGTGGAAGTGCTGGAAGTTCTCGTAGTGCGAACGGTCCCGTGAGCGCCCCGAGTTGAGCATCACGGCGACCAGGCCGGGGTGGGCGCGGCCGACCCGGCTGGTCGCCTGGATGTACTCGGCGGTGGTCTGCGGCTGGCCCATGACGGCCATCAGGCCGAGCCGGTCCACGTCCACGCCGACGGCGATCATGTTGGTGGCCAGGAGCACGTCCACCACGTCCGCCGGGTCACCGTCCGTCAGCCTGCGCTCGATCTGCTTCAGGCGGGCCGGGATGTCACTGGCGTCCACCCGGCTGGTCAGCTCGGAGTAGTTGCCGACGGAGCGCGGCTCGCTGCCGTCGCGCTCGGCCAGGTGGTCCAGGTAGGCCACGACGTCGTCGTGGACCTGGAGTTCGGCGGCGGACAGCAGACGAAGGCTGTTGAAATAGCCGACCAAGGTCCAGTAGGCGTCGCGTACCTTCCGGTCCGCGTCGGTGCGCAGGGCCTGGTGGAGCAGCGTGGCGTAGGTGCGGATCAGCAGGGTGGACTGGCTGGTTCCGGGGGTGAGCAGGCCCACGTAGCGGCGGGACGCCTTCTCGCTCGCGGGGGTCTCCACGGCGAACCAGGAATCGCGGGCGTCCAGTCCGGCGGGTGGGAACTGCCTCACCTCGCGCGAGAACAGCGCCCTGCCCTGGTCGGCGGCCCGGCGGATGGTCGCGGTGGAGGCGATCACCTTGGGGCGGTCCGCCAGCACGTCGACGGCGGTTTCGTACAGGCCGGTCAGGGTGCCGAGCGGTCCGGAGATCAGGTGCAGCTCGTCCTGAACGATCAACTCCGGGGGAGGGGTGGAGTCCTGACGGTCCCGGTTGAAGAGGGCGGCGGTCTGCTCCCGCCACGGCATCGAGGCGAACTTGTCGACGGTGGCGATCACGAGGGTGGGCCGGGCCGCGTACACGGCCTGGTCGACCAGGTGGACGGGCAGCCCGCCGGAGAACGCGCAGTCCGTGCCGGGGCAGCGCACGTCCATCCGCTTCGCCTCCTCGTCCACCGCGTAGTGATGGGCGTCGAGGGCGGTCCCGCACCACGGGCAGGCGTGCAGCTGGACGGGGTTCTCCGTCTGGAGCACCCGGCCGGATCGGGCGGTGGCGAGTTGCCGGGAGGCCACCTCCAGGGTGTTCGGCGTGGCGGAGCGCCCGACCCACATGCCGACGGAGATCTCCTCGTGGCCCAGTTCCTCGGGGTTCTCCAAACGCATCCGCTCCATGGCACAGATCAGGATCGCGGCGCGTTCGAACTGCTGGAGGGTCAGCAGGCGCAGTGTGTAGCGCATCAGGACGGTGACGCCACCGCCGGCCGCCCCGAGCCGCTTTCGGCGCAGGAAGGTGGTCAGGGCGATCAGGCCGAGGTACGCCTCGGTCTTGCCACCACCGGTGGGGAACCACAGCAGGTCGGACACGCCCCGGTCGGCGTGCTCCGGATCGTTCACCCCGGCCAGGCACAGCAGCACGAAGGCGATCTGGAACGGTCGCCAGCGTGCCTTGGCCGGTTCGGGTTCGCCGGTCCGGCCGTCCTTGACCCAGGCGCTGCGTGCCCGCTGGGTCGCCATCGCCCGGTTGGCCAGACGGAATGCCCACATCAGGTCGGGTTTGTCGCGCAGCAGCGCGATGCCCTCCCGGATCCGCTCCAGGGCCTCGCGGCACGCGCGGACCTGGTCTGCGGCGGCCGTCTCGTAGGAGGTGCCCGCGAGTTCGGCGGCCTCGTCCGACTTCCGCTCGATCCACCGCTCGTAGCCGTCGGCCAGCCCGTCCAGCGCGGCGATCACCTCGGCGTCCTCGGCCTCGGCGAGACCGAGCATGGTGAGGGCGCTCGCGTCGATCGTCCGGTTGGAATCGGTGAGCAGCACCTCGTGGGTGGGCACGAACTCGGTGCGCACCTCGCGCACGCCCGCGGGCACCACGTCGGTGAGGCCGATCGGGGGCGGGGTCCAGTCCCATACCGCCGCGCAGCCGTGGCCGGTGGCGAAGGTGGGGGCGTGCCGGTGCAGCAGCCGACTGCTCTCCAGCTCGGAGTCCACGGCGGCCAGGGTGGTCGGACGCTCCACGAAGGCACTCGACCCGTCGGCCGCACGGACCGTCAACCCGACCTGGAACAGGGCGAAGGCGTCCTGGAGTTCCCGCTCGCCGACCCGCTGTTCGTTCACCAGCGTGACCGTGACGGTGACCGTGCCGGTCTCCTGCGACGGGCGGCGGACGTGTACGTCCAGTCGGACCGGGCGGTCGATCGGGTAGTACTCCTCGCGACGGCCGGGGACGGCGAGGTCGATCCTGACGTCCGCCAGGTCGAGTTCCACCCGGCGCCAGTGTTCCCGCTGTTCGGAGGTGGTGCGGGCCTCGGTGCGGCGTGCCGAGACCTTGCGTCCCTCGGCGTCCTCCGGCTCGTACACGGCGGCGCGGGCCGAGACCACGATCTCCTGGCACTCGGTGGGGTCGACCGCGAAGGTCAGGCCGACACTGGACGGCCGCCGGCCACCGGAGTCGGGGCGGTCGACAGTCGGACCGGACTCGTCCAGGCCTGCCGACCTGGGCAGCGGCTCCCCGTCGAGGCCCTTCTGCTCCTCGCGGTCCTCCTCGAGACGGCGGTTCGCCTCCGCGTCCGCCGGGCGTGGGTACAGCACACCGATGGGGTAGCGGGTGATCGGGGCGTCCTGGTCCAGGACCTCGGCCCGGTCCTCGGCGGAGTCTCCGCCGTCGGGGCCCAGCAGCTCCCGGCGGAGCCGGGACACCAGGCCCTCGCGGACCCGGTAGTGCTCGGCGTGCGGCCCTTCGTGGATGGTCATTCCTGCTCCTCCTCGGTTCCGGCGGTGTGCCGGAACCGTCCGATTCCGCTGATGCGAGGGGCGATCCACACCCCGTGGTCACCAAGGCCCGCGTTGGCCCCGGCGGCCGGACTGCCCGCGACCGACTCCAGACAGTCGATCCGCAGACCGGAGATCTCCTCGGGCCAGCGGATCTCCCACTTCGAGCCGACCTTGAGGACGGAGTGCAGCTGGCTCCGGAAGGCCTCGGAGGCGTCGCCGATCTCCCGTCCCTCGTGCAGCAGCGCGTACCGAGGGCTCTGCTCGGAGCCCATGGGCAGGGTGTCGCGCAGCCGGAACGACACCGAGTCCCCCTGCCGCACCCGCTCCAGCAGGTACGCCTGGGCGCCGGAGGCGTCACCGGGGGCGTCGGCCGGTTCCAGGGCGTCCACGTCCCCGGCCCGCACTTCGACGCCGTCGCGCCGCCACTGCAGACGCTGGTTCGGGACTCCCCGGTACAACCGTCCGGTCGGCTTGTGCCTGAGCACCGTCACCGTGTCGGGCGCGGAGACTCGGTACAGGTCCTCCCGCGCCCGGGTCATCGCCACGTAGAGAGCGCGGGCCTCGGCGGGCACGTCGGGTGCTTCGGTGCGCCGACGCAGTTCGGCGACGGTCGGCGGGTTGAGCACGATCACCCGGTCGAACTCCAGGCCCTTGGAACGGTGCACCGTGGACACCACGAGCCGGGCCGGTTCCGGGTCGGCCAGCTCGTCGGGGAACCGGCGCTCCGCCACCAGACGACGCAGCCGCACCACGTCGAGGGTGCCCCGGCCGGCGCCGCGTGCCGCCGGTCGCAGGGAACGCCACACCCGGTCGGGGTCGGTGCCCTCGGGCAGCGGGATTGCGGCGAGCAGTTCGCGCAGTCGCTCCTCGGACAGCGTGGCGGCCGCGGTCCGACGCAGTACCTCGGCGACCCAGTACGGCACCGGCCGGTCCCGGAGCGGGCGACGCAGGGCGTGCGGGACTCCCTGGGTGTGCAGCAGCTCCGAGACGACCAGCGCCTGTCGGTTGTCGCGGCACAGGACCGCGCAGGTGCCGGGGAAGGACCGCAGGGTGTCCAGGGTGAACGAGTCGGTGAACGAGCCCAGGTCGGGCAGGTCGAACAGCAGCCCGCGCAGCTCCCCGTGGAGACGTTCGGCGGCCGTGTCCGCCCCCTCGGGGGCGCTGCCGACGGCCTGGACGGCGGGGCCCAGCGGGAGCGCGGTGCGCGCCTCCGGAGTGACGGCCCGGAAGTTGCGGGTCAGTCGCAACTCCTCCAGGTCGTCGGCGTAGGAGATCCGTACCCAGCGGAGGAAGAGGTCGGCACGATCGGCGAACTCCTCCGGGTCCTCGATCTGGAAGTCGTAGATCGCCTGGGCGGAGTCGCCGACCAGGGTGAACCCGCAGGAGTCCTGGAGTCGGTCGAGCAACGACTCCACCATCTCCCGGCGGGCGCCCACCAGGTCCTGCACCTCGTCGATGATCACGTGTGTGGGTGGGCCGGCCTCCAAGGACTCCAGCGCGCCCTTCTCGATCGCGTCGGTGGCCGCCCGGATCCGCTGGTCGAAGGAGAGCGCAGCCCACTCCCCGTCCGGGTACGCCTGGAGCAGCAGGGAGTAGGCCCAGGAGTCGAAGGTCTGCACCCGTACCCGCCGTGCGTGCTCGCCGTGCCGGGCGATCCGGTCCCGCAACTCCCGGACGGCGGCGCGCGAGAAGCTGAGGACCAGCAGTTCGGAGGCCTCCAGCGCCTCGTCCGGGTCGATGTGTCCGACGAGCGCGTCCATCCGGCGCACCAGGGTGTGGGTCTTTCCCGTCCCCGCCCCGGCGGTGACCAGCAGTCGGGTGTTCCACGGCCGGTCCACGACGGCCTGCTGCTCGGTGGTGAGGACGGGGCCGTCCTCGGGGTGGACGGTCATCGGTTGCTCCACAGGTGCTCGAACTGCGTGAAGGCGAGGGCGGTGTCGAAGTTCCGGATGTTGTCGCGGACGTTGAGGATGAGGCAGGTGTCCTTGCCGCCGTTGCGCGGGCCGCGCAGACCTCGTCCGATCATCTGCTGGTACACGTTCGGGCTGTAGACGGGGCGGGCGACGACGACCGCGCGCGTGGCCGGGGCGTCGAAGCCCTGGGTGAGCACGCCGTAGTTGGTCAGCACCCGCACCCGACCGTCGCGGAAGTCCCGGATCCGGGTCCGGCGGTCGCTGTCGGAGGTGGTGGCGTCCACCGATGACGCGGAGATCTTCTGGTCCATCAGCATGGCCGCCAGGAGCTTGGCGTGTTCCACGGAGGTGGCGAACACCAGCACGGGCCAGTTCTCGTCCATCGCCGCGACCTCCTCGACGATGCGGCGGCTGCGGTCGTGGTCCTCCGCGAGCCGCTGCTCGGCGGCCTTGGACAGCAGGCTGAACTGCTCGGCACTCTCCCGCTCCTGGCGGGACAACTCGATGGTGCCGCCGGTCAGTTCCCGGTGCTCGACGCGCGCCAGCACGCCGATCTCCTGGAGGTGACCGTAGGCGTCGTCGGAGGGGAAGACCCCCTCGTCCAGCCGTCGTGCGCCGAACCTGTTGACCAGCCGGCGGGTCTCCTCCTCGTTGTGGCCGCGGAAGGGGGTGGCGGTGAGACCGAGCAGGTGCCGATCCGTCCGGTGCTGGGTCAGTCCGAGCAGGCTCAGGATCTCGGTGTAGCTCGGACTGGTCGCCACGTGTGCCTCGTCGACCACCACCAGGGCGGCCTCCCGCAGCCAGGCGTAGCGGTCGGTGTCGAGGCACACCCGCAGCTTGGCGTCGGTGGCCACCACGAGCTGGGGTCCGTCGGTGACCGGGGCTGCCTCGTTCGAGGTCCACAGCCGGTTGATCGTCAGTCGCTCCTGCGCGCCGGCCTTGCTCCAGACGAACTGCCAGCTCTGCACGGCCTGTTCGCACAGTTCCTCAGTCTGGGCGATCCACAGGATCGGGCCCTTCAGCTCGCCGGTCTGCTTGACCCAACGGATGACGGCCTCGGCGGTGACGCGCGTCTTGCCGGCACCGGTGGGCAGCGAGAGCATGGCGCGCTGCGGGGCGAGTCGGTCCAGCATCTCGAAGATGTTGAGGGCGAGACGCTCCTGGTACTCGTGCAGGCGAGGGAAGTCCCGGGGGCCTTCCACGGTCAGGCTCTGTTCGAGGGTCGGAGCCCGGTACCCGGCGAAGGGCGCGGGCAGGCCGAGCTCGGCGACGAAGGAGACCGCCGCAGGTCCGCCGGTGTAGGAGGACGGGGCACTCGGGAAGCGCTCCTGGATGTCGCGCGCGTGGGTCTTGAGCACGGTGTCGCCGTGCGCGTTGAACGCCATCTGCGCGATCCGGCGACCGGTGGGCTCCTGTCCGTCCGGATCCTGGCGCTCGGCGTCCATGAGGCCGGAGGGGAGCCGGTCGCGCAGGGCCTCCGCGCCGATCAGCAGTTCCAGCTTGGCCGTCACGTCCTCGGCCTCGCGGATCGCCTTGAGCGCGGATCGCACCTTCTCGTCCTGCTCCTGGCGGGCCTGGGCCTCCAGGAGCGCCCGGCAGCCGGCCTCTCCCATCCGCAGGCCCAACTCGCGGTCCACGGCCCGGAGCGTGCCCAACCGGTCCAGCGAGTCCAGGACCTTGATCACGCTTCCCTGGCGGGCGCTCTCCAGGGACTTCGCCCGCGCGCCGTGCGGGGTGCGGACGACCTCCTCCAGCGTGGAGCAGCGCAACATGGAGTAGGTGCCGACGGAGCTGCCCATCTTCTGGCGCAGCGTCGGGAACTCCTCGACCAGTGGAACCGGCTCCACGCTCGACTCGTGTCGGGTCTCCCGGCTGACCACGTCGTCGTGGCGCAGCATGCCCCACTGCTCGACCATGAGGTCGGCGGACTCCTGGTCCGGCATCAGCAGCGCGGGCACCCGCTCGGCCTGCAGGGAGCGGTACTCCTCCGGGTTCGCGGCGACGGCGATCTCGCCGTCCGCCCGGGTGTCCCAGCTGTCGCCGACCCGGCACCGGGTCAGCGATCCCTCGGGGAAGGGGATCTCCAACCGGGTCAGCAGCGCGTAGGTGGAACCGACGAAGGTGTCGTCCTCGCTCTCCTGGAGCTTCTCCAGGAGCTGCTCCCACTGCTTCGGACGGACCTTCTCGACGCTGTCGGCGAGCCCCAGCTTGCGGGCCTTCTCCCCGCTGATCGACGCCACCGGGAGCACGTCACGGTAGGCGTCGAGCTGCGGCCCCACGGCCTCCTTGAGAGGCTTGAGGCCCTGCGAGGTCTCGACCAGGCCGTGCCGGGAGAGCATCCAGCGGATGGGGGAGAACACCGAGCAGCGGGTGCCCGCCTGGGCCCCGATCTGCAAGGTCCACTGCGCCACCAGGGCGTCCTCGGGCAGCGCCCGCAGGTAGGCCGCACGGGCATTCTCGGAAAGGCGGGGCAGCAGGTGCAGCGGGCCACCGACCGGAGAGCCGTCGATCTTGGTCCTGGCGAGGGTCGGACGGCTCGCCCGGTCGTCGAGCGTGCGGCAGTAGGCCGCGTGGATCGCTTCCCGGTACTCGCCGAACCAGGTTTCCTCTTCAGGGCGGTGCCCGGAGGTCGGGCGGTCTCTCAGGCCCAACTCGCGGAAGAAGCCGGCGTCGTCGGAGTGGAAGCGCACGTCCACCGCGATCTCGGGGTCGCTCTCCGGGGTGACGACGACGCCGGGCAACAGGCAGTCGCGCATGGCGCGGAAGCGGTTGTCCGCCGTCCGTACCATCAGTGTCTCCATCGGCGCGGGCACCCGCGCGGTCACCTCGTGGCCCACCACGGCGGCGCCCGCCCGATGGAACAGCTCCCAGAAGCGGGTCCACTCCTGCGGGCCGTACGAGCCGAAGCCCTGGTCGAGGACGCTCACGAAGCGGCCCCGGACGTCGGCTTCCTGGATGCCGAGGGTGGTGAGGGCGGAGTGGAGCGAAGGGTCGTCGGACAGCACGCGGTCCACGTAGTCCAGCGATTCCGGCAGGCCGTCCTCGTCGGTGCGGCGGTACACCTTGCCGCCCAGCGGTGCGACCATCCCCTTCTCTTCGGTGAGCACGATCTCGGCCCTACGGGCCTCGGCGGCGCAGGAGGCGTTGGAAGCGATCATGTCGGCGACGATCCGGATGGCGGACGCCGAGGCCTCCGCCGTGCCGTCGGAGACCAGCGCCTCCAGCCACTCGACGACCGAGGCCCGTCGCCGGCCGGCCGCGCCCAGGATGTGCTGGACCTTGCCGGCCCGCAGGTCGGTGGCCTCGACCGAGGGGTGCACCCAGTCTCGGGGGCGTCCGGGGTGCGCGTGCCAGGCCCGCAGCCAGCGGTTGACCGCGGTGCTGTCCTTTCCCAGGTCCGGATGGATGTTCAGGCCGCCGGGCACGCGCAGGACGCCGTCCTGGTCCGGCAGCGACGGACGCAGCGCGACGGTGGCCCAGATCTGTTCGGTGAGCAGCCGGTCGGCCCAACTGATCGTTTCCGCGACCTTGGCACGGCCCGGCAGCAGCGGGAGGTACGCGCCGGGGTCCTCCGCCGGTGCGAGTTCGGGCAGCGAGTCGACCACCAGGCCGGCGGCGGTCCGGATCATCTCGACGTTGAACGGCGAGGAGTCCAGCAGGTTCTGCCTGTCCTCGTTGGTCTTCCAGGCCCCGTTCAGGATGCCGCTCAGGGTCATCTCGTACTTGGTCGGGAAGAAGGACCAGAACCGGCCGCGCCCTCGGGCGTCGGTGGCGCTGAGCAGCCCCCGCTCGTCCGCGGCCCCGTAGGCCGGGACCGCCCAGGCCAGTTCGACGGTCAGCCGGCCGTGCAACTCGCCGGCGTCGCGCCGGGCGACCTCGCTCGGTTCGTAGGGGCGGGTGAAGACCCGCCACCGTGAGGTTGCCGGAGGCTTGCCGACCCGCTCTTCCTGGATCGTGTGCAGGCTGCCGGTCTGCTCGGAGCGCAGGGCCCGGCGCGCGATCGGGCGGGGCCGGCGGTCCTCCAGGACCACCTGGCCGACGTGCGGGGAGAACAGGTGGAATCCGGACGGGAATTCCTCGCGGCTGTCGTGACCGGCACCGCCCTGGTGGCCGTGCATGTCCTTGCCCAGTCGGGCGGCGGCGCCGGGCAACAGCGGAAGGCGGACCACGGTGGTGGCCCACGCCAGCAGTTCGTCCAACACCTGGTCCTTGAGGCGTTCGGCCGCCATGTCCAGCTCGCGGGCCATCCGCAGTACCGGCGCCTCGAACTGCTCGCCGAGTCGCTCGCGCACCCCGGGCACGTTCCGGATCGACTCGTACGACCAGGCCCGGTCGAAGCCGAAGCTGCCCTCGCGGCTGAAGAACTCGGGTGCGTCGGTCACGACCAGGACCGACTTCACCCCCACGCCGAACCGCCCGATCTGCCCACCGCGCTTGCGGGACATGCTCATGCGCAGGATCGTCTCGGCGCCCTCGGGCGTCACCGGGTTGCCCTGGTTGGCGCAGTACAGGTGAGTGCCGGTGAGGACGACGTGGATCCGGCCGTCGGGCTCGTCGCGCAGCTCGTCGGCCGCGTTCTGGACGAGTTCGAAGAGCTGTCGGTCGCCGTACCCGCCCTGGGTGATGCGGCGTTCGCCGTTGGCGTGTTCGGGGATCAGGCCCGGGTCGACGGCGTAGGTCTCCAGGACACGGAGGGACTGCTCGACGACGGTGCGGATCACGGGGGACTGCGGATCGGCCACGGATGGTTCCACTTCGGGTGCGGAGGAGAGGGGGTCGAGGGTCGTGGTGCGAAGTCTCGGGATGCCGTCAGTGGCGGTGGTGCACCGTGAACATGACGCCACAGCAGGTACGGCCGGTGATGCGCTGGCACTGTCCCGGGTTCCGGCGGGGGCGACGTGCCCGGGCCGCGGCATCGCGGATGGCGTTGCGGTAGGCGGCGACCATGTCGTGGTCGAGGTCGTTCAGGAAGAGGTAGAGGTCCAGGGCGTGCGGGTCGTCGGCGAACCGGTCGCAGTCGGAGACGACGGAACGCATGCGGTCGAGCGGGAAGTTCTGCGGGAACACCGGAGGTACCTGCGCTTTCGCTTCGCTTTCGTGGAATTACACGATCGGTGGTGCGAGGTGGTGCAGGAGGAAAACGGGCGCGTCAAACCACGGAATCCGCGAAAGGATTCCGGAGGCGGCCGCAAGGAATTCCCCCCAGGAAAACGGGCATGCCAGGCCCTGTGTCAGGGCTGCTTCCACAGCGCCTGCTGTGGAATTGGGAAGAACCCTAGCACAGGGAATCCGGGGTCGAGCAACCCCGTGTCGAAGTGGGATTCATCGGGCTTTTCGGGGTAATTCGGGCATGTGGCGAGTACTTCCGAAACCCTTTTATTCGATCGCGTTCGGCCTTCGTGTCCGTCGGGCGTGACCACTGTCAAGTGTCAGTTGACAAGAGTATGTCGCTGTCAACAGTGATGCGCTAGGGTGGCTCTCACCTCGTGAAACAAGCCATCCGGAAGCAGGTGGGACGTGAAGGCGGCTGAGGACTTCGGCCCCTGGCTGGCGCGCCAGCTCAAGAACGCAGGGAAGACCCAGACCGATCTGGCGCTGGAGCTGGGCAAGACCCGGGCCGCCGTCTCGGCTTGGATCGTCGGCCGCTCCGTGCCCCGGGACGAGACCATCCGGGCCATCGCCGCGTACCTCAAGACCGATCTGGAGACCATCCACACCCGCAGCTCCGACGCCCAACTCGGCTTGCCCGTCGACTGGTACCACCGGCCGGCCCATGTCGACGGCGGGCGCGAGTACGGCAACGCCGCGGCGTTCGCCTTCGAGGCCGATGTCTCGGTGCTCGCCCGCGAGGCCACTCAGAACAGTCTCGACGCCCGTCTCGATCCGGTCGAGCCGGTCCGCGTACGCTACACCCTCCACGAGCTCACCGGTGAGGCTCTCGCCCGATTCCGTGAGGCCATCCGATGGGATCGCCTGCGCCCGCACTACGAGGCGCTCACCGCCGAGGGCGGGAAGCAGAGCAAGGTCTCGCGGACGATCGCGGCCGGACTGCGCGACATGTACCAGCACGACCGCCTGGTGCTTCTCCGGGTGGACGACTACAACGCGACCGGACTGACCGGCGACGACTACGGCGACGGGCTCTTCGCCGCCGTGGTGCGTCGCCAACTCGACAGCCACAAGCGGGACGTCGGGGCGGGCGGTTCCTACGGCCTGGGCAAGGCCACCCTGTGGGCGACCAGTCGACTCGGCCTCGTGCTGATCAACTCCACACTCTCCGAACCCCACGAGGGGCGCACCGAGCGGCGACTCATCGGCCGCTTGGACCTTCCCTGGCGCGAGGTGGAGGGCGGAGCGTGCGCCGGTCCGGCCTGGTTCGGACGTGTCGACCCGGCCAACGGATCCGCGGAGGTGGTCCGTTCCTGGTGGGCCGACGAGGAGACCGTCGAAATGCTCCACCTCACTCGCGAGAGCGAGGCCCCGGGCACGTCCTTCCTCATCGTGGGCGCCCACGACGTGGCCAGTCTGGTGGCCGTCAACGATGCCGGGGGCGGGGAGGAGACCACCGAGGACGACGACTCCGTCCATCGCATGCACGCGCGACTGGTGGACGCGCTCGGTCGCAACTTCTGGGCCGCGATGACCGGTGGCGGCGACCACAAGCCGCACCTGGAGGCGTCCGTCCGCACCTATCGCAACGGTGAGGTGCTCATTCCCGAGGAGCACGTGGATCCGGCCGCTTCCCAGCCTTCCCGCACCCGCGCCCTGCGGGCCTTCTTGGAGGGGACCACCGTCGACCGGCTCACCGGACCGGGCCAGGTCGCCCGGGCCACGGTGCGGATCGAGGTGCCGCTCCACGGCGGCCAGTTGCGGGGCGGGGTGGAGCACGAGGCGGTGGTCCTGGTCACCGAAGCCGAGGACGCCGACGGTCGCTCCAACCGCGTGGTGTCCATGCGGGGCAACCGCATGACGGTCAAGGACAGTGCCGTTCCCAACCTGCCGATCGGCACCAACCTCTTCCAGGCCGTCCTGCTCACCGGCCGCGCGGCGGGCCAGGACGCCCCCGGTGCCGAGGCCGCCGAGGAGTTCCTCCGGGCCTCCGAACCGCCGGAGCACAACAAGTGGGGCCAGACCGAGGAGCTGCGACTCTCCTACTCGCCTTCCGCCTACCGGCGCATCAACTCCCTGACCACCGCGGTGAACAACGCCGTGCGCGATCTCGTCGCCGTGCCCAAGGCCAAGCGCCGCAACGGGGGCGAGGCGAAGATCGCCGGCCGACTCAAGGTCGGCGGGGCAACGAAGACGAAGCGGACGCGTCAGACGGCGGCCTCGGCGCTGCCCGAACTGGACAACGTGGACGCCCTGATCGACGAGACCGGGGCCTGGTCGGTGACCGTGGACCTCCGGGTGCCGACCGGTGCGGCCACGGACCGACCGATCACGCCGGTCGCCAAGTTCGACGTGCGCTCCGGCCCCAGGCCCGCAGTGCCCTGGAAGAGTCTCGTCGCGGTCAGCGGATGCGAGGTCGTGGACGGGGCCCTGCGCCTGTCGGCGGGCAGTCGCAAGGCCGTCTTCCGAGGTGTCACCGATGTCTCCCGTCACCCGGTCCGCGCCCAGCTCACCGGTCTCGTGGTCGAACTCCGCAGCGGAAAGGGGGAGCAGGCGTGAAGGTCTACCCCTACCGGCGGCTCACCGGCAACGTGTCCTGGCGCGTGGACAGCGCCCAGCTCAAGGCCGAGGGCGAGCCGTGGGAGGACGTGGAGAGCAAGTACCTCTCCACGGTCGAGCGCGTCGTCGCCCTCGGGTCGGACGAGGATCGTCCCGACTGGATCGAGGCCAGGCTCCGTCTCTCCGTCGACCTCCCGGCCAAGGCGGTGGATCCTTCCGGCCCCTGGGAGGACGTCAAGGTCGTCGCGATCCTCTCCGAACGTGCCACCAACACCCGCACGGCGGTGGATTTCTCTTCGGTCTCGGAGAACGGTCAGAAGCGGACTGCCGAGCTGTACCTGTACCGGTGCGACCTCCTCGACCGCGCCTCCCTCGCCGTGCACGTGGTCGCCACCGTCGACGGAGTGCCCGGTCGGGTGATCGCCACCTCCGACGTGGAGTGGTTCGTCGACGTGGCCGAGGCGGTGCCCTCGCTCGCCCGCGAACTCGACGTCAAGATGGTCAGGTTCGGGTCCGGAGCGAGCCGGCTCCAGCGGTTCAAGGAGTCGCCCTGGCTGGTCGACACCACCGGTCGGATCCCCGCCGTGCGCGTCAACACCGACTTCGACGGCCTCGGCGACCTGATCGGCGCCGACGGAGGCAGCGGTCCGGAGAAGACCGTCCGGGAACTCCTGCTCGCCCAGATGTGCTCCGAGGTCTGGACGGCTGTCTTCCACTCCGCCGTCGGCGACCTGGAGGTCGAGGAGGACGGGACCCCGGTGTTCCCGCACGGGTGGCAGGGCGAGGTGCTCCGGGAGATGCTCCCCGACGTGTACGCGGACCGCGACCCGGAGGCCGCCCTGCGGGCGGTCCACACGGCACGCACCGGAGTGTCCGCCGCCGGGTGGGGGGAGTTGCAAGCGCGGATCCACTACGCGGCCTCCCGCCGCGCCGGCGTCCCCAGGACGCTCTCCACCACCATCCACGACCTGGAACGCCTCACTCAGGGGGACGACGCATGACCGACCGGCCCGACCACCTCCCGGAGCGGCTCGCCCTGCTGCCCGGTGCCGAGGTGACGGACTTCGTCACCGAAGGCCTGCTCACCGGCCGCGAGAACGTGCCGAGCATCAGCCTCAACAAGGTCACCGAACCGCTCCCGCACGCCGACCGACGCGGTGAGTTGCGCCCCGTCCGGGACCTGGTCGAGGATGCGATGGCCTACTGCCGGGCCAATGGGCTCAAGGCCACCCAGGCCGACGCCTGGCTGGCCCCTCGCCTCCACGCGGCGCTCCGACTCACCCGGCGAGAGGCGGCCGATCCCGCTTTCTGGAACTACCTGGCCCTGGGCGTCGCCCCGGACTACGTGGTCTGGCGGCACACGGCCGAGCCCAAGGACGGCAAGCCGGTCGCGGTGGCGGCCGACCGCTTCCGGGGGCCTTACCACAAGCAGGCCTTCTCCCGTCTCTGGTGGGCGGCCGAGCTCTTCCGCGACGGCCCGGACTACGAGCCGGTGGTCAAGGCCTGCGGTATCCAGGACATGCTCAACACGACGCTGCGGATGTCGGTGATCAACCACCGGCCGACCGCCCAGGCGATCGTCCGGCTGATCGACAAGGGCACGATCACCGGTGGGCGGGAGGCCAACGCCCTGGCAGGCGCCGTCAACGCCTCCGCGGCGACACTGATGTACGACGTGATCGCTCCCGACCATGCCGACCGCGACTCCCGCCCGCTGCGCGACTGGATCGACGAGGCCGAGACCGCCCGCCAGGTGTCACGGAACGCGCTTCCGATCGGCCCCGACGAGGAGCCCGCGCCCGAGCTGTCCGTGAGCCTGCTGGTGGACTACTTCGCCGAACTCTTCTCGGACGCGCTGGTCCGGGGACGGGAGGTGGCAGCGGTGGAGGAGGAAGCCTGACCCTCGGGCTTCGGGCAGTCGGTGCCACAGCCCTTCTCGGCGTCGCAACCTTCCAGACGGAGCTTCTTGTACTTCGTCGATTCCGTGTCGAGCCGGGCCCGGCTTTCCCGCAACACCTTCTCCGAGGGAAGAGGGATGTTCAGTGCCGCTGCCAGTACGTGCATGCCGAACAGCGGAGGCACCGCGTTGCCGACCTGCTGGGACCGGTCGCCACCGTCCCAGGGATAGTCGGGCGGGAAGGTCTGCAGGATGCCGGCCTCGGGGATCGTCAGGCGGTCCGGGTCGGGGATGCGGTCGTCGGGGTGTCGAACGGCGTTGCGCGAGACCTTTCCGGTGACGGTGAACGACGGCTGCCTGTCCGTCCGGATGCCGCGCTTCTTCGGGTCACCGCCGCTGCCGTAATTCGACACGATCTCGAAGGGAGCCTCCCGGCCCTTGAGCACATCCCCCATCGGGACCCAGGGCAGCAGCGGCGCCGCGACCCCGTCCAGTGCGCTCCTGATGTCCTGGGGACCGCCCTGCTCGGGCTTGCGCAGATCGAAGACGTGGTGGGTGGGGGCGGGGAGCCGGGGAGCGTCGTACTCGGAGAGCCGCGCGATCAGGATCGTGCGGCGCCGGGTCTGCGGCACGCCGTACGCCTCGGTGTGCAGGGTCTTGACCTCGGCGACGTTGTACCGGACCGGCGTTCCGCCCTCGCGGGGCAGGCCCTTCTCCAACGCTTCCTTGTAGACCTCCCAGAGCGCCTTGACCGCAGGCACCTGCTCCAGGACGATCACGTCGAACGGTCGCCGGTTCCGGTTCGGGGAATCGAGGGCCTTGATCGCGTATCGAAGAGGCTCCAGGACCAGGGCGGTTCGGGGATCGCCGCCCATCCTCTCCAACTGCTCGTCGATCTCCGCCTCGCCGACACCCTCCACCAGCTGGTGGATCAGCTTCTCGACCTTCTCCAGGGCCTTGCGCCCCGCCCCGTTGCCGGCAACCGAGTACGTCTGGCAGGGCGGACCGCCGGCCAGGACGTTCAGGTCCGCATCGAGTTCCTCGAAACGCTTCTGTCGGACCTCGCTGACGTCCGCGTGCCACGTCCTGAGCCCGGCCGCGTAACGCGTCTCACAGGCGTTCTTGTCCCACTCGATCCCGAGCGAGGGCACATCGAGCATCTCCGCGGCCACGTCAAGACCGCCCGGACCGGCGAAAAGGTCCAGAATGTGCGGTTTTGCGAGGAATGAAGCGGCTGCGCCCGAGCTGGTCATGTGGCCAGAGTCTAGCCGGCGACGGGCGGTGCGACGTACTCGGTCACTTCCGGTGCCGTCTTCCGCCCGCCGCCCGCCCGTCGCTCGTGCACCAGCGCGATGATCCGCTCCGCGGCTTCGGGGGTGCTCTCGTGTTCCCAGACGCGGACCGACAGCCAGCCGGCCTCGGCGAGGCGGGCGTCCGTGTCGACATCCCTCGTACGGTTCTTCTCGATCTTCTCCCGCCAGAACTCGGCGTTGTTCTTCGGCCACGTCGCGTGCTCGGGGCAGCCGTGCCAGAAGCAGCCGTCGACGAAGACCGCGACGCGGGCGGGGCCGAAGAGGACATCGGCCTCCCGGCGTACGCCCTTGAGCGGCTTGCGGTGCACGCGGTAGCGGAGTCCGGCGGCATGCAGGGTCCTGCGAAGCGTGACCTCGATACCCGTGTCGTGGCTGCGCTGCTTGCTCATCCGGGCGCGGATCTTCGGAGTGGTCTCCAGAGAGGGCATGATCCCATTCTGGCTCCCGGCGCCGACATCGCGTCGAGTGGAGCCGGGCGGGAACGCCGGTACCGCCGGCCCCCGGTGGGGCCGGCGGTGGGGTGGGGGGAGCCGGAGGGGGACGCGGCGGCTGCCGGGCTTATGACAACGGCATTGACGTGTGGCGGCGCCGCCGGTTTCATGGCACGCACTTCCGCCCCGGTCACCCCCTCCGACCGGCGCGGGAGTTCCCCCACACACGCGCACCCCACACGCGCACACCACGACCAAGGCGGTGATCCGTTGGCATCGACGGTGAAGGACACGGGCGGCGGCCCGGGAACGGACGCGGGTGGCTCCCACGTCGCGATGCGCCAGTCGCTCGGCCTGCTGGACGGAGCGGTGATCGCCGCCTCCAGCACGGCCGCCACCAGCAGCATCGGGATCGGCCTCGGCCTGATGGCCGGGGTGGTCGGCCTGCACCTCCCGGCGATCATGCTGCTGGCCTTCCTGCCGGTGCTCGCCATCGCGGGCGGGTACGGCCGGCTGAACGCCGTGGAGCCCGACGCGGGCAGCAGCTACCGGTGGGTCGGGCGCACGCTCAGCCCCTGGCTGGGGTTCCTGACCGGCTGGGTGAACACCGTGGGGACGGTGGTCTTCATGGCGTACACCACCACCGTCACCGGCTCCTCGATCATCCAGCTGCTCGACCAGGCACACCTGCGCAGCGTCGCCGGGCTGCGGCTCGACGCCGACTCCACCGTCCAGTGCACCCTGCTCGGCCTGGTGGTGCTGATGGGCGCCGCACTGGTCGCGGTGCGCGGGCTGGACCTGGCGGCCCGGTTGCAGAAGGCGCTGCTGGTGTTCGAGTACGCGGTGCTGCTCGGCTTCTGCGGGTACGGGCTGTTCGCCGGCGACCAGCCGTTCTCGCTCCAGTGGTTCAACCCCTTCGACATCCCCTCCTTCGACGCGGTCGCGCAGGGCATGGTGCTGGCGGTGTTCTGCTACTGGGGCTTCGAGTCGGTGTTCAGCGTCGGTGAGGAGGTGCGCGACCCGCGGGACGCCTCCCGGGGCGGCATGGTCGCCCTGGTGGTGATGCTGCTGCTGTTCCTGCTCGCCGGTACCGCGTTCCAGCGGGTGCTGCCGATGGACGAGCTGGCCGACAACGGCGCCCACGGGCTGGCCTACTTCGGCTCCAAGCTGGCCCAACAGCCGCTGGCGGCACTGCCGTTGATCGCGCTGATGTTCTCCGCGGTGGCCTCGCTGCAGTCCTCGGTGATCCCCACCGCGCGCGGGATGTACGCGATGGGGCGCGATCGGGTGCTCGGCCCGGTCTGGACCAGGCTGCACCCCAGGCACGCCACGCCCGCCGCCGGCACCCTGCTGGTCACCGCCGTCGCCGTCGCCCTGGCGCTGGTCTCGGTCGCCATCCCGACCGTCAACGACCTGATCTCGGCCGCGGTCAACGCGATCGGCATCATCGTCGCGCTCTACTACGCGCTGACCGCCGTCGCGGCCGCCGTCCGGTTCCGCGGGCTGCTGCGCACCGACCCACTGGAGGGGCTGCGCGCGGTGGTCGGGCCGCTGCTGGGCGCGGCGGCGCTGCTCGCCGTCGGCGGCTACCTGGCCTGGACCTTCTACGACTCCACGGACCACTTCGAACTCGCCGCCGACAACGGCTGGTTCGAGCTGTCCGTGGTGATCCTGATGATCGTCAGCGGACTCCCGGCGGCGGCCTGGGCCCGCTGGCGACGGCGCTCGCCGTACTTCCTGGGGGATCGCGCGGGTTAAGCCCCGTACGACGCACGCCAGGCACCAGCACACGAGAACGGAGCACCACCCATGACCGAGGCCGATCTGGTCTTCACCCGCGGACCCGTCCACACCGGCGACGCCGCCCGCACCCGGGCGAGCGCCCTGGCCGTGGTCGGCGAGCGGATCGCCGCCGTCGGGCACGACGAGGTCCGGAAGCTGATCGGGCCGGGGACGGAGGTCGTCGACCTCACCGGCAAGCTGCTGCTGCCCGGCTTCCAGGACGCCCACATCCACGCGGTGTTCGGCGGGGCCGAGTTGGCGTCCTGCGACCTCACCGGGACGGTCGGCGTCGCCGACTACCTGGCGCGCGTCCGGGAGTACGCCGAGGCCAACCCGGAACAGGAGTGGATCACCGGCAGCGGGTGGTCGATGGAGAGCTTCGAGGGCGGGCTGCCGACCCGGCAACTGCTCGACTCCGTCGTCCCCGACCGGCCGGTCTACCTGACCAACCGGGACCACCACGGCGCCTGGGCCAACACCAGGGCGCTGGAACTCGCCGGCGTCACCGCCGGCACCCCCGACCCGGCCGACGGGCGGATCGAGCGCGAGGCCGACGGCACCCCGAGCGGCACGCTCCAGGAGGGCGCCACCGGCCTGGTCGCCCGGCTGCTGCCGCCCGCGACCGCCGCCGACCGGCTGGACGGACTGCTGCGCGCCCAGCGGCTGCTGCACTCGCTCGGCATCACCGGCTGGCAGGACGCGCTGCTCGGCGAGTTCAACGGCCAGCCGGACCCGTCCGACGCCTACCTGGCCGCGGCCCGCTCCGGCGCGCTGACCGCCCGGGTCGCCGGGGCGCTCTGGTGGGACCGGGACCGCGGCGCCGAACAGATCCCCGAACTCGTCCGGCGGCGCCACGAGTTGAGCCACGGGAGGTTCCGGGCCGGCTCGGTGAAGATCATGCAGGACGGCATCGCGGAGAACTTCACCGCCGCGATGACCAGCCCGTACCTGGACGGCTGCGGCTGCGCCACGGCCAACTCCGGCCTCAGCTTCGTCGATCCGGCGGCGCTGCTCGGGTACGTCACCGAACTGGACGCGCTCGACTTCCAGGTGCACTTCCACGCGCTCGGCGACCGGGCGGTGCGCGAGGCGCTGGACGCCGTCGAGGCCGCCCGCACCACCAACGGCCGCCGCGGCACCCGGCACCACCTCGCCCACCTCCAGGTGGTCCACCCGGACGACCTGCCGCGCTTCGCCCAGCTGGGCGCCGTCGCCAACATCCAGCCGCTCTGGGCCGCGCACGAGCCGCAGATGGACGAGCTGACCATCCCCTTCCTCGGGCCGGAGCGGGCCGCCTGGCAGTACCCGTTCGGCGCCCTCCAGCGGGCCGGCGCCACCCTGGCGGCGGGCAGCGACTGGCCGGTGAGCAGCCCGGACCCGCTGGCGGGCCTGCACGTGGCGGTCAACCGGATGGAGCCGGAGGCCACCGACGGGCGGGTCTTCCTGCCCGAGCAGCGGCTCGACCTGGGCTCGGCCATCGCCGCGTACACGGCCGGCAGCGCGTACCTGAACGGGCACGACGACGCCGGGGTGCTGGTGGCCGGGCGGCTCGCGGACCTGGTGGTGCTCGACCGGGACATCCTCACCGGCCCGCCGGAGGAGATCGCGCACGCCAGGGTGGAGCGCACCTACGTCGGCGGGCGGCTGGTGCACGCGGCGGACTGAGCCCGCGAGACGGGGCGAGACGAGACGAGACGAGGCGAGACGGACCGGCCGGCGGTGGTGAGCGCACGGGGGCTCACCACCACCGGCCTTGCCACGGGGGCCTTCAGCCCCGCGCCGCCAGCAGCCGCGCCTCGGCGGACTCCAGCAGCAGGTCGAGGGCGCACGGGTACCCGCTGCGGTTCATGTCGGCGGTGAGCAGGTGGGCGGTAGCCGCGATGTTGGGGTGGCCGACGGCGTCGAGGCGGGCGTAGGAGGCCTGCCAGACCTGGTGGTCGGCGTTCCTGGCGGTGTCCGGGAGGGCGAGGGCGGCGGCGTCCAGGGCGGCGAAGCCGAGGCTCTGGTCGACGAAGGCGTGGTAGATCAGGACGGCCTCCGGGTCGGGGAAGCCGGCGGTGCGCAGGATGCCGAGGATCGTCTCGACGGCGGCGATCTCGTGGGCGCGGCCGGTGGTGCGGTGGGCGGCGAGGATGGCGGCCTGCGGGTGGGCCTGGTAGCTGGCGTGGATGCGCAGGCCGATGGCGCGCAGGTCGGCGCGCCAGTCGCCGGTGGGCTGCCAGCCGTGCTGGGCGCGGCCGATGAGCTCGTCGGCGACGGCGAGCAGCAGGTCGTCGGTGCTGTGGAAGTAGCGGTAGACCGCGCTCGGGTCGGCGCCGAGCGCGGCGCCGAGCCGCCGCACCGTGAGCGCCTCGGCGCCGTGCCGGCCGACCAGCCGGATCGCGGTGGCGACAATCAGCTCGGCGGACAGGACGACGCCCTGCTTGGTGGGGCGGCGCCGACGTCGCTGCGGTTCGGGGACTACGCGATCGCTCATGCCGAGAGGCTATGCCGACATCGTTGACGTAGGCCAGAGGGCGGGCGCCCGCTGCCCGGTCCTCGGCCGGGGCCCGGCCCCGGCCCCGGCCGGCGTGGAAGCACCCCGGCGCCCTGGCCGGGCATTCCCGGCTCCGGGCGCGCGGGCACACCTCGGTACGATCCCTTCATGGGTGGTACGCGGGACGAGGCCTGGGACGCCGACGCGGCGGAGCGGGCGGTGGCGGTGCTGAAGGCGGTGGCGGACCCGTCGCGCTACCGGCTGCTGTGGGCGCTGAGCGCCCGGGAACTGCCGGTGAGCGAGCTGGCCGAGCTGCTGGGGGCGCACGTGGCGGCGACCTCCCAGCACCTGGCGAAACTGCGGGCGGCCGGGCTGGTGGTGGCGCGGCGGGAGGGGACGCGGATCTTCTACCGGGCCACCGAGGTACGCGGGCTGCTCACCGAGGCCGCGCTGATCGCCCAGGACCTGCCCGACCGTCACGGCGGGGGCGGCGACGGTGCCGCCCCGGCCGGCGCGACCGCCCCGCAGCCCTTCGCCCGTACCGCCCGCGCGGTGCGCCACCGCCCGGCGACCGGCTGACCGGTCAGCGGGCCGGGGGTTCCAGCCGGTACTCCTGCCGGTCGGCGTCGTACGCGAAGAGCCCCGCGTAGCGGCCCCAGTCGGTCGCGGTCTCCAGCTGCCGGTCGGTCTGTTCGACGGTGTAGTGCCGGCCGAGGAGGTCGCGCAGGAAGCCGGTGCGGACGGTGGCGCCGGGCCGGTCGCCGAGGCTGTTGGCGATCAGCTTGACCAGCGGGACCTCCAGGGCCGCGGCCGCGAACACCGCGCGGGAGTCCTGGGCGTCGGCCCCGGCGTAGGCGGCGCCGGTCCCGGTGAGCAGCAGGTCGTCGCCGTGGACCTCGGCGAGGCCGAGCAGGTCGAGGGCGTCGACCTGGGGGAGCAGGTCGTCGATGTCCAGGCCGAGTTCGTCGGCGAGCCCGGCCAGGTCGCAGCTCCCGCCCCGGTGGGCGACCGTCTCGGCGAGACCGGAGAGGCCGTCGACGCTCGCGGGGGGCAGCGGGGTGCCGGCGACGGTGCGCCGATCGGGATCGGAGCCGGCGCGGCCGGGCGGCCGGGGGTCCATGGGCCGGCCGGTCATGATCCGGTACACCCGGTCCACCAGTTCGTCGAAGGCCGCCGAGTCGCGGTCCCGAGGCCGCTCCAGGGCGACCTCGACGGTCTCCCGGATGGTCCCGTACGGGCGGGCGCCGAGCACCACGATGCGGTCGGCCATCAGCACGGCCTCCTCGATGGTGTGGGTGACCAGGACGACGGCCCGGGTGGGGAACTGGCCGGAGTCCCACAGCTCCATCAGCTCGCCGCGCAGGTTCTCGGCGGTGAGCACGTCGAGGGCGGAGAACGGCTCGTCCATCATCAGCACGTCCGGTTCCACGACCAGTGCCCGGGCGAAGCCGACCCGTTGGCGCATCCCGCCGGAGAGCTCCTTGGGGTAGGCGGACGCGAAGCCGGTCAGGCCGATCAGGTCGATGGCCTGGGCGGCGGCCAGGGCGCGTTCCCCGGGCGGCACCCCGCGGGCCTCCAGACCGAGCTCGACGTTCTGCCGGACGGTCAGCCAGGGCAGCAGCGCGAAGGTCTGGAAGACCAGCGCGGTACCGGGGTTGGCGCCGGTGAGCGGGGTGCCGCGGTAGCGGACGGTGCCGGAGCTGGGCGGGATCAGGCCGGCCAGGCAGCGCAGCAGGGTGGACTTGCCGGAGCCCGAGCGCCCGAGCACGGCGACGATCTCGCCGGCCCGCACGGTGAGGTCGATGCCGGAGAGCACCGGCAGTTCGCCGGCCGCCCCGGCGTAGGCCTTGGTCAGGCCGACGGCCTCCAGCAGCACCTCCTCCTCGCCCTGGAGCACGGGAACGGGCACGGGAACGGGCACGGGAACGGGCGCGGCGGCGCGGCGGCGGAACGGGAAGCGCATCGGCGGACTCCGGACTACAGCGAGTATCGGCGCTCGGCCAGCCGGTACAGCCGGCGCCAGAGCAGACGGTTGAGGATGACGACGTACAGGCTCATCACCGCGACCCCGGCGAGCAGGCGCGGGTGGTCGCCGTGTTCGGCGGCCCTGGCGATGTACGCGCCGAGGCCGGTCGCGGTCAGGGTGGTGGAGCCGAAGGTGACCACCTCGGCGACGATGGAGGCGTTCCAGGCGCCGCCGGAGGCGGTGATGCCGCCGGTGACGTACGCCGGGAAGATCGCGGGGATGATCAGCCGCCGCCAGCGCTGCCGGCCGCGCACGCCGAGGTCGTCCATCGCCTCGCGCAGGTCGGCGGGCACGGCCATGGCGCCGGCGATCGCGTTGAACAGGATGTACCACTGGGAGCCGAGGGCCATCAGCAGGATGCCGCCGAGGTCGATCGACACCCCGGTGCGCAGCAGCAGCCAGACCACCAGGGGGAAGAGGAAGTTGGCCGGGAAGCCGGCCAGCACCTGGACGACGGGCTGGGCGATCCTGGTCAGCCGGGGCGAGAAGCCGATCTTCACGCCGATCGGCACCCAGACCACGGTGGCCACCGCGACCAGCACGACCACCCGGGCGAGGGTGGCGAGCCCGAGCAGCAGCGGCTCGCCGAAGACGCCGAGGCCGGTGCGGCCGGCGAGGTAGCGGCCGAGGTCGACGACGCCCCACAGCACGACGCCGCCCAGGACGAGGGCGAAGGCCAGGTCCCCGGCCCGGCGCCGGCCGGGGCGGCCGGCCGTCGGGCGGCCGGCGGTGCCGAACACCCGCCCGGCCCGGTTCAGCGCCCGTCCGGCGGGGCGCAGCGCCCCGCCGAGCGCGGCGGGCAGCCGGGAGCGGCGCAGCAGGTCCAGCACGACCGAACGCTGCACCTCGGCGGCCTCGGACTGCTCGTTCTTGAACCGCTCGGCCCAGGCGGTGAGCGGCCGCCAGAACAGGAAGTTGACGCCGATCACCAGCACCATCATGGTGGCGATCGCCCAGCCGACCCGGCCGAGGTCCCCGGCGGCGATGGCCGCACCGGCGTACGAGCCGACCCCGGGCAGCGCGTACCGCCGGCCGTCCACGGTGATCGCCTCGGAGGCGACCAGGAAGAACCAGCCGCCGCCGAAGCCGAGCATGCCGTTCCAGACCAGGCCGATCATGCCCGAGGGCAGCTCGACCCTCCAGAACCGTGTCCACCGGCTGAACCCGAACGAGCGGGACAGCTCGTCGAGTTCGGTCGGCAACGAGACCAGCGCCTGGTAGAAGGCGAAGGTCATGTTCCAGGCCTGGGAGGTGAAGATGGCGAACACGGCGGCGCATTCGAGGCCGAGCACCGAGCCGGGGAAGAGCGCGAGGAAGCCGGAGACCGCGACGCTCAGGAAGGCGAGCACCGGCACCGACTGGAGGATGTCCAGGGCAGGGATCAGCACCCGCTCCAGCCGGCGGCTGCGGGCGGCGGCGTAGGCGTAGCAGAAGGTGAAGACGACCGAGACGGCGAGCGCGGCGAACATCCGCAGCAGCGAGCGCGCCGCGTCGTACGGCAGCCGGGCCGGGTCGGTGTCGACGGCGGCGTCCCGGGCGGTGGAGAACCGGACGGAACCGCCCTGGCCGAGCCGCAGCACGAGGTAGAGCAGGACCAGGACGGCGGCCGCGACGACCAGGTCGACCCAGACCCGCCCGCCGAGGCGGCTCGCCGCCCGCGCGGGCAGCGATCCCCGGGACCGGCCCGGCAACGGGCTCCGGGACTGGCCCGGCAACTGGCTCCGGGCCCGGCCCGGGGCGGGCTTCGGCAGGGTCATGGCGGTACCTCCGGCGCAAACCCGGGCAGTCTGCTCCCTCGGTACGTCCGTACGCAAACCCGTCCGCGTCCCGTCCGGCACCGCGTCCCGCCCGGGGGCTACCGGGCCGGCCCGGCCCGGCGCTGCCTCCGGTCCGCCGTGACCGCCGTGACCGCCGTGACCGGCGGGGCCGGTGTGGCAGTGCCGGTCCGCCGCCGGGTGCCGGCCAGCAGCAGGGCGAGCAGCAGCCCGGCGACCGAGGCGCCGAGGAAGGCGCCGGACAGGAACAGCCGCAGCGGGTGGGGCGCGAGGCCGACGGCGAGGCCCTCGGTGGTGATCAGCAGCAGGACGCCGCACAGCGCGGTCCCTCGGCCGGTCCGGGGGAACAGGACGGTTCGGGTCATCGAGGGGTCCTCCTTCGGGGTCTGGTCGGGTGGCGGCGGGAGCCCGGACGGGGCGGGCCGTTCAGCGGTCGGGGTGCCAGCGGGCTTCCAGCCGGGTGGTTCCGTCCGGCGCGGTGACGGCCCGCCAGCGGGCCCGCAGCCCGCCGGTGCCGGTGCCGATGCCGGTGCCCGCCGGGCCGGCGCCCCCGTCCTCCTGGTCCGCGGCGAGGGCCGGGAGGGCCTGGAGGACGGGGGTCTCCAGGGGGCTCGCCGCCAGCCGTCGGCCGACGGTGAAGAGGGTGGAGAGGGCGGAGCGCGGTCGGCCCCGGTCGGTGGACGGACGGGTGGGCCGGAAGACGGCGACGATGGTCATGGCAGGTCACCTCCGTGACGGGACGGCGGGCAGAGGGGGAGCACGCGGCGGGCCGGACGGCTCAGCGGTCCAGCGCGGTCTGGACGATCTTGACGACGACCATGGCCATCGCGAGCAGCAGGTAGGCGCGCAGCGCGCCCATGCCGATCTTGCGGGCGGTGGACATCACCGGCTTGTCGAGGGTCTCCAGCGGGGGCATCCGCCAGTTCTCCCGGCCGGTGCGGTCGATGGGGTCCTCCTTGGTGCCGCGGCGTCCGGAGGTGAAGGAGTACCCGGCGACGAGCACCCCGGCGACGCCGCAGCAGGCCATGATCCACAGGATCGCCCCGGAGCTGATGTCCGGCCAGACCACGGCGGCGGTGAGGATCAGCGAGAGCGTCACCAGGACGCCGACCACCGCTGAGGTGAAGGCGTTGGTCCTGGGACCGTTCACCCAGGGGCCGAGCACGGCCCTGTCGTTGCAGAGCAGCAGCAGGAAGACGGTCGCGGAGGGCAGCAGAACCCCCGCCAGCACCTGGACGAACTGGGTCATCAGGCCCTGGGCGCGGTCGGTGGAGAGCAGGGTGATCGCCGCCGCCGCGACGACCAGGCCCGCGTAGATCCCGTAGAAGCCCTTGGCGCCCTTCACCCCGCGGTGCAGCGAGTGCCTGATGCCGAAGACGTCGCCGATCGCGTACGCGGTGGACAGGGAGACCGCGAAGGCGCCGATGATCGAGGCGTCCAGCAGCGCGATGGCGAACAGCACACCCGCCAGGCGGCCGGCCTTGTCCTCGATGCCCCGGGCGACGGCGGCCGCGTCGGAGAACTGGCCGGCGCCGTCGGTGCCCGCGAAGGCGGCGGCGGTGAAGCCCATCATGGCGGCGGCGCCGACGATCACGATCACGATGCCGATCCAGAGGTCGGCCTTCTCGTACGTCATGAAGCGGGGGGTGATCCGCTTGTCGATGACGTAGGACTGCTGGAAGAACAGCTGCCAGGGCGCCACGGTGGTGCCGACGATGGAGATGATCACCAGCATCACGGCCGCCAGCTCGCCCGCGCCGCCGGGCATGCTGGGCACCACGAAGTCGTGCGCCAGCTGAGAGGTCTTCGGGTGGACCAGGAAGTAGACCGGCACCAGCAGCAGCGAGCCCAGGCACAGGGTGACGGCGACCCGTTCGAAGCGCCGGAAGGAGCCGGTGAACGCCGAGGCGATGATGATCCCGGCGGCCAGGACCACCGAGGCCGCCTTCGGCAGCCCCAGGTACCCGGCCGCGAGGGTCACCCCGATGAACTCGGTGACCAGCGTCAGAGCGTTCAGCAGGAACAGGTCGATCACGCTGAACGCGCCCCAGAACTTCCCGAAGCGCTCCAGGATCAGCCGGGCGTGGCCGACACCGGTGACAGCGCCGAGGCGCAGCACCATCTCCTGGTTGACGTAGAGCACCGGGACGAGCATCAGCAGCGTCCACAGCAGCCGGGTGCCGTAGTTCTGCCCGGCCTGTCCGTAGGTGGAGAAGGCGCCGGCGTCGTTGTCGCCGACCATCACGATCAGGCCGGGTCCGACGACCGCGAGCAGGGTCTTCAGCCGCGCCGACAGGCCGTGGCGGGGTGTGGTGTCGTCGAGCCGGATGGTGCCGAGCGCGCCCCTGATGTCGCCGACGTGCGCGTCGTCGAGGACGGCCGAACGCGGCTCGGGCGCCGTGGAGTCGAGGGAGTCGATGGAGTCGTGGGTGGTGGTGGTGGCGGTGGCGGGGGCGGTCTGAGTGGTCATGGGTTTCCTCCTGGAGCCCGGACGGGCGGCCCGGGGCGGGTCGGAGGCAGGCGGCAGCGATCCCTGCGGGCGGGCACGGCGCGTCGGCGCGCGGCGGAGCGGCCCGGACGAAGGCGTGCGGGCATGGCGGAGTCGCGTGCGGAACGACGTGGCGTCTTAGCTGACGAATCGTCAGGACATCGTGCAGGGAAAGGTGTTACCGCATGCCGGAGGTGCACGAGGACAGGCGGGGGTAGGGGCGACTGTGGCCCGGACTACTGCAATCCATGTCTCTCGCCTCCTCCCGGCCGGCGCACCCCGTGGTGCGTGTCATCGACGCGGCAAGGAGTTCACCGGCCCGCGGAACGCGACCGCCGGTTCACCCCAACTCGTCAGAGCCTAGCCCCACCCGGAGGTGATACTTGCGCACTTGGTTAAATCTTTACCTTTTGTGGGTGCTTCGGTACGGCGGCCGGCCGGGTGACGGGGGTTTGGCCCTCCGGCCGTCACGGAACGACTTCCCGCCGTACCCGCAGCGGCACCAGGGTGTGCCCGAACCCGAGGGATGGCATGGCGACCGCAGACTCCCAGGGGTCCCCCCGGCAGGCGCGGGCGCTGACGCTCGCCCGCCACCCGAAGCTCTGGCTCTTCCCGAGCCTCCTGTGCGGCCTGCTGGCCGTCGTCCTCTCACTGCTCTACATGGGCGGCATCCTCGACCCGAGCGGGCACCTGCACCGGCTGCCGATCGCCCTGGTGAACGAGGACCAGGGCCCGCCGCCGCCCGGTCAGCCGGCCGCCCTCGGGGCCCAGCTGGCCGGCGCCGTGGTGGCCGGCACCCCCGACGGCACCGTCGAGTGGCGGCAGGTCGACGCGGCCGGGCTGCGCGAGCAGCTCGCCTCCGGCAAGGTCTACGGCGCGCTCGTCGTCCCGAAGGACTTCAGCGCCGCCGTCACCGCACTGGCCACCGGCGGGGCCACCGAACGGCCGGCCGTCACTGTGCTGACCAACCCCGGCATGGGCAGCCTCGGCGCCTCGATCGCCGCGCAGATCGCCCAGAACGCCGCCCACCAGGCCTCGCTGGCAGCCGGTAAACAGCTGCTCGCCGCCGTACCCGCCTCCGGCGTCCCCGGCCCGGACACCGGCGCCACCGCGCGACTGCTGCTCGCCGACCCGATCGCCGTCACCACCCGGGTCGGCCACCCGATCGGCGGCCACAGCGGGCTCGGCCTGAGCGCCTTCTACTACACCCTGCTGGCCGTGCTGACCGGCTTCATCGGCGGCAACATCATCCACAACGGCGTCGACGGCGCGCTCGGCTACAGCGACAGCGAGCTGGGCCCCTGGCACACCCGCCGCCCGACCGTCCCGATCAGCCGCACCCAGACCCTGCTGCTGAAGATGGTCATGACGGCCGGGATCATGCTGCTCACCACCTCACTGGTGCTGCTCTGCTCGGTCGGCATCCTCGGCATGGACGCCCCGCACCAGGCCCTGCTCTGGATCTTCGCCTACTGCGCGAGCCTCGCCGTGGGCCTCGGAGTGCAGGCGATCAACGCCGCGTTCGGCGGGATCGGGCAGCTGGTGTCGATGTTCGTCTTCATCGCGCTGGCGCTGCCCTCCTCCGGCGCCACCGTCCCGCTCCAGGCGGTGCCGGGCTTCTACCGCTTCCTGAGCGTCTTCGAGCCGATGCGCCAGCTCAGCGATGGCATCCGGGCGATCCTCTTCTTCGACGCCAGGGCCGACGCCGGGCTGACCCGCGGGTGGATCATGATCGGCGTCGGCGTGGTGCTGGCCCTGCTGTTCGGCTTCGGGATGACCCGCTACTACGACCGCAAGGGCCTGCACCGCTGGACGCCTCAGCCCTCCGACTAGCCCGTCCGGTCCGTCCGGTCCGTCCGGTCCGTCCGGCCCGTCCTTCCGGCGGCTAGCCCGTCCTTCCGGCCCGTTCGACGGTCACCTTCAGGTGCTTCATGATCGGCTGGTCGCTCTGGGTGCTGAAGTCGCCGATCGCGCACAGCACGTTCAGCTCCGGCATGTACCCGGCCGCACAGCCGCGCGGGATGTCGTAGGGGACGGCCAGGTAGCCGTGCACCGAGCGGGTGCTGCCGTCCCCGGCGGTGCTGGTGACGTCCACCCGGTCGAACTCGGCCAGGCCGCGCTCGCGCATGTCGTCCGGGTTCATGAACACCAGGGTGCGCAGGTTCTTCACGCCCCGGTAGCGGTCGTCGTCCGAGTAGATGGTGGTGTTCCACTGGTCGTGCGAGCGCATCGTGCCCAGCGCCAGGGTGCCGGGCGCGGGGACCACGTCCGGCAGCGGGGCGGTGGAGAACTCGGCCTTGCCGGAGCGGGTGAGGAAGACCAGTTCGCGGGCCGGCTGCTTGATCCGGAAGCCCAGCGGCAGCCGCACCCGGCGGTTGAAGTCCTCGAAGCCGTCCAGCACCCGGGCCATGGTGTCGCGGATGCGGTCGTAGTCCTCGATGTACCACTCCCACGGGGTGGGGCTGTCCGGCAGCGCGGCGCGGGCGATCCCCGCGACGATCGCGGGCTCGGAGAGCAGGTGCGGCGAGGCCGGGCGCTTCATCCCGACCGACAGGTGCACCATGCTCATCGAGTCCTCGACCGAGGTGGACTGCACCCCGGCCCGCTGGTGGTCCTTCTCGGTGCGGCCCAGGCACGGCAGGATCAGCGCCCGCCGCCCGTGCACCAGGTGGCTGCGGTTCAGCTTGGTGCTCACCTGGACGGTCAACTCGCAGGCTGCCAGGGCCTGGTGGGTGTACGGGGTGTCCGGTGCGGCGAGCGCGAAGTTGCCGCCCATGCCGACGAACACCTCGATCTCCCCGCGCCGCATCGCCTCGATCGTGCCGACGGTGTCCAGCCCGTGTTCGCGCGGCGGCTCGATCCCGCACACCTCGGCGAGCCGGTCCAGGAACGCGTCGGCGGGCCGGTGGTCGATGCCGCAGGTGCGGTTGCCCTGGACGTTGCTGTGCCCGCGCACCGGGGAGGGCCCCGCGCCCTCGCGGCCCAGGTTGCCGCGCAGCAGCAGGAGGTTGACGATCTCCCGGACGGTGTCCACCCCGTGCTCGTGCTGGGTGACGCCCAGGCACCAGCTGAAGATCGAGCGGTCGGCTTCCCGGTAGACCCGTGCCGCCTTGAGGACGGCGGCCCGGTCCAGCCCGCTCTGGCGCTCGATCTCCTCCCAGGGCGTGCTCTCGCAGACGTCGCGGTAGGCCTCGAAGCCGCTGGTGTGGCGCTCGACGAACAGCCGGTCCAGAGCCCGCTCGTCGGTCGCGGACTGCTCCAGGATCGCCTTCGCCATGCCGCGCAGCAGCGCCATGTCGCCGCCGATCCGCGGCTGGAGGTTCAGGGTGCCGGTGCGGGTCGCCCGGTTCAGCGCCATGTCGGTGAAGTCGTGCGGGATGATCGTCCGGGTCGCCGCCGCCTCGACCAGCGGGTTGATGTGGACGATCTGCGCGCCGCGCTTGTACGCCTCGGCGAGCGAGGTGAGCATCCGGGGCGCGTTGGAGGCCGCGTTGACGCCCAGGATGAACAGCGCGTCGGTGACCTCCCAGTCCTTGAGGTCGACCGTCCCCTTTCCGGTGCCGAGCGCGGCCTGCAACGCGCGGCCACTGGCCTCGTGGCACATGTTGGAGCAGTCGGGCAGGTTGTTGGTGCCCAGCTCGCGGGCCAGCAGCTGGTAGAGGAAGGTCGCCTCGTTGCCGAGCCGGCCCGAGGTGTAGAACGCGGCCCGGTTCGGGTCGTCCAGCCCGCGCAGGGCGCCGCCGACCAGGGCGAACGCGTCCTTCCAGCCGATCGGCACGTAGTGGTCGGTGTCCGCGTCGTAGACCATCGGCTCGGTGAGCCGGCCCTGGTCCTCCAGCGCGAAGTCGCTCCACCCGGACAGCTCGGTCACCGAGTGCGCGGCGAAGAACTCCCGGCCGACCCGTTTGCGGGTCATCTCCCAGGTGACGTGCTTGATGCCGTTCTCGCAGATGTCCAGGTGCAGGCCCTTGGTGTCGTCGGGCCAGGCGCAGCCGGGGCAGTCGAAGCCGCCGTCCTCGTGGTTCATCCGCATCACCGCGCGCGGCCCGTCCAGGTACGCGCCCTCGCGCAGCAGGAAACGGGTGACGCTCTTCGCTGCTCCCCAGCCGGCGGCCGGGTGGTGGTACGGCTGGACGTGGGGCGGGCCGGCGGGGGAGGGGCCGTCGTTCTTCGGCCGCTTCCGCGGCTGTTCCGGTGGCGGTCCCTGCTGTTCCTGCTGTTCCTGCTGTCCCTGCGGTCCCTGCGGTTCCCGTGGGGGAGTGGGGGCGGTGTCGTCGGAGGTGGTCACGGTGGTCGCCTTCCGTCGCTCGGGAGTCGGGCACCCGGCGTTGGGGTCGACGCTACGTCCGGCGGTCGGGGGCCGCGCGCCGAGCGCTCACTCCTCCGGCAGGGTGGCGAGGACGGCGGCGACATCCGTCCGCCGGGCGACCGCCAGCAGCGCGCGGGCCATCACCGAGCCGGGCTCCCGGGCGGCGGTCACCAGGGCGATCGGCGCGCTGTGCGCCGGCTCCGCCAGCGGGACGGCCCGCATCCCGCGCGGCACGCCGAACACGTGCAGCCAGGCGTACGGGACGATGCTCGCCCAGTGGCCGGTGCGGACGTGGGCGAAGAGCGAGGCCACCGAATCGGTCTCGACGCTCGGCGCCGGCGCCAGCCCGAGGCCGGCGAACACCCCGTCCAGCACCCGACGGCCCTGCATGCCGGGTTCCAGCAGGCACAGCGGCAGCCGGGAGGCCTCCTCCCAGGTCGCCCGCGGGTGCCGGGCCAGCTCGTCGGCCGGGCCGGTCAGCAGGACGTACCGCTCCTCGTAGAGCGGGAGCGCGCGCAGGCCGTCGGTGTCGCGGGTGTCGTGGGTGTCGTGGGTGTTGCCGGTGTCGTCGGTTTTGCCGGTGTTGTCGGCGCCCGGGTCCGGCAGGTAGGTGATGCCCGCGTCGATCTCGAAGTTCCGTACCTGGCACAGGAGTTCGTCGGAGCGCAGATCGGTGGACAGTTCCACGGAGGCCAGCGGGTGGGCGGCGCAGAACGGCGCGGTGAGCAGCGGGACGGCGCCCGAGGCGGTCGGCACCGAGCCGATCCGCAGCCGTCCGCCCAGGCCGGTGCGCAGCGCGTCCACCTCGTCCCGCAGGGCGTCCCGGTCGGCCAGGATGCGCTGCGCCCGGAGCACGATCCGCTCGCCCTCGGGGGTCAGGCCCTCGTAGGCGCGGCCGCGCCGCACCAGGAGCACCTCCAACTCGTCCTCCAGCTTGCGCAGGGCCTCGGAGAGGGCGGGCTGGGAGACGTGGCAGGCCTGGGCGGCACGGGCGAAGTGGCGCTCGTGGGCGAGCGCGACGAGGTATTCCAGCTGGCGGAAGAGCATCTGCTACTCGGCCCTGGTGGCGGTGTCGACGTGGTCCGTGGCGACGCGGTCGGTGCCGGTGCGGTCGGTGTCGACGCGGTCCGTGCGGGTGTACACGTTCATCGAGTCGCCGCGCAGGAAGCCGACCAGGGTCAGCCCGGTCTCCTCGGCGAGGTCCACCGCCAGCGAGGACGGCGCGGAGACCGCCGCGAGCACCGGTATGCCCGCCATCACGGCCTTCTGCACCAGCTCGAAGGAGGCTCGGCCGCTGACCATCAGCACCGTGCCGCGAGCCGGCAGCAGCCCCTCGCGCAGCGCGTGGCCGACCACCTTGTCCACGGCGTTGTGCCGGCCCACGTCCTCGCGCAGGCAGAGCAGCCGCCCGTCGGCGTCGAACAGGCCCGCCGCGTGCAGGCCGCCGGTGCTGTCGAAGACCTTCTGGGCGGCGCGCAGCCGGTCGGGCAGCGCCGAGAGCAGCGCGGGGGTGACGCGAAGCCCGTCCTCGGCGACGCTCCACGGCGCGGTGGTGCGCACCGCGTCCAGGCTGGCCTTGCCGCACAGGCCGCAGGAGGAGGTGGTGTAGAAGTTGCGCTCCAGCGAGGCGTCGGGGGCGGGCACGCCGGGGGCGAGCAGGACGTCCACCACGTTGTAGGTGTTGCCGCCGTCGGCGGTCGCGCCCGCGCAGTAGCGGATGCCGGCGACCTGCCCGGCGGCGTGCACCACGCCCTCGCTGACCAGGAAGCCGGCCGCCAGGTCGAAGTCGCTGCCGGGGGTGCGCATGGTCACCGTCAGCGGGCGCCCGCCGACCCGGATCTCCATCGGCTCCTCGGCGGCCAGGGTGTCGGGGCGGTACGAGGGCACGCCCTGGCGCAGGCGCAGCACTCTGCGGGGTACGGTCACTCGGCCCATGGTCGTCGGCTCCTCGGTGGTGTCGCTCCGGTCTGTACGGATGAATCCTCCCTCCTGGCGGCGGCGCGCGGGCCGGGAGGGCCGGGCAGGCGGGGCTGGTCGGGTTGGTTGGTCTGCTCGGGCAGGCCGTCCCGGCCCGTCGCGCTGGCCTGACCCGGTAGGTCGTCCCGGCCCGACGGGCCGGGCAGATGGCGGCGGCCGTGGGCGGCGGTGACCGCCAGGCAGAGCAGGCCGATGGCCGCCATGCCCGCCAGCAGCGCCGGATAGGAGGCGTGACCGGCGGTGCCGGCGAGCAGCAGCGGGGTGAGGAAGCCGCTGGAGGTGGTGCTCTGGTAGAGCGAGGCGGAGGTCGGCTCGGAGGAGTGCGCCGTCAGCCGCTCCACCTCGTGCAGCCCCGCGCCGAGCGTCAGCCCGTACCCGGTGCCGAGGACGACGGCGGCCACCACCACCAGGCCGACCGAGTCACGGACGACGGCGAGGGCACCGAGCAGCAGTCCGGCGATCACCGTGGCCATCGCGGTGAGGGTGGCCCGGGCGCTGTCCGCGTCGTCCAGCCGGGCGGCGAAGGGCTGGGCGACCACCCCGGTGGCCAGGGTCAGCGCCGCCACCAGGCCGCTGAACAGCGGCGCGTAGCCGGGCACCCGGTCGGCGACCAGCGGCGGCAGCACCACGTACGCCACGGTGGCGGCGCCGAGCACGGCAGGGCTGGCGGGCAGCACGACGTAGCGGAACCGGGGGTGGCGGACGGCCGCGGTGCGCTGCGGCGACGTGCGGTGTGGTGACGTGTGGTGCGGTGGTGTGCCGTGCGGTGGCGTGCCGCGGTCGCGCCGGGCGGTCTCCGGGAGCCCGCGGGTGGCCCGCAGTACCAGCAGACAGCCCAGAGCGTGGGCGAGGCCCGGCAGCACCATCGGTCCCGGCAGCCACTCGGCGACCACCCCGGAGACCAGCGCCCCCGCCGCGAAGCCCGTACCGGTGGCGTACATCGCACGGCGGGCCGCCGTTTCGGGTGCCGTCCCGGGGCCGGACAGCTCGCGCAGCCAGGCCGTCCCGGCCAGGAAGGCCAGCCCGGCCGCGAAGCCGGTGCCCAGCCGGGCGGCGTACACGCCCGGCTCGTCCGCCAGGGCCAGCACCACGCTGGCGGCGGCGGACAGCGCCAGCGCGCCGCGCACCGTCCGCCGCCGCCCGTAGCGGTCGGCGGCGGGGCCGCCCAGCAGCAGCCCGGGCACCAGGCCGACCAGGTAGACCGAGAACATCGCGGCCAGCGAGAGCGCCGACCAGTCGGTGCGCGCCCGGTACACGGTGGCCAGCGCGGTGAACTGGTTGGCGCCCCAGGCGGCGACGGCGACGGCGGCGGCCGCCGGAAACCAGCGGCGGGCGGAGCGCGGAACGGGAATATCTTCGGTGCCGCCCATGCGCTGTTCTGCCCCGTTTCCGACTTTCCGGCCATTCCTGGATCTCCGCAGGTCCAGTGTGTGGTCCGTCGTCGCGGGGCGTCAAAGAAGCCGTTCCTTTGAGCTGACAGGCGGCGCCTATCGAAGAATTCCCGAATGCACTGTCCGGCATGCCATCGAAATGCCCTCGGAATATCCTGAACAATGCGATCGGGAATTCCGACCGGGCTATGCCGTGGCGCCCACCGACAGCACCACCGCGCTGGCCGCACCGGCCGGGGTGTCGTAGTGCACCGTGTCCCCGGCGTGCCGCCCGAGCAGCGCCTTCCCGAGCGGGCTGTCGAAGGTCACCAGGGTGAGATCCCGCTCCTCCGCCAGCTCGGAGATCTCGACGGTCTCCTCCGCGCCGTCGTCGAACCGCACGGTCACCGTCGACCCCACCCCCACCACCCGCGCGGACGGCTCCCCGGCGACCTCGGCCTCCCGCAGCCGCACCTCCAGCTCGGTGATCCGCCGGTCCAGCCGGGTCACCTCCGACGCCCGCTGCAACTCGTCCGCCGCGTCCGCCCGGTCCCCCACCGGCTCCACCCCGCGCAGCGTCGCGGCCACCTCCCCCCGCTCCGCCCGCAGCTGCGCCAACTCCTCCCGCACCGCACGCAGGCCCTCGGCACTGATCGGTTCCGGCCCACCGCTCATCCCAAGCTCCCGGAGCTGCTCGTCACACGCTCGAACACCGGCCGCCTCCCATTACCCCACCGCCCGCGGCCCCGGGCAAGTCCGGCCGGACCGGAGGCGGTGGGCGGATTCCGACGGCCGGCGGGTCGGCGACCTGCCGGGCCGGCGGCCTGCCGGCCGTCCGTGTGCGAGGCCAGCCGTCCGTCCGTGTCAGAGGGTCAGGACGCCGAACCGTTCCTGCACCGGAACCCGCTGCGCGACGACCGGTTCGAGGAACGGGCTGGGTGCCCCGTGCCAGGAGACGGCGAGGGCTTCCCGGGCGCGCGTGCACGCCACGAAGAGCAGGCTCAACTCGCCGTCGAGGTCCTCCTGGTGCTGCTGCGGGTCGGTGTCCGCCGGGGTGATCGCGCTGCGCAGGGGAATCAGGCCGTCGCTCACGCCCACCACGGCGACACAGCGGAACTCCAGCCCCTTCATCCGGTGCATGGTGCCGACCCGGACGCCGGGGGACGGTGCGTTGCCGAGGGGGGAGGCGGGAATCCCGCTCCGCTCCAGGGTCTGGGCGATGTCGCGGCCGAGCCGGCCACTCCGTACGGCCACTCCGATGTCCTCGGGGCTCGCGCCCGAGGCGATCCACTCCTCGACGCGGGCGACGAGGGCCCGGATCTCCTCGGCCTTGTCGGGATGGCCGTGGACCTCGGGGTGCGCGCCGTGCAGGGTCGAGTGGTAGCCGGCCAGTGACTCCGTCCCGCCGTCCATGTCGTCCGGGCGCTCGCCGGTGAGCAGGGAGGCGGACCAGCTGAGGATCTCCTGCGTCGTCCGGTAGTTGATCCGGAGGCGGGAGGAGCGGCCGACCACCTGGATGCCGAGCGAGCGCAGCGAGACCTTGTTCCCGTAGATCCGCTGGTGCGGATCGCCGACGAGGAACAGGTCGTCCGGCCCGGCGGCCACGAGCGCGCGCAGGAAGCGCCACTGGACGGGGTGCAGGTCCTGCGCCTCGTCGATCACCACGTGCCGGAACGGGCGCTCGTCCCGTTCGTCGAGCACCCGTGCGGCCTGCGCGCAGACCTGGAGGAACGTCAGCTCCCCGGCCTTCCGCAGCTCCTCCTCGAACGCGGCCACCACGCGCCACAGCCGGGCCCGCTCCTTCGGCCCCATGGCCTTGCCGCGGCCGGACCGCGGTGCCCGCAGGTACTGCTCGGGGCTCTCGATCACCTGGGCCAGGACGACCTGACGCCACTCCTGGTCGAGGAACACGTCGGTGAACTCCGAGCCGAGCCGGCGGGCGACGCGTCCCCAGCGGGCGAGGACCGCGTGCTGCTGGAAGAGGACCTTCTGCGGGGCGCCGCCGCGCGTGCGCCGGAGGACCTCGTCGGCGAGCGCGTCGACGGTGACCACCCGGATCTTCGCCCGGCTCCGCTCGTCCGTGACGAGCAGGGCGAGGCAGCGCTCCAGCTCCGCGGCGAGGTCCTCGGAGAAGGTGGTCAGCAGAATCGATCCGTCAGGCGCGTCCGCCGGCAGCCGGCGGGCCAGGTGATGGGCCCGGTGCAGGGCCACCACCGTCTTCCCGGTCCCGGGACCGCCGGTCACCCGGGCCGGCCCGTTGTACGACTCCCGGTAGGCGACCCGGTACTGGGCCGGGTGCAGGAAGATCCGCCAGGCGTCGAAGGGGCGGGCCAGGATCTCCCGCAGCTCGTCGGGCCCGGAGACCAGGGCGACCCTGCCGCGCGCGCGGACCATGGCCGAGAGCAGTCCGCCGGCGGGCTGTCCGACGCTCGCGGGGGTGGCCGTCCGGACGTACGCCCGGACGATCTCGCGGTCGATCTCGGCCGGCTCCATCCCGCTCGCCAGGCCGATCAGGACGTCGAACTGCTGCTCCGGTAGCACGCGGTGGAGCGCCTCCAGGTGGGCCTCGTCGGGGAGCAGCCGGATGATCGGCAGGATCTCCTCGTCGACGCCCAGGCTGCGCAGGACCTTGTCGGAGCGGTCGGCGAAGAGCCTCCTGGGCTCGTCGGCGGCCAGCACCTTCAGCGACCGGGAGGCCCGCTCCAGCGCGACGTCGTTGCGGATCTCGACGCCCTGGGTGGCGGCGTTGACCGAGGCCCGGTGCTTGCAGGCCCAGTCGTTGGCCTTGTCGTGCGGGAGGACCTTCAGCAGGAGGTAGCCGTCGCCCCGGTCGGCCTTGAGGACGACCCCGCGCCAGAAGTCGGTGATCCGGATGGTCCGTATCCGGGGGTCCCGCTGGTTGGTGAGCTTCTCCAGGTGCAGGCCGGCGTGGGTGGCCTCGGTGAACTTCTCGAAGGTCTCGAAGACCCGCCGCTGCACCGGCTTCTCCAGCGCCGCGAACTCCATCAGGAAGTCCCGGTGCATGCCCAGCGTCGCCACCCCGGCCCCCTCGCGCCCCTGCCCGCCCGCGCGGCCGGGCAGTCCGCCTCACTGTACTGGCCGAGTGATCACCCGCGGCACGGGCGGACGGCCGCCGGGGAACCGACGGGAGCCGGCCACAGGTCGATCGCCCGCTCGGCGAGCCGGTCGGCGCCGGACAGGATGTCCGCCCTGCCCCAGCGCGTGGCGGCGGCGATCTCCCCTTCGGCCCGTCGTGCGCGGAGCCGCGTATCCGGCACCGGCCGACAGCGGACCGACGTGCCATCACGGTCGGGCGGGTGGGTATTTCGTTGACGTGGAGTCGAGCGGATTTGTACGGTGTGTAGCCAGCCGCTCACGCGACCTTCCGGAGGCATGATGCGCCAGCCCTGGGACGCTGATCCCGACGCCGTGCCGCGCGTGCGCGTCGCGTACGACGAGGCCGGCGTCCTGAGCGGAGCGATTCGCTCCACCGGTCACACGGCCAGGGCACGGGTGGCGGAGTTCATCGCCCGCCTGTACGACCACGGCGAGGGCATCGAGACCCTCACGGCCCGCGTCCCGGTGGAGGGTTGAACGGTGGAGCGAGGGAGCCCCGAGGTGTCCCCCGGCAGCGTCGGCTCGTCGCTGTCGGGGTCCTCCACCGGGCACGTCGTGCAGGCTCGGGACATCCAGGGACCGGTCCATTTCCACGCGGCGCCGCCCCCTGCCGCCCGGTACGGCGAGTCGGTGCCCCGGCAACTGCCCACGGACGTCCGCGGCTTCGTCAACCGGATCGTGGAACAGGAAGCCATGGACCGCCTGCTGGCCGAGCACCCGCTCGCGGCCCAGGTCCTGGTGCTCACCGGCACGGCCGGAGTCGGCAAGACCTCGTTGGCCCTGCACTGGGCGCACGCCGTCCGTGATCGCTTCCCGGACGGGCAGCTCTACGCGAACCTGCACGGCTACGATCCGCAGGAGCCGGTGGCCGCCGCGCAGGTGCTGGAACGGTTCCTGCGCGCGCTCGGCGTGCCGGCGCCGGCGATACCGACCGACCCCGAGGCGATGGCATCGGCCTACCGCTCCCTGGTGGCCGGCCGCCGGATGCTGATCGTCCTGGACAACGCATCGAGCGCCGCCCAGGTCCGCCCGTTGCTGCCGGGTGTTCCCGGGTGCCTGGTCGTGGCGACCAGCCGGCACCGCCTCTCCGGCCTCGGCGTGCGGGAGGGGGCCAGGCACCTGACCTTGGAGGTACTGGCGGAGCACGACGCCGTCGAACTGCTGCGCGCGGTCACGGCGGACTACCGGGGCGGGGACGATCCGGACGAGCTCGCGCAGCTGGCCCGGCTCTGTGCCCGCCTGCCGCTGGCCCTGCGCATCGCGGCCGAACGCGCGGCCGGCCGGCCGCGGATGCTGCTGAACGACCTGATCCGTGACCTGCGGGACGAATCCAGCCTGTGGGACGCGCTGTCCAGTGAGGACGAGGAGGAGTCGGAGGCGGTTCGCTCCGTCTTCGCCTGGTCGTACCGGGCACTGCCCGCCGGCGCGGCACGGCTCTTCCGGATGCTCGGCCTCCATCCCACCGGTGAGTTCAGTACCGCGGCCGCGGCCGCGCTGGTCGCGAGCAGCGCGCGGCAGACGGGTCGGCTGCTCGACGGGCTGGTCGCGACGCACATGGTCGAGCAGACCGCACCGGACCGCTACCGGTTCCACGACCTGCTGCGCGCCTACGCCGTCGACCAGGTGAAGCGTGAACAGGAGCCGGAGGAGAGCGAGCGGGCCGTCCGGCGGGCGCTGGCCTGGTACCTCCACGCGGCCGACGCGGCCCAGGCGTGCACTGCTCCCCATGAGCCCCGGGTCGCGCTCGCCCCGCTCGACCCCGCGGTGGAGGCCGCGGCCTTCAGTGATGCGGCTGCCGCCCGGGAGTGGTTCGAGGCGGAGCGGGACAACCTCGCTTCGGCGACGCGGACCGCGGCTGCCCTGGGCCTGGATGAGTACGTCTGGCAACTCGCCATCGTCCTCCGGGCCTTCTACATGTCGCGCAACACCTTCCAGGACTGGTTCGCGACCTCGCGTCTGGGCCTGGAGGCCGCTCGGCGCGGCAACGACAGACATGCGCGGGCGGAGCTGCACGAGAGTCTGGGCATGGCGTACACCCAGTCCAGCGGCCTCGACCAGGCCGCCGAACAGTACGAGGCCGCACTCGCCATCCGCCGTGAAATCGACGATCCGGCAGGCGAAGCGCTGACCCTCAACGGACTCGGCCTCCTCAGGTTGCGCAGGCGCGAACTCCCGGGTGCCCAGGAGGCTTTCGAGTGGGCTCGTGCTCTGTTCCAGGCCCTCGGCGACGCCTACTGGGAGCCACGGACGGCGGTCAACCTCGCCGAGGCCCAGGCGGAGTTCGGCCGGCTCCCGGACGCGGAGCGGGCGGCCCGTGCGGGCCTGGAGGCGTTCCACGAGGCGGCCGACCGTTGGGCCGAGGGCAACGCGCTACGCATCCTCAGCCGGATCCAGCTCGACGGCGGGCGGACGGACGAGGCGTTGGAGAGCGCTCAGCGCGCCGTCGACCTCGCGGTGGACCTCGACAGCGCCGTCGCGGAGGCGTACTGGCTGGCGCAGCTCGGAGATGCCCAACGCGCGGCGGGCCGACTCCCCGACGCCCTCGCCTCCTACCAGCGTGCAGCCGTCCTGCAACGGAGCCTCGGCGACCGCAGCCGCGAAGCACTCGCCTGGGACGGTGCCGGGCGGACGTACCTGGAACTCGGCCGGGCCCAGGAGGCGAGCGGGTTCCATCGCCGTGCCATCGCCGTGCACCGTGACCTGGGTGACCGGTGGCAGTGGGCGGTGGCCCTCGGCCACCTCGCCGACTCGTTGGAGGGCGGCGGGACGCAGGACATCGTGCGGCAGCACAGACGCGAGGCGCTGACCCTGATCGGCGACTTCACCGATCCCGGTGCGCTGCGCCTCCGCGACCGGCTGACGGATGCCCTGGACGAGGACGCCTGAGCCGTCTCCACGGGCCGCCGCCCCCGCGAGCCCGGGGGCGGCTGAAGGTGGCGGTGATCACCTTCGCGGAGCGGGGTGAGGGGTGAAGGCGCAGGTGGGGGGCTCGGGTGGAGAGGGTGGGGGAGGGACCGGCGGTCGGGGCGCGGGCGGGCGAAGCTACCATGTGGGCAACACCCTCAGCTCGAAAGATGGACTTGTGACTGTCAACGACGACGTGTTCACGGACTGGAAGAACCGCGAGGAGATCGCGGAGTCGATGATCCCGATCATCGGGCGGCTGCACCGGGAGCGGGACGTCACCGTCCTGCTCCACAGCCGGTCCCTGGTGAACAAGTCGGTGGTCAGCCTCCTCAAGACGCACCGCTTCGCCCGGCAGATAGCCGGCGAGGAGCTCTCGGTCACCGAGACGATGCCGTTCCTGGAGGCCCTGACCACCCTGGACCTCGGCCCCTCGCAGATCGACCTCGGCATGCTCGCCGCGACGTACCGGGCGGACGACCGCGGGCTGTCGGTGGCGGAGTTCACCGCCCAGGCCGTCGCCGGCGCCACCGGTGAGAACAAGCTGGAGCGCCGGTCCGGGCAGGACGTCGTGCTGTACGGGTTCGGCCGGATCGGCCGGCTGGTCGCCCGGCTGCTGGTCGAGAAGGCCTCGGCCAACTGCCTGCGGCTGAAGGCCATCGTCGTGCGCAACGGCGGCGGCGACGACCTGGTCAAGCGGGCCTCGCTGCTGCGCCGGGACTCCATCCACGGCCAGTTCCAGGGCACGATCACCGTCGACGAGGCGAACAACAAGATCGTCGTCAACGGCAACGAGATCACGGTGATCTACTCCGACGACCCGACCAAGGTCGACTACACGGAGTACGGGATCAAGGACGCGATCCTGATCGACAACACCGGCCGCTGGCGCGACCGCGAGGGCCTGTCGAAGCACCTGCGCCCCGGCATCGCCAAGGTCGTGCTGACCGCGCCGGGCAAGGGCGACGTCCCGAACATCGTGCACGGCGTCAACCACGACATGATCAAGCCGGACGAGCAGATCATCTCCTGCGCCTCCTGCACCACCAACGCCATCGTCCCGCCGCTGAAGGCGATGGAGGACGAGTACGGCGTGGTCCGCGGCCACGTGGAGACCGTCCACTCGTTCACCAACGACCAGAACCTGCTGGACAACTACCACAAGGCCGACCGCCGCGGCCGCTCGGCGCCGCTGAACATGGTGATCACCGAGACCGGTGCCGCCTCGGCCGTCGCCAAGGCCCTGCCGGACCTCCAGGCGAAGATCACCGGCAGCTCGATCCGCGTCCCGGTGCCGGACGTCTCCATCGCGATCCTCAACCTCCAGCTGAAGCGGGAGACCACCCGCGAGGACGTCCTGGAGTACCTGCGGAACATCTCGCTGACCTCGCCGTTGAAGCGTCAGATCGACTACACCGACTCGCCCGACGCGGTCTCCAGCGACTTCATCGGCTCGCGCCACGCCTCGATCGTGGACGCCGGCGCGACCAAGGTCGAGGGCGACAACGCGATCCTCTACCTGTGGTACGACAACGAGTTCGGCTACTCGTGCCAGGTCGTCCGGGTCGTGCAGTACATCTCGGGCGTCGAGTACCCGACCTTCCCGGCCCCGGCGGTCTGATCCACCGGTAGGGCAGGCAGAGGAGCAGCAGGGCGGGGCGGTGACCGGTCGGTCACCGCCCCGCCGGCGTTCCGGGGGCGGTACCGTGCGGGCGCTGCTCAGTGGTTGAGGCCGCACAGGTTCCGGTGGTAGCGGAGGTACGCCTCGTCGACGGGGTGGTCCCGGTGGCGGCGAAGCGGGCCGAGATCACCGTTGCCGTGGGTCTCGCGCACGACGCCCTCGGCGTTGACGTGGATCTCCAGTCCGTCGAAGAGCACGTGGTGGTTCGGGCACAGGCACAGCAGGTTGTGCAGTTCGTCCGGGCCCTGGTGGGGGTTGCCGAGGCCTTGGATGTGGGCCGCCTCGGCGTAGGGCCTTCGGCGGGAGGCCAGCCGGGTACCGCACACCTGGCAACGGAAGTCGTGGATCTCCTTCACCCGGTTCGCCAGGGCGGTGTTCCGGACGATCCGGGAGGTGGCGGCCTCCTTGCGCGGGGCGGGGCCGCCGGACCGCTGCGGAGGGACGGACGCTTCCTCTGGTTCGTCCGCCGGCCGGTCGGTGAGGCTGCCCGCCGTGGTGTAGCCGGGCATCCCGACGTGGTCGAACAGGGCCGACAGGTCGATGTCGTGGAGGTAGCGGTCGCGTAGGACGATCAGGGCCTCCAGCCGGGTGGCCGGGGCGCGCAGCAGCTCGGTGGCCTCCTCGGTCAGGCCCGCGGTCGGCTGGTTCCGGTTGAAGAACGCGGTGTCCGGCATCGAGCGGCCGTCGGAACCGGAGACGCCGTGCACCTCCCAGAGGCCGCTGCCCTGGAGATACCAGAAGGGGTACTGAGGCGTCGGCCGGGAGCCCTTCAGTCCGAACTCCTCCAGCAGCGGCTTGACTTCGCCGCTGAATTCGGACCAGGGCGCCAGCCGGGGCCGGTCCGCCGCGACGCGGGTGATCGCCCAGAACAGGGAGAGCGGCTGGTGGCGGCTCGGGCGTCCGGCGGTGGCGTTGCGGTGGGTGTGCAGGGAGCCCAGCAGGCCGACCAGGTCCGAGCGGGTGAGGGCATCGCGGGTGCGTGCGAACGCTGTCGGCGGATCGTCGGTAGACATGGGACGGGAGGATAGTCGCACGATCGGACAGTCTGATGGGAAGTTCGCGGGGCGGCCCCGGGGCGGGGTGGGGGTCGGGTGGTCGCTATGTTGAGGGGTCACTGACAGGTCGAGGGAGGGCGATGGGGATGGGTGGTCGGCGGGTGGTTGCCGCGGTGGCGGTGGCCGGGATGCTGACGGGTGTGCTGGTGGGGTGCTCCTCCGGGGGGTCGAAGAGTGCCGGTGGGGCGGTCGCTCCGGCGGGGTCCGGGTCGGGGCCGGCCGCGACGGCGGGGGCGGCTGTGGTGTCCGGGTCCGCGTCGGCGGCTGTGTCCGCGGCTGCGTCCGCGCCCGCCTCGGCGGCGGCCACCGAGACCGGGGCCACGGCTCCGGCGGCGTCGGGGTCCGCGTCGGCCCCGGCTGCGCCGGCGGCCGCGGAGGCGCCGCGCGGGGACCTGGAGGCGGCGCTGCTGGACGACAAGGTGGTCGCGCAGGTGCTGCCGGACGCCACCGTGATGGCCGGGTGGGAGGAGGAGAAGCGCCGGGTCGACACCGCCGACCACAAGGTGACCTGCGCCGGTGCCGCCGCCTCCTGCGCCGGGAAGCCGCTGAGCGGGTCCGTCCGGTTCTCCTCGGGGGACGTGGTGGTCCGCTTCCTGGTGGACACCCTGCCCAGCCGGGACGCGGCCGGTCAGCGCCTGAAGGAGAGCTACGCCTCGTACGCCGCCGGGCAGTTCACGAAGCTGGACATGCCGGCGCTGGGCAGCGAGAGCCAGGCCTTCCAGGGGCCCCTGGCCGAGGGGGAAGGCGTCGGCATCGTGCTGCGCTCGGGCACCGTGGTGGCGAGCGTGACCAGCGAGGGCGGCCCGGTGGACGTGGCCAGGACGCGGCGGCTCGCGGTGATGCTGGTCAAGCGGATCGAGCAGGCGCAGTCCGGGAAGACGCCGGACGCCGGGCTCGGTGTGGGCTGAGGACACGGTCGTAGGCAGGCCCGGGCCGGTCCGGAGCGGTCCCCGGGTGGGGAAGGCTCCGGATCGGGAGGGCCGGCGGTCAGCCGTGGCGGGGCTCCCAGCGGAAGAGCCGGCGGGTGAGCATCGCGGCACCCGCGGTCCAGGCCGCGAGCAGGGCCAGCGAGCCCACCGTGTGGGGCCAGCCGCCGAACAGGCCGAGTTCGGGCAGTGGCGGCCCGGACCAGGTCTCCGTGCCGAAGGCCCGTCCGAACCAGGCGGTGCGCAGCCCCTCGACCACCGGGGTCAGCGGCAGCGCGTGGGCCGGGGCCTGCAACCAGCCGGGGAGCGAGCCGAGCGGGGTCGCCACCCCGCCCGCGAACATCGACAGCAGCAGCACCGGGGTCGCCACCAGCGGGGCCGCCTCGGCGCTCGGGGTCAGCCCGGACAGTGCCGCGGCCAGCAGGGCGAACAGGGCGAAGCCCGCCGCGAGGAACACGAGCAGCAGCAGCGGGTCGGCGGGCAGCGGCGCGCCGAACCAGCCGACCGCGAGCGCGCCCAGCAGGACGGTCTGGACCAGCAGCACCGCGCCCGCCGCGCCGAACTGCCCGGCCAGCACCGCGTCGGGCGGGACCTCGGTGCCGCGCAGGCGCTTGAGCACCAGGTCGTCCCGTCGGGCCACCAGGCCGTTCAGCAGGTTGATGAACACGGTCACCAGGGCGAAGCCGACGAAGCCCAGCGCGACGTACCCGGCCGCCGGCACGCCGGCGATCTCCCGGCCGCGCAGCGGCGCCGCGACGGCCAGGGTCAGCAGTACGGGGAGCAGGAAGCCGATGAAGGTGGAGCGGCGGTTGCGCCAGAACACCTTCCAGGACAGCCGGAACTGGGCGAGGGCGTAGCCGGTCCAGGAGGGGAGGGCCATCCAGGAGGAGGGGGTGGCGGGGGCGATCGGGGAACGGTTCACCGGGCCGACACCTCCCGAGTCCTGGGCGGCTCCGCTCCGGGCCTCGCCGCCTCGGGCGGCTCCGCTCCGGGCAGTTCCAGCCCGGGAAGGTCCAGGAACACGTCCTCCAGGGAGGCGCCGCGCACCTCCAGGCCGTCCAGTTCGACGGCGAGGCCGGCGGCCCAGCCGTGCAGGGCGGCCAGCGCCGGCCCGGTGCGCTCGACGGTGTACTCGGCCGTTCCGGCTACGACCCTGGCGTGCCCGCCGGGGACGAGCGGGAGCCGGTCGGCGCCGACGCCGGCGGGGAGCGGGAAGGTGATCCGGGTGCCGCGGCCCGACAGCACCTCGGCGACGGTGCCGAGCGCGGTGAGCCGGCCCCGGTCCAGGATGGCGACCCGGTCGGCGAGTTGCTGGGCCTCCTCCAGGTAGTGGGTGGTCAGCAGGACGGTGGTGCCCGCCGCCCGCAGGTCGCGGACGGTCTGCCAGGTGGCCTGCCGCGCCTGCGGGTCCATGCCGGTGGTCGGTTCGTCGAGGAAGAGCACCTCGGGGGTGCGCAGCACCGCCAGCGCGAGGTCCAGGCGCCGTCGTTCACCGCCGGACAGCTGCCCGACCCGGGTCCGCGCGCGGTCGGTGAGTCCGACCAGCTCCAGCGCCTCGCCGGTGGGCCGGGCACCGGTGGTGAAGGTCCGCCAGGCGTCGACGGTCTCCCGGACGGTCAGGTCGCGGAAGAAGCCGCCCTCCTGGAGCATCATCCCGGTGCGGCGCCGGACGGCCGTGCCCTGCGCGTACGGGTCGAGCCCCAGGACGCGGACGGTGCCGGCGGTCGGCGGGCGGTAGCCCTGGAGCAGTTCCAGGGTGGTGGTCTTGCCGGCGCCGTTGGTACCCAGCAGGGCGAGGAGTTCGCCGTGCGGGACGCTGAAGGAGATTCCCCGGACGGCTTCGTGGTCGCCGTGGCGATGGTGCAGCCGGTGCACCTCCACGGCCTTTTCCCGCCGCTCGGAAAGGCCTTTGTCTGATGTCATGGGAGCAGCCTGCGGGGGATGGTGGAGAGAGCGCAAGTGCGCGACAAAATTGCAGGTCAGAGCATATTCAAAATGTCATGCCGAGGGCTGTGAGTTTTTCCATGGGGGTTTTCCTGACATCTCCTACTGGGGCGTTCGGAAAGGGCCGGGCATAGTTTTCCTCGTCGCCGGGAGCAGCCGGGAAAACCGGAAGCGGAAACGGTGGCGAGGAATCCGACCGGCCCCGCCGGGGCCGGCGGACCGTTCCGGGAGGAGACCGCCATGGCGGACAACAAGGAGATCGCCGAGAACGAGCAGTTCGACATCGAGATCGAGGAGCTGGACGGCGTCAACGCGGGTGTCAGCGTGAGCTCGCTGGCCTGCGCAGCCTGCCCGGTCTCCAGCTTCAGCTCGGTCTCCAACGCGGTCGAGACCGCCGCGGAGTAAGGGATCTGTGCCGCGGTGGGCCCGCTCCGGCGGGGCCACCGCGGCACCCCTCCGCCGTTCCCCGGCGATCTGCGATCCCCGTTCCGCAAGCAGGACCTGACCAGTGAGGAGAGCCGGGCGATGGACAGCCTCCGGCACGCGCTGACGCGGTTCATCCAGGAGCCCGCCGCGCAGCACGACCCACCCGCGCTCTACCGTCGGCTGCTGGCCGAGGCGCCCGTCCTGGACCTCGGGCGGGTCCACGTCGTCTCGGGCCACTCCGAGATCGTCACCGTCCTCACCCACCCGGGGACCGTGGTCGACCCCACCGCGGTCGGCCTGCCCCGCAGCGGCGCCACCGCGCTCGCCCGGGTCGTCGCCAGGATGCTCCCGATGCGCGACGGCGCCGACCACATCCGGCTGAAGCGGCTCGCCACCACGGCGTTCAGCGCCCGCCGGCTGGAGCAGATGCGTGGACGGATCACCGCGACCGTCGACCGGATGCTCCAACCCCTTCTGAGCGCCGGGGAGTTCGACGTGGTGGCGGACCTCGCGGTGCCGCTGCCGGTCGCCGTCTCCTGTGCGATCCTGGACATCCCGGACAGCGAGCAGGAGCGCGTCACCGGCTGGGCCCGGCTGGTCGCCCGCTCGCTGCTGGACGACTTCGGGCCGGCCGCCGGGGAGCAGCGGGCCGCCGAAGGGCAGACCACCACCGACGAGCAGCGGGCCGCCGAAGGGCAGCGCACCACCGACGAGCAGCGGGCCGCCGAAGGGCAGACCACCACCGACGAGCAGCGGATCGCCGAACTCGACGCCGAGTTCGAGCAGTTCCGCGCGTACGTCGAGGAACTCTGCGCCGCCCGCGCCGCCGCGCCGGGCGACGACCTGATCAGTCGGCTGACCGTGGCCAGGGCCGAGGGCCGGCTCGACGACCAGGACCTGCTGGCCTTCGTGGTCATGCTCCTGGCCAACGGGCTGGAGACCCTCACCTCCGGACTCGCCGTCGCCGTCTGGGAGTTGCTGCGCCGGCCCGGGCTCGCCGAGCTGCTGCGCGAGCACCCGGAGCGGGCCGAGGCAGTCTTCGACGAGGCCCAGCGCCTCGGCAGCCCGGTGCGCGCCAGCGCCCGCGCCCTCACCCGCGAGGTCGAGGTCGGCGGAACCGTCATCCCGGCCGGCCGGGTCGCCCTGCTGCTCTACGCGGCGGCCAACCGCGACCCCCGCCGCTTCGCCGACCCCGACCGCTTCGACCCGGACCGGGCCGAACTGCGCCATCTGGCCTTCGGCCACGGTCCGCACCACTGCCTCGGTGCCCCGCTGTCCCTGATGGCCGGCGCCGCGGTGCTGCGCACCCTCGCGGCGGCCGGCGCCACACGGGAGCTGACCACGCCGCTGGACGAGGGGACCGTCCGCTGGTCCCCGCAGTTCGTCTTCGGCGGCCTGCGTGAACTGCCCGTCCGGACCCCGCCGCGGGAGCCGGCCGGCGCGGGGGCGGGGCGGCCGTGAAGGCGGCGGAGCGGGAGAAGGGCCAGGTCACCGCAGGGCAGGAGCCTGGGACGGACGTGAAGTCCACGGGCCACCAGGACGAACCCGGCGGCGCCGTCGCGGCGGTCGCCGCCGCGCGCGCGGCGGCCGTGCTGGAGCCCGGGCAGGACCGGCCGGTGCGGCTGGTCGGGGCCAGGGGCCTGGCGGCCGTCGCGGCGCTGGTGCTGGTGGTGGCGGCCGGAACCGGCTGGGTGGTCTTCGGGGAGCTGCCCGCCACCGTGGCCGTCCCGGCGGTGGTGGCACACGGCAAGGCGCCGACGACCGTACGGGCGGACCAGGCCGGTGCGGTGCTCGGGTTCCGGGCGGAGCCGGGGCGGACGGTGGCCCGCGGTGAGCCGGTGGCGCTGCTGCGCACGCCCGACGGGGCCGAGGTGCCGGTGTCCGCCCCCGCCGACGGGACGGTGACGACGCTGCTGGCCGCGCCCGGCGAACAGGTGGCGCCCGGGGCAGGGCTGATGGCGCTGGACGAGACCGGGGAGCCGGCCACCGTCCGGCTCTTCGCGACCGACCTGCCGCAGGCCGCCAAGCTGGTGCCGGGGCGGGAGGTGCGGGTGCCGGTGCCGGGCGCGGGCACGGTGCGCGCGGTGATCACGGCGGTGGACGAACTGCCCGTCCGGGCCGACTCGTTGACTGGGACCTTCGCCGTCCCGGTGCCGGGGCTGCCCGGAGGGAGCGCGCCGGTGTGGCGCGCGTACGCCGAACTGCCCGGCTCCGTCGGCCGGGTGGCAGGACCGGTGCCGCTGACGGCCGAGGTCGACCTCGGCGCCCGCCACCCCTACCAGGCCGTGTTCGGAACGGAGGCCGGGCGATGAGCCTCGATGTCGGGGAGCCGCGGGCGGAGCGGGCGGAAGGGGAGGACCGGAAGGAGCGCGGGGGCGGCTACGGGAAGCGCCCCGAGAGCTCCGAGAGCTCCGAGAGACCCAGCCGCCCCAGCCGCCCCCGGCGCCATCTGCGCACGCCCGTCGTCCCGCAGATGGAGGAACAGGACTGCGGCGCGGCCTGCCTGGCCGTCGTCCTCGGGGCCTTCGGCCGCCGGGTGACGCTGCACGAGGCCTCGCGGGCCTGCGGGGTCAGCCGGGACGGTGTGAGCGCCGCCGCCGTGGCGCGGGCCGCCGGCCGGTACGGGCTGGTCGCGCGCGGCCGCCGGGTGGTCCGGGGCGAGGGGCGGTTGCAGGGCCTGGAGCGGCTGCACGTGCCGTCGATGGTCCTGGTCACCGGGCCGCACTTCGCCGTCTACGAGGGCGTGCGGCGCGGCCGGGTGCGGATCAACGACCCGTCGATGGGCAGCTACTCGGCGACCCCGGAGGAGTTCTGGGATTCCTTCGCCGGGATCGCGGTCGGCTTCGAACCGGGACCGGACTTCCTGGCCGGCGGACGCCGCTTCCCGCTGCTGCGGGCGCTGGCCGCGCGGCTGCGCCCGTACACCGGGGCGCTGCTGCTGGCGGTGGTGCTGGCGGCGCTGCTCGCGGTGCCGGGGGTGGCGGCGGCGTTCCTGCTGCGCGCCTACCTGTCCTCGGTCGTGGTGGGCGGGGCCCAGGACTGGGCGGTGCCGCTGACCCTGACCGCGGCGGGCGTCGCGGCGACCGTGCTGTTCGGCTCCTGGCTCCAGCAGACGGTGGTGAACCGGGTGTTGGAGGCGATGGCGGCACGCTCCTCCGCCGGCTTCCTGTGGCGGATGCTGCGGCTGCCGGGGGAGTTCTTCCACCGCCGTCAGCTCGGCGGCCTGGTCACCAGGGTGCAGCTGAACGACGGCCTGGCCGTGCTGCTCTCGCACCGCGCCGTCGGCGCCGCGGCCGCGGTCGCCGCGGCCGCCGTGCACCTGGGCGCCGTGTTCCTGCTGGAGCCGCGGCTGGCCGCGGTGCCCGTCGCCGTCGCGGTGCTGGACGTCCTGGCGCTGCGGCTGGCCGAACGCCGCCGTGGCGGTCTGCTGCACCGGTTGCACGCGGAGCACTACAAGCGGGACGGTGTCGCCTTCTCGGGGGTGTCGGCGATCGAGACCCTGAAGGCGGAGGGAGCGGAGGACGCGTTCTTCCGCTCCTGGGCGGGCTGGCAGGCCAGGGCGATGGAGACCGGGCAGCGGGTGACGAGCGCGGTGCTGGTGCCGCTGTCGCTGCCCGCGGCGCTCAACTCGGCCGCCGCCGCGGCGGTCGTGGTGATCGGCACCTCGCTGCTGATCGGCGGCTCGCTGTCCTTCGGCACCCTGGTGGCGGTGCTGCTGCTGATGAACGGCTTCCTCCAGCCGGTCGCCCAACTGGTCGGTATCGGCTCGGAGTTCACCATGGCGAGGGCGCAGAGCGCGCTGCTGGAGGACGTCGAGTCGGCCGAGGCGGACCCGTGGCTCACCCCCGTCCTGGACGCCCCGCCGGCCGGAGCCGACCGGGCTCCGAGCGGTGAACTGGAGCTGCGCGACGTCGCGTTCGGCTACGACCCGAACCGTCCGCCGACCGTCGAGGGGGTCTCGCTGCGGGTCCGCCCGGGCGAGTGGCTCGCCGTCGTGGGCGGCAGCGGCAGCGGCAAGTCCACCGTGGCCCGGATCGCCGCCGGGGTGCTGCGCCCCTGGTCGGGCGAGGTGCTGCTGGACGGCCGGCCGCGCGAGGAGTGGCCGCGGGCCGTGGTCACCGGGCGGATCGCCTACGTGGAGCAGCAGTTGCGGCTCTTCGAGGGAAGCCTGCGGGAGAACCTGACGCTCTGGAACCCGGCGGCCGACGAGGACGCGCTGCGGCGGGCCCTGGCGGACGCCGAGGCGGCGGACCTGGTGGCCGGCCGCGGGGGTCTGGACGCGGGCCGGGTGGAGGAGGACGCCAGGAACCTTTCCGGGGGCGAGCGCCAACGGCTGGAACTGGCCCGGGCGTTGGCGATCGACCCGGTGCTGCTGGTGCTGGACGAGGCGACCTCGGCGCTGGACGCCGACACCGAGGCCCGGGTCAACGCGCACCTGCGCCGCCGGGGCACCGCCTGCCTGGTGCTCGCGCACCGGCTGAGCACCGTCCAGGCGGCGGACCGGGTGGTCGTCCTCGACCGGGGGCGGATCGTCCAGCAGGGCACGCCGGCCGAACTCGCCGCCGTACCGGGCCCGTACCGGACGCTGGTCGCGGACCTGGCGGGCGCCCCGGCGGCGACCGGGACGGCCGACACCGCCGACACCGCCGACACCACCGACACCGCCACCGCCACCGCAGGAAAGCCGGGCACCACGACGAGGAAGGAGGAGGGGGAATGACCACCCGAGGCGACGTCCTGGACGCCACCGTCCGTGCCAACCGGGCGGCCCTGGCCGAGGCGCTCGGCGCCCTGCACCCTGGCCCCGGGCACCCGGGCACGCCCGCCCGGCTGGCGAAGGCCGGCGAAGGCGCGACGGACCCGGCGGACCGGGCCAGGGCCGTGCTGACGGCGCTCGGCCTGCCCGTCCCCCCGGCCGCCCGCCCCGACGGCGCCGACCCGCTGACCGCGCTGCTGCGCGCGGCCGGGGTCAGGCACCGGACGGTGTCCCTGCCGAAGGGCCGGGACGGGCACGGCGACCCGGCCGGGCTGGCCGGACCACTGGTCGGCTTCGCGGCCGACGACGGCCGGCCGGTCGCCCTGGTACCCCGCCCGTCCGGCGGCCACCGCCGCGTCGACCCGGGTGCCCACCCCGGCGGCCGCCGCGACCGGGGCCCGGCCCTGGCCACCCGGGCGCTCCAGCTCTACCTCCCGCTCCCGCAGGAGGAGACGGGCCTGGCCGGCCTGGTCCGCTTCGTGCTCCGCACCCCCGGCGCACGGCGCGACCTGGCCAGGCTCACGGCGGCGGGCCTGGCCGCCGCCCTGCTCGGTCTGCTGGTGCCGCTGAGCACCGGCGTGCTGCTGCCCGACCTGCTGGCCGCGGACCGCCACCCGGTCCGCTGGCTGGCCCTGCTGCTGGGCACGGCGGTGGTCGCGGCCTGGCTGCTGTCACTGGTCCGCAACACCGCCGCCGTCCGGCTCACCGGCCGGGTGCAGGCCGCGCTGGAGCCGGCCGTCTGGGACCGTCTGCTCGGTCACGACGCCCGGTTCTTCCGCGACTACGCCACCGGCGACCTGGTGCACCGGGCGAACGCGGTTGCGCAGGCCAGGCAGGCGCTCTCCGAGGTGCTGGTGGGCGCGGTGCTCGGGGCGGTCTTCGCCACCTCGGGCCTGACCGTCCTGCTGCTGGTGGACGTTCGGCTCGGCGCGCTGCTGCTGCTCGCCGTGCTGGCGGTGACCGGGCTGCTGCTCCTGCTCGGCCGCCGCCGCCAGCGCCACGAGAGCGAGGTGTTCGCGCTGCACGGACACCTCAACGGCCTGCTGTACGGGCTGCTGCTCGGCGTGGACAAGATCCAGACGGCGGGCCGCGAGGTGCAGGCCTTCGCCCGCTGGGCGGTGCCCTTCGCCGCCCAGAAGCGGGCGGACGCCGCCGCCCAGCGCAGCGACGCGGCCGCCGCCGCGCTCACCGCGGGCCTTCAGCCGCTGCTGCTGGCGGTCCTGCTGGCCGGGGCGACGGCGGCGGGGGACACCCCGTCCGGGCACCTGATCGCCGCGGGGGTGGCGGCCGGCCAGGTCGCCGCGGCGATCGGCCAGGTGACCCACGCGGCCTCGGCGGCGTACGGCATCGCCCCGGTGCTGGACCGGCTGCGGCCGATCCTCGCCCCGGTCGGCACCGGCCACGGCCCGGCGCAGGCCGGTTCCGGCACCGGCACCAGCACCGGCCAAGGCCCGGCGCAGGCCGGCCCCGGCGTCGACCCCGGCGAGCTGCGCGGCGGGGTCGCGCTGGACCGGGTGACCTTCCGCTACCCGGGCAGCACCGCGCCCGCCCTGGACGAGGTGTCGCTGCACGCCGAGCCCGGGGAGTTCGTCGCGGTGGTCGGCCCGTCCGGCGCCGGGAAGTCCACCCTGATCCGGCTGCTGCTCGGCTTCGAGCGGCCGGAGTCGGGGGCGGTGCGCTACGACGGCCGCGACCTGGCCGGACTGGACGCCCGCCTGGTGCGGCGCCGGATCGGCACGGTGCTCCAGCACGGCCGGATGCTGCGCGGCTCGCTGCTGGACAACCTGGCCGGCGCCGACCCGGACGCGATCACCCTCGACCGGATCTGGGAGGCCGCCGAACTCGCCGGGATCGCCGACGAGTTGAGGCGCCTGCCGCTCGGTCTCGGGACGAGGGTCGGGGAGGACGCCCAGGGTTTCTCCGGCGGCCAGGTGCAGCGGCTGCTGCTGGCCAGGGCACTGGTGCGCGGGCCCGCCGTCCTGCTGCTGGACGAGGCCACCTCCGCACTCGACAACGCGACCCAGCGCCAGGTCGCCGCCGCCGTCGCCGGCCTGGACACCACCCGGGTGGTGATCGCCCACCGGCTCAGCACCATCCGCACCGCCGACCGGATCCACGTGCTGTCCGGCGGCCGGCTCACGGCCACCGGCACCTACCGCGAACTCCTCGACCACGACCCGCTGTTCACCCGACTCGCCCGACTCCAGGAGCTGTGAGATGTCGCTCGACCTGCACACCTGGCTCGCCGTCGACGGCGCCCCGGCCCCCGAGGCGCGCGTCGTCAGCGGCCCCGACGACGGGGAGCAGCGGCTGCTCCCCGGCCCGCCCCGGGCCGACGAACGGCTGCGCGCGGTGATCGCCGCCGCCGCGAGCTTCACCGAACGCGCCGCCGCCAGGCCGGACGGCAGCACGCCGTTCGCCCCCGACGAGCAGGAGGACCGCCGCGAGCGCCGCGCCGCGGTGGACACCTGGCTGCGCCGGGCCGGCGGCGGCAGCCCGGCCGGCGGCGCCGCCCTGCTGGACCACCTCGCCGCCACCGGCCGTCCGCTCGGCGAGGGCCTGCGCTCCGTGGTCCTCACCGACGACGCCGCGCTGCCCGACTGGGCGCTGGCGCTGGCCGCCTTCCTGCGCAGCCTGCCGGTGGCGCCCACCCCGGACACCTCCGCCCCGGGCGCGATCGCCGCGGCCTTCGCCGCCGCCGCCGACAGCCTGCTGCCGTACGGGCCGGGCGGGGTGCTCGGCGTCCCGCTGACCGACCGGGCCCGCGCCGACCTCGGGCGGCTGCTCACCGGCCGGCTCACCGAGGCCGCCAACCTCGCGCTCTGCCACGAGCTCCAGTCCGTCACCGGCCGCCCGCGCGCCACCGACTGGGACGCCGCCGGCGGCCTGGACGCCTCCAGGGAGGGCTGGCTGGCCCGGCTGGAGCGGCTGCCCGGCCTGGCCCACCTGGTCGGGACGGCCTGCCGGCAGTGGCAGCACACCCACACCGAACTGTTCGCCCGGCTCGCCGCGGACCGTACGCTGCTGGTCGAGCGGATGTGGCAGGGCGAGGACCCGGGCGCGCTCGACTCGCTGCGCGGCGAGGCCGGCGACCGGCACGCCGGCGGCCGCTCCGTCGCCCTGCTGCACTTCGCGGGCGGCCGCTCGGTGGTCTACAAGCCCAAGGACATGCGGCACGCCACCGCCTACCTCGGCCTGGTCGAGCGGCTCAACCGGGAGCTGTCGCTGGACCTCCCGCTGCGCACCGTCCTGCTGCGCAGCGACCGCGGCGACGACGGCCACGCCGCCTCGCTGACCGGCGCCGCCGAGGAGGACTACGGCTGGGAGGAGCTCGTCCCGCACCGGCCCTGCGCCGACCGCTCCGGCTTCGCCCGCTTCTACCGGCGCCTGGGCATGACCGTCCGGCTGGTCCAGCTGCTGGAGGGCCGCGACCTGTGGGCGGACAACCTGCTCGCGGACGGCGAGCACCCCGCGCTGATCGACCTGGAGTGCCTGCTCTACCCGAGGGTCCAGCCGCCGCCGGCCGTCCGGCCCGAGCAGCACGGACTGCTGGACGACCTGGAGTCCACCGTGGTGCGCACCGCGATGGCCTTCCAGTCCTGGACCCCGGCGCGCGGCCGCACCACCCTCGACATCGGCTGCCTGTCCCGGCTCGGCAGCCTGGAGGTCGCCCCCGGCGTGCCCGCGCTGCCGCTGCCGCCGTACCGGCCGGTGCTGGCGACGGACGACGGCGGCACCGAGACCGCCGACCCCTGGCAGTACACCGACGAGGTGGTCGCCGGCTACCGCGAGATGCACGCCGCCCTGTGCCGGCTGCGCGAGGAACTCGCCCACCCCGAGGGTCCGTTGGCCGGGTTCAGGGGCATCTGGGTGCGCTACATCTGGCGGCACACCTGGGACGGCTACAAGATCCTCAGGGCCTCCACCAGCCCGCTCGCCCTCGACTCCGGCGCCACCAGGGAGACCGTGCTCGCCGGCGCGCTGCACGGCACCACCCCGGTGCTCGCCGAGGTGCCGGGGCGCACCGACCTGGCCGAGGTGGTGCTCGCCGAGATCGAGGCCTTCCGCGAGCTCGACATCCCCTTCTTCCGCTCGCTGACCACCTCCTCCTCGGTCTTCACCGCGGACGGCCGGGAGATCCCCGGGCACTTCCTCGGCACCGGGTGGCAGCGGCTCGGCGAGCGGGTCGCCGAACTGGCCGGCTTCGACCTGGAAGGCCAGGTCGCGGTGCTCACCGGCTGCCTGGACGCGGCCCGCACCGGCACCGACCGCGAGCGGGAGCCGTCCAGGGCGGTGCGCGCCTCGGTGCCCTCCAACGGCGAACTGCTCGACCACGCGGTGCGGATCGGCGACGCCGTCCTCGCCGAGCGGCGCGGCACCGGCTGGCTCGGCCAGAGCTGGTACCCGGGCACCGGGCTGCGCCAGGTCGAGGTGCTCGGCCTGGACCTGGTCACCGGCACCCCGGGGCTCGCGGTGTACCTGGCCGAGCTGTGGGCCGCCACCGGCGAGCCCCGGTTCCACCGCGCCGCCCACCGGCTGCTCACCGAGGCCGCCTCGTTCATCGACCCGGACGCCCCCCGCGCGTTCGGCTTCGCCGCCGACACCCGGCTGGCCGGCGGCCACCCCGTGCCCGGCGGCCTGGCCGGACCGGGCTCGCTGATCCACGCCCTGGCCCGCGGCGCTGCCCTGCTCGGCGCACCCGAACTCACCGCCGCCGCCCAGGCGCTGGTGCCCGGGGCGCTCGCCGTCGCGGCCCCCGCGCCGGCCCGGCCGGGACGCCCGGCCCGGGACTCCTGGGACGACGCCCCGCTCGGCCGCGCCGGACTGCTGCTCAACCTGCTGCGGCTGCGCCGGACCGCCGGCGCCGGCCACGGGCCCACCGACGAGGGCGTCCGCGCCCTGGCCGCAGGGCTGCTGGAGGGCTTCGGCGCGGCGCAGGAGGAGGGCGACGGGATCGGCGACGGCTTCCTCGGCCTGGTGCCGACCGGCGCCGACTCCATCGCGGCCGCCCTCGCCCGCACCGCCGCCGAGGCGTCGGGACTGCTCGCCGCACCGGACGCCGTCCGCGAACGGCTGCGCGCCCACCGCTTCGCCACCGCCACCCGCTCCGGCCGGCTCGCCTGCCTGGAGACGGCCACCGCACTCGGCTCCGCCGTCGTCGCGCCGGACGAACTGGACCTGCTGGCGCCCGAGGTGAGCGAACACCGGATCGCCGCGCGCAGCGGGCGGGAGCTGGTGGCCACCGCGGGGGAGGCGCTCACCGCGGCCGAGGCCGGGCTGCTGCACACCCTGCCGGAGGGCGCCGACTCGCTGCTGCCGGGGCCGTTCTACGACGGCCGGGAGGCGGCCGGGCTGCTCGCCGGCGAGCTGATCGCCCGCCACCGCGCCACCGGCAGCTGGTACCCCGAGCGGGTCGCCGACGACCGGATCAACCTCGGCACCCTGGACGGCACTTCGGCCGTCGGCCTGCTGCTGCTGCGCCTGCTCGACCCGGCCGCCGCCCCGCTCGCCACGCTGCGCTGAGCCGGGGCAGCCGTCCCCGGACCACTGAGGACCACCGAGGACCGCCGCCGACGGCCGAGGGCCACCGAGGACCACCACCGAGGACCACCGACCATCCCCAGGGACCAGCCATGCCCGACACACCCGCACCCGCCATCGGCTTCCAGCCCCACTACACCCCGTACGTCGTCGAGGACGAGGCCCTCTACCTGGTCTCCGAGCGCGGCGTCTCCGTGGTCGACGGCCGCCTCGCCAGGGACCTCGCCCCGCTGCTGGACGGCACCCGCACCGCCGAGCAGATCGGCCGCGAACTGGCCGCCACCGTTCCCGCCGACCGGGTCCGCACCGCCGTCGAGCGGCTGCGCGAACGCGGCTACCTGACCGAGGCCGCCAGGCCCCGGGACCCGGCCGCCGCAGCGTACTTCGCGATGGCCGGCCTGGACGGCGCGGCGGCCGCCGAGACGCTGCGCACCGCCACCGTCAGGGTCGAGGTGTACGGAGACATCGACGCCGCGCCCTTCCTCGCCGCGCTGGCCGCCGCCGGGGTCACCGTCACGCCGGACGCCGGGTTCACCGTCGCCCTCACCGACGACTACCTGCACCCCGGCCTCGCCGAGCGGGACGCGGCCGCCCGCGCCTCGGGCCGGCCCTGGCTGCTCGCCCGCCCGGTCGGCTCGATCGTCTGGGTCGGCCCGGTGTTCGTGCCGGGACCGGACGGCGCCGAGGGCGCCACCGGCTGCTGGGAGTGCCTGGCCCACCGGCTGTCCGCCAACCGGCAGTCGCTCAGCTACCTCCGGCACCGGCTCGGCCAGGACGGCCCGATCCCCACGGCCGGCGCCGGGCTGGCGCCCACCTTGCAGACCGGCGTCCAGCTCGCCGCCCTGGAGACCGCCAAGTGGCTGGCCGGGCTCCGGCCCGCCGAGCCGGTGGTGCTCACCCTGGACACCGTGCTGCTGGAGACCGAGCGCCACCGCCTGGTCCGCCGCCCGCAGTGCGGCGCCTGCGGCGACGCCGGGCTGATGGCCCGCCGCCAGCTGGCCCCGGTCGCCTTCGAGTCCCGCGCCAAGGCCTTCACCTCCGACGGCGGCCACCGCTCCGCCTCCCCGGAGGACATGCTGGACCGCTACCGCCACCAACTCTCCCCGGTCACCGGCGTGGTGACCTCACTGGTCCCCGCCGGACGCACCCCGGCAGGGCTGCGGGTGTACGTCTCCGGGCAGAACCTCTCCCGGCACAGCGGCGACCTGCGCCAGCTGCGCACCGGACTGCGCGCGCTCAGCTGCGGCAAGGGCCGCACCGACGTGCAGGCCAGGGCCAGCGCCCTCGGCGAGGCGATGGAGCGCCACTCCGGCGTCTTCCAGGGCGACGAGGCCCGGCGCACCGCGAGCTTCCGCGAACTCGGCGACGACGCCGTCCACCCCGCCCGCACCCTGCTCTACAGCGACCGCCAGTACGCCGAGCGGGCCCGCTGGAACGAGAAGCGCTCGATGTTCAACACGGTGCCCGAGCGCTTCCGCGAGGACGAGCGGATCGAGTGGTCGCCCGCCTGGTCGCTCACCGAGGGGCGCACCCGCTGGCTGCCCACCATGTCGCTCTACTACGGCTACCGGCATGCGAACGGCTTCTTCGCGGCCGGGGACTCCAACGGCTGCGCGGCCGGGACGTCCTTCGAGGACGCCGCCCTCCAGGGCTTCCTGGAACTGGTCGAGCGGGACGCCGTCGCCCTGTGGTGGTACAACCGGGTGCGCCGCCCGGCCGTCGACCTGGACGCCTTCGGAGACCCGTACATCGGGCAACTGCGCGAGGTCTACCGGGGGTTGAACCGGGAGATCTGGGCGCTCGACCTCACCTCGGACTTCGGCATCCCGGTGGTCGGGGCGTTCTCCCGGCGCACCGACAAGCCGGTCGAGGACGTGCTGATCGCCTTCGGCGCCCACCTCGACCCGCACATCGCGCTCACCAGGGCGCTCACCGAGATGAACCAGTTCCTCGGCCCGGTCGCCGGCGACGCCACCGGACGGGTCGACTACACCGGCGCCGACCCGGAGCAGAAGGCCTGGTGGACCAGCGCCACCGTGGCCGGCCAACCGTACCTGCTGCCGGACCCGGCCGCCCCCGCCGCCGGCCCCGGCCGCTGGGCGCGGCTGGCCGGACCCGACCTCGCCGAGGACCTCGCGCTGGCCCGACGGCTGGTCGAGGAACGGGGGATGGAGTTCCTGGTGCTCGACCAGACCCGCCCCGACGTCGGCCTGCCGGTCGCCAAGGTGATCGTCCCCGGGATGCGGCACTTCTGGGCCCGCTTCGCCCCCGGCCGCCTCTACGACGTCCCGCTCGCCCTCGGGTGGCTCGACCGGCCCACCCCGGAGGAGGAGCTCAACCCCGTCCCGATCTTCATCTGACGCCGCCGGGCGCCGCCGCCCCTCGCCGGGAGGCGCGCGGCGCCCGCCCAGCCGGAAATGAGGTACCCCGATGACCGTGACCGAACAGCCGCCCCTGGGCCTCGCCACCGACGGCGCCCCACCGCGGACGCTGCTGCGGCTGCGCCCCGAGGTCGTCGTCACCGCGCAAGGCGACGACCTCGAACTCAGCCACCCCTGGGGCCGCCAGCGGGTGCACGCGCTCGGCGCCGAGACCGTCCGCCGGCTCGACGCCCTCACCAGGGAGAGCGCCGACCTGGACGAGCTGGGCCGGCTCGGTGACGGCGGACGGCTGCTGCACCTGCTGCGGCGCTTCCCGTACCTGGTCACCACCAGCCTCGCCGACACCTTCGGCGAACCGCTCGCCACCGCCGTCCCGATCGCCCGCTCGGCGGGCCTGCCCGCCGGTCCCGCCCAGCTGGACACCGCGGTGCTCTCCCGCTTCGCCTACCTGCGCCGGCTGCCGGAGGAGCACGCGGGGGCGTGTGTCCTGGAGTCCCCGACGGCGCCGTTCCGGCTCACCCTGCACCGGCCAGCGGCCGGGGCGTTCGTGGCCGCCGTCACCGCGGCCCGCCGGGTGGACGAGGCCGCGGCCCTCGCCGGGCTCGGCCCCGCCGAGGGCAGGTCACTGGCCGGACTGCTGGCCGGCGCCGGGTTCCTGGACGACGGCGCGGCCGGCGAGCCCCCGCTGTGGGACTTCCACGACCTGCTGTTCCACGCCCGCAGCCGCCCGGGACGGCACGACTACCCGAGCGGCGGCCTGTTCGCGCACCCCGGGACGGCCCAGCTGCCGGCCGTCCCCGGACCCGGCGCGCGCGAGGACGGCACCGCGATCGACCTGCCGGTGCCCGACTGGGACGCGGTGCTCGCCCGCGACCCGCTGCTCAGCGAGGTGCTGGAGGGCCGCAGCTCGGTGCGCTCCTACGCGGCGACGCCGGTCACCCTCGACCAGCTCGCCGAACTGCTCTACCGGGTGGCCAGGATCCGCCGGATCATCCCCGGCGACCCGGACGACCCGCACGGCTACGACGTGGTCGACCGCGCCTACCCGGCCGGCGGCGCCACCGGCGAACTGGAGGTCTACCTCTCGGTGATCCGCTGCGAGGGCCTGGTGCCCGGCGTCTACCGCTACGACGCGGCCGCCCACCGGCTGCGCCCCCGCCCGTTCACCGGACCGGCCGACGAGGCGGCGTTCCGCGAGCTGATGACGGCGGCGTGGCGGGCGACCGGCTGCACGGTGGACCCGCAGGTGCTGCTCACCGTCACCTCGCGGTTCGGGCGGCTCTCCTGGAAGTACAGCCAGATCGCGTACGCGCTGACCCTCAAGCACGTCGGGGTGGTCTACCAGACGCTGTACCTGGTGGCGACGGCGATGGGCCTGGCGCCGTGCGGGCTCGGCTCCGGCGACACCGACGCGGCGGCGCGGGCGCTCGGGCTGGACTGGACGGCGGAGTCCTCGGTCGGGGAGTTCCTGATCGGCAGCCGGCCGGCCGGGCTGCCGCGCCGGGCGCAGCGCTTCGCCGACATCGTGGCGCGGTCGCGCGGGACGGGCTGAGCCGGACGCGCCGGCGCCGGCCGGGAGGGGAACGGACCCGCACCCGGACGTGGGGGGGGGCCCGACGGGGGGGGGCGGGGGGAGGGCGGGGCGGTGTGGCGGGGTGGGTGGCCCGGGGTTTT